>NZ_BAABLG010000001.1:0-568140 GCF_039544225.1 Microbacterium jejuense
GTCCCGCTGCTGCGCTGTCCCGCTGCTGCGCTGTCCCGCTGCTGCGCTGTCCCGCTGCTGCGCTGTCCCGCTGCTGCGCTGTTGCGCTGCCCGTCCGCTGTTGTGCTGCCCTTCGCTGTTGTGCTGCCCCCCGCTGCCGTGCTGCCGAACTCCCACGCCGCACGGCCCGGAACTGTCACCCTGCGGGCACTGCTACCAACGTCGCGGCAGGCTGGCTGTCCGCGCCGTCATTGCGGCAAGGGCCCACGCTCTGTGTGCGATTCGTGGGTCGGGGTCACGATCGTGGGTGCGACACCTGTGTCTTCAGCGTCCATCCGCGGTCAACCGAGCCACCCTGGGCGCCTGCGGTTGATCGGCAGGGGGCGAGGGTTGTGCTCCCTGCAGGTGACGGGCTCCCACGCGCAAGCCCGTTTCACGTGAAACGGCACCCGTACAACGTCTCCCCGACCGAAGCGGACCTCTTAGCGTGCAGTCGGTGAGCGTGCGCGCCTCGATGGAGCTCCTGCGATCTATCCTCCGGGCTGAGGCACTGTCCAGCGTTGGTCGGGTGGGTGGGTGTCCAAGGGCCTGCCTTGTGCTGACTCGTATTGCTCAGCGTCGGGGCTGTCGATGAGAAGATTCGCCTGAGAGAACGAGTGCGGCGCAGGCGAGTGAGGCGGGGACCGCCTCGTCGGCTGCAGGTGCCGGTCGCGGGTCGTGTGCCGCATGCCGAGGATCGGTGGGCTCAGGGCAATGGCTGTGGTTGGCGGAGGGAGCTGTGTGTACGTGTTGTCGATTGGACTCCACGGCATCCAGTACTGGCCGCGAGTGTGGGCGAGACACGATCGCCGTTTCACGTGAAACATGCGCGATTCGCTGCTGTTGTCGCCTCCTAGCGCGTGTTTGCGGGAGATGTGGAGCAAACAGATCCACCGCGTCGCACAGCAAGGTGCCGTGTCAACCCATGGATCTCTTGGCTGCGCGGCGCTGTGAGGTCGACACTGCGTCACAGTCGCGCCGCAAAGTCGCGCGCACCGTCAGTCCCTCGTCATCGACTGAAGGAGACCAGCGCTCGACCACCGCGGCTCGCGGGTGCGGGGTCTTCACTGGCGCTCGGGCTGGTTCGGGAACTCGGGGCCGGTGCCGCTGCGTCGGTGCGATCGTGCCCGCGGGGCTGGTTGGGTGGCGGCGTGTGGTCACAGACCCTCTGGAGATTGGTGTTTCACGTGAAACATCGTGGCTTCACGGGCTTCTCGCACGCGCGAGCAGATGGGTGTCGTCGGCGGCGTGGATGTCTGCGCTGCGAGTACTGCGAGGGAGGCGCGATGTGGCCTGGCGGGCGGTAGCGACTGAAGACTGTGCGCTGACGGGTGGAGGAAGGTGCCGCCCGAGCGGTCCGCCTCCCGCAGGCTCAACGCCATACGTTGCTGCGTTGAGGCGAGCCGCGCGGACGTCTACCTGACGCGTGGCGACCAGATCGAGGCGCTCTTTTGGTGGGGCGGGGCCTCAGCCGCACAGGATTCCCGTTCCGCGCGCTTGCCTGAGAAGCCCGCCACGCAAGGGGGCGAGTGGCCCAGATGGGCGCGGGCGGTGACGGGCCCGTTGCGCGCGCTTGCGGCGCCTGCGTCCTCGAAGTTGGGGCGGGTAGTCGTCTCAACGGCGCAGAGTCAGCCCGGTTGCCCAACGTGTGAGGGTTCGGTCATTGAGCAGAGCACCAGGATGGGACGTGGTCTGCTCATGCGGATGCGGATGTGAACGGAAAGCACGATCTGGTCGAACGAGCATTCGGGCAGTCAACCGCGGTCACGTGGGATCCGCCACGCATGGGAATGGATCGAGACCGCCCTGGCCCTGGGCATAGGGCGCGGATCTCAGTGGACGCCTGTGCTGCCGGGATGTGTGTCGGCGTCGATCGGATCGGACACGATCTCCCGTGCACAATCGCGTCTGCAGTGGGGTGGACCGCGTTCGCGTGAGGTAGCCGCGACACGGGGCTGTTTGAGATCCCAGCGTTTAGACGAGGCCGGCCCGGACTCTGAGTCCCACACCGCCGTGCGCTTCGGGCGGGCACTGCCAGCGAGGCGAACGGTTCGGCACGTCAGTAGACCGTTTCGTCTCGCAGCGAGCCATGTTTCACGTGAAACACCGCGCGACTGGACTGATGCGACGTCCTTGGCCGACGTACTCGGGCGAGTCCGCGCCGTGAAATAGGCGGGTGTGAGCGGTGGGCGCCCGCACAGCCATTGCGCCATCTCGACAGACCGCCCTGCCGGGACCACGGAACGTACGGTGCCCACGCGCTGGTTGATGTCGGCCGGCCAAACTATCGCGCGAACCCCTGGATGCCTGCCGAAGGAGCGTCGGCCTCGTGTTTCACGTGAAACACGAGGCCAACGCCTTCATGTTTGCGTCGCTTTGCCGACGTGCGGGCGCCGCGTCAGGACGGACGGACGTGCTTGGCCGTCAAGGTGGCGGAAATCACGGGAGACCATCACGCCCAGATCATCAGCGCCAATGGCAACCCCCGCAACACTCAAGGTGTGCTCGCCGGCGACTGCACGGGCAGGAGCGGCCGACCAGGCTGCGCAGCGAACACGCGCAGCTCATCGCCCTCGTATCCCCCGAGCTCTGGAGCCCTCGTGCCCCCCGGGGTTCTGGAGCCTTCGTGCTCCCGAGCTCTGGTGCCCGATGGTCCGGCCTTGGATAGAGCAGCGAGAGGGCGCGAGACTCCCAACCTGCCCCTTGGGCCGGCGGAGCTCAGAGCCAGCGCACGCTCGCGCGCAAGGAACCCTACGGGGCTGGGGCAGCAGCCAGGGCGAGCAGGAATCTGCCGCGTCAAGTTCACGCTCCCACTGGATTGGGCCGTTGCACGTTGCGTTTCACGTGAAACAACGTGCGAAAGAGCGTCTTGTCAGGATTCTGCGCAGATCCTTGTTGATCACCGGCACGCCGGCCAACTGAACTCACACGCCGACCGGGCTGGCTTCGCGGCCAGGGGCGCCAGCCGCTCCTGATCAGGTTCTGCTGGGAACACGCGCCGTGCACGAGAAGCACTGTCTGAGGGGAAGGTTTGTCCCCCACATGGCGAGTCGTGCTGTGGTGCCGAAACGTGGTGCTCGGTGTCAAGGCGCCACAGTCCCGCCCTAGCGCTGCGACGGTCGGGGTTCGCCCTGATCCGTGGTCCACCGTTTGTGAGCCGGCGGCTCGCGCCCGCGCGGAAGCAATGTCGCTCCGGTGACGATGGCGGAGAACGTTGGGCCTGCGCTGGAGAAGCAGGATCTCTCTGCCACGGCGGGCTCGCCAGCAAACATCTCACGCGACAACCGCAGCCAGCAGGGAGGAATCGACGGCGTTTCACGTGAAACGCCGTCGAAGCGGCACAGACGCGCAGTCATCGGAGCGACGACGGAACGCCACGGGACGCGAACGACCGCGACCCGCGGACTGGAGTCACGTGATGTCGTGACAGCGCGGCAACAGAGCGCCGGTCTGCTCCCCTGAGGCGCACGGGACAGGCGGAGGGTGGGTGTGCATGCAGAGTCGGAGGATCTCTGCCGCGTTGCGCCTGCATCAGTTCGTTCCAGAACACCGCGAGTGACGCCCTGTCGGGATCATGCGGATGATGCGGATGTCGAGACCGCGTTCGGTCGCTGGTCCGACAGTGCTGTGCCTGCCGCCAGTTGGGCATGGGTGCGCCTCCCGATGGTGAGCGGGCTGGACGCGCGTCGCGCGTCGGCGGTACATCTCGAGCGCCACAGATGCGCACGCCTCAGCGATCGCATGCGCAATGCGTTGCAGCGGTAGTCGACGGCCGGCCTGCGCCGAGTGCGGGCGCGTGGACCCGACGTGCAACCGAACGGACGACCGCCGGCATCCACTCTCACTCTGTTCCCCGTGTGGTGGCGCGTCTGTGCGAGGCGGCACTGTGTCGCATGAAAGAGAGCCTTCTGGACACCGGCGCCTCGAGCTCAGAGCGGGTCAGGCGTCAACGTCGAAGCGCGCATCGGTCGGAACCACTCGCTTCGAAACGGCGTCAGAGGGCGCCGCGGCGCGTAGACGAAGCGCTCTTCAAGATGGTCGATTGCGAGGCCGCCACGAGTCTTCCTTGCCCGGAAACACGCGGGAGAACTTGCATCCGTGGCGTTCAGTCCTGAGCAGGGTGACATGCGTGATCCGGCGGTCGATCGCTTCGCACGTGAGCGGCGGGTTGGCGGGGCGGAACGGCATGTGCGAGGTTGACTAGGGACATAGATGCTCCGCGCGGAATGGTAAGGAACGAATGAACAAGTGGCTTCGGCGGCTGGGGATGGGGGGAAGGCGGGATAAGGTGGAGAGCGATGTTGAGCGGCTCGCGCAAGGGGGAGAGTTTCACGTGAAACAACCCCACGAGACCGAGGCTCAGGCATCCGTCTCATCCGACGGTCCGCCGATCGTCACAACGCTGGCCCCTTCCGAGACCGCGACGAAAGACGAGGTCTGGACCCCGGACCGCGACTCATCGGCGGCGCCCGAAGCTGTCTGGACGCCCGACCGGGAGTCTTCTCAGGTGGCTGCAGCCGCTGCCGACACCGCTGCCGACGCCGAGTCCTCCCCCGAGCCTGAGCCCGCCGTAGCGGACGTCACGGTCGACGAACACCCGACACCGGCGGCAGACGAAGCAGAGATCCCCGATGCCGTGAGCGGACCGGCCGTCGACGCCGATGTCGCATCCGGCGAGTACGCTGACGGCACGCCCGCAGATCACACCCAGCCGGCTCCTGTCGAGCGCACCGAGGTCGCCCCCGCGGAGCAGGCTGAGGATTCCGCTGACGAACAGCCCGCCGACCCCGAGGCCAGCAGTGAATCGGCAGGCGCCGAACCGGCCGCCATCGACGAAGCCCCCACGAGCACGCAAGAAGAGGAACCACCCATCGCGCAGGAAGACGCCGCAGACGTCGAGCAGGAAGACGAGGACTCCCCGATCGCGCGGGAGCTCGCGGATCTGACGGCACGCCGCAAGGCACTCGAAGAGGCCGAGGTGCACCTCACCGGGCGTACTCGCGTCCTCACCGTGTCGAACCAGAAGGGCGGTGTCGGCAAGACCACGACCACCGTCAACCTCGCGGCGGCCTTGGCCGAGCGCGGTGCTCGGGTGCTCGTGATCGACCTCGACCCGCAGGGCAACGCATCCACGGCTCTGGGAGTTCCGCACACGTCGGACATTCCGAGCGTCTATGACGTGCTCATCGACGAGTTCCCGCTGGCCGACATCATCCAGGTGAGCCCGGAGTCGCCCAATCTGCTGTGCGCGCCGAGCACGATCCACCTCGCCGGCGCCGAGATCGAGCTGGTGTCCCAGGTGGCGCGCGAGCACCGACTGCGCGTCGCGGTCGACGACTACCTGGCGAACAACCCGGATCTGCTCGACTTCATTCTGATCGACTGCCCGCCGTCGCTGGGCCTCCTGACGATCAACGCCTTCACCGCCGCCGGCGAGCTGCTCATCCCCATCCAGTGCGAGTACTACGCGCTCGAGGGTCTGAGCCAGCTGCTCGGCACGGTCCAGATGATCCAGAAGCACCTCAACCCGCGGTTGCAGCTGTCGACCATCCTTCTGACGATGTACGACGGTCGCACGCGCCTTGCGCAGCAGGTCGCCGATGAAGTCCGTGCCCACTTCCCCAGCCAGGTGCTCGACACGATCATCCCCCGCTCGGTGCGCGTCTCAGAGGCGCCGAGTTTCGGGCAGTCGGTTCTCGCCTACGATGGACAGTCGGCCGGCGCCATCGCGTACCGTGAAGCGGCCGTCGAGATGATCCGGCGCGACAGCGCCTCGAATGAAAGGGGCGCCTGATGGCAGCGAAGCGCACAGGACTCGGCCGTGGAATCGGCGCACTCATCCCGACCAACGAGCAGGCCGACGAGCGTCCCGCAGATGTGTTCTTCCCTCGCGCGGTCGCGGTGGACGAAGCCGAGCCCGGCGCGGCAGCTTCGGCAGTGAAGTCGAAGGCCGACGCGCAGCCCGAGCCTGAGCCGCAAGAAGACCTCGTCGAGGTGCCCGGCGCCCGTCTCGCGCACATCAATCCGAACGACATCGTTCCCAATCCCCGCCAGCCGCGCACGAACTTCGACCCCGAGCATTTCGGCGAGCTGGTCCACAGCGTCCGCGAGTTCGGCGTGCTGCAGCCGGTCGTCGTGCGCCTCAACGAGAAGGGCGAGTACGAGCTCATCATGGGTGAGCGCCGCACGCGCGCCGCTCGAGAGGCCGGCCTCGACTCGATCCCCGCGATCGTGCGCGACACCGCCGACGAGCACCTCCTCCGCGATGCGCTGCTCGAGAACCTGCACCGGTCCGAGCTCAACCCGCTCGAAGAGGCGTCGGCGTACCAGCAGCTGCTCGAGGACTTCGGCATCACGCAGGAGGAGCTCGCCACCCGCATCGGCCGCTCACGCCCCCAGATCAGCAACACGATCCGCCTGCTGAAGCTGCCGGTCCCCGTGCAGCAGCGCGTCGCGGCCGGCGTGCTCACAGCGGGCCACGCGCGTGCGATCCTCTCACTCGAGGACGCGACGGCGATGCAGCGCCTGGCCGACAAGATCGTGAACGAGGACCTCTCGGTGCGTGCCGCGGAGGCCGCGGCGAAGCTTCCGGATGCCGCACCCGTGCGTGCGGCCAAGCCGCAGGCCGGATCACGCCGTGCACACCTCGACGAGGTCGCCGAGCGACTCGGTGACCGACTCAACACACGCGTGAAGATCTCGCTGACGGCGCGTAAAGGCCAGATCAGCATTGATTTCGCGACGATCCAGGACCTCAACCGGATCCTCGAGGAGCTCGGCGAGACGGAGTACGGCGCGGCCGAGGCGTCGTAAGCGGGTCCACCCGCAGGTGTGCGGCGGCCACGGGCGCTACGCCTCGCTCTTTCGTCGCCCGCACAACGACCGGGGATCCCGCTCGCTCAGTGGCCGCCGGCCAGCACGGCGGCCCGGCGTCGCAGCACCTCGGTCTCGGCGGCATTGCCGGGAAGCTCGGCGGCGGCGAGGAACTCCGAGGTGGCGGCATCCATTCTTCCGAGCCGTTCGAGCAGCTCGGCGCGCACCGCGACCAGGGGGCGGAAGCCGGTGAGCTCCGGCTCGAGATCGGCCACGACCTCGAGGGCGGCCTCGGGGCCGTCGACCATCGACAGCGCGACCGCCCGATTGAGGCGCACGACGGGCGAAGGCGCGAGCGTATCGAGAGCGTCGTAGAGGCGGAGGATCCTGTCCCAGTCCGTGTCGGCGAACGTGGGTGCAACGGCGTGGCACTGCGCGATGGCCGCCTGCAGTCCGTAGTACCCGAGGCCGCGGCCTGCGGCATCCGCTCGACGAAGTGCGTGCGAGCCGCGCGAGATCGCGGAACGGTCCCAGCGGCGTCGGTCCTGCTGCTCGAGAGTGAGCGGGAGGCCCTCGGCATCGATGCGGGCGGCGAAACGCGAGGACTGGAACTCCATGAGCGCGATGAGCGATGAGATCTCGGGCTCGCCCGGCATGAGCGTCTCGAGCTGCCGGCCCAGACGCACGGCTTCACGCGCGACATCAGGCCGGAGAGGCCGTTCCCCTTCCGCGGCCGAGTACCCCTCGGTGAAGAGCAGGTAGATGACCTGCAGCACGCTCGCGAGGCGCATGGGTCGTTCGGTGCGGTCGGGCACTTCGAAGGGCACGCCTGCCGCGGCGAGGGACTTCTTGGCGCGCACGATCCGCTGCTGCACCGTGGGCACGGTCATGAGCAGCACGCGGGCGATCTGCTCGGACGTGAGGCCGGCGACGGTGCGGAGCGTCAGCGCGAGCCGGGCCTGGGCCGGCAGCACCGGGTGACAGGCGACGAACACCAGACGCAGGACGTCGTCGTCGATGCGGTCGGGATCGGCGTCGCCGGGGACGGGATCGGATGCCTCGGCCTGGAGTGCCTCCGTCACGAACAGCGGTTCGCGCTGGGCCATGCGTTCGCGCCGGCGCCAGCCGTCGATCGCGCGTCGCTTGGCCACCGACATCAGCCAGGCCCCGGGACTATCGGGGATGCCGGACTTCGGCCACGCGTCGAGCGCCTCGACGAGCGCCTCTTGCGCCAGATCCTCCGCCCACGCGAAGTCGCCGGTGTGGCGGGTGAGGGCGGCGACGATGCGTGCGGACTGGTCGCGCCACACCGCCTCGACGGCACGAATGCCCGAGGTGCGGGGATCCTGCTCGGGCACCGGCGTCATGCTCTCAGCGTAGAGCGACCGGTCCCCCGCACGACCCGGGTGTCGGTGTGGGGACGTACCCTGGAGTGGTGGCGAACGACGAGCAGACTCCGAGGAGAAGAGCCAGCCTCGAGCTGCTCCGTGCCGAAGCCGCCGATGAATTGTCGGTGCTGATCGCCGAGAGACTGCGCAGCGGCGAAGATCCGTGGGACTTCATGGAGGACCTGCCGTCGGTCGACGAGCTGGTCGTCTTCATGCTGCGCGCCGAGAACATCGCAGAGAACGGTGGCGCACGGCCCAATGCGAGCCGGCACTACCGCGTCCTGCGGCAGATCGCCCTCGACTACCCTCCCCTGACCGCCGCGGTGTGGCGGCTGCTCGGCGACGCGAACACGCACCGCCGCTGGGATGCGACGGTGCGCGTCGACGCGAACTGACCCGGAGTCAGGCGTTGGCGGCACGCCACTCCTGCTCCTTGGTGACCCACTCGTCGTTCTGATCGAAGTCGCTGAGCTCGTTGACCCGGCGGACCTCGAGCGCCGTGCCGGGACCGAGCGGGCACTTGCGCGCCCAGTGCTCAGCCTCTTCGCGGGTGGCGACCTCGATGATCCAGAAGCCGGTGAAGACCTCCTTGGCTTCGGCGTACGGGCCGTCGGTCACGACCGGCGGCGCCGACGTGAAGTCGACCCGGAAGCCCTCGGCGGCATCCGAAAGGCCCTCCGCGCTGAGGAAGACCCCGGCCTTCTGCAGCTCTTCGTTGTAGCGGCCCATGGCGGCGTATGCCTCGGACATGTCCGTCGTGGTCGGGTCGAACGCGGCGGCGGCTTCGGCATCGACCTGCATGATGAGCATGTAACGCATGATTCTTCCCTCTCGTCGGGGCCATCCCGGCCCGGCGGGTCCGTTCTGGCCCGTCACCTTGTGCGTCGAACCAGCCTCGCCCAGATCGACACCGCGGCGCAGAAAAGTTCAGGAATCCTCACATTCCTGGTGCGGCATGTGGTGGGAGACAGCAGAAAGCCCCGTCAGGCGGCGGCCTGACGGGGCCTTCTGCAGCGTTCGGGATCAGCCGATGTACGCGGCGAGATCCTGCTCGAGGGCGAACTTCGGCTTGGCGCCGATGATCGTCGTCTTCACCTCACCGCCGTGGAACACCTTCATCGCGGGGATCGAGGTGATCTGGTACTTCATCGCGAGATCGGGGTTCTCGTCGACGTTGAGCTTCAGGATCGTGATCTTGTCGGGGTGCTCGGACTGGATCTGGTCGAGGACGGGCGAGACCATACGGCACGGCCCGCACCACTCGGCCCAGAAGTCGACGAGCACTGGGCCGTCGGCCTGGAGCACGTCCTGCTCGAACGTGGCGGAGGTCGTCGCCTTGGCGGTCATCTTTCTGTCTCCTTCGGTGGGAAGTCTGTCATCGGCGTCAACAACGCCGGTCAGGGAATCATTCCGGTCCGTTGCTGGGCGTAGGGTGTGCGTCGCTCAGCGACCCAGGGTCGCGGCATCCGCCAGTCCGTCGATCTCAGCCCCTGCGGGGTCGGGCGCACCGGCCTCGCCGAGCGCGGCGAGGTAGTGCTCGACGTCGAGGGCTGCGACAGTGCCGCTGCCCGCAGCGGTGACGGCCTGGCGGTAGGTCGGGTCGATCACGTCGCCGGCGGCGAACACGCCGGGCAGCGACGTGCGCGACGAACGGCCGTCGACCCACACGGTGCCCTCGGGGGTGAGCTGCAGCTTGTCGTGCACGAGGTGCGTGCGCGGGTCGTTGCCGATCGCGACGAACACGCCGTCCAGGGCCAAGTCGCGGCGGGTGCCGTCGACGGTGTCTTCGAGCACGACGCCGGTGACGGCCTCGTCGCCGAGGATGTCGACGACCTCGCTGTTCCAGACGAACTCGATCTTCTCGTTCTTGAACGCGCGCTCCTGCATGATCTTCGAGGCGCGCAGCTCGTCACGGCGGTGGATGATGTACACCTTCGACGCGAACTTGGTGAGGAACGTCGCCTCTTCCATGGCCGAGTCACCGCCGCCGACGACCGCGATCACACGCTCGCGGAAGAAGAACCCGTCGCACGTCGCGCAGTACGAGACACCGCGGCCCGACAGACGGGCCTCGCCCTCGATGCCGATCTTGCGAGGGGCGGAGCCGGTCGCGAAAACGAGCGAGTCCGCTTCGTGAGTGGCGCCGCTGCCGAGGGTGATCTTCTTGACGGGGCCGTCGATGTCGAGCGACACGACGTCGTCGTAGAGCACCTCGGCGCCGAAGCGCTCGGCCTGCTCCTGCATCTTGGCCATGAGGTCGGGCCCCATGATCGCCTCGGGGAAGCCCGGGAAGTTCTCGACCTCGGTGGTGTTCATCAGCTCGCCGCCGGCCTCGACCGAGCTCGCCACGACGAGCGGGCTCAGGTTCGCGCGGGCCGCGTAGATGGCGGCGGTGTACCCCGCAGGACCCGACCCGATGATGATGACCTGACGCACGTGCGCACCTTTCCGTCGTGAAGCCCGATGTCGTCCGAATCGGACGAACAAGGCTCCGGATGCCTCAACACATGGTAACCGCGTGGCATTCCGCCGTCCGGTTCGGCGTCGGCGCGCTCAGCGTCCGCGCGGCAGGAAGCGGCGTACGAGCCCGGTTGCGACGGTCAGCTCGGGTGCGCGGAAGATCGCGAGGATGCCGACGTACACGGCGATCACGACGATGCCGATGATGGCCGCACCCACCGCCCCCAGGATCTGACCCGACACGGTCCAGCCGTCGACGCCGCCCATGAGTTGGAAGACCAACCAGCCGACGATCCCTGCGGGGATCGCCGCCAGGGCGAACCGGGCGAGGGCGGAGAGCCACGAGGCGATCTGGATGCCGCCCAGCCGACGATGCAGGAGCCACGTCGCGACGATCACCTGTACGACGCTCGCTACCGACTGGCCGAGGGCGACCGCCGCGACGAGCTGCGCGGAGGGAAGGACGCCGGCGGTGAAGGCCCACAAGGCCCCCCAGGCCGAGCCGACCACGAGTGCGCACTGCAGGACAGTGAAGAGGAACGGGGTGCGCGTGTCGTCGTAGGCGTAGAAAGTGCGCTGCACGACGAACAGGACGGCGAGCGGTATCAGGCTGACGAGATAGCAGAGGAGCACCTGGGCTGCACCGACGGCCTCGGCGGGATCGCCGGTGAAGATCCGAGAGGCCGGGATGGCGGCAACGGCCAGGGCGGCCGTCGCCGCCACCACGAAGAAGCCGAGCGTGCGGATGCTGCGACCGATGTCGGCGCGGACCTCTTCGTCGCGACCTGCCCGCGCGTGCTCGCTGAGCTGCGTGAAGTAGGGGGTGCCGATCGACAGGACGATGATCGAGTACGGCAGCATGAACAGCAGCCAGGCGTTCTGCGCGACGAAGATGCCCGGGTCGCCCTTGGGGACGTTCGACATCACCTGCGACTGGACAAGTCCCGCCAGCTGCCCGGCGACCACCATCAGGAACGTCCAGCCCGCGAGCCTGCCGATCTGCCCGAGACCGACGCCGCGCCACCGGAAATCCGGGCGGACGCGGAGTCCGGTGCGCCGCCAGAAGACGAAGAGGATGCCGGTCTGCACGACGATGCCCAGCGTCGCGGTTCCGGCGAGCACGGCGATCATCCCGGGCGTCCACACCGTCGTGGCGCCGGCCGGCCCGAACAGCCAGATGAAGATGAGGAAGCCGGCGATCGACACGACGTTGTTCACGATCGGCGCCCACGTGTACGGTCCATACACTCGCCGGGCATTGAGCGACTCGCCGACGAGGGCGAACAAGCCGTAGAACAGGATCTGCGGCAGGCACCAATACGCGAACGCCGTCGCGAGGGCCTGCTGCTCGGGTCCGTACTTCGGGGCATACAGAGCGACGAGCCAAGGAGCCGCGATCGTCGCGAGCAGCGTGGCGCCCAGCAGCACGACCGTGCCCAGGGTGAACAGCTTCGAGACGAAGGCCCGGCCGCCGTCGTCGTGCGCGGCCGCCTTGACGATCTGCGGCACCACGACGGCGCTCAGCAGGCCCGTCGAGATGATCGCGTAGATGTTGTTGGGCAGCTGGTTCGCGACGGCGAAGGCGTTGCCGCCCGCGCTCACCGCGCCGACCGCCGCGACGAGGACGACCGATCGCAGGAAACCGGTCAGCCGCGACACGATCGTGCCGGCGCCGATCATGACGCTCGCGCGCCCGATGCCGCTCACTTCTCGGCTCCGTCATCGTCGGCCGACGACGCCTCGGCCTCGCCGTCACCCGGGGAGGCGGCATCCACGGGGCGACCTCGGCGACGCATGCGCAGGACCG
Organism: Microbacterium jejuense; assembly: GCF_039544225.1. NCBI lineage: Bacteria > Bacillati > Actinomycetota > Actinomycetes > Micrococcales > Microbacteriaceae > Microbacterium > Microbacterium jejuense. The sequence goes on from NZ_BAABLG010000001.1 coordinate 12,487, forward strand.
TCCGCACCACCCCGACCACGACGAGGCTGCCGATCACCACGGCGAGGGCCGTGATGCCGACGCCCTCCCAATCGGCCCACACGTTGATGTCGACGGTCTCGGGCTCGCCGATGGCGACGAACGCGGGGCTGCGCAGCTGCAGGGTCAGCGTGACCTCGCCGCGACCGACCCGGGCCTGCACCGGCACGTCGACGCGGGTGTTGCTCTGCGGCGTGGCGATGACGGGCGTCTCGCCCTGCACGTCCAGGCGCAGGTTGTCGGGCGTCGTGTAGAGCACGAGGTTGACGGGATAGGGCAGGTCGTTGCGCACCCAGAACTGCAGGGGCGCCCGCGAACCGAAGAGATTGGTGGGCGTCGTGGGCAGCAGGCTCACCGAGTCCAGCGTGGTGCGCGTGGCGGCGCGGTGTTCGGCGAGCACTGTCGGCCACTCCGGGTCGCCGACCCAGCCGACGCCGAGCACCTGCAGCATCTCGGCGCGCTCGCGCCCGGTGAGCAGAGTCGGGTCGTCGAGGATCGTGGCGAAGCGTCCGAGCTCGTCCTCGTCGGCGACCAGACCGGATGCCGCGGCCGCACGCTCCGGGGACGCGTCGATGTCGACGAGCTCCGTCGTCCCGGCATCGCTCGAGGTGAGCGTCGCCAGTGTGCGCGGCTCGACCGACGGTGCCGCCGACGCGGCCGAGATGGCGGTGCCGAGGCCGAGGCGTGAGCGGTCCTCGCCGCGCCCCACCGTCACGAGAAGGGGGCCCGAGGACTCGGCCGTCGCGAACGAGAGGTACGCGGTCGCGGCGGTGAGCGGTGCGCCGCGGAGCCACGTCTGATCGATGGACGACCCCTCCTGCAGGGCAGTGGACACGTCGCTGTCGTAGACGAGGACCTCGGCGTCGCCGAGCCTCGCGTGGGCTGCGACGGTGCCGCCGGCGGATCCGGTCCGCGTCGTCGCCGAGGAGATGACCGTCAGCGACGGGTTCTCGTCGGTGCCGAGACCGCCGAGCGCGTCGACCACCTCGGCATCGGCCGTGCCGTCGGCCGGCCAGTACACCGGGGCGCCGCCGACCGCGCCGATGTCGAGCAGCTCTTCGGTCGACGGCAGCGTGTCGCCGGGAACCGTGGTCGCGGACGGGGTGGGCGCCGGTGTGGGAGTGGGCGACGGGGTGGTCGCCGTGAAGTCGCCGGCCGACATCGCGTACGTGAACGACGTCGGGGTGAGCGGACGACGCAGGCCCGACTGCAGCTGTGCCGTCACGTCGGCGTCGCCGAACTGCAGCGCGAACCGTGAGTTGGGGAGCGCCTCGAGCTGCGCCAGCCACTCCAAAGCGGGCTGCGGCGCCGACGTGCCCAGCACGCGGATCGAGGCCGGGATCGCCGGGTCGACGGCGAGGATCGCGTTCGTGCCGGTGACGGCGCCGAGTTGGCTGGTGAGCGTGCCGTCGGGGGCGGTGAGCTCGGCGAGTTCGTCGGAGGTGAGCAGACCCTCGACGCGAGGACCCGCCGTGATCGGCACCACGACACCGACGGCGACGGGTTCGCGGGCGTCATCGGGGACCACGAGGGCGCTGGTCGAGGTGACCAGCCCCGTGTCGGCCGCGTACGACGCGGACAGGGGGTAGACGCCGGGCGTCAGGCCGGCGAGGGCCGGGTCGTCGGCCGCGATGGTGACCGCGCCCTCTTCGCTGCCGCCGGGCTGCACGGCAGGGAGGGGCTCGACGGCGATCGGCGAGACCGCGGCCTCTTCGACGTCGCCGCCCAGCCAGTCGCGCAGGTCGGTGCGCGTGGCGAGCGGCGTCCGCCCGAGCGAGAGGGTCACATCCGTCGCGGGGATCTCGGCGTCGGTGCCGTTCTGCAGCGAGACCCACACCGTCAGGGCGTCGCCGGGCCGGACGATGCCGTTCGACACGGGCGACAGCGTGAAGACGGTGGTGCCCGGAGCGATCGACGACGTCGGGGTCGGTGTGGGCGAGGGCTCGGTGGCGGCCGACGCCGGGACGGGCAGCGCGACGGCCAGCGCCGCTGCTGCGGCGAGCACAGCGGTCGCAAGGCGAGGGGCGCGGCGTGGGGGGCGCCGCAGAGCCCGCGGTCTGGTCACGATCATCCTGTCGGGGGTTTCGCTCCTGTGCGATGTCCTGACCGCACGATCGTCTGTGATTCTACGGTCCACGGCTCCGAGCCCGCCGGACGCCGGGCGGATAACGTGAAGGCGTGCTTCCCGAACCGGACCCCGCCCTCTGCCGTTCGCTCGCCGCCGATCTCGACGGCGCCGGATTCACCGCCGAGGGCGTGCGCACCGCGTGGGGTGAGGCGGCCGACGACGCCATCGCACGCGGCCTGCGTTCACCGGCGCTGCGCGCGCTCGGCGACCGCGACGACGCCCTGGCCGTGCTCGCGCGGCTTCTCGTGCTCGGGATGCCGGCGGCCGCGGCATCCACTGATCTCGCTCTGCCGCGCACCGGCGCCGACGGGCTCGCGCGGCTGGGACTGGCGAGGGTCGAGGCGGGCGAGGTGCGGCCGCTGGCGGTGGTGCGCCCGCAGTCGTACGCGGACGCGACGGGATCCGGCCAGTGGTGGATCGCGAGCGATCTCGACGAGGCCGCGCTGGGCGGTCCGCTGCCCGAGGACCACGTGCTCGGCGTGGGCGGCGCATCGCTGACGCTCGCCGGCCTGCAGCTGCCGACGCCCGCGGCGCGCGGCCTCGATGTCGGCGCGGGATGCGGCATCCAGGCGCTGCGCGCCCGCGCGCACGTCGACCACATCGTCGCGACCGACATCTCGGAGCGGGCACTCGCCTTCACGCGCCTGAACGCGCTGCTGAACGGCGTCGACGCGATCGAGACCCGGTTCGGCAGCCTGTTCGACCCGGTCGCGGGCGAGCAGTTCGACCGCGTGGTGTCCAACCCGCCGTTCGTCATCACGCCGCGCGTCGCCGACATCCCGGCGTACGAGTACCGCGACGGCGGCATGGCCGGCGACGATGTCGTGGCCGCGTTCGTCACCGGCGTCGGCGAGCACCTGACCCCCGGCGGCGTCGCGCAGCTGCTCGGCAACTGGGAGACCCGCGAAACGCCGGAAGGTGGGATGCAGAGCGGGCTCGACCGCGTGCGTTCCTGGGTGGCGTCGTCCCCGGTCGCGCTGGACGCCTGGGTGGTCGAGCGCGAGAGTCTCGACCCGTTGTCGTACGCCGAGCTGTGGGTCCGCGACGGCGGCACGCTTCCCGGGACGCCCGGCTTCGCGCGGCTCGTCGACGCGTGGCTGGACGACTTCGCGGCGCGCGGGGTGACCGAGGTCGGCTTCGGGTACATCCTGCTGCGGCGTCCGGCCGAGGGCGCTGCGAGCCTCGCCCGGTACGAGAGCCTTCACACCGCGCGGCCGGGCGACAGCCTCGGCGCGCACCTGGCCGATGCGCTCGATGCACATGATCGCCTCGCGGCGCTCGACGATACGGCGCTCGCGGCCTCGGTGCTCGTCGTCGCAGGGGATGTCACCGAGGCGCGCCACCACCTGCCCGGCGCCGAGGACCCCACCGTCATCGAGCTGCGCCAGGGCGGCGGGTTCGGCCGGGCGCTGGGGGTGGATCCGGGACTGGCCGCCCTCGTGGGCGCCTGCGACGGCGACCTGCCGGTCGGCGTGCTGATCGACGCCATCGCGCAGCTCCTGGGGGTCGACGCCGGCGCACTGCGGGCCGATCTGCTCCCTCGTGTGCGCGAGCTGACGTTCACCGGATTCCTGCGGTTCGCCGACTGACGCTCGGTAGGCTGAAGCAATGCTCAACATGGCCGAGGGCATCGCGCGCCTCGGCGCGCTTGCCGAGTCCCCCGTCGTCGACACCCTCGCTCGAGCCTTCGCGGACGCGGGCTTCGACCTCGCGATCGTCGGGGGCCCGGTGCGCGATGCGCTGCTGGACCGGCGCACCAACGACCTCGACTTCACGACCGACGCGCGCCCCGACGACATCCTGCGCGTCGTCAAGCCGGTGAGCTCGACGCAGTGGGACATCGGCCGCGCTTTCGGCACCATCGGCGCGCGCGTGCGCGGCGAGCAGGTCGAGATCACGACCTACCGCGCCGACAGTTATGACGGCGTCACCCGCAAGCCCACCGTCGAGTTCGGCGACACCCTCGAGAGCGATCTCGTGCGCCGCGACTTCACCGTCAACGCGATGGCCCTGCGGGTTCCCGGCCGCACGCTCGTCGATCCGACCGGTGGCGTCGAGGATCTGCTGCACGGCGTGCTGCGCACCCCCGCCGACCCGCAGGTGAGCTTCGGCGACGATCCGCTGCGCATGCTGCGCGCCGCGCGGTTCGCCTCGCAGCTCGGGTTCGCCGTCGACCCCGACACCGAGGCGGCGATGGCCGAGCTGCGCCAGACGCTCGACATCGTCAGCCCCGAGCGCATCCAGGGCGAGCTCGTGAAGCTGCTGGCGACCGACGACCCGGTGCGCGGCATCCGCCTGCTCGTCGAGACCGGACTCATCGCCCAGTTCCTGCCCGAGATCCCGGCGCTGCAGCTCGAGGTCGACGAGCACCACCACCACAAGGACGTGTACGAGCACTCGCTCACCGTGCTGCGGCAGGCGATCGAGCTCGAGAAGAAGCGGAATCCGGATGCCGCGCCCGACGTGCCGCTGCGCCTGGCGTCGCTGCTGCACGACATCGGCAAGCCGGCCACGCGGCGCCTGGAGCCCGGCGGCGGCGTGACCTTCTACCACCACGACCTCAAGGGCGCCCGGCTCGCGCGCAAGCGCCTGCAGGAGCTGCGGTTCGACTCCGACACGATCGCGACGGTGACGCGGCTCATCGAGCTGCATCTGCGGTTCTTCGGGTACTCCGAGGGCGCGTGGACGGACTCGGCGGTGCGTCGGTACGTCCGGGATGCCGGGCCCGAGCTCGAACGCCTGCACATCCTCACGCGGGCCGACGTCACGACCCGCAACGTCCGCAAGGCGCGGGGCCTGGCCTCGGCGTACGACGACATCGAGCGCCGGATCACGGAGCTCGCCGCGCAGGAGCAGCTGGATGCCATCCGGCCTGACCTCGACGGCAACCAGATCCAGCAGATCCTCGGCATCGCGCCCGGTCGCGAGGTCGGCGAGGCCTACCGCTTCCTGCTCGATCTGCGCCTGGACGAGGGCGTGCTCGGCGAAGAAGAGGCGGAGCGGCGACTGCGGGCCTGGTGGGAGGCCCGCGCGTGAGCGAGCTCGGCAACGCGGCGGCGTCGCCGCTGCTGTCGGCCGAACGGCTGAAGGCCTTCACCGACGCCGTCGTCGCGATCGCGATGACGCTGCTGATCCTCCCCCTCATGGAGAGCGTGACCGAGCTCGGTCGCGAGGGCGCGAACGCCGCGCAATGGCTCGACCAGGAGTCCGGCCAGCTGCTGACGTTCGCGCTGAGCTTCGTGCTGATCGCCAACTTCTGGATGAGCCACCACCGGCTGTTCGACCGCGTCGAGCGCGTGACCAACGCGCTCATCTGGCTCACCGTCGCGTGGATGTTCACGATCGTGTGGCTGCCGGTCGCGACCGCGATCGTCGGGCAGATGGACACGGACGCCACGCAGAAGCTGCTCTACATCGGGTCGCTGCTGGCCACGAGCCTCATGCTCATGCTCACGCGGCTGTACGTCATGCGCCATCCCGAACTCCACCGGATCGAGCCGATCCGGCTGCGTCACGGGCTCGCGGCCGACATCATCACCGCCGCGCTGTTCGCGCTGGCGCTCGCGGCGTCGCTGCTGATCCCCGCGCTCGGCTACTGGGTCATGTTCCTGCTGCTGCTGACCTGGCCGCTGCACCGCCTGGCCACGAACGGGATCGACCGCCGCGAGGCGCGGCGCGGCGGCCACGAGGGCTGACACCCGGTCTCACGTCGGGCGGGTTTCAGTTCGGTTACGAATCGTTCACTCGATTGCCTTGCCGCCGCGTGCGGGTGAAGATAGCGCCACGAGTCGTGTCATCGGAGACGCGGCTACCCGACCAGCAGAGGTTGCACACAATGTCACTGCACCACAGCGCGCGGGGCCGGATCGGTCTCGCCATCGGAGCCTTCGGGGCCTCCGCCCTGCTCCTCGCCGGCTGCGCCGGCGGCGGCAACGGCGGTGATTCGGGCGACTCCGGCGATTCCGGGGACGCCTCGATCATCGTGGGCACCACCGACAAGGTCACCACGCTCGACCCGGCGGGCTCGTACGACAACGGCTCGCTGACCGTCCAGACGCAGGTCTTCCCGTATCTCGTCAACACCGACTACAACAGCACCGAGGTCGTTCCCGACCTCGCCGAGTCGGCCGAGTTCACCTCGCCGACCGAGTACACGGTCAAGCTGCCGGCGGGACTCAAGTGGGCCAACGGCAACGATCTGACGTCGGCCGACGTCAAGTTCTCGTTCGACCGCAACATCAAGATCAACGACCCGAACGGCGCGTCGAGCCTGCTCTACAACCTCGACAGCGTCGAGACGCCTGACGACACCACTGTCGTGTTCCACCTCAAGAGCGAGAACGACCAGATCTTCCCGTACATCCTCACGAGCTTCCCCGGTGCGATCGTCGACGACGAGGTGTTCTCGGCGGACGCCGTCACACCCGACAACGACATCGTCAAGGCGAACGCGTTCGGCGGCCCCTACAAGATCACGTCGTACGACTTCAACAAGACCGCCGAATTCGAGCCGAACGAGAACTACAAGGGCCTGCTCGACAAGCCGGTCAACTCGGCTGTGGTCCTGCAGTACTTCGCCGACTCGTCGAACCTCAAGCTCGCCATCCAGAAGGGCGACATCGACGTCGCGTACCGGACGCTGTCGGCCACCGACACCGCGGATCTCAAGAAGAACGAGGACGTCGCGGTCACCGAGGGTCCCGGCGGGTCGATCCGCTACATCGTGTTCAACTTCAACACGATGCCGTACGGCGCGACCACGCCCGAGGCTGACCCGGCCAAGGCGCTCGCCGTCCGTCAGGCCGCCGCTGACCTCGTCGACCGCCAGGCGATCGCCGACCAGGTGTACAAGGGCACGTACAAGCCGCTCTACTCCTTCGTGCCCGAGGGCTTCAACGGCGCCACCGAGGTGCTGAAGGACCTCTACGGCGACGGCAGTGGCGGACCCGACGCCGACAAGGCCAAGGCGACGCTCGAGGCCGCCGGCGTCACGGTCCCCGTCAAGCTCAGCCTGCAGTACAACTCGGACGACCACTACGGGCCGTCGTCGGGTGACGAGTACGCGATGGTCAAGCAGCAGCTCGAGAAGGACGGCCTGTTCGAGGTCGACCTGCAGTCCACCGAGTGGGTGCAGTACTCGAAGGACCGCACGGCCGACGTGTACCCGTCGTACCAGCTCGGCTGGTACCCGGACTACAGCGACCCCGACAGCTACCTCACCCCGTTCTTCCTGACGAAGAACTTCCTGGGCAACCACTTCAGCGACGCCCAGACCGAGGAGCTCATCCTGAAGCAGGCGTCCGAGACCGACCCGGCCGCGCGCACGCAGGAGATCGAGGACATCCAGGCCCGCGTCGGCGAGCTCCTCTCGACCCTCCCGCTGCTGCAGGGCAACGAGACGGCGTACGCGACGAAGGACATGAGCGGCGTCACCCTCGACGCGTCGTTCAAGTTCCGCTTCGCACCGCTCGAGAAGAAGTAATCCGTGAGCGTGGGGCGGCCCTTCCCGGGCCGCCCCACGTCCGCGTCCGCCCGCGTCCCGTCTGGGACCGAGCACGAAAGCAGGACCTGAGTCAATGACGACAACAGACGTCGAGCTCGTCCCCATCGATGAGCCGCCGCCCATGCTCCACCGTTCGAAGGGGCGGGGCGGAACCACGCTGTGGCGCTATCTGCTGGTCAGGTTCGTCCTGATCTTCCCCACGATCCTCATCCTCGTCACACTCGTGTTCTTCCTCATGCGGCTGACCGGCGACCCGATCACCGCCGCGCTCGGCGGACGGCTGCCTCCCGATCAACTGCAGGAGCGCATCGAGGCCGCAGGGTACAATCGGCCGCTCATCGTCCAGTACCTGGAGTACCTCGGCCACATCTTCACCGGCGACTTCGGCACCACGCTGTCGGACAACCAGCCGGTGTCCGAGGTTCTGCTCACGTACGGTGCGGCGACCCTCGAACTCGCGATCTACGCGCTCATCATCGCGTTCGCGGTCGGCATTCCGTTCGGGATGCTGGCGGCTGCGCGCCGCGACCGCCCCACCGACGCGGTGCTCCGCGTCTCGGCGATCCTGTTCTACGCGACGCCGGTGTTCTTCTCGGGCCTCGTCGCCAAGCTGGTCTTCTCGGTGTGGCTGGACTGGCTTCCCGCCAGCGGCCGGGCCGACGTGCGCACCGAGATCGCCCTGACCAGGGAGGGCGGCACCGGGATCTACCTCATCGACGCACTCGCGTCAGGAAATCCGGCGTATGTGCAGGATGTGCTGATCCACGCCATCCTGCCCGCGGCCTGCCTGGGTCTTCTCACCGCCGGCATCTTCCTGCGGCTCGTGCGCACCAACGTGATCGGCACGTTCAACATGCCCTACATCGACGCGGCCCGATCTCGCGGCATCCGCGAAGGACGTCTTGTGCGCACGCACGCCTACCGACCCGCGCTGATCCCCATCATCACGGTCATCGGCCTGCAGATCGCGGTGCTGCTGGGTGGTGCGGTGCTCACCGAGACGACGTTCGAGTGGAAGGGCCTCGGATTCCAGCTGACGCAGTACCTGCTGGCGCGCGACTTCGTCGCGGTGCAGGGCATCGTCGTGCTGCTGGCGATCATCGTGGCGTTCACGAACTTCATCGTCGACGTCATCGCGGCCTTCGTCGACCCGAGGGTGAGGTACTGAACATGGCCCGCCTTCGCCTCGTGGACCGTCTGCCGGTCATCCACCAGTTCCGTCAGAGCGTCGGACTGCAGCGCGGCATGCTCGTCGCGGGTCTCGTGCTCACCGGTGTCTTCATCGTCATGGCGATCTTCGCGCCCTGGATCGCGCCGTACAGCTACAACCAGCTGGCGGCGGACGGAGAGAACTTCGGCTCGCAGCAGCCGCCGAGCGCCGAGCACTGGCTCGGCACCACCGTCGGCGGGTACGACGTGCTGTCGCGAACGATCTGGGGAGCGCAGACCGCGCTGCTGGTGATCATCGTCGCCGTCGTGCTGTCGATCTTCGCCGGCATCCTGCTGGGACTCGTGTCGGGGTACTTCGGCGGCTGGGCCGATCGCACCCTCGTCGTGATCGCCGACGCGATCTACGCCTTCCCGACCCTGCTGCTCGCGATCGTCGCCTCGATCGCCATCAGCGGCGGCCAGTCGGGGCTATGGGCCGGCATCCTGTCGGCGGCCATCTCGATCACCGTCGTGTTCATCCCCCAGTACTTCCGCGTCGTGCGCGCCGAGACGGTGCGCGTGAAGTCCGAGGCGTTCGTCGAGTCGGCGAAGGTGACCGGCGCCTCGACGTGGCGCATCATGTTCCGCCACGTGTTCCGCAATTCGACGCGCACCCTGCCGCTCATCTTCACGCTCAACGCGTCCGAGGCGATCCTGACGCTCGCGGCGCTCGGCTTCCTCGGCTTCGGCATCGAGCCGACCGCCGCCGCCGAGTGGGGCTACGACCTCAACAAGTCGATCAGCGACGTCACGAGCGGCATCTGGTGGACGGCGATCCCGCCGGGCGTCGCGATCGTGCTCGTCGTGCTCGGCGTCACCCTCATCGGCGAGAGCCTCAACGACCTGGCCGATCCGCGACTGCGTGCGCGCCGACGGGCGTCCAAGACGCTCACACCCGCCGACGCGGTGGCCGCACAGCAGCCGGCGAGCCGCGAGTTCATGGGAGAGGTCGAATGAGCGCCCACGACACGACCGCGGTGCCGGTCGAGATCCGCAACCTGGGCATCACCTTCTCGACCGACGCCGGAGAGGTCACGGCCGTCCGCGGTGTGTCCCTCGACGTGCGCCGCGGCGAGGTGCTCGCGATCGTCGGCGAGTCCGGCAGCGGCAAGACCGTCACCGCCCGCTCGATCCTCGGGCTGCTGCCTGAGACGGCGACGATGCAGGGAACGGTGCTGCTGGAGGGCGAGAACGTCGTCGGGATCCCGCACGACGAGCTGCGGGAGCTGCGCGGCGCCAAGGCGGCGATGATCTTCCAGGAGCCCTCGACCGCCCTCAACCCCGTCTTCACCGTCGGCTGGCAGCTCATCGAGGGCATGCAGGCCCATGGTCGCATCGACAAGAAGCAGGCGAAGATCCGGGCCGTCGAGATGCTCCGACGTGTCGGCATCCCGGATCCCGAACGGCGCGTCAACGACTATCCGCACCAGTTCTCGGGCGGGCAGAAGCAGCGGGTCGTCATCGCGATGGCCCTCGCGCTGGAGCCCGCGGTGATCCTCGCCGACGAGCCGACCACGGCGCTGGACGTCACGGTGCAGGCCGAGATCCTCGACCTGCTGCGGACGCTGCGCGACGAGACCGGCACCGCGATCGTGCTCATCACCCACAACATGGGCGTCGTCGCCGACCTCGCCGACCGCGTCGCCGTCATGTACGACGGCGAGATCGTCGAGACCGCGCCGGTGCGCGAGCTGTTCGCGACGCCGCAGCACGACTACACCAAGCGGCTGCTGGCCGCCGTGCCTCGGGTCGAGGTCGTCGACCGGGGCCTGCCGGCCGTGGGTGCGGGCGAACCGACGGTGGCGGCATCCGATCTCGTCATCGAATACCCGGGACGCCTCGGGCGTCCCACCTTCCGCGCGGTCGACCGCGTGAGCTTCTCGATCGCGCCGGGAGAGGTGGTCGGCCTCGTCGGCGAGAGCGGGTCGGGCAAGACCACCATCGGCCGCGCCATCGCGGGGCTCACCCCCGTCGCGGAGGGATCGCTGCGGGTGCTCGGCACCGAGATGAAGGGCGTGCGGGAGAGGGAGTTCCGGGGGCGCCGGAGCGAGATGGGGTTCGTCTTCCAGGACCCCGCGACGAGCTTCAACCCGCTGCTCACGATCGCCGACTGCGTCGCCGAGCCGCTCGTGGTGCACGGGCGCGCGCAGAGCCCCGCCGACGCCCGCGGTCGCGTGGACGAGCTGCTCGAGGCGGTGCAGCTGCCGCGCGACTACGGCGACCGGTTCCCGCACGAGCTGTCGGGCGGGCAGCGTCAGCGCGCCTCGCTCGCCCGTGCCCTGGCGCTCGACCCCAAGCTGCTGATCGCCGACGAGCCGACCAGCGCGCTGGACGTGTCGGTGCAGGCACGGGTGCTCGAGCTGTTCCGCGAGCTGCAGCAGCAGTTCGGGTTCGCGACGCTGTTCATCACGCACGACCTCGCCGTCGTGGACATGCTCGCGCATCGCGTGGTGGTGCTGCACAAGGGCGTGATCGCCGAAGAGGGCCCGACCGCGCGCGTGCTGGGCGACCCGCAGCAGGACTACACCAAGCGCCTGCTCGCGTCGCTGCCCGTGCCGGACCCCACCGAACAGGCCGCGCGCCGGGAGGCCTGGCGCGCGAGCTGACGGATCGACGGATGCCGGGCCCGGCGCCCGCGCCTACACTGGACGCACGCTCCACCGATGCCGATCGGAGCCGCCGTGTCATCACCCTGGTCAGAACGACGCGAGGTGTCGCCCGAGACGTCCCGTCTGCTGATCGAGCGCGCCCATGAAGAGCTCGTGGCCGGCAACACCGGCGATCAGCGGCTCGGCGACGTGCGCATGCTGGTGCGCGACTCGTGGCGGCGCTCGCTCGACAGCCTCGTCGCGGCCGAGGCGCTGCCGCCGCTGGACCTCACCGCCGAGGAGCTCGAGGAGTACCGGCGAACGCACCCGCTCGCCGCGGTGATCGACATGGTCCGCGGGCTGCTGCTGCCCGGCGATGCCTCGGAGTCGGGCGTCGCGGTGGCGGTCGGCGACGCCGCCGGACGCCTGCTGTGGGTCGAGGGCGACCGGCACGTGCGGCGTCTCACCGGTGACATGGGCTTCGTCGAGGGCGCCAACTGGTCGGAGGACGCGGTGGGCACCGCCGCACCCGGGACCGCGCTCGCGCTCGACCGCTCGGTGCAGATCCGCGGGGCGGAGCACTACAACCGGCTCGTGCAGCCGTGGTCGTGCACGGCGGCGCCTGTGCACGATCCTGAGACGCGGCGCCTGCTGGGCGTGATCGATGTCACCGGCGGCGTCGAGGCCGTCACGCCGCAGGCTCAGCTGCTGGTGGATGCCACGGCCCGTGCCATCGAGGGTGAACTCCTGGTGGCGCGGCTCCGGGCCCGTGCCGCCCCTCGGCAGGCTCGGGGACCAGGAAGCGGGCCCCGCCGCGCCGCGGCACGCCGGGTGGAGCCGACGCGCGCGACGCTGCGAGTGCTGGGGCGCGATCGCGCGCTGCTGGAGGTCGCCGGCGACGGCGTCGAGACCGTGTCGGAGCTGGGTGCGCGCCACGCCGAGCTGCTGCTCATGCTCGCCGTGCACCGACAGGGCCTGTCGGCAGAGCGGCTCGGCGACCTGGTCTATGGCGAGACGGGGCGAGAGTCGTCTGCAGTCACGCTGCGCGCCGAGATGGTGCGCCTGCGGCGGGCGCTCACGGCGGCGGCGCCCGCGCTCGTGCCGGAGTCGCGGCCGTACCGGCTGAGCGTGGAGCTCGAGACCGACGCGCATCAGGTGCTCTCGCTCCTCGACCGTGGTGCGCACCGCGTGGCCCTCGCGGCCTATCGCGGCGACGTTCTGCCCGACTCCGTCGCACCTGGCGTCGAGGAGCTCCGCGACACCGTGCGGACGGCGTTGCGCGAGGCGCTCATGGCTGAGGCATCCATCGAGGTCCTGCTGGCGTTCGCCGAGACCGATGCCGGCGCCGGCGATGTCGAGTTGCTGAGACTGTGCCTGTCGATGCTCCCCGCCCGCTCTCCGCGACGGGCGGGGCTGGTGATGCGGATCGAGAAGCTCGAGAACGACGCCTGATTGCGGACCTGATCTGTCCGCAATACTCGCCATGATGGGTTCACTCAAGGAGAGGAACCCTCATGCTCAACGGATTCGCGACCCAGAACGTCTACTCCGCCGACCTCGATGCCGCGGCCGCCTGGTACGCCGAGGTGCTGGGTATCGAGCCCTACTTCCGTCGTCCGGGGTACGTGGAGTTCCGCGTCGGCCCGTACGAGCACGAGTTCGGCATCATCGACGCCTCGTGGCGGCCCGACGCCGCGCCCACGGCGCCCGGCGGACCGATCCTGTACTGGCAGGTCGACAACGTCGCGGCGGTCAACGCGGCGCTCCTCGAACGAGGCGCGACCGAGTTCCAGCCGGTCACGGTGCGCGGCGAGGGGTTCGTGACGGCATCCGTCGTCGACCCTTTCGGCAACCTGCTCGGCGTGATGGAGAACATGCACTTCGCGGGCGTCCGCGAGCGCCTCGGGGCCTGAAGACTGCGAAACGGTGGGCCGCCCGCGCGACGGGCGACCCACCTCTGCGGTCAGGCGACCTTCGCTCCGCGCAGCTCGGCGAGCTCGCGACCGGAACGTACGGCGTCCGTCTCGGCGGATCGCTTCAGCTCGGCCGCCGGCGCGGCGAAGGCGTCGAGCGCCGGGTTCACGCCGACGAGGGTGAACGGCCGCTGCACGACGCGCAGGTCGAGCCCCCAGACATCCTCGAGCGCGCGGCGCAGCCACGCGGTGGAGTGGTCCCAGCCCTCCTTGGGCGTCCCCTCTGCATAGTTGCCGCCGAGCACGGTCACGAGGGTGGCCGGCTTCCCGCGCAGGTCGGTCCCCTGCGGGTCGATGCCCGGCACGGTGTACGCGAGATCGAACCACGTCTTGAAGTGCTGCGAGACGCCGTAGTTGTAGAGAGGCACGGTGAACAGCAGCGCCTCGGCGCCGCGCAGCTCGTCCGCCAGCGCGTGGGCGAGGGCGGTCGCCGCGCGCTGCTCGTCGGTGCGCTCGGCCTCAGGGGTGAAGCCGCCCTGCACGGCGTCGCGCCACGCGGTGGCCGGCACCGGATCGGCGGCCAGGTCGCGACGGACCACGGTCGAGGCGGGATGTGCGGCGGTCCACTCGGCCTCGACGAGGTCGCCGAGCTCGCGGCTGGCCGAGGTCGCAGGAAGGATGCTGGCATCCAGGCGGAAAAGGGTCATGACGTGCGGTCCTGTTCTCGATTCTCATAGTCGCTATGAAAAACAGAGCGACTAGCGTGAGCGTAGCACGCCTAGGATGGAGCCATGTCCGAACCGGAACCCGAGGTGCACGCGTGCGACGCGGCGATCACGCTCGCGTTCTCGATCCTCGGCAAGCGGTGGAACGGCATGATCCTGGACGGACTGAGCCGCGGCCCGCTCTCGTTCGTCGCCCTGCGCCGCGCCGTCGCCGGGATCAGCGACGCCGTTCTGTCGGATCGGCTCTCCGAGCTCGCCGAGGCCTCGCTCGTCAGGCGCGATGTGGACCCCGGTCCGCCCGTCGCCGTGACGTACTCCTTGACGCCGCAGGGTGAGAAGCTCGTGCCGGTCCTGCAGCAGCTGGGCCTGTGGGCGCGCGAGAACCTCGCCGTCGCCGTGCAGCACTGAGCCGCGGCATCCCGCCCCCGCGCGCGTCGCGAGGCCGCGCAACGTGATGCAACGTTGCGCGGCCTACCTTCTTCGCAGGTGACGACGACCGTCGCCGAAGCGTCGAAGGAGACCAGCATGACCATCGTCGAAGAGGGCGTCTCGAGCGTCTACGCCGCCCCCGGGCAGCGCGGCTCGATCGCCGACTACCGCCCCCGCTACGGCCACTACATCGGCGGCGGGTTCGTCGAGCCGATCAAGGGCCAGTACTTCGAGAACATCAGTCCGGTGACCGGCAAGCCGTTCACCGAGGTCGGCCGTGGCACCGTCGAAGACGTCGACCGCGCGGTGGACGTCGCCTGGAAGGCGTTCGAGTCGTGGAAGCGCACGACGCCCTCCGAGCGCGCGAACATCCTCAACAAGATCGCCGACCGCATCGAGGCGAACCTCGAGCGCATCGCCGTCGCCGAGACGTGGGAGAACGGCAAGCCCGTCCGCGAGACCCTGGCCGCCGACATCCCGCTGGCCGTCGACCACTTCCGCTACTTCGCCGGCGTCCTGCGCGCCCAGGAGGGCTCGCTCAGCCAGATCGACGAAGACACCGTCGCGTACCACTTCCACGAGCCGCTCGGCGTGGTCGGCCAGATCATCCCGTGGAACTTCCCGATCCTCATGGCCACGTGGAAGCTCGCCCCCGCGCTCGCGGCCGGCAACTGCGTCGTGCTCAAGCCCGCCGAGCAGACGCCGGCGTCGATCCTCTTCCTGTTCGACATCATCGGCGACCTGCTGCCGGCAGGCGTCGTGAACATCGTCAACGGCTTCGGCATCGAGGCGGGCGCGCCGCTCGCGCAGCACAAGCGCATCCGCAAGGTCGCGTTCACGGGCGAGACCACCACCGGCCGCCTCATCATGCAGTACGCGTCGCAGAACCTCATCCCGGTGACGCTCGAGCTCGGCGGCAAGAGCGCGAACGTGTTCTTCGAGGACGTCGCGCGCTCCACCGACGACGCCTACTACGACAAGGCGCTGGAGGGCTTCACGTTCTTCGCGCTCAATCAGGGCGAGGTGTGCACGTGCCCGTCGCGCGCGCTCATCCAGCGCTCGATCTACGACCGGTTCCTCGGCGACGGGCTCGAGCGCGTCTCGAAGATCGTGCAGGGCAACCCGCTCGACCCGGCGACGATGATCGGCGCGCAGGCCTCGAACGACCAGCTCGAGAAGATCCTGTCGTACATCGAGATCGGCAAGGCGGGCGGCGCGAAGCTGCTTGCGGGCGGTGAGCGCGTCGACCTCGGCGGCGACCTGTCGGGCGGCTACTACGTGGCGCCGACGGTGTTCGAGGGCACGAACGACATGCGCATCTTCCAGGAGGAGATCTTCGGGCCTGTGGTGTCGGTCACGAGCTTCGACGACTTCGACGACGCCGTCAGCATCGCGAACGACACCCTGTACGGCCTCGGCGCCGGTGTCTGGAGCCGGTCGGGCGACACGGCGTACCGCGCCGGACGCTCGATCGAGGCGGGCCGCGTCTGGACCAACACGTACCACCAGTACCCCGCGCACGCCGCGTTCGGCGGATACAAGCAGTCGGGCATCGGACGCGAGAACCACCTGAAGATGCTCGACCACTACCAGCAGACGAAGAACCTGCTGGTGTCGTATGCCGAAGGCAGCATGGGCTTCTTCTGAGCCCCCACCGCCGGTCCCACCGGGGGGCTGGACCGGCATCCCCGGCCCGGGCGGAGCGCGCCCCAGACGCTCCGCCCGGACCCCTCTCCGCCGCTCGTCGAGCGGAGCGAGGACGAGCGCAGACGAAACGCCGGAGCCTTGCGCAGAGTCCGAGGCGTCTCGTCTCGCTTCGCTCGCTCAGCGACCGGAGAACGACAAGGAGTCCCGATGGCCGAGACCCGCACCTACTCGCGTGTGGCGGTGACGGATGCCGCGGCATCCCTTCTTCGTCAGCTCACGGTTCAGCACGGACAGCTGATGTTCCACCAGTCCGGCGGCTGCTGCGACGGCAGCGCGCCGATGTGCTTCCCCGTCGGCATGTTCATGATCGGACCGTCGGACGTCCGGCTGGGCGACCTCGACGTGGGCCTGGACGACTCCGTCGAGGTCTTCATCTCGGCGGCGCAGTTCGAGTACTGGAAGTACACGCACCTCACGATCGATGTGGTGCCCGGTCGGGGCGCCGGGTTCAGCGTCGAGGGGCCGACCGGCAACCGGTTCATCATCCGCAGCCGCATGCTCGACGATGCCGAGCTCGACCACTTCGGCCTCCGCGGATAGCGCGGCCCACTCGTCGAGCGCGTCGAAGCGCCGGGCTGGATCGCCGTCAGTGGGGCATCACGGCACCCGACGACGCGATCGGGCCCGCGCTTCGACACGAGCCCGCTCGGACGGCTCAGAGCCAGCCGTTCTCCTCCGCGATGCGGGCGGCATCGGCGCGGTTGCGCCCCTCTGTCTTGCCGATCGCGCTCGACAGGTGGTTGCGCACCGTGCCCTCCGACAGATGCAGGATGCGGGCGATGTCGGCGATCGACCCTCCGGTGCGTGCGGTCGCGAGCACATCGGTCTCGCGCTCGGTGAGCGGCGAGACGCCCTGCGCGAGCGAATCGGCCGCCAGGGCGGGGTCGACGACCCGCATGCCCTGGGCGACGCGGCGCACCGCGTCGGCCAGCTGCGCGGCCGGCGTGTCTTTGACGACGAACCCCGATGCGCCCGAGCGCATGGCGCGCGCGAGGTAGCCGGGGCGGCCGAAGGTCGTGACGATCAGCACCCGGCACGACGGCATCGCGCTGCGCAGCGCTGCGGCCGCGGCGATCCCGTCCATGCCGGGCATCTCGATGTCGAGCAGGGCGACATCCGCCTGCGCATCGACGGCAGCGGCCACGACCTCGTCGCCACGGCCGACCTCGGCCACGACCTCGATGTCGCCCTCCAGCCCGAGCAGGGCAGAGAGCGCACCGCGCACGAGCGCCTGGTCATCGGCGATGAGCAGCCGGATCACAGCGTCACCTCCAGCCGGAAGCCGCCGAGGTCGCTGCGGCCGACCGCCAGGCGTCCGCCGGCGGCGTCCACTCGCTCGCGGAGGCCGGCGAGTCCGGTGCCGGCCTCGCCCTCCACCGGCCCGATGCCGTCGTCCTCGACGGCGATGCGACCCGGGTCGAGGCGGATGCGGCACCGCGTCGCGCGGGCGTGGCGCACGACGTTCGTCACGCCCTCGCGCACGACCCACCCGGCGAGCTCCCGGTGCTCGGGCGCGACCGCGTCGGTCGTCGCCGGGGCGTCGAGGACGATGTCGACGGCGGCGAGGGCCACCCGCGCCGCCGCGAGCTCGCCGCTGACGCTGACACCGCGGAAGCCCGCCACGGTCGCCCGCACATCGGCAAGGGCGCCGCGCGAGAGCGCCTCGACCTCGGCGAGCTCGGCCTTGGCGCGTTCGGGGTCGGCGTCGACGAGCCGACGGGCGAGCTCGGTCTTGACCGTGATCACGGTGAGCGAGTGCCCCAGGATGTCGTGGATGTCGCGGGCCACCCGTCCCCGCTCGCGCTCTGCGGCGAGGCGCTCGACCTCGCGCTGGGCCGCGCGCATGCGCGCCAGCGAGTCGATCGACCGCATGAACGCGGCCATCATCAGCGAGATCGAGGCGATGATGGCGGGGACCCACAGCACGTCGGGGTTCCAGCCGGCGTCGATGACGTCGAACAGCAGTGCGAGGCCGGCGAGCCCGAACACCGACATCCAGGTCACCCGCCACGGCAGCAGCGCGGTCGCGATGACGACGCCGACGTACGTCCACAGGGCCCCGACACCCCAGCCGAGCCACGGCCAGAGCAGGAACGACAGCGCGAAGACCGCGAGGATGGGCAGCGCACGCCGCATCGGCCGCAGCGTCCAGTTGATCGGCGTCGCGACGAGGAACGCCAGCGCATACACGCACAGCAGCGTGATCCCGGCGACGGTCGACGCCGTCGTCGGGGCGGCCCGCACGATCTCGGTGCCGGCGCTGAAGACCCACAGCAGCGACACGCCGCCGCCGACATACCAGCGCAGTGCCGGCATCGACCAGAGCACCGACGGCACCGTGTAGCCGTCGATCGGCCGGGTCCCACCGGGCCGCATGATCCACAGCGGCCCCCAGGACTGCTTCTCCGAACGGTCGCTCACAGCCTCACCTCGCCTTTCACCCTAGGGCGGCTCCACCTCTTGTCGACATCGCGGTTTCTCGCCGAACGACCACGTCCTCGACGTCGATGACATGCGTCCTCGGCGAGAAGCCGCGTACTCGGCGTGGCCTGCCGAGTGAGAGAGAAGTGGATGCCGGCGGCCCGGGCCGCCGGCATCCACTTCTCGACATCACACGCGCTTGGTGTCGCGACGGAAGAAGAACACCGTGCCGGCGATGAAGATGCCGAGCCACACGATGGCGTTGATGAGCGCCAGGGCGTCGAACGGGGCGCCCGTGAGCGGCTCGCGGGCGATCTCGCTGATGCCGTAGACCGGGGTGAACTTGGCGATCACCTGCATGAAGTCGGGCATCGTGCTGATCGGGTAGAAGAGCCCGCCGAGGAAGGCGAGCACCACGATCGCGAGGCTCGTGATCTGGGCCACGTTCTCGCTGCGCACCATGTAGCCGACCATGAGTCCGAGCGTCGTGAAGACGGCGCCGGCGAGGAGCCAGGCGGCGAGGCCGGTGGCGATCCACTGGATCGGCGAGAGCTGGATGCCGGCGATCGCGGCCGCCGCGTAGGTCGCGACGATCGCCACCACGCCGAACAGCATGCCCGCGATCATCTTGACGATCACGTTGACGAACGGGTTGAGGGGAGTGAGGCGCAGCTGGCGGCTCCAGCCCTGTGCCCGCTCGACGGCCACGGCCGCGCCGGTCTGGGTGGCCGACATCATGGCGCCGTACATCGCCATCGACACCATGATGTACGCGGCGACCGAGGGCCCGCCCTGCGCGATCGGGGTGGCGGTGAGCTGCGTGTCGCGCATCGGCAGGCCGATGATGATGAACATCACGACCGGGAAGGCGATCGTGAAGATCATCGTGCGCTTGTTGCGCAGCTTGCGCTTGAGCTCGATGCCGAGGTACGTGAGGTTGAAGCCGCCGAAGGGCGGGACGCGGCGGTCCAGCTGCACGCGGTCGGTGGTGGTGATGGCGGTGGCGGTGGTCATGACTTGTCCCCTTCCGAGGTGAGGGCGAGGAACACGCTCTCGAGGTTCTGGGCGGTGATCTCTAGGTCGCGCGCCGCGGTCTGGGTGAGCAGGTGCCGGGCCACCGCGTCGGAGTCCTTGGTGTGGACGGCGATGCGGTCGCCCTTGGTCTCGACGTCCTCGACGCCGGGGAGTGCCGCGATCGCCACCGGGTCGGCGCCGGGGAGGGTGGCGTGGATGATGCGGCCCGACACGAGGTTCTTGATCTCGGCGGTCGTGCCGTCCGCGACGATGCGGCCGCGGCTCATGAGCACGATGCGGTCGGCGTACTCGTCGGCCTCGTCGAGGTAGTGGGTCGCGAACAGCACCGTGCGGCCGCGGGCGGCGTCGGCGCGGATGGCGTTCCAGAACGACCGGCGGCCCTCGACGTCCATGCCGGTGGTCGGCTCGTCGAGGATCAGCAGACCCGGGTCCGACAGCAGCGCCATCGCGAACCGCAGCCGCTGCTGCTGGCCGCCCGAGCACAGGCCGACGAGCCGGTCGCCGATCTCGGAGATGCCGGCGCGCTGCATGACCTCCGTGACCGGGCGCGTGTCGGCGAACAGGCTCGCGGTGAGGTCGAGCGACTCGCGGACCGTGATGTCCTTCAGCAGGCCGCCGGTCTGCAGCACCGCGCTCACGAGGCCGTGGGCGATGGCCG
Source organism: Microbacterium jejuense (assembly GCF_039544225.1). Classification (NCBI taxonomy): domain Bacteria; kingdom Bacillati; phylum Actinomycetota; class Actinomycetes; order Micrococcales; family Microbacteriaceae; genus Microbacterium; species Microbacterium jejuense. The sequence goes on from NZ_BAABLG010000001.1 coordinate 32,821, forward strand.
CGCGCGGCGACTCGTCGAACACCTTCACCGTGCCGGAGCCGGGCTGCGAGAGCCCGAGCATCATGTCGATGGTGGTGGTCTTGCCGGCGCCGTTGGGGCCGAGGAACGCGACGATCTCGCCCGGTCGCACCTGCAGCGTGACGCCGTCGACGGCGGTGACGGCGCCGAAGCTCTTGCGCAGATCGGTCGCGTCGACGGCCCAGCGCGGGGCGGCGGCCGGCGCGGTCCGCGTCGCCGTCGTGGTCTGTGTGATCTCCATGTCTTCATGGTTCCGGCCCGGGGTGTTGCGGCCCTCACACGTGCGTCACGACGTGCCCGTGACATCCGTCATGGGTGGACCCGGTGCGGGGACCGGGCTGGACGCCGAGCGGCCGGCCCCCTCGTGAGGAGCCGGCCGCCCGTGGCGGGTCGCGTCGCTACTTGCGGACGGACACTGCGGTCGTCTTCACGACACCGGACTGGATGCCGGTGACCGCGACATCGACGCTCTTGGCGCCGGCGGGCACCGTGAACGATGCCGTCGCGGCGCCGTCGACGACGTCGAGCGTCTGGGTCTGTTCGCCGAACGCGATGGTGACCTGGCGGTCGCCCGCGAAGCCCTTGGCGCTGACGGTGACGCTCTCGCCGCCCGAGGCCTTCGCCGGCGTCTTGACCGACGCGCGCTTGCTGAGCGACGCGGTGTCGAGGGTGAGGCCGAGGGTGCCGGTGATGGTGCCGAACGTGTCGGTCTGGTCGGTGAGGCCCACCACGTTCGCGGCGCCCGGACCGTAGCCGGCGATGCGCAGCTGCGAGCCGGTGTGCTGCTGCGAGCCGCCCGCTCCGGCCGTGCCGTACGAGATCTTCATGACGCCGCCTTCGAGGGTGGTGACGGCCGTCGACAGCGAGGTGGGCGGCGTCGAGTCGACGATCTGGCTGGAGTGCGCGTGGTCGGCGGTGACGATGACCAGCGTGTTCTCGTCCTTCTTGGCGTACTCCAGCGCGACCTGCACGGCCTCGTCGAGGTCGAGAGTCTCGCCGATCTGGCCGCAGGCGTCCGCGGCGTGGTCGCGCTTGTCGATCGACGCGCCCTCGACCTGCAGGAAGAAGCCCTTGCCGCCCTTGGCCTGGTTCGAGCCGGCCGACAGCAGGTCGATCGCCTTCGTGGTCAGCGAGGCCAGCGAGAGCGCGCCGTCGAGGCGGTCGGGGTTCTCGGTGCACGACACGGGGGTGTTCGCTCCGCCGACCGTGGCCGTGGTCGACGCGAAGCGGGTCGGGAAGTTGCCGTCGGTGAACAGGCCGAGCAGCGGCTGCGACTGGTTCGCGGCCGACACGGTGCCGAGGCCGGCAGCGTCGGTCACGACCTGGTAGCCGCGGTCGGCAGCCTGGTCGAGGAGCGTCTGACCTTCCCACGGACCGGCCTTCGCGGTCTGGCGGAACGACGCGAGGCCGCCGCCGAGCACGACGTCGGCGCGCGTGTTCAGCAGCTGCTCCGAGATCGAGCCGAGGCCGCCGGCGACGAGGGCATCGTCGCCGCACGTGGTGCTGTCGGGGCCGTAGCACGAGCGCGCGTCGACGTGCGCGACCTGGACGGCGGGGGTGGCGTCCTGGATCTCGGCGGTCGACACGTCACCGGTGCGATAGCCGTTGGCCTTGGCGATCTCGAGGATCGATGCGAGCGGGTTGCCGTCGACGTCGACCGAGATCGCGTTGTCGTAGGTCTTGCTGCCGGTGGCCCATGCGGTTCCGGTGGCGGCGGAGTCGGGGACGTAGTCGGGCAGGCCCTTGCGCGGGCCGCTCTTCTCGACCGAGTACGTCGTGTACTGGCCGGTGAGGGGCAGTGCGTCGATGCCGGGCAGCTCGCCGCCGGCGCCGTACTGGTAGTTGCGGGCGATGGTGATCTCGGAATCGCCCATGCCGTCGCCGATGAGCAGGATGACGTTCTTGGCCTTGCCGCCGACGATGGCGTTCTTGACTTCCTGGGTGCGGTCGCCGGTGGCGCGGTGGGGGTCGGCGGTGACAGCGGCGACAGCGGCGCCGGACGCGAACAGCGTGCCCGCCGTGACGACGGCCGCGGCCGTCATGACCGCACGGCGCCGGGCGCGCGAAAGAGGGAGTTTCATGGGGAGGTCTCCTCTGGGGATGTGGGAAGCGCTGACGGATCAGCGGGCCCAGACGACTCCCTCCAGGCGACACCGGGGTGAACGGCGGTCGACCGCACAGTGTCCAGTGGATGCCCGGCGAGTGGATGCCGTCAGCCGGCCGACGCGCGGCGCGGGGTGGCGGCATCCACCGCCAGGATCAGGCGCTGTCGCGGATGTCGCGCGCGAAGCCGGCCGCGTGCTCGCGCAGGGCGGCGATGCGCCGGTCGCGTGCGGCCGCGACGTCGAACCCGAGATATGCGGGCGGCACCGGACGGCGCACGTTGACCGAGCACTCGAAGTTCTCGCACAGCAGTGTGCCGACGGTGTCGCCGTTGCGACCGGCCTTGCCGGCGCGCTTGGCGCTGAACATCACGACCTCGTTGGGCAGCGTGACGTCCTCGCACCACGAGCACTGCGCGCGGGTGCGGGTGCGCTGCTCGGTCTGGCGCAGCAGGATGCCGACGGGTCCGTCGTCGATCGGCACCACCATGAAGCCCGCGAGGGGCTGCTTGGGGTCGCGCCAGCCGAAGTAGTCGAGCTTGTCCCACTCGATGTCGCGCAGGTCGGGGACGATGAGCGAATTGCGTTCGCGCAGAGAGGCGTTGATGAAGGACGTGCGGATGTCCTTCTCGGTGAATGCGTGCATGATTCCTTGATTCACGAGGGATCGCCGGTTTCGGCGAACGATGGGATGCCGCAAGCCGACGGCCTGCGGTTGATGCGGGCGCGTCACCCGTGGTTCAGGACCGGGCGACGCGCGCAGCTACATCCCCTCGGCGCGCCTGGCGCCGAGGACCCCCTTACGCCCGCTGGGCGTCGTGATCGTCGTATGCACGCCCGACAGCATACGCCGATGCCCCTCCGTGAACACTCGGAGGGGCATCGGCGCCATGCATGGGGTCAGTGCCGGCCGTGACCGGCGCCGGGGGCGCCGTGAGGCAGACGGTCGAACTCGAACGCGCCGAGATCCGGAGCGGCCCCCGAGTATCCGAAGCCCAGGTCGACCCCGCGATCGATCAGGGCGCTGCCGGGTGCGGGACGCATGTTGGGGATGTCGGGCAGGCTGCCGTCGCGCTGACGCGGCGCGTCCCAGCCATCGTGCGACACGCTCAGGAAGTCGTCAGCGCTGAGCTGGAGCCCGAGATCCCACGAGTTGTCGGACGAGTCGATGCCGTCCAGGTGCTGAAGGCCGCCGGTGCCGAACGACACGTTGTTGCGCAGGATGCCGAGATCCAGCTCGGAGCCGTCCGGTGCGACTCCGAGCATGTTGTAGTTCGCGCCGTTGTCGAACGAGGTGTTGTTGTACACCTCGTCAGCCAACGGGTGGTGGTTGGCGTAGATGCCGCGCAGCGTGTTGTCGAACGCGACCGAGTACGTGAGGGTCACCCGCACCGGGTTCGGGTCGTACTTGCCGCCGTAGCCGCCGAGCTTGAACCCGGTTCCGTTCCCGGATGCCGCGTGCTGGTCGGTGCCGTAGACGTAGCCGTTGTGCCAGGACCACGAGCGGGTGACGGTGACCGGCGTCGCCGAGCTGATGAAGTCGAATCCGTCGTCGGCGTTGTTCCACGCACGGTCGCCTTCGAACAGGTTCTCTTCGTCGGTCGGCGTATCGGTGTGCGAGCCGAATCCGTCGGCGTTCTGCCCCGCGCCCGTCTTCGAATACGGATCGTAGTTGTCGTGCGAGTCGCTGTTGCGGACGACGTTGCCGCCGCCGTCCTGGATGAACAGACCTGCCCCCATGTTGTGGTGGATGTCGAGCTGGTCGAAGAGGTTGTCGGAGCCGGTCACCCACACCCCCCACGACTCGTTGTTGAGGTTGTTGTTCTGGCGGGCGCCGGTGATCTCCAGGCCTCGCAGAACGACGTTGTCGGCGAGCACACCGACGCCGATGATGCGGCAGTCATCCAGCACGCCCGAGAAGTCGAGCACCGGCGTCTCGTCGTGGTAGGCCTGGTACGTGATGGGCCGGTCGGCCGTACCGCTCGCGGTGAGCGACACCACCTGCACCCGGTCGGTCTGGCTGACGCAGTCGGCCACGGCGTCGGTGAACGCGTACCTGCCGCCGCGCAGATACACGGTGTCGCCGGGAGCGACGAGCTCCTGCGCATGTGCGATGGTCGCGAACGGGTGACGCATGTCGCCCGACGCCGCGTCGTCCCCGTCGGGAGCGACGTAGTACGCGGCCGCGCCATGCTGAGCAGCCGCCGGCAGGGCGTGAGCCGGGGCCGTCGCGACGAACGGGGCGAGCGCGAGCGCGGGGACGACGGCGAGTGTGATGGCCGCTCTTCTCACAGCGTCCGGCCTGGGGGAACGATCAGGAAACCGCATGATTCACCTCTCTGTGACCGCGGTGGGGAGTGCCGCGGTGCCCGAGAGTAAGCGCCGCTGCGGGGCTTCAGACACGCAACGGACAAGAACGAACAGGAGACATCACCGGCCGAACAGCGTGCTCACGAAGGCGCCGAGCAGGCCGAACTGCGACAGGATCCAGAACAGCGCGAAGACGCCGATGACGATGATCGCCGGCCACGGCACGCGCTGGCGCAGCCGGCGTCCTTGCGGGGCCACGCCCGGCGGCGGGCGCAGGGCGTCCAACGGCGCGACGAAGGGGACGGAGGATGCCGCGGCCGCCGCCACGCCCGCGGCCGACGCCGTCGCGCTGCCTGCGCCGACGCCATCCGGAATCGACGACGAGATCGCGGCGAGCCGATCGTCGCGCCAGCGCGCCCACTGCGCGAACTTGTCGAGCAGCGCGCCGACGACCGAGAACAGCCAGGCCCACGTCGCGGGGTCAGTGGTGGAGAACTCGCGCCGGCCGTAGAGGAACAGCCAGTCGTCGACGATCTCGACGTCCAGGGCGGCGGCGTGGTCGATGAAGCGCGCCATGATGTCGGGCGTGAACAGGTACAGCGCGTCGGTCTCGTAGCCGGCCGGGCAGTACAGGTCGAAATACCGGTCGAAGTCGCCCTCGAGGCTCAGCCGCTGCCGCTTGTCGAATGCGGCCGGCAGGTTCGAGCCGAACAGCGAGTTGTTGCTCGTCGCGTCCAGCACGATGTTGGGCAGAGGCACGTCGAGCTTGACGGCGACGTAGCCCCAGTGGTGAGTCTGCTGCTCCTTGCCCGAGCCGGTCGTGTACTCGTAGTTGCCGAACTCGACGAAGCGCGGCCGATCGCCGCGCACCAGGTCGGTGGCGTTGCGCGAGCTGCCGAGGGAGAAGATCATGCCCGGAAGCCCCGGGGCGTCGATCCGCGGCACGTACGACATGCCGTTCGCCCGGGCGAAGCGGTCGAGCCGGTAGCGGCGTTCGTCGCGTGCGCGGTTGCCGCGGACTCCCAGCACGATCACGAGGGCGGCGACGCCCCCGAACAGCAGCACCGGCACGACCAGCACGGCCGCCGCCCCCGCGAGAGCCGCGAAGTCGCCCTGGAACAAGGCGCCGATCGCCGCGAAGACGGCGCCCAGGATCGCGATCCCCACCGTGCCGAACATCAGCAGCAGCACGAAGCCGATGACCACGAAGATCACGACAGTGGCCACCGGTGTGCCGGGGAGCCGGCCGGTTCGCGTGAGCTCCTTCACGAAGGCGCGCGCCGCGCCGCGCGGCACCGGCTCGACGAGCGGCCGCGCGTCGAACGCGGGCGGGGCCGGGGGGAGGCTGGTCATGCGGCCACGCTACCCGGGCGCCTGGCATCCTCACTCTCATCGGTTATCGATAGCATCGATGACCGGCCCGCGCCGATGCGGGACCTGGCGAGGAGGACCCGGAATGGACCAGGACGTCGAGACCCGACCCCGAGAGTACGAGCGTTTCGAGAGGCCGGTGCCCGACTGGTTCCGCGACGCGAAGCTGGGCATCTTCGTGCACTGGGGTGCCTACTCGGTGCCCGCATGGGCAGAGCCGATCGGTGCGCTCGGAACCATCGACGACACCCGGTGGTATCGCCACAACCCCTATGCGGAGTGGTACGCCAACACCATCCGCATCGCGGGCAGCCCCGCCGCGGAGCATCATCGGGTGAGCTACGGCGGGCGGCCGTACGACGACTTCCTCGACGACTGGACGGCCGACCGGTTCGACGCCCGCGCCCTCGTGGCGCTGTTCGCGCAGGCCGGCGCTCGCTACGTGGTGCCGACCACGAAGCACCACGACGGCATCGCCCTGTGGGATGCGCCGCACACCGGCGACCGCAACACCGCCGCGCGCGGTCCGCGGCGCGATCTCGTCGGCGCGTTCGCCGAGGCGACCCGTGAGGCCGGGCTGCGCTTCGGCACGTACTACTCCGGGGGCCTCGACTGGCACGCCGGGCCCGCTGCGCCCATCGAGTCCGACGCGCAGCTGGTGCCGCCGGCGGGCGACGACTACGCCCGTTACGCCCACGACCACGTCGTCGACCTGATCGAGCGGTACCGTCCCGACCTGCTGTGGGGCGACATCGGGTGGCCGGCCGCGGGTCACGCGCCCGGGCCGTTCAGCCTGGCCGACGTGTTCGACCGCTTCTACGCGGCATCGCCCGACGGTGTCGTCAACGACCGGTGGGGCGGGGTGCACGCGGACTTCCTCACCAGCGAGTACGAGCACGGCCGCTCCAACGAGGGCGCTGCCGCATGGGAGAACTGCCGCGGCATCGGGTACTCCTTCGGCTACAACCGCCTCGAGGGCGAGGAGCACAACCTCGACGGCCCCGCGGCGATCCGGCTCTTCGTCGACGTCGTGTCGCGCGGCGGTAACCTGCTGCTGAACGTCGGGCCGACGGCATCCGGGATCCTCCCCGCCCCGCAGCAGGCGACGCTGCGCGCGCTCGGCGCGTGGAACGCCCGTCACGGCGACGCGGTCTTCGGCTCGCGCCCGCTGACCGGGGCGCCGGCATCCGACGGCCCGTGGGTGCGCTGGACGCGCACCGGCGATCGGGTGAACGCCGTGATCGACGCGAGCGGGCGGGTCGAGATCGCGAGCCCCGCGGGAGTGGATGCCGCCACCGCCGTGGCGGTCGACGGGACGCCCGTGGCGGCAGAACGTCGGGGCGACGCGCTCATCATCGACGTGCCGGCCGAGGCGACGGGGCCGGCCGTCGTGAGATTCCTCACATTCTGAGGTTCGCATTGTTGATAACCGATTATCGATTAGTGTATGTTCGACCCGTCCCGATGATGTGCCCACGAGAGGATCGACGATGATCAGCAGACGTACCCTCACCGCAATCGGCGCCGGAGCGGCCGCCGTGACGCTTCTTGCCGGCTGCTCCTCCACTCCCGAGAGCGGAGGTGAGAGCAAGGACGAGAAGATCCAGCTGCGCGTCCTCGTGAACGTGACGCCCAACCTCACCGAGGACTGGTGGAACGAGCTGGTGGCCCCGTTCGAGGAGGCCAACCCCAACATCGACGTCGTGATCGACAACCCCGGTTCCGAGGGCGTCAGCGCGGCGGTGCCGCGCCTGCTCGCCGCCGGCCAGGCGCCCGACATCGTCGAGTCGGTCGCGCCGTCGCCCGACCTCGCCGAAGAGCTGGTCGACCTGTCGGACTACGACTGGGCCACCGGCGGCCCGCTCGCCGACCAGTACTCGATCGACGGCAAGTACTACATGGCAGGCGTCGGCGTGCAGCTGCAGAGCCTGTGGTTCTACAACAAGGACGCGTTCGCCGAGGCCGGCATCGACGAGGTCCCGACCACCGTCGACGAACTGACCGACGACCTCGGCAAGCTCAAGGACGCGGGCTGGACGCCGATCCTCACCGGCGGCGACTGGATGTCGAGCTACGCGCTGCAGACGCTCGCGCTTCCGTCGGTCGTGGGCGACAACCCCGACTGGTACGCCGACATGAACTCCGGCAAGACCACCTTCACCAAGAGCTACGGCGACTACACCGACCTCTACGCGGACTGGATCGCGAAGGGCTACACGAACGCCGACGCGCTCGGCGTGAAGTACGTCGACGCCGAGCAGACGTTCCTCACCGGCGGCGCCGCGCTGTACCCGATGGGCAGCTGGTTCGTCGGCAGCGAAGCGAAGGCCACCGACCCGGCTTCGATCGGCGTCTTCCGCGGTCCCGCGGTCGACGGTGTGAAGGACCCGGCGATGGGCGCAAACATCGCGAGCCCGTACGTGATCATGAAGGAGTCGAAGCACCAGGATGCCGCGGCCAAGCTGGTCGAGTGGCTCGTGACCGATCAGGACGCTGTCGAGAGCCAGCTCGAGGTCGACGGCAACTACCGCGACGGCTACTCGTACGACATGACCGACCTCGGCAACGAGCTGCTGCAGATCGTGTCGGACACCCCGGCGTCGTCGTACACCCCGACCGGTGGCGGCTACGGCGAGAAGAAGCTCCCCGACGGCTACTCGGGCGAGATCAACACGCAGACGCAGGCGCTGCTGGGCGGTACGCCTGCTGCCGACGTCAACAGCTCCATGGACGCCTGGTTCCTCGCCAACGCCCAGTGAGACCTGCCGCCGCGCCGGTGACGCGATGAGCGCTGCCGAGCCGGCGCGGCGGCAACCTTCCGGCATCCACTCGTTTCGATGACGACACGAAAGCAGAACGACATGGCCGACACCGTGGCCCGCCTGGCGGGCACCACGAGACCGCGGGCGACCGCCACGACGCGTCGCGGGCTGACCTCGTGGCAGGACCGCCTCGCCGGCGTGATCATGGCGGGGCCGGCCCTCATCGTGTTCATCGCGATGTTCCTGATCCCGATGCTGCTGGCCGTGGTGCTGAGCTTCACGGACTGGAACGGCTACAGCCTGCACTTCGACTTCATCGGGCTCGACAACTACGCGAAGGCGTTCAAGAACCCCCGGACGATCGACGCCGCGGCCTTCACCGCCGTCATCGCGGTGGCCGGCACGATCCTCTGCAACGGCATCGGGCTCGGCGTCGCCGCCCTCATCGCCGGCAACACGCGCACCAACACGGTGCTGCGCACGATCTTCTTCTACCCGTACATCATCAGCGCGCTGATCATCGGGTTCCTCTGGTCGGCGATCCTCTCGCCGCAAGGCGCGGTCAACTCGCTCCTCACGCAGTTCGGCGTGAGCCCCCTCCCCTTCCTCACCGACGTGACCTTCGCCAAGGTGAGCGTGATCGCCACCATCGTGTGGTCGCACTTCGGGTTCAACATGATCCTGTACCTCGCCGGCATCAAGTCGGTGCCCGCCGAGTACTACGAGGCGGCGACGGTGGACGGGGCATCCCGCTGGCAGCAGTTCAAGAGCATCACGGTGCCCCTCATCGCGCCTGTGGTGACCGTCAACCTGGTGCTCACCCTCGTCGGCCTGCTGAAGGCGTACGACATCATCCTGGCCTTGACCGACGGCGGCCCCGCCGCCTCGACGCAGACCATCGTCTACCAGATCCTCCGTGACTCGTTCGCGCACGCGAACCTCGGGTTCGGTGCGGCGCAGTCGATCGTGCTGCTCGTCGTGACCGCGGTCATCGGCCTCGCCGTGACCTTCGCCCGCCGCGGCGCCGACCAGAAGGCGAGCGAATCATGACCATCTCGACAGAGACCACCGGCCCCAGCATCGCGGGCGAGGTCTACCTCGCCGACGTGCGGCGCAAGCCCCAGCGCGTCCGCCGCCGCCGCGGCCCCGGCGCCGCCTCCGAGCGCACCCCGCTCGCGGTGTCGATCGTCAAATGGGTGCTGCTGAGCCTGCTCGCCCTGGTCATGCTCGTGCCGATGTACATCCTGCTCATCAGCGCGTTCAAGCCGCAGGCCGACATCGTGCTGCATCCGCTGCTGATCACGCCCGACATGTTCACGTTCGACTACCTGTGGAACGCGATCACGAGCGAGAAGTTCAACGTCGTCGGCGCCTACGGCATCACGCTGCTGTTCGTCGCGCTCGTCAACTTCTTCTGCATCGTGCTGTCGGCCCCGGTCGCCTACGTCATCGCCCGCGGCCGCACCCGCTGGCACGTGGCGCTGCTCGTGGTGTTCGTGTCGGGCCTGTTCATCCCCGGCCAGGTGACGCTGATCCCGGTCGTGTTCGTGCTGCGGGTGCTGGGCCTCATCAACACGATCCCCGGCTTCATCCTGTTCGAGACCGCGGCGACGCTGCCGGTGACGATCTTCCTGTTCGCCGCCTACCTGCGCACCGTGCCCCGTGACATCGACGAGGCAGCTGCGCTCGACGGTGCCAGCCGCATGCGAGCGTTCTGGTCCTGCATCTTCCCGATCATGCGGCCCGTGGTCGCGACGATCATCGTGCTCAACTCCATCGGCGTGTGGAACGACTTCGTCAGCCCGCAGATCATCCTCGGACCCGGTTCGGGCGTCTACACGGTCACCACGGGTGTGTACGCGGCGGTCGGCGAGTACTCCACCGACTACACCGTGCTCTTCCCGACGCTGCTGCTCGCGATCGCACCGGCCGTCATCTTCTTCATCGTCATGCAGCGGCACATCATCGGCGGTCTTGCCGCCGGGGCGACGAAGGGCTGACGGATGCCGGAGCCCATTCCCACTCGTCCGCTCACGGCGATCCCCGCCTGGGCCGTGCTGCAGCGCCGCCTGTTCGACGAGATCGAAGACGCGTGGCGTCTGTTCTCCGAGACCTTCACACGCCCCGACGGCTCGCTGAGGTTCGACGCGGTCTTCGAGGACCGCGACGGCGTCGACGACCTGTACGAGCCGTTCTTCAACTGGCCGGCGTTCTACCTCCTCGGCGGCAGCGACGAGGTGCTCGCGGCGGCCAAGCGCCACTGGGAGGGCGTGACCGCGCAGCTCGCCGCGGCCGGCATGGTCACCGGCGAATACGAGAACGGGTACGACTGGTTCCACCAGGGCGAGTCGCTCATCTTCTTCTATGCGCTGTGCGCGGCCGACCCGGCCGATCCCGTGTTCGCCGAGCGCGCCCGCCGGTTCGCGCAGCTGTATGTGGATGCCGCGAACGGCAACTACGACGGCATCCACAACATCATCACCGCGCCCCACAACGGCGCCCTCGGCCCGCGACCGGGCTTGAGCGATGCGCCCGAGCCGTACTCGGCCGACCGGCGCGAGATGCGCCCGTACGGACTGCCGCTGGAGTACGTGCCGGGCGTCGACGAGTGGGACGACCTGGCCGACCCGGCGCTCGCGACCGCGATGGGCCAGGCGATGCACCGCGCCGCCGCGGGCGATGTCGCGGTGAACCTCGCCGCCACGAGCCTCGTCGCCAACCGCTGGCTGTACGACGGCGACGAGCCGTCGGCCCGATGGCTGCGCACCTACGTGGACGGCTGGCGTGAGCGTGCCGCCGCGAACGGCGGGCTGGTGCCCGACAACGTGTCGCCCGACGGCGTCGTCGGCGGCCTGCACGACGGGCGCTGGCACGGCGGCCACTACGGCTGGACGTGGCCGCACGGGCTCCCCTCGGTGGGCATGGCGACGGTCATCGCCGGCATCAACGAGGCCTTCGTCACCGGAGACGACGCCGCGCTCGACATGGCGCGCACCGTCCTCGACACGGTGCTCGACCACGCGATCGTCGCCCCGATCGCCGAGACGCCGTTCAGTCTGCGGGGCGGCTGGCTCGCGCGGTGGGGAGCGGATGCCGCCACCCCCGCGCTGCTGGTCCCCCACCGGTTCGGACGCCACGGCTGGTTCGACTACGGCCCGATGCCGCTCGAGCTGCCGCTGTGGCTGTGGTGGTGGTCGCGCCGTGACGACGACCTCGCCCGCCTGCGCCGCGCGACCCTGGGACTGCCGCCGATGGCCGACCCGGTCAAGCCGTTCCGCGACAAGGCCGAGGCGGGGCACGAGGCGCCGTGGCTCGCGTACCTCGACGGCGAGCTTCCCGACTACCCCGAGCGTGCGCTGGAGATGGCGTTGGGACAGGTGGCGCGTCGCGTCGCGCTGATGCAGGGCGCCCCGAAGGATCCGGATGCCGCACACCTGCACTTCTGGCAGCGCGTGAACCCGGTCGTCACCGAGGTGCTGAGCCAGCTGGTCTCGGGTACGCCCCAGGTGCTCTACAACGGCGGGCTGCCGTTCGCGGCCGTCGTGTACGACGACGCGGACGCCCGTCGTCCAGGCCTGCCGCGCGACGTGGCGGCGCTGGTGTCGCGCCTCGACGGCGACGACATCGACCTCTCACTCGTGAACACGTCGACCACCCGTGCTCGCCGCGTGACGGTGCGGGCCTCGCGGTTCGGCGAGCGGCGCATCGCGTCGTTCACCACGCACACCGAGGCTGACGCCGTCTATCCCGGCCGCAGCACCGCGTACGCCTCGACGCCCGGACACCCGGTCGCGGTGACGCGCGAGGTCTCGCCGGGCGATGACGCGATCGAGATCGTGCTGCCGCCCGCGCACCGCGCCGACCTGACCCTGCACACGGTGACCTCGGGCGTGACGCCGCGGCACCGGCGTGCAGCATCCACTCTTCCCCTGTCTGTCCCCCTCGAAGGAGTGACCCATGTCTGACACCGCCGCCCCGTTCCCGCGCCCCGAGTTCGAGCTGCCGGTGCGTGGCGACGCGTACCGCCGCGCCGATCCGCAGACCCTGCGCGAGCTGGAGCGCGTGTCGTCGGCCACCGCATGCGCCAAACTGCATGGCATGGGAATCACCCGTTCGTTCGTCGAGGGCCCGCGGCCCCTCGCCGAAGGGCAGCGTGTCGTCGGCTCGGCGATCACGCTGCAGTTCATGCCGCAGCGTGAAGACCTCGCGTCCGGTCACGGCCAGGAGTATGTCGAGCGGCACACCGCCCTGTGGCACGTGCTCGAAGAGGTGAAGCCCGGCGACGTGCTGGTGATCCAGGCGTTCGGCAGCAGGTACTCGGGCTGCATCGGCGACATCCTGGCGCGCTACTTCGTGAAGAAGGGCGGCGTGGGCATCGTGGTGGACGGGCGCATCCGCGACTCCGACCGCATCAAGGAGCTCGGCCTGCCGGTGTGGTCGACCGGGACGACGCCGCACTACGCCTCGCAGACCGAGCTGTTCCCGTGGGCCTACGACGTGCCGGTCGCCGTCGGCGGCGCCCTGTGCATGCCCGGCGACGTCGTGATCGCCGACGGCGACGGCCCCGTCATCGTGCCGCAGGCCATGGCCGGCGCCGTGCTCGAGTCCGCCGCCGACCACGAGGACTGGGAGGCCTTCAGCCGCCGCCGCCTCGACGAGGGCGCGCGCCTGAGCGACTACTACCCCCTGACGCCCGACTCGCGTGAGGAGTACGAGCTGTGGCGTTCCGCGCAGGCCTTCGCCCGCTGACCCCGACGCCGGGCGCCTCCGACACGTTCGGTCTCGGCTGCGCGCCCATCGGCAACCTCTTCACCGCGGTCGCCGATGCCGACGCCGACGCGACAGTCGCTGCGGCGCTGGACGCCGGCATCCGGTTCTTCGACACAGCGCCGCACTACGGTGCGGGGGCCAGCGAGGCACGGCTCGGGCGTGCGCTGGCCGGCGTCTCCCGGGACTCGGTCGCGATCGCGACGAAGGTCGGTCGAAAGATCGTGGATGCCGGCGGCGACGGCGTGCCGTCGGGCGCTGTCGGCACCGACACCGTCGCCGACCTGTCGCGCGACGGCGTGCTGCGCAGTCTCGAGGGGAGCCTTGCGCGACTGGGCACGGACCGGATCGACCTGCTCTACCTGCACGATCCGATGGACGTGGACGAGGCGCTGCGCTCGGCGATGCCTGCGCTCGCGCAGCTGCGAGACGAAGGCGTCGTGCGGGCGATCGGTGTCGGCATGGTGTGGCCCGACCCGCTGGCCCGCTTCGTGCGCGAGGCCGACATCGACGTGGTGATGATCGCCGGCCGCACGACCCTGCTCGATCATCGCGGCGAGGTCGAGCTGCTGCCCGCTGCCCGGGAGCGCGGGGTGGGGGTCGTGGCGGCCGGGGTGTTCAACTCGGGCATCCTCGCCGACCCCGAGAACACCCCGTACTTCGACTACCGCGAGGCCTCCCCCGAGCAGCGCACGCGGGCGTTCGCACTCGCCGCACTCGCCGAGTCGCACCGGCTGCCGCTGCGGCACGTCGCAGCTCGGTACCCGCTGCGGCTGCCGGCGGTCGAAGCGGTCGTGGTGGGCGCGCGCACCGCCGCCGAGGTGCAGGACTTCGCGCTGGCCGAGCACGCCGAGATCCCCGACGAGCTGTGGACCGAGATCGAGCATCTGTGACCGTCGTCGACGCCCACATCCACCTGTGGGACCTGTCGCACTTCTCGCTGTCGTGGTTCCGCCACGACCTGGGGTTGCCGAGGGCCGCGTCGCCCGCGGACTTTCGGGCGGCTGCGTCCGGCCCGCTCGTTGAGCGAGCGGAGCGAGACGAAACGCCGCAGGCCGACCTCGGTCCCGGCCCCGTGTCCGCCACCGCCGTACAGGCCGGCGACACTCTCGCCGAGATGCGCTGGCTGCGGCAGATCGCCGCGGTCGACCCCGTCGTGCGCTCGGTCGTGCTGCAGTACGCACCTGGTCCCGAGGGGTGGGCCGGTCTTGCGACGCCGGTGCTGAACGACCGGGTGCGCGGCATCCGTGTGGCAACGCCCGGAGGGGCCGGCGATCTTTCCGACGTGCCCGGGCTCGACGCGCTGTGCGAGGGGGCAGCCGCGTCTGGCCGGGTGATCGAGTGGCTGGTGCGTCCGGAGCAGCTCGACGCCGTCGCACAGGTCGCGGTGCGGCATCCGCACACCACGTTCGTGCTCTGTCATCTGGGTCTCGGAGCTGCCGATCCCACGCCCGGGTGGCGGGACGCGCTTCAGCGCGTGGCCGCCGCCCCCAACGCCGCCGCGAAGTTCTCGGGCCTGATGACCGGTGCCGACGATCCCGGCCGTCTCGAAGCGCTCGCCACGACGGCGTACGACGCCTTCGGCGCCGAACGACTGATGTTCGGCAGCGACTGGCCGATGTCGTCGCGGGTCGCGTCCTATCGGCAGCTTGTCGATCGCGTCGAGCGTGCGTGGGGCAGCCGTCCTGACGGGTTCTGGGGGCCCGTGTTCGCACGGTCGTACGGCCTCTGACTCCGGCCGGAATCACCGTTCGACCCGTGGCCGCGAAGGCCCGGGCCGGGTGCGACGGGGCTGCTCTGAGCCGTCGCGTCAGGCGTCGCCCGTGCGACCCGCTCTGCGCCGCTCGAGGCGCCAGTGGATCTCGTGAGTGGTCGGATGCCGCCACTCGTGGATCCGGTACTCGAAGCCGGGCAGCAGCACGATCGGGATCGGATCGGGTGAGGCCGGGGCGACCGCGCCGACGACGATCCTCGCGTCGGTCGGAATGAACGGGGACTGCGCGGGGACCGGCGCCGTGATGATCTCTACCGGGTCCTGGTACGGACGAGCCATAGGCGAACCTTAGCACGCGCAGTGAGACGACTGAGAGCCCACTTAGAGCATCTTTTCGAACGTCATAGGGCGCTAATAGAGTCGCATTAAGCGCCGAGATCGACGGGCCCGAACCCGAGCAGGATCCGTGATCCGGCGTCGAGCGGTCGCCAGGCCGCTGTCGCTCTGCACATCGAGCTGTCGCGGTGCTCTTCGGCGCGTGGTCGCCGATCGCCGCCGACACCGGGGTGCGGACACAGCGGAACGGGCGCTGACCGTGCGGGCTGCCTCTTGTCTCTGGGGGCTGGGGGAGAGACAAGAGGCAGCTCAGGTCGGAGCCGCACGGCTCGCCACGGGAGGGGAGGCCCGTGGCGAGCGGGGCGGGCTGCTCAGCCCACATCGCGGAAGGAATCACATGTCCGAAACGACCACAGCGGGCGCACCGGCCGGCTGGTATCCCGGCGGCTGCGGCGGTCGCGAGCGCTATTGGGACGGTGTCCGGTGGACCGGCATGGTCCGCGACGCCGGCAGCGGGGCAGTGCCCTGCCGGTCGCCCCAAGCCGGCACCGTTACTGCGTCGGCCGCCGGCTCACACGTCGAGCAGCCCATCAAGCGGCCCTGGTACAGCGATCACTGATCGCGGTTCCGCTCGGCCTCGTCGCCGCTGTCATGGCTTTCCTCCTGCTCGTGCGTTCCTCAGGTGGACGACGCAGCTCTAGCCGTCAGGTCAGGTGCGGAGCCAGGCCGCCCGCGACATGCATCCATCATGCCCACCGTCGGGCAGGGATATGGTCTGGTCATGGAACCGCGCGCGCTCGTGCAGGCCTGGGTCGAGGCCTTCAACCAGTCCGATGTGGACACGCTTGCAGACCTCTACGCCGAGGACGCCGTGAATGACCAGGTGGCGCTGGAGCCCGTGGCCGGGCGGGACAGCATCCGGCGGATGTTCGCCACCGACTTCAAGCGCACCGCGCTGGTCTGCATCGTCGAGAACCTCTTCGAGGACGGCGAGTGGGCGATCCTGGAGTGGCGCGATCCGCAGGGGCGCCGAGGATGCGGGTTCTTCCATGTCGTCGACGGGCGGATCGTCATGCAACGCGGCTACTGGGATCGCTTGACCTTCGAGCCCTGATGGCACCACGGCGGTCGCACGAGCTGTCGTCGACGAGACTCGTCTGTGGCCCCGATCGCAAAGGAACCCCATGATCACCGTCCACCTTCGCTACGAGATCGACCCCGACAAGCTCGACGAGTTCACCGAGTACGGCCGCACCTGGATCCGGCTCGTCAACAGGCTCGGGGGCACGCACCACGGCTACTTCATGCCCAGCGAGGGCGACAGCGACGAGGCGTTCGCCCTGTTCACGTTCCCGTCGCTGGCCGAGTACGAGGTCTACCGAAACGCGTCGAAGACCGACCCGGAGTGCCAGGAGGCGTTCGAGCTCGCGCGGCGCACGGGGTGCATCCGCCGGTACGAGCGGCGCTTCCTCGCCCCGGTGTTCTCCTGAGCGGTCGCGAGGCCGGGCGTTGCGCGTCGAGTTACGATGTGGCTCGGCATCGGCATCCAGGAGGACATCATCGAAACCGACTACTTCGCCGGGGATGACCGGACCAACTACGAGCGGATGCTCGCAGGCGACTTCTACATCGCCGACGACCCCGACATCGAGGTCGCTGTGCTTCGGGCGGTGCGCCTCGTGCGCGAGTACGAGCAGGCTGTGGTCGCCGACGACGGGACGGCACCGGAGATCCTTGCGGACCTCGTCGGAACCCTCGGCGAAGGCGTGTGGCTCAAGCCGCCGCTGTTCGTCGACCTCGGCCGGAACATCCACATCGGTGCGCGCACGTTCATCAACTCGAACCTGACGGCGCTCGACGTTGCGGCGATCAGGATCGGCGAGGACTGCCAGATCGGCCCGAACGTGCAGCTGCTCACGCCGACCCACCCCATCGATGCCCAGCGTCGCCGCGACAAGCTCGAAGCCGCGGAACCGATCACGATCGGCGACAACGTGTGGCTGGGTGGCGGCGTCATCGTGTGCCCCGGGGTGACGATCGGCGACAACACCGTCGTGGGAGCCGGCGCCGTCGTGACGCGGGACCTTCCCGCCAACGTGCTGGCCGTCGGCAATCCCGCGAGGGTGATCCGCGAATTCGACTGACCCCCGGTGGGCGCCATACGGCGCCGCCCGCCAGAGCCCGCGGTCGGCTCGTCGCCGAGCGTCAGCGGAGGAGCTTGACGGCGCTCCGCACCGCGGACACGCTGGCGATGGCAGCCGCCACGCTCATGACGATCGGGGTGATGGCGATCACCAAGGCGATCGAGTTGGGTTTGAAGACAGTCCCGCTCGGACCCGGGACGTAGGCGCCGATAGGCAGCGCGATGCCCCCGCCGCCTCCGCCCGCTCCCTCCCCTTTGCCCTGGGGCAGCTTCTCAGTGGGAGGTGTC
The DNA here is from genome assembly GCF_039544225.1 of Microbacterium jejuense. Taxonomy (NCBI): domain Bacteria; kingdom Bacillati; phylum Actinomycetota; class Actinomycetes; order Micrococcales; family Microbacteriaceae; genus Microbacterium; species Microbacterium jejuense. The sequence goes on from NZ_BAABLG010000001.1 coordinate 50,632, forward strand.
TCGCCGGACCCCTCCCCGGCGCCGAACCCGAATGCGACGATCGCGACGGGCACGATGTCCTGCCCGCCGACCGTCGACTTCTCTCCGTACGCGATGCGGGCGCCCCACGACGGGACCGCCCCGGCGAGCTTCTCGACCAGTCTCTCCGCCATGCAGCGACCATATCCCTCAGCCCACCGCAGGACCAGAGCCTGCCCGGGGTCACTGTGAGCGACGACCGCGGCGCTCACGCGAATCCGTGGCCGCCGGCACCCCGACTCAAGGCCGGCCAGCGCAAGCCAGAACGCGGCCCACGCAGTCGGGTTCGATCGGCGCGGGCCCAGACGACGACGTCCAGCGGGGCGTCGGCGTCCGAGCCCCAATGGGCGAAGTACAGCTTGTCCGGAGGGAGGAAATACGCGTGATCGCACGCTGCTTGAGCCTCCGGCACCGCGCCCATGGCAGCGGTGATGCGGGACGGGCGGCGCCGGGCCGCCGGCATCCCGGATCACTCGATCCAGAGCACCACGCCGGTCATGCCGGTGAGCACGGCCGCCGCACCCGCACGGATCGCCGCGTCGCTGCGCTCCGGCGTGAACGAGGACTCGTCGAAGTGGGTGGCCGAACCCAGGCCCTCGCCCCGGAACCCGGCGCCGGTCCAGTCGACCGCCGTGACGTTGTAGGTGGGTTCGGCCAGTTCCGCGCCGAGGACGAGGAACGACACGTCGAGGTGGTTCGGCGTGACCATCGCGAGAGCGTCGACGAGCGCCTCGCCGGTACTGACGATGAGGTCGGGCTTCATGTCCATCGCATCGACGATCGCCCGGATCGCGCCCGAGTCCTCGGCGACGACCGTCCGCAGCGACACCTGCTCCTCGGACGCCCAGTCCTCGACGGCGGCGTTGAGCACCTCGGTGGTGGCATCCGAACCGCTCGTGAGCAGCACGACGCGATAGCCGGCCGACGGCGAGACGCCCTGCCACGAGCCGTCGGCGGGCACCACCGTGGCCTCGGGCGAAGGTGCCGTCGCGGGCATGAAGCCCGCCGCGGGCGTGCCGACGACCGTCGGCGCGGCGCGAGGAGCGCTCCAGTCGTCGGTGGCGCAGCCGGTCAGCGAGAGCAGAAGCACGGCAGCGGCGGTCGCTGAAAGGGCGCGGAGAAGCACAGTCGTCCTAGCGGATGGATGGAGGGATGCTTCCAGCATGCGCGACGGCGCCGACCGGGATCCCCCACGGGCGCCCCCGTTCGCACATTGTTCGCTTTCCGGGCGTCGGGAGTTCATACACGCGGACGTGGACCGTCACGTGTGGTCACGAGGCTCGTCTGTCGGAGCCGGGGCGACCCGGCGCCGCTTCCCCCACGCAATTCAATAAGGAACGGAAGACACATGCTCTCGGTAGCAACCCCCCGGCCCGGCGGTCGCGCGGCCCTGTGGCTCTCAGCCGCAGCGGTCAGTGCGGCACTGGCGTTCAGCGGCGCACTCGTCGCACCCGCCGGTGCCCACGCGGCCACCACCGCTTCGTACACCGGCATCGTGCTCGGCGTCGGCGCGGACGAAGCTCAGCGCACGGTCAGCTGGTACACCTCGGCAGACAGCGCGCAGGTCGTGCAGGTCGCCCCCACGTCGGCGCTCGTCGGCGGTGAGTTCGTCGCCTCGGTGACGACCTTTTCGGCGACCGGAACCGCCAACATCGCGTCCAGCGGCGGCTTCAACCGTCACGCGACCATCTCGGGCCTGCAGGAGAACACGCAGTACTCCTACCGCGTCGGCTCGAACGGCAACTGGTCCGCCACCTACTCGTTCCAGACGCAGTCGTTCGAGGGCGACTTCGACTTCCTGTTCTTCGGCGACCCGCAGATCGGCGCCTCGGGCAACGTGGCGAACGACCAGGCCGGCTGGGTCGACACGATGAACGTCGCGCTGAACGCCAACCCGAACGCCGAGCTGCTCGTGTCGGGCGGCGACCAGGTCGAGACGGCCAACACCGAGACGCAGTGGGACGCGTTCCTCGCGCCCGAGCAGCTGCGCTCGTACCCGTGGGCCGCGACCATCGGCAACCACGACGTGGGCGGCAAGGCGTACGAGCAGCACTTCTACACGCCCAACACCGACTACTCGGCGGACTACTACCGTTCGGGCAACACCGCCACCGAGTCCGGCGGCGACTACTGGTACATCTACAAGGACGTGCTGTTCATCGACCTGAACAGCAACAGCTACAACGACGCGACCGGCGGCGGCGACGAAGCGCACGTGCAGTACGTGACGGATGTCGTCAACGCCCACGGCGCCGAGGCGAAGTACACCGTCCTCGTCTACCACCACTCGATCTACTCGGCCGCTTCGCACGCGAAGGACGCCGACAACAAGGTGCGTCGCGTCGACTTCCCGACGACGTTCTCGCAGCTCGGCGTCGACCTCGTGCTGCAGGGCCACGACCACGTCTACACCCGCAGCTACGAGATCAAGGACGGCCAGAAGGCCAATGCCGACGAGCAGCCGGGCGCGAACGACGTGTTCGTCGGTGAGGGCGGCGTCATCTACATGACGGCCAACTCGGCGTCGGGATCGAAGTACTACGACATCACGGCGCCCGACAACAGCGGCACGAGCGGTGCGGGGAACGGCGCCGACCCGCTGAACCCGGGCAGCTACTGGTACAACTCGGTCCAGAGCCAGGAGAAGACCCGCAGCTACGTCAAGGTGCAGGTCAAGGCTGACGAGCTCGTCGTCGAGGGCATCCGCTCGCAGGCGTCGGCGAACGGCGGGGTCGAGTCCAAGATCGACTCGGTGACCATCCACCCGCACCACGCCGACGGCGGCGAGGACCTTCAGGTCATCGTCCCGACCGCGGCTCCGGGCGAGTTCGGCTGGACCATCGACGGTGAGAACGGCCTCGTCGACCTCGGCACCGCCGAGGAGAAGGACGGCTACTTCGAGGCGTCGGGCGAGATCAACCCGATCTCGGTGTCGGACACCCGCTCGTCGCTCGCGCCCTGGTCGATCACCTCGGTGCTCGGCGACTTCGCCGACGGCAAGAAGACGTTCTCGGGCAGCTACCTCGGCTGGTCCCCGAAGGTCGTCACGCCGGGTGCCGGCGCGGTCGCGGGCGCTGCTGTCGCCTCGGGCTTCGACGGGGGCGCCGGTCTGTCGGTGACCCGCGTGCTCGGTGCGGCCGTCCAGGGCCACGACAAGGGTGAAGCGCTGCTCGGCGCCGACCTCGACCTGAAGCTGCCGACCGAGACCCAGACCGGCAGCTACCGCGCGACGCTGACGATCACGGCCCTCGCCGGCTGATCAGCGTCATCGCACCCGCGTCCGTGGGAGAGGGCTTCGGCTCTCTCCCACGGACCGTCCCGTTTCCGCTCCACCTCGAAAGTCCCCCGTGAACGCACGCCCCTCCTCTCCCCGACTGCGTCACCGTGTCCGCGCTCTGTGCGCAGCCGTCGCCGTCGCTCTCGCCATCGCCCTTCCGGCTGCGCCGGCTCTGGCCGCCGACTCCGACACCGATGCGGATGCGGTCAACTGGACGGTCCGCACCGAGTCCAACAACTTCGGCGCCGACCGCACGAACTACGGCTACACGATCGATCCGGGCGGCTCCGTCGCGGACGGCATCGTCGTCGCCAATCACGGGCAGGAGCCCGTCGAGCTCAAGGTCTACGCCGCGGACGGCTTCACATCCGAGGACGGCGCCCTCTCGCTCGTCGTCGCCGGCGAGGAGTCGAAGGCCGTCGGCGCCTGGATCACCCCGGACCAGGAGTCCGTCACGCTCGCCGCGGGCGCGTCGGCCAGCATCCCGTTCACGGTCAGCATCCCCGACAACGCGACGCCCGGCGACTACGCCGGCGGCATCGTCACCTCGCTGACTGTGCCTGACGCCGCGACCGGCGTGAACGTCGACCGCCGGCTCGGCATCCGCGTCAACCTGCGCGTCGGCGGCGAGCTGGCGCCGGCACTCGCGGTCGAAGGCCTGTCCGTCTCGTGGAACGGCGGCCTGAACCCGTTCGCGGGCGGCGACGCCACCGTCACCTACACACTGCACAACACCGGCAACGCGGCGGTCTCGGCCGAGCCCGCCTCGACGGTGGGCGGTGTCTTCGGTCTGCTTGTCACCGACGCCCCGGCGGTCGCCGCGGTCCCCGAGCTGCTGCCGGGCGAGAGCTTGACCCAGACGGTCGTGGTCCCGAACGTCCCGCCGCTGTTCGCGCTGCTCGCGTCGACCACGGTGACGCCTGTGGTGATGGATGCCGCCGGCTCCCGCTCACCGATCACCGAGGTGTCGGCGACGGGCGTCGGCGTCGCCGTGCCGTGGATGTTGCTGATCATCCTCGCCCTCATCGCTGCGGCGATCGTGCTGGTGCTCCGCCGACGCGGACGGAGCAAGGCCGAGGCGCAGCAGCGCGAGGACGCACGCGTCACCGAGGCCGTCGAGAAGGCCCTCGAAGAGGAGCGGGCGAAGGCCCCGGTCGGCGCGAACGACTGACCTTCACCGCACGCGAGCGCCCCGACCGGCTGACCGGTCGGGGCTCTTTCGTGTCGCTCCACAGCGCCAGGCGACCTTGCACCGGCGAGACGAGGGAGTCCGCGCGACTCAGGGGGCGTCGCCCTCGGTCTCGGGTCGAGTCCCTTGTTTCGCCGAACCGGGGATATCCGCGCCGAGACCGAGGATTCCGGCAGCCGGGCGGGTCGAAGCTGACCCTACGCGGGCGTGCGCTCCGACGACGCCTCGTGCTCGAGGACGTCGACGTCAGCAGCCGTGGGTTCTGCGGGGGCGAGGGGGGCGGCATCCGCTTCGCCCTGACCGGAGCCGTTGCGCGTGAAGTACCAGAGCACCGCCACCACCGCCACCAAGACGAGGTAGCAGACCACCGGGAAGCGGGCGATGCCGTCGAAGACGGGCTGCAGCACCGTGGTGCCGTCCACGCTGATGGCGATGATCCAGGCCGAGGCGGCGACGATCGCGAGCGCCGCGATCACGTTGCGGAACGGTGTGTACGCGCGCGCGTGCGACAGCCAGATCAGCAGCGGCAGCACGAGCACGGCCGCGCAGAGCTGCGCGAGTTCCACGCCGATGTTGAACCCCAGGATCGCGACGAGCTTCTCGCCGAAGCCCAGGTTGAGGTCGAGGATCGTCGTCGCGAACGCGGTGCCGTGCACGAGCCCGAAGACGCCGGCGATGATCAGCTCGCCGCGGGGCATGAGCGGCTTGATGGCGTGGATCGCGGCCACGACGATCGAGACGGCCACGAGGATCTCGACAGGCTTGGTCGGGAACGAGATGACGCCCAGCGACACCAGCGCCAGCGTGATGAGGTGGCCGGCCGTGAAGGACGTGATGATGAGCGTCGCCCGCAGCACCGCACGGCTGGTCGGGATGGGCTGCGTCCAGCGGAACCCGCGGCGCGAGCGCACGGCCAGCGACGGCGCGACGATCAGCAGCGTCGTGAGGAACAGCAGATGGTCGGTGCCCTCGGCGATGTGCAGCATCCCGAGCCACACGACGGAGAAGAAGCCGTGGAGGGGCGTCTGCTGAGCGCGGTCGAGGGTGATCTCGGTGACACCTCCCCCGAGCACGCCGACGACCTCGGGGTCGCCCTCGGCGACCTGGCCGTTGTTCCAGTCGCTCACGAGCGCCACGTACACCTGGTGCGAGGGGACGACGTCGAGGATGAACCCGTAGTCGAGGGTGATGGCGCCCTCGATCGGCCGGTGGCCGTCGGTGAAGCGGATCGTGGTCTCGATCGAGTCCTCGTCGTTGACCGTGACGAACTCGGGGTCCTCGGTGACCTCCGGTGTGAGCTTCGCCACCTCGTCGCGCATCGTCACGCGGTTGAGGATGAACGTCATGAGGTTGTCGGCGACGGCGTCGAGCTCTGCCTGATCGGTGGCGAGGTCGTAGCCGGTGGCCGCGACGAACCCGGCCTTCTGGATCTGCATCTTCACGTCGACGGCGTCGGACTGCACAGTGACGAACACCCCGGTGCTGCCGACCGGGTGCGCGGACGCGCCGGTCGCGGGCAGCAGCACGAGCAGCGCGGCGAAGACCGCCGCGATGGCGAGGAGAAGAGGGCGCAGGAGACGGGGAACAGCGGGGAGCACCCGCCGACGCTAGTGAACCTGGGGGAACGGCAGGAGAACTGAAGGTGACGCGCGTGGACGCGAGCTCAGCGCGCGTGGCGCAGACGCTCCGCCTCGCGCAGCAGATGCTGCTGCTCCAATGCGCTGGTGGCGCGGCGCGCGGCCTCGGTGTACTCGGCCATGGCGGCATCCGGCTCGCCCGCCCGTTCATGCAGGTACGCGAGCGCGGCGTGGTACCGGGGCACGTCCTCGCCCACGCTCTCGAGGGCCGCGAGCCCCGCGCGCGGGCCGTCCGCCTCCCCGACCGCGACCGCCCGGCCCAGCCGGATGACGGGCGAGTCGCCGAACGCGAGCAGCTCGTCGTACCACTCCACGATCTGCACCCAGTCGGTCTCGGCGGTGGTCGGCGCATCCGCGTGCAGTGCGGCGATCGCGGCCTGCGCCTGGTACTGCCCCAGCCGGTCGCGCGCGAGCGCGGCCTGCAGCACGTCGACCCCCTCGGTGATCGCATCCACGTCCCACCGCGTACGATCCTGCGCGGCGAGCGGGACGAGCCGGCCGTCCACGACCCGTGCCGGCTGCCGCGCGTGGTGCAGCAGCATGAGCGCGAGGAGCCCTGCGACCTCGGGCTCGTCGGTGAGGGCGGCGAGCTGCCGCGTCACCCGGATCGCCTCGGCGGCGATGTCGATCTCGCCCGAGTAGCCCTCGTTGAAGACCAGGTACATCACGCGCATCACGCGCGACAGATCGCCCGGCTGATCGAGCGGGATGCCGGCGAGCCGCTGCTTCGCGCGACTGATGCGCTGCGCCATCGTGGCCTCGGGCACGAGGAAGGCGTCCGCGATCTGCCGGGTCGTGAGGCCGGCGACCGCGCGCAGCGTGAGCGCGGTCGCCGACGTCGGCGTCAGCACCGGATGCGTGCACAGGAAGTAGAGCCCGAGCGTGTCGTCGTGCTGCGGCACCGACCCCGGTTCGGGCTCCAGGGCGAGCTTCTCCTCCCTCGCCGCGCGGGCGGTGTCGGCGCGCACCTGGTCGAGGAACACCCGCCACGCGACCGTGACGAGCCACGCGCGCACATCGCGCACGTCTTCTGCGGGTGGTCGCTCGACGGCCCGCAACAGCGCGGTCTGGACGGCATCCTCGGCCGACGCGAAGTCTGCACCGCGCCGGACGAGGATGCCGACGACCTCGGGGATCGCGCGGCGCAGGGCCGTCGCATCCATGTCATTCCGAGTCTGCGGTGGTGGAGAACATGACCTCGCGCAGCTCGAGCCACTCGCCGAGCGGCCTGCCACCTGCCCAGGGCGCCGCCGACAGCTCTGAGGCGAGCTCCACCGCGCGCTCGTACGAGTCGACGTCGATCATCATCCAGCCCGCGATGAGGTCCTTCGTCTCGGCGAACGGGCCGTCGACGACCGGGGGTCGTCCTTCGCCGTCGAATCGCACCCATGCGCCCCCCATCGACAGGCCCTCCGACGCGAGCAGCTCACCCGAGTCGAAGAGTCGCCGCTCCATGTCCTGCATGTACTGCACGTGCGCGGCCCACTCCTCGGGTGTGAGCTGGTCCATGGGCGTCTCGTTGACGGAGGGACGACCGCCCCGGTAGTGCTTCAGCATCAGATACTTGGCCATGACAGCCTCCCGTTCGGTGCGGCCCATTCTGGCCGCTTCGGATAGGAGACGGAACCGGCCGGTCGATCTCGACATCGGCGGCGAGAAAGATGAAAGATGCGGATGCCGGGGCCGCCGGCATCCGCATCTCGAAGCCCTAGTCCTGCTCGTCGGGCAGGAGCGTCCCTGCCGCGTGCGCATAGAAGAGGCGTGCCGCGCCCTCGGCGTCGCCGCCGTCGAGCGCTTCGAGCAGGCTGCGGTGCCAGTCCGCCGCGACGTGCCAGTCGCCCGGGTAGTCGGGGTCCGCGAGCACGTGGAACGAGCGGAGGCTCGGCTCGATGATGTCCCACATGCGCGGGAGGTAGACATTGCCGCTGGCCTCGACGACCGAGCGGTGGAACGCGAAGTCGAGCTCGCGGAATGCGCCCAGGTCCTTCTCGTCGGCGGCCTCGTGCATCTGCGCGATGAGGGCTTCGAGGTCGGCCCGGGTCTGGGCCGACAGCGTGCCGCACGTCAGGCGGCCGACGATCGACTCCAGCTCGGCGCGCGCGACGCGGGCCTGCGCGACCTCTTCGTCGGTGTAGCTGGTGACGAAGCTGCCCTGGTGACGCACGTGCGTGACGAGACCCTCGTGCACCAGCTGCTTGAGGGCGTCGCGCACCGGCGCCTGGCTGACCTGCAGGCGACGGGCCAGCTGCGACTCGACGAGCTGCTCGCCGGGCTCGAGCGAGCCGTCCTTGATCATCGTCTTGACGAGCTCGTAGATCTGATCCGACAGCAGGCCGCGCTTGAGCTCGGTGACGGAACTGAGCGCATCGGTCATGTGGAACCTACTTTCCCGGGGTCTCGGCCACCGTGCCCAGGTGGGCGGCGAGCCACGCATCGGCGATGATCGCCGATCCCTGCGGCGTCGGGTGCACGCCGTCGGGCACGATCGCGGCGGCGCCGTGCTCGGCGGCCGCGGCGGTGACGGTGTCGTGCAGTTCGACGAGGGTGGCGTCGAACCGTTCGGCCAGACGCCTGACGGCGTCGCGCTTGGGGTTGAGGTCGTCGAGCCACGACACCTGGTCATCGCGCACCGGCACGAAGAACGGCTCGATGAGGAGGATGCGCTCGACGCCGGCATCCTGAGCCGCCTGCAGCAGGCCCGCGACGGTGGCCTCGAAGTCCTCGGCCGACGTCGGGTCGTCGCGGTCGAAGCGGCGCCACATGTCGTTGACGCCGATGTAGACGGTCAGCACGTCGGGTCCGGCGCCGAGGACGTCTTCCCAGCGCGCCTCGAGGTCGACGGCACGGTTGCCCGAGATGCCCTTGTTGACGACGGTCTCGTCGCGCTCGGCGACGGTCTGCGCGATCAGCTGGACGTACCCGTCCCCCAGCGAGGCGACGTCGTCGCGGTCGCGCCCGGAATCGGTGATCGAGTCGCCGGCGAAGACGAGAGTGGTCGTGCGAGGCATCCGTGCGTTCCCATCGTTGGAGCGTGTTCCGTTAGCATAATCGATAATCGCTTGCGTGGTCCCCGTGACCCGCGCCACTCGCCGGAACACCAGAGGCTGTCGCGAACCTATCGCCTGTGGGGTGTCCGGCGCGAGAAATGCGCAGCCCGCGACACGACGCCGCTGGAATACTGACTGCAAGTGGAGACACTGCTGCTCAAACTGCTGCTCGCGCCGACGCTCGTGGTCGCGTCGACCCTCGCGGGCCGCCGCTGGGGCCCGCGGGTCGCGGGTGTCCTGATCGGGCAGCCGGTCGTCGCCGGGCCCATCCTCTTCATCGTGTTCGTGCAGCACGGCGCCGCGTTCACGAGTCGCGCGGCGACGGCATCCCTCACCGGTGTCGCCGTGCTCGCCGCCTTCGCCCTCGTCTACGCGTGGGTCGCGCGCAGCCTGCCGTGGACGCTGACGCTCCTGGCCGGCTGGGCTGTGGTGCTGGGAATGGATGCCGCCACCTCCGCGATCCGGTTCCTCCCGGTCGTGGCGTTCGCGGTCGCGCTGGCGGCCATCGCGACCGCGCGTTCGCTGCTGCCGCGCGCGGCGGATGATCTCGGGATGCCGGCGCCCCCGCCGCGCTGGGACCTGGTCGCCCGTGCTGTCGCGACCGGTGCCCTCGTGATCGCGGTGACCTCGGCCGCGGGCGCACTCGGACCGTTCTGGACCGGCATCCTCGCCCCGTTCCCCATCGGCGTCAGCATCATCGCCGCCTTCGTGCACGCCCAGTCGGGTGCGGCGCACGTGCGCGCGACGCTCGCCGGCGCGCTCACCGGCATGGTCGGCCTGGCGACATTCTGCGTCGTCGTGGCGCTGGCGGTCGTGCCGTGGGGCGGGTACGCGTTCGTGGCAGGGGTGGCCGGAGCGGTGGGTGTGCAGCTGCTCGTCACCGCACTCCCCGCGAACAGGGTGCTCAGCGGTTGAGGTCGTCGGCGTCCCAGGTCAGCGCGGTGTCCTCGCGGATCGGCAGCGCCTCCAGGGCGGGGTGCGCGCACACCGCACGCACGAACGCGTTCGTGCCGGCGACGATCGTCGAGTCCCAGTCCACCTCGGTCGCGATCGCGAACGCGTGGTCTGCGGGCCAGATCCAGCTCGGCGATGCCGTCCACTCCGGCGTGCGGTCGGACCAGGGCACGCGCGCGGCCCACTCCGGGGTCGCGAGTTCTTCCAGGCGTGCGCGGAACAGCACGTGCTCCCGGGCAGGCAGCTCCAGGCGCGCGCCGTTCGCCACGGCGCGCGAGGTCTCGTCCGAGAGTCGTCCGGGGCGCCAGACCGGCTTGCGGAAGACGTTGTTGAACGGATCGGTGACCGAGAACCCGAGCATCCGGCGATGGTGCTCCTCGAGGGCTGCGGCCTCGATCTCTTCACGCAGGGCCGCACCCGATCCCGGCTCCGGCCCATCGCCGGCGAACCACGGTTCCGAGGCTGTCATCGCCGCCGTCGGTGCCGGACCGAACGAACCGACCAGTCCGCCCCACCCCTCCCATACCGCGACGTATGCGTCGCCGGGGGTCGTCGTGTGTTCGGCCGCCAGCGTCGCGAGCACGGCGACGGACTCGGGGTCGAGGCATCCCTCCCGCGGCTCGGAGTAGCGCCAGCCCTCACCGTCGACCGGCTCAGCGTCGCCTGCCTGGAGGTCGCCGCGCACCAGGCGGTGCCACTGCGCGCCGGCGTGCATGGTCGTGCCGAATGCCGTTGCGGCGTCGGCCCAGCGAGCCCGCTCGACGTCGATGCCGTCGTGCAGGATGGCGTCCCACTCGCGGCTGTCCCGCCCGGTCGGCCACGCCCGGCCCACCGGCCGTTCGCGCGTCGCGGGGTGGAACACCCGCGCGTACGCCGCGAACCCGCGGGGCATGATGTCGTGCATCGTCCCCCGCCAGGGCGTGTCGATGCCCTCGCGCAGCCAGTCGCCCGCGGTCGCGTCACCCGTCCACTCCATGCGCACACGCTACCTCCGTGCGCAATTCAGTCTGGCTGCTGCGTGGCTGCCGCCGACCCGCTCAACACCGGCGTGCCTTCGGCGTTCGGACGGAATCGTGAACCACGATCCCGGCAGAATCGTGACATGACCGATGTCACCCGTGACCCCGACGACCTCGATGCGCTGCGTGCGGCATCCGACGTCCTCGGTCTGGATGGGCTGCTCACCGACGCCGAACGCGCCGAGCGCGACCGGGTGAGGGCCTTCGTCGACGCCGAGATCCGGCCGCACATCGCGGACTGGTTCGACCGGGGCGTCTTTCCCGCCGAGCTCGCTCCCGCGCTGGGGCGCCTGGGCGTGCTCGGCATGACCCTCGACGGATATGGATGCCGCCACCGCAGCGCCGTCGAATACGGTCTCGCCGCGCTGGAGCTCGAGGCCGGGGACTCCGGCATCCGCACTTTCGTGTCAGTCCAGGGCTCGCTCGCGATGGGGTCGATCCACCGCTGGGGTTCCGAGGAGCACAAGCGCGAGTGGCTGCCGCGGATGGCGGCGGGCGAGGTCATCGGCAGCTTCGCGCTCACCGAGCCGGGCGCGGGGTCCGACCCTGCGAGCATGACGACCTTCGCGCGCCGCGACGGGTCGGACTGGGTCATCGAGGGCGCCAAGCGCTGGATCGGCCTCGCGTCGATCGCTCAGGTCGCGGTGGTGTGGGCGCAGACCGATGAGGGCGTGCGCGGCTTCCTCGTGCCCACCGACGCGCCGGGGCTCGACATCGCCGTGCTCGAGCCGAAGGGCTCGATGCGGGCGTCGGTGCAGACGCTGCTGACCTTCGACGGGGTGCGGGTGCCGGCATCCGCTCTCCTCCCGGAGGCACGCGGGCTGCGGGGACCCTTCTCGGCGCTGAACGAGGCGCGGTACGGGATCGTGTGGGGCGCACTCGGTGCGGCGCGCGACAGCTACGAGGCGGCACTGCGGCATGCGCTGCGGCGCGAGCAGTTCGGGCGGAAGATCGCCGGGTTCCAGCTGACCCAGCGCAAGCTCGTCGACATGGTCGTCGAGCTGCAGAAGGGCGCGCTGCTCGCGCTGCAGATCGGGCGGGCGAAGGATGCCGGCGCCCTGACGCCCGCGATGGTCTCGCTCGGCAAGCTCAACAACGTGCGCGAGGCCATCGCGATCGCCCGCGAGGCGCGGACGATCCTCGGCGGCGAGGGCGTGCTGCTGGAGAACTCGCCGATCCGCCATGCCGCGAACCTCGAGTCGGTGCGGACGTACGAGGGAACCGACGAGGTGCACACCCTGATCCTCGGTGAGCACCTGACCGGGCTGGGCGCATTCCGCTGACGGGCCGATTGGGCGCCTGTTGCGGCATCCGGTACCATAGGAGGGTTGTCCGTGTGAGCGCGCGCCCGCGCGCCGTCCGGATGACGTGCAACACACCCTCCTGCTGCCGGGAAATGCCCGACAGCCGTTCTAGTCCGAAGGAGGTGGGTTAGTGACGCACCAGTACGAGCTCATGGTCATCCTGAACCCCGAGATCGACGAGCGCCAGGTCGGCGCCAACCTCGACAAGTTCCTGAAGGTCATCACGACCGACGGCGGCACCATCGAGAACATCGACATCTGGGGCAAGCGCCGTCTTGCTTACGAGATCCAGAAGAAGAACGAGGGCATCTACGCCGTCGTCAACTTCACGGCGACCGCCGAGACCACGCAGGAGCTTGACCGCCAGCTGAACCTCAGCGAGCAGATCATGCGCACCAAGGTCCTCCGCGCCGAAGAGGCGATCGCCATGATCGCGTCCGAGAAGCAGCGCGCCGACGAGCGTGCGGCCCGCAAGACCGCCAAGGCTGCGAAGGCGTAAGGCAGATGGCCGGCGAGACGATCATCACCGTCGTGGGCAACCTCACGGCTGATCCCGAGCTGCGTTACACGCAGAACGGCCTCCCCGTCGCGAACTTCACGATCGCGTCGACGCCCCGCAACTTCGACCGTCAGAGCAACGAGTGGAAGGACGGCGAAGCGCTGTTCCTCCGCGCGAGCGTGTGGCGCGAGTTCGCCGAGCACGTGGCCGGCTCGCTGACCAAGGGCATGCGGGTCATCGCGACCGGCCGCCTCAAGCAGCGCAGCTACCAGGACCGCGAGGGCAACAACCGCACCGCGATCGAGCTCGAGGTCGACGAGATCGGCCCTTCGCTGCGCTACGCGACCGCCTCGGTCACCCGCGCAGCGGGCGGCTCCGGCGGGGGCGGCGGCAGCTTCGGCGGCGGCGGTCAGTCGCGTCCGGCGCAGGTCGCCGACGAGCCGTGGTCGACGCCCGGCTCCTCGAACGGCGCCCCTGCGGGCGACGCGTGGGCGGCTCCGGGCGCCTACGGCGACGACACCCCGTTCTGATCTCAGAAACAGATTCCGGATGCCCCGTGACGAGGCATCCGATCAGCAAAACGTAAAGGAAACACCATGGCTGGAAAGGCAACCGGCGATCGCCGGAAGCCGCGGAAGGGCGCGAAGAACGCCGCTCCCGCGAAGGCGATCCGTGTCGGCGTCATCGACTACAAGGACGTCGCCACCCTCCGCAAGTTCATCTCGGAGCGCGGGAAGATCCGCGCCCGTCGTATCACCGGTGTCTCGGTGCAGGAGCAGCGTCTGATCGCCAAGGCGATCAAGAACGCGCGCGAAATGGCGCTCCTGCCTTACGCCGGCGCTGGCCGCTAAGGAGTACCCACATGGCAAAGCTCATTCTCACGAACGAGGTCGCCGGGCTCGGTAGCGCCGGTGACGTTGTCGAGGTCAAGAACGGGTACGCCCGTAACTACCTCATTCCCCAGGGCTTCGCGGTCGCGTGGACCCGCGGTGGCGAGAAGCAGGTGGCGTCGATCCGCGCCGCCCGCGAGGCGCGCGCGATCCACGACCACGAAGAGGCTGTGGCGCTCAAGAACAACCTCGAGTCGAACAAGGTCCGCCTGGCCGTCAAGGCCGGCGCCGAGGGCCGTCTGTTCGGTGCGGTCAAGACGGTCGACGTGGCTGACGCGGTCAAGGCCGCCGGTCTCGGTGACCTCGACAAGCGCAAGATCCACATCACCTCCCCGATCAAGTCGGTGGGCGAGCACGAGGCGACGATCCGCCTCCGCGACGACCTCACCGCCGTGATCACGCTGCAGGTGGTCGCCGCCAAGTAACTCTGGCGCACACGAACGGATGCCGCAGACCCTCAGGTCTGCGGCATCCGTCGTTTTGCGGCGGGTCAGAAGATCCAGTTCGCGCCGGCGGCAACGGGCCACGACCACGCCGCGGACGCCTGGCGCAGCGCCTCGGGCGTGCGGGCGGTGACCAGACCGGCCTGGGCGAGCGACGAGAGCGTCACCGAGCCGAGGTGGGCGGCGCCGAGCTCGCGGATGTCGAGCACCAGGTCGGGCTCGGCGTCGGATGCGGTCACCTCGGCGCGGCCCCACGCATCAGCCCGCACGCGCCAGCGGCCCGCATTGGCCGGGAGCATCGCGTCGGTCACCTCGAGCACGACGTCGACGTCGCCCGCGAACGCGCGCTGCGACAGCGCGGCCGGCAGGTCGAGGATGCGGATCCAGCTGTTGTCCTGGTAGTCGGGCACCGCGGGGCGGATGTCGACCAGAAGCGACACGATCGGGTCGTCGATCGGCAGATTGGCGATCTGCACCTTGCTGGTGAGGTCGAGGTCGAGCAGCACCGACCACATGCGGTGCGCGGCCGCCGGAGTGAGAGCGACGGCCTCGCGCACGTGCACGGTGCCCTCGGCGCCGGCGCGCTCCCACGAGCTCGACCGGCGGAACGTCGCGTACGCGACGGCGGTGCCGGACTCGTCGCGCACCACCAGCACGCGCAGAGCCTCCTTGCCGCCGCGACGGGCAGGGGCGTCGGTGTCGCGCGAGACCCGCTGCGCGGGCGTCTCGCGCGTCGCCCAGCCCGGCCGGCCGAGGCCGGCGGGCAACCGCGCATAGTCGCGATGGATGCCGGCGACGAGATCGCCGTGGGCCGCGGCATCCCACACCTCCAGCGTCACCGCGAGCTCTTCCGATCCCGCCACCGGGCGCAGGGCCGCGCCGCGCGGGATCGTGAGGTTCACCTGGGTCGAGGCCATGCCGTACCCGAAGCGCCCGTAGATCGGGGTCTCGGCGGCCATGAGACCCGAGATGGGCTCGCCGTTCGAGAGGCAGTCGGCGAAGTGGTGCTCGATCATGCCGCGAAGGATGCCGCGTCGCCGGTGGCCGGGATGCACACCGACCCACGTCAGCCAGCCGCAGGACACCTCGGCGCCGGGGACGGGATACGCCCGCAGCGGGTATGCGCCGTGGAACCCGGCGAGAAGCTTCTCGTCGTCGGCGTGGACGACGCCGAACGTGCGGTTCCAGCTCAGCGGGCTCGGGAGGTCCCGCAGCGCATCGACGGTCTCGCCGGTCGGGAACGCCCAGATGTCGAGCAGCAGGACGTCGTCGTGGCGCTCTTCGCCGACGGGGAGGAGGGAGTAGGGCTCAGGCAGCGGCATCCCTCCACTCTGGCTTCCCGTCGTGGGGCGCGCAACGCGCGTGCGGGGCCGGACATGCCGGAGCGGATGCCGCGAGCCCCCCGGGTCGCGGCATCCGCTCGGTGCATCCCGGCCCGTGTCGTCCGGTCCAGGCAGTGACGGACGAACACGGGGCCGGGATGGGTGTGGCACCCTCGGCCGCGGCCGGGTCCAGGCAAGAGCCAGATCACGCGGCCGAGGGTGGTTCAGGGGCGGGAGGACCGGTGGGGGCGGTCCTCCCGCCTGCTCACGCGGGTGGGGCGAGGGGCGTCTGGGGAACGTCGACTTGCCCCGCCGATTCACGCGGAGCGTCGCCGCGACGCGCGCGCGAACGCGCCCGCCACCAGGAGCGAGAGCCCCAGCAGCAGGAACGGGAACGCGCCCGCCCCTCCTGTCGCAGCGAGTGCGGTGGCCGAACCGGCGTCAGCGGCCGAACCGGTCGCGCCGGTGGATCCGGTGCCGCCGTTGGTGCCGTTGGTGCCGTCGGTTCCGGGTGTTCCGGGGGTTCCCGGGGTGCCGGGGGTTCCGGGGGTTCCCGGGGTGCCGGGGGTTCCGGGCGTTCCCGGCGTGCCAGGGTCCGTCGGGTCCGTGGGATCGGTCGGGTCCGTGGGATCGGTCGGGTCCGTGGGGTCCGTGGGATCGGTCGGGTCCGTGGGGTCCGTGGGATCGGTCGGGTCCGTGGGATCGGTCGGGTCCGTGGGGTCCGTGGGGTCCGTGGGGTCCGTGTCACCCAGCACGTCGGTCAGCAGATCGTCGACGAGGCCGGTGTTGTCGACCGCGTCGGTGAGGTTGTCGCCCGCGTGCTGCACGGTGTCGGTCACGGCGCCCACGACGTCACCGCCGTTGAGCAGCTCGTCCACGATGGTGCCGGCGTCGCCGACCGCGTCGTTCACGAGGCCGTCGATGACCTGGTCTGCGGTGTTGGCGGTCGCGTCGGTCACCGTGGTGCCGACGTCGGAGCCGAGGTCGGAGACCGTCGTGCCGAGGTCGTCGACCACGCCGTCCACGTCACCGTCGAGCAGGTCGTCGACCGTGTTGTCGACGTTGTCGACGGCGTTGCCGACGAGACCACCCTCGACGAGGATGCCGTCGCCCACGACGTCGTTCAAGCCCGAGTCCTCGCCGAGCAGACCATCCAGCAGCTCGCTGCCGGCGGTCGTGTCGGTGACGCCGTCGAGCAGATCTCCAACTGCGTCGGTGACGGGCTCGAGGGCGCCGTCCTCGCCGAGGACCGGGTCGAGCACGCTGTCGCCGACGAGTCCGTCGATGAGGCCGTCGTCCTCGGTCAGGCCGGTCAGCAGACCGTCGGCATCGTCGACCGGCGTCGCGGGCGTCGCGGTCGGTCCGCCTTCGAGCGTCTGCTCGAGAGCGTCCTGTGCGAGGCCGGACGTGTCGGTCGCATCGGCGGTGTTGTCGCCGAGGTCCTGCACCAGGGTGTCCAGGCCCGCGGCGGGGTCGTCGCCGCTGAGGATGCCGGCCGTATCGGCGAGGGCATCGGCCACGACGCCGTCGACGACCTGGTCGTCGACGTTCGCGGCTGCCGCGGTCACGGTCTGACCGACATCGGAGCCGAGGTCCTCGACGGTCGTGCCGAGATCGGTCACCGCGGCCTGCACGTCGCCGGCCGCGACATCGTCCAGCACGGCGTCGCCGTTCGCGGCGAGGTTGCCGACGGTTCCGCCCTCGACGAGTGCGCCATCACCGACGACATCGTTGAGTGCGCTGTCGTCGCCGGTGAGAGCCTCGGTGATCGCGGTGCCGGCGGTGGTGCCGGTCACGCCGTCGACCACCGCGGCCACCGCATCGGTCACGGGCGCTGCGGCGCCGTCGTCACCGAGCAGCGGGTCGACGATGCCGTCGCCCACGACGCTGTCGACGAGACCGTCGGCGGCGACCACGGATGAGAGCAGGTCAGGATCGGTGGGAGGTTCGGCCGCGTTGGCGACCGTCGCGCCGAGCAGCGTGATGCCGCCGGCGATGAGCGTGCCCAAGAGGGCGCGCTTGTAGAAAGTGCGCATGATGTTCCCCTTCATGGATTGATCGGTTCGCGGCGCGCGCGAGAGCGCAGCGCTGCAGGCGCGCGAAGGCACGCCGGTGCTCTGCCGTCGGGTCCGGCTCCGGAGGAGCTCAGAAGACGGCCGCGAGCCGATCAGTCGGGGGAGACGTCGGTGGAGCCGATGGGCGCCGGTGGCGCGTGCTCGTCCTCGGGCCCCGCTCGACGCACCCAGGCACGGTCTGCGTCGAGAGGATCGAGGGCGTCGAACGCCCAGGCGCCGGGACCCGCACCGCCGGGTCCCGCCGAAGAAGAGGACGTGGGCAGGCACAGCCCGCCGCCACCGCCGTTGGTCGAACCGCCCGCGCTGCCCGGCAGCGCCGCGGAAGAAGAGAGCGTGGCCTCCGGCGTCGCGGTGACGGCGATGGATGCCGCGCTCCACGCGTCGCGCACGGCCGATGCCGACGGGAGTGTCGCGGGGGCGGCATCCACGTCATCGACGACGGCAGTGTCGACGACGACGGCAGCGGGCAGGTCGGAGGCGGGGTCGGTCGAGCCGGAGCCGTCGGGGATCGTCGGGGCGACCGGCTGGCCGACGATCGGCAGTTCGGAGACGATGGGAAGCTCGGAGACGATGGGAAGCTCGGAGATGATCGGAAGCTCCGGGAGCACCGGAACGACGCCGGTCCCGGGGTCTGCCGGCGGGTCGCCGATGGTCGAGCCGGTGTCTTCCACTGCGTCGACGACACCCCCGACGACCCCGCCGACCGTCTCGTCGACGGTCTCGCCGAGGTCGTCCACAGCGTCGTCCAGACCGATGCCGCTGACGACGTCTCCGACGACGGGGACCTGCGTCACCACGTCGACGACGGGCTTCGTGATCCCGCTGACGACGCCGCCCGACACCACGTCCGTGACGGGCTCGGTGACCGTCGTCACGGTCTCGGTGACAACGGAGCCGACGGCCTGGACGACCTCGCTCACCGGCTTCTGGACCGGCGCCGGAACCACCGCGACCACCGTGTCGACGACATCGGTGACGGTCGTGGTGGTGGTCGAGACGGTCTCGGTGACGGTCTTCGTGACTGTCGATGCGGTCGTGTCGACAGTCGAGGTCACGGCGCCGAGGACACCCCCGAGCAGTCCGTCGTGGTCGTTGTCGTCGGCGTGCGCCTGCCCGAGCCCGAGGCCCAGGACCAGTGAGACGACGATCCAGGCGAACGCGGTCCCGACCCCGATGAGGGCCAGCCGCACGATCCTCAGCAGCTGCGAGGTTGCGATCTCCACGTTCACCTCCCACGACGAATATGCCGCACATCCAGAACGGACAGTGGAACGGCCGAACGGATCGTGCGTGAGGGTGCCTGGAGCTCCGAGGGTAGCGTGCCGTTCCGCACCGTGTCCAGAGTGTCTTCGTGATCGGCGGCTCGTACGCGTCACTCGCGCGAGGGGATCGCGCGTCCCCGGAATTGTGCACAGGCCACAGCGTTCCGCCAAACCTTCAACCTCTGCTTCAACCACGAATCCCTCCACAGGCTGTGGAATCGTGGATGCCTGATCAGAGCCGATTTCTGCGATATATCCCCCAGATACCCCAGGAGTTCTCCACAGAGGTTCTTCACAGGTGTGTCGGCGTTTCTCTCAGGCTTTCCACACAGTTATCCACAGGCCGTGTTGCGCGTGTCCGAGGCCCTCCTTAGCGTGGCCTGTGGCTACCCGGGGGCGCAGGATCGCGCGCGTCTTCGTCCAAAGAGCGAACGATAGGAGGCCGCGGACCCTATGTCGATCGCCGACATCTCCGAAGAGCGCATGGGTGGGCCCCGTGACAACGGACGCAGCGAGTACGAACGCACTCCCCCGCATGACCTCCTCGCCGAGCAGAGCGCGCTCGGCGGAATGCTGCTCTCGAAAGATGCGGTCGCCGACGTCATCGAGACCCTCCGCGGCACGGACTTCTACATCCCGAAGCACGAGCTGATCTTCGAGGCGATCCTCACCCTCTACTCGCACGGCGAGCCGACCGACGTCGTCGCCGTCACCGACGAGCTCATCAAGACCGGCGACCTTCAGCGCGCCGGCGGTGCCGACTATCTGCACACTCTCACCTCGATCGTCCCGACCGCGGCCAACGCCGGCTACTACGCGTCGATCGTGTCGGAGCGCGCGCTGCTGCGCCGCCTCGTCGAGGCGGGCACCCGCATCGTGCAGATGGGCTACTCGGGGCAGGGCGAGGCGCTCGACCTCGTGAACAACGCGCAGGCCGAGATCTACTCGGTCACCGGCGCCGAGCAGGCCGAGGACTACGTCCCGCTGACCATCGCCGTCGACGCCGCCGTCGAAGAGATCGAGGCCGCGCGTGGCCGGGACGGCCAGATGACCGGCATCCCGACCGGCTTCTCGGGTCTCGACCAGCTCACCAACGGACTGCACCCCGGTCAGATGATCATCATCGCCGCGCGACCCGCGATGGGTAAGTCGACGCTCGCGCTCGACTTCGCGCGCTCGGCGGCCGTCAAGCACGACATGCCTACGATCTTCTTCTCGCTCGAGATGGGGCGCAGCGAGATCGCGATGCGCCTGCTGAGCGCCGAGGGCGCGATCCCGCTGCAGTCGATGCGCAAGGGCACGCTCGACTCGCGCGACTGGACCACGGTGGCCGCGACTCGCGGCCGTATCAACGACGCACCGCTGTACATCGACGACAGCCCCAACATGACGCTCGTCGAGATCCGCGCCAAGTGCCGGCGCCTCAAGCAGCGCGCGGGCCTCAAGCTCGTCGTCATCGACTATCTGCAGCTCATGACCTCGGGCAAGCGCGTCGAGTCGCGCCAGCAAGAGGTCTCGGAGTTCTCACGTGCGCTCAAGCTGCTCGCGAAGGAGCTGCAGGTCCCGGTCATCGCGCTGTCGCAGCTGAACCGTGGTGCCGAGCAGCGCGCCGACAAGAAGCCCGCCCTGTCGGACCTGCGTGAGTCGGGCTCGATCGAGCAGGACGCCGACATGGTCGTGCTGCTGCACCGCGAGGCCGCCTACGAGAAGGACTCGCCGCGCGCCGGCGAGGCCGACCTCATCGTCGCCAAGCACCGCAACGGCCCCACCGACACGATCACGGTGGCGTTCCAGGGGCACTTCTCGCGCTTCACCGACATGGCTCCGGGCGACTTCGGCTGATAGTCGGATCCGATACTTCGCGTGAATTCGCCGTCGTCGGGGAAGTTGCCGAGGACACGCCGGCGACCCTGGACGGCGATCGGGGCCGTAGACACCCGGTTGCTCGTGGCACAGGCGCACCCGCATCGGGGGTCCGCAGAGACGCGCTACTGGGAGGGGCGCTGCCAGTCTGATCCACCGAGCGGTCGTCCGAATTCGCGGCGCCGCTTGACTCTCCCGCCAGGGGAGGCTCGAGAAAGGTGTCATGACAGCAAACGACACCGAGCTGCGCGTCGACAGCCGCGGCTCAGCAGAGTCCGCCCCGGCACAGGCCGACGCACCTCCGCCATGGCGCGCGTTGAGCGCGCTGTTCATCGGCACCTTCATCACGGCGATCGACTTCTTCATCGTCAACGTGGCGCTGCCCTCGGTGCAGACCGACCTGCACACTTCCTCCGGAGCCCTTCAATGGCTGGTCGCGGCGTACTCCCTGGGTGTCGCAGCGACGCTGCTCACCGCCGGCCGACTGGGCGATCGGTTCGGACGGCGCAGGTCGTTCATCGCCGGCGCGGCGGCGTTCACCGCCGCCTCGTTCCTGTGCACCGTCGCGCCGAATGTGGAGGTGCTGATCGGCGGCCGCCTCGTGCAGGGAATCGCAGCAGCCTTCGTCATGACCAGTGTGCTGGCGATGATCGGGGCGCTGTTCACGGGTGCGGCTCGGGGACGCGCGGTCGGGTACTACGCCGCAGTGCTCGGCGTCGGGGCGGCAGCCGGCCAGATCATCGGCGGATTGCTGGTGAGCGGCGACGTGCTGGGTATGGGGTGGCGCTCCATCTTCGCGATCAACGTGCCGCTGGGCATCCTCGCGCTCGTACTCACACCGTTCGTGGTTCCCGCGACCCGAGGGCTCGCCCGCCGACTGGATGTGTGGGGCATGCTCCTCATGACGACGGCGGTGGTCGCGCTCGTGCTCCCGCTGATCGAGGGGCGCGACGCGGGCTGGGCGCTGTGGGTGTGGTCGTGCCTGGCGCTGGTTCCGGCGCTCGTCGCCGCGTTCCTCGCGCAGCAGCGCCGCCTCGAGGCCGCCGGTGGTGAGCCGATGTTTCCGCGGATGCTCGTGCGCACGTCCGCATTCCGCTCCGGCCTGCTGTGGCAACTGGTGTTCTGGTGCGGGCAGGCATCGTTCTTCGTCGTGCTCACCCTCTATCTCCAGTTGGGACGCGGCCTCGCCGCCCTCGACGCGGGCTTGCTGTTCCTCGGTCTCGCGATTCCCTACCTCGTCGCCGTCACGTTCGCTCCACGCATCGCGGCTCGTATCGGAAGGGGCGTGCTTGTGGTCGGCGCGGTCTGCAACCTCGTCGGCTTCGCGGCGCTCGTGGCTGTTGCGCTGACCAGTGCCGATGTCATGTGGCTGCTGCCGGGGTTCGCCCTGTGCGGCGTGGCACAGGGTCTGAGCATCCCGCCGTCCACGCGCCTCGTGCTCGCCGCCGCCACGCCGGAACAGGCAGGCATTGTCTCGGGCGCGCTGTCGACCATGCAGCAGGTGGGCGGGTCACTGGGCGTCGCCGTCATCGGCACCGTGTTCTTCGGGATGCTGGACGGCTGGGGCGTCGCGGATGCCTACGCGGTCAGTTTGATCCTGCTCGCCGTCATCTCCGCAGCCACGCTCGGCATCACGTGCCTGTTGCCGCGAGGGGGTGCGCGATGACCTGGCTCGCCTTCGAGCACGAGCGCCGGCATCCCGCCGTGTATGCGGTGCCTGGCAGGATCGACGGCGTGGCACGCACCCTGGTCTCGATCGGCGACTTCTCGCGTATGACGCATCTCACGGTGAAGGCGCTGCGCTACTACCACGAGGTCGGTGTGCTCGAGCCGTGCAGCATCGACCCCGACAGCGCGTATCGCCGCTACGCGACCGATCAGGTGCCGATCGCGCAGGTGGTCAAGCGGCTACGCGCCCTCGACATGCCGATAGATGACGTGCGCGAGGTCGTCACCACTCCCGGTGTGGACGCCCGCAACCGCGCCATCGCCGCGCACCTCCGGCGCATGGAAGAACAGCTCGCCGCAACGAGCGCCGCCGTCGCCTCCCTCCGCTCATTGCTCGATCCCGCAGTGTCGTCCCCCGTCGCCGTGTCGTTCCACACCGGCGCGCAGCAGGCCGCACTCGCGATCGACGAGGAGCTGAACATGGCCGATGTCGGCGGCTGGCTGGTCGAGGCGCTGACCGAGCTGCTCGCCGAAGCCGATCAGGTCGGAGCGCGGCGCGCCGGGGTGCCTGGAACCCTCTTCTATCCGGAACTCTTCGAACGCGGGCGAGGGCGACTCGTCGCGTTCGTGCCCGTGCGAGAGCGGAGCCAGGCGGACATCCGGTCGGAGCGGGCGCACTGGTTCGAGCTGCCCGCCGGCGACACGGCCGTGATGATGCACGAGGGTGCGCACCGTGACATGGACATGACCTACGGTGCCCTCGGCTCCTGGGTGGCAGAGCGGGCCATCGGCGTAGCCGGTCCGATCCGGGAGGACTTCGTGACCTCGCAACTCGACACCGAGCGAGAACAGGACTTCCGCACAGAGATCTCGTGGCCGGTGTTCCGAGCCACTTGACCAGGTTGTGGCACGCATCGGCGACCGCAACGCGGGGTGACGGGCTGACGCAGCCGGCCCGTCACCCCGCGTGGCGGTGCGCTCGTCGACGTCAGGACGAGGCTTCGTCCGAGTCCGTCCGCGAGTACCTCGGATCCTCCCAGGCCTGCGCGCTGCCGGCCCAGTAGCCGTACCACCAGAAGTACGGGTAGATCACGCCGTCCACGGCGTACGGCGTCGGCGGCGCAGTGACCAGCCCGGCGGCCACCGCACCGGCGACGGAGCCCGCCGCCAGGGTGTCGACGATCTTCCCGACGACGTCCAGGACGCGCTCCCAGAGCGTGCGTCGCAACGCGGAACCGTCGGACGCGCCGCCCTCCGGCGTGGTCGTTCCGGCGCGTGCGGTCCGGTCGCGCTCCACCGTCGGGAGCGTGGCCTCAACCAGGTGCTGATAGAGCACGTCCAGCTGCGACGGGGTGAGACGATCGAACCACTCGACCTCTTCGGCCGTGATCGGCGAGAGCACAGGTCCGTGCGCGACGTGCGCCCGCTCGTAGTCGGCCGCCGCGCGACGGTCGTGCCGGGACGGCCCGTCGTGTCCGGGCGGCCCGTCGTGTCCGGTCACGGCGCTCATGGGACCACCTCCCCGCGGTCGGGATCGCCCGGCATCCCGCCCATCACGCCCGCGACCGCGTCGAGCACGATCGCGGTCACGGCATCGGGCTGGGAAACGGCCACGGCATGCGAGGCGCCCGGAAGCTCGACCGTGCCTCGCGCGACGGCGCGTGCGGCGCCCGCTCGCATGACCGCCGGTGGGATGTTCCGGTCGGCACTGCCGAACACGTGCCAGGAAGGGACCCGGGCCCATGCCGGCTCGTCGGCCACGAGGCCCGCGGTCAGCGCCGCTTCGGTGACGGGACGCTGCGTCGCCGCCATCAGACGCGCCTCGGCCTCGGGCACATCCCCGGCGAACTGGGCCGGGAGGCATCGGGCCGGATCGCGAACTCGTTGCCGCCCGCGGCGAGAGGGTACGAGGCGAGCGCGTCGCCCAGCGTGCTGCCCGGCTCACTGTTCGAGAGTCCCAGGGCGCTCTGCCCGGTCGCGGGGACGAACGCCGACACATAGACGAGCCCCACGACCGCGGCGTCGCCCGCCGCCGCCTCCGTGATGACCATCCCGCCGTACGAGTGGCCCACCAGCACGACCGGTCGCCCGAGCGACGCGACGACGTCCCGCACATAGGCGGCGTCGCCCGCGAGCGACCGGAGCGGGTTGGCGATCGCCGACGCGTCGAGACCTCGCGCACGCAGTCGCGACAGCACGCCGTTCCACGAGGCGGATTCGGCGAAGGCCCCGTGCACCAGCACGACGGCAGGCGAGGTGCCGCTGCCGTTGGTGTCGCGGGTCACCGGGCCCACCGCCCCACGTCGAGGATCGCGCGGGCGAAGGCCTCCGGTGCCTCCTGGGGAAGGTTGTGCCCGATGCCTCCGGCGATCACGCGGTGCTCGTAGCGTCCCGAGAACTTCGATGCGTAGGCGGAGGCGTCGGGATGCGGTGCTCCGTTCGCATCGCCCTCGAGCGTGATCGTCGGCACGTCGATCGACGGCGCGTGCGCGAGCAGGGCCTCGGTCGCGTCGAGCCGCGGATCGCCTTCGGCGAGTCCGAGGCGCCACCGGTAGTTGTGGATCACGATGTCGACGTGGTCGGGGTTGTCGAACGCGACGGCGGCCGCGGCGAACGCGTCGTCGTCGAAGGCCCACTGCGGCGAGGCGAGGCGCCAGATCAGCTTCGCGAAGTCGCGGCGGTATCGGTCGTAGCCTTCCCTACCGCGCTCGGTGGCGAAGTAGTACTGGTACCACCACTGCAGCTCGGCAGCCGGCGGAAGCGGGACGGCGCCGGCGGCTTGGCTGCCGATGAGGTAACCGCTCACCGAGACGAGTCCGAGAGTGCGGTCGGGATGCAGGGCGGCGACGATGTCCGCCGTGCGGGCGCCCCAGTCGAAGCCGGCGACGATCGCACGATCCACGCCGAGCGCGTCCAACAGGGCGAGGGCATCGTCCGCCAGTGCCGACTGCTGCGCGTTGCGCAGCGTCTCAGGTGAGCGGAAGACGGTCTCGCCATGACCGCGCAGGTACGGCAGGAGCACCCGGTGGCCGGCATCGACGAGTCGGGGGACGACCTCGACGAAACTGCGGATGTCGTACGGCCAGCCGTGCAGCAGCAGGACGACCGTGCCGTCGCGGGGTCCTTCGTCGACGTACGCGACGTTCAGCTCGCCGGCGTCGATGTGGCGCAGGCCCGAGAAGAGGTCGGCGGCCGGCGCCGCGGTCTCGGTCGGGCGGAGTGTCTGAGACATGCTGATTCCTTTCGTCCGTGGTTCCGGATCAGAGCGCGGCCAGCGCCTCGCGCAGCACGGCCAGCCACGCGTCGGCGGTCGCCGGGTCGGTGTGCGAGCCGTGGTGGCCCGGGAAGGTGACGAACGGGACCCCCAGTTCGTCGGCGATGCGGCGCGAGGTCCGCCCGAAGGGGAGCCCGAGGCTCAGTTCGCCCGCGCCTGCCACGACCTTCACGCCGTTCGCCGTGATCGCCGCGAGGGCGGGCGCGTAGTTCGTGAGCGGGAGCATCTGCTCCTTCACGTAGAAGTCCGCGAAGTCCAGGCCCGGGAGCGCGTCCAGGTTCGGACGCAGCGCGTCGACCTCGGCCTGGCTGAACGGCTTGCCCGCGTTGAACGGGAGCTGCGTCAGCGCCAGGAAGTCGAAGAAGGCGGGCTTGGAACCCTCGGTCCATGCCGTGCGGTAGATGCCGGCGATCGCCGCGCGGAAGTCGTCCCCGTCGGGAAGCACCCTGATCACCGGCGGCTCATGGGCCACGAAGCCGTCGATGAGCTCGGGGTGGTGCTTCGCGAGTTCGAGCCCCACCAGGGCACCCGCGTTGTTGCCGAACACGAGCGCGCGGCCGACGCCGGCCGCGCGCAGCACCGCGCGGACATCTCGTGCCTGCTGCCCGATCTCGTACTGCCGCGGCGCGTCGCCCGTGCTGCGTCCGAACCCCCGCGGGTCGTACGTGATCACCGTGTGGTCGGCGGCGAGCGGGTCGGCGATCAACCCGTACGCGGAGGCGTCGCCGGGGGTGCCCGGCAGCAGGATGATGGGCGCCCCCGTGCCGCGCACGTCGAAGACGAGCTCGTCGCCTTCGACCGAGACCCGGTCGGTGTGGATGCCGGTGGTCATGACGTCCTGGATGGACATGGATGCTCCTTCGTCTCATGAGCGAATGACCGCCGGGCCACTCGTCCTGTGACGTCGGGCGGGATCGCCGCGACGTGCTTCGACGATCCCGCCGAAGCGCTTCGCACGGCGCCGGTTCCGCCTACCGGCTCGACCCCCGGGGGTGCGGGCCCGGGGCACTGGGATGCGGCCCGGGTACGCGCGTGACGCGCCTGCGCGACGGGCTCTGAACATGAGGGATGCCGGCCCCCAGAAGGGGCCGGCATCCGATCGGCAGGTGAAGTGGACGGATCAGCGGGAGCCGAACAGGGCCACCCCTGCCCAGAGGGCGCACCTGTGATCCACGGCGAAGCCGCGCTCGACCGCCGGTGCCGGGTCATCGAGCGACAGCACCTGCATGCGCAGGTCGAACCGGGGCCACGCGGCATCCCTCGTCGTCGGCGACCCGGTCGCAGCGAACTGCACCCAGGACTGCTGCATCGTCGACGCGAGCTGCTGCTGGTCCGCCGTCAGTGCACCGGGCAGCGGCGCGTTGGGCTGCCCGAACAGGTAGGCGAGCTCGGACTGATGCGTCGCCGCGGAGGGCGCCCCCAGTGCGTCGGGCACGTACAGCTGCGGCGCTTCGGCGTCGTTGAACTCGTACGCGTACGTGGGCACCCAGGCCGCCGCGGCCGCGTCGAGCGCGAGCGCGGGGCAGGAGAAGTTCGCGTCGGAGTTGAGCGCCGTGAACGCGTGCTCGGGGGTCGCATACGCCGACAGCGGATACGCCGCCGCGATGCGCGCCGCTGTCCGCTCGCCGACGCCGAGGCTTGAGGCGATCGCCGACTCGTAGTTCGCGGCATCCACCGGTCCCGGGCCGATCACCGTGGCGCCCTTGGTGACGCTGACGCCGAGCGGCACGAAGATGCGCTCCTCCTGCGTGTTCACGCCGTTGATGATCGGCACGCGGTTGAAGCGCCCGGTCGCGATCGCGACGCCCACCGAGCTCTTCAGCACGGTGCCGTCCACCACGCCGGGGGTGATCGAAAGCGGCTGGTTCGCGACGAGTGCGTCGACGGGCACGTGGCGCAGGCACTCGGCCGTCTGATCGGCGCAGCCGAGGGCCGCTGCCGCGGCGCGTCCCTCGGTCTCGGCCTGGGCGAGCGACTTCTGGATCGGCGCGAAGGCGCCGCTCTGGATCACCGCGCGCTGGAACAGGCCCTTCGCGCCGGGCGAGGCCAGCTGCATCTCGACCGAGAGGCCACCGGCCGACTGCCCCGCGATGGTCACCCGGCCGGCATCCCCGCCGAAGCGCCCGATGTTCTGCTGCACCCAGCGGAGGGCTGCCTGCTGGTCCATGAGCCCGTAGTTGCCCGAGGCGCCGTCGCCATCAGCGAGCGCCGGGTGCGACAGGAACCCGAGCAGACCGAGCCGGTAGTTGATGGTGACGACGATGGCGCCCTTCGACGCGAGATCCGACGCCTCGTAGTCCGCGCCCTCGCCGATCTCGAAGCCGCCGCCGTGGATCCAGACGATGACCGGCAGATCATGTGAACCGCGTGCCGCGGCACCCGCCGCGGGGACGGTCACGTTCAGGTACAGGCAGTCCTCACTCGACCCGTTCGGGCTCGGCGGCGCCTGGGGGCAGACCGGCGAGTACACGGTGGCGTCACGGACGCCGGTCCAGGCCGACACGGGCTGCGGCGATCGCCAGCGCAGGTCGCCGACCGGAGCCGCGGCGTAGGGGACGCCGCGGAACTCGACGCCGGTCGCGGTCGCGACGCCCTGGAGTGCGCCGCTGTCGACGGTGACCAGCGTCGCCGGCGACGATGAATCGGTGGATGCCGTCCTGCTGAGCTCTGCGGCGCTCGCCGCCGGAGCCAGCGAGGCCCAGCAGGCCGCGAGGACGAGGAGGGCGGCGAGCACCGCCAGGACACGGACGGACAGGGTGCGGAGAGGGTGTCCGGCGCCTTCTCGTCCGATGCCGTCGGCGGCCGCCGACGGTGACGAGGCGCGGAGCCGTGGGGTGTTGTTGTTCATGCAGCCACCGTCGCCGATGGCGCAGCGCCCGCGCGCCGGTGGTCCTGCCGGGGACTGAGCCGGGCAGTGCCCTGGCTGCACCCGGGACACACGGGCCGATGACGGGGTGCGCGCTAGCCGACCGAGGCCAACGGCTCGCGCAGCGCACGCGCCAGTTGACGCCGGGACGTCACCCCGAGCTTCGTGAAGACCTTCCGAAGATGCCACTCCACGGTCCGGGGGCTGAGGAACAGCTGCGCGCCGATCTCGGGGTTCGTGTTGCCGCCGGCCGCCAGCCGCGCGATCTGCCGTTCCTGCGCGGTGAGCTCGTCGACCGGGCCGTCGACGCCGCGGTGCACGACCTCCCCGGTCGCCCCCAGTTCACGGGCCGCGCGGTCGGCGAACGCGTGCGCGCCCATCCGTGTGAAGAGCTCGTGCGCCCGCCGCAGCGCCTCCCGGGCTTCGACACGCCGGTTCTGCCGACGCAGCCACTCGCCGTAGAGCAGGTGGGCCCGCGCGGTCGCGGTCGTGATCCGGGTGCGGCCGAGCTCGGCGATCGCCGCGAGGTACAACGCCTCCGCGTCGCGGTCATCGGCCACGAGCGCGGCCGAACGGGAGGCGAGGCCACGCGCCCAGTCGGTGCCCGTGGCCTCGGCGATCTCGTGCAGTCGCGCGAGGGAGCGGCGGGCCTCGTCGGGCTCGCCGGCGCGGACGGCCGCCTCGACATGCTCGGGGAGGACCCACGCCGCCAGGCCGATGTCGAAGGGATGACCGTCGGCTGCGGACGTCGCCGCCAGTGCCTCGGCATAGCGCCCGGTCGCGTTGTGCAGGATTCCCTCCTGCAGCGCGTTGGAGAGGAGCCACTGCCCCTCGCCCTCTGCGCCTCGCGCCTGCACCAGCGCCCGCGACTGTCCCATCGCGACGGCATCCCCGCGATAGGCCGCGAACCATCCCTCGCGGTCGGGGAGTTCAGGGAAGTCGCGTGCGGTGATGACGTCGCGGACGGCGGCATACTGCTCCTCGGCGTGGGCGATGTGCCCGCTCATGAGCTGGAGCGGGTACCACTCGGCCATGGCCATCAGCAGCGACGACAGCGCGCCTTCGCGGCGGCACGCGCCGACGAACTCGTCGGCGAGCTCCGAGTACGCGTCGTCGTCGAGCAGCACCCGCGAGACCAGGCATGCCAGCGGCAGCCAGCGCAGCGCGCCGATCTCATCGCCGATGTCGCCGCCCAGCCCCCGCCGTGGGTCCCGGGCGGCCGGCGGTGCTGCGACCGGGCTCCGGTCCAACGCCCGCAGCGCGGCGAGGGCGTCGCGCAGGCGTGGGGCCGCCGCCGTGTAGCCCTCGATGGCGAGCACGGCCAGGCCCTCCAGCGCGGCGGCCGCGGCGCGCGCGCCATCATTGAGCGGCTCGACCGGACGCGCCGCGAGGATGCCCCGCGCGACGTCGACGAGGCCGACGCCCTGCGCGCGTGAGCCGACCAGCACCGCCGCGATGTAGGCGTTCGCATAGGTCGCCAGCGCCGCATCGCTGTCGTGCGGCTCCAGCCGGCGCGCCGCTTCGAGCAGAGCGCCGGCGGCGTTCCGGCCCGGGGCGACATAGAAGAGCACCTGACCGCGCACCAGATCGATGCGGGCGCGCTGGTGCTCGTCGAGCAGCTCGGGCTCGGCCCCGTCGAGCAGGCGCAGCGCCTGCTGCATGCCGCCCGCGCGGAAGGTGTCCTCGGCGGCCATCAGAGCTCGGCGCGAGCGCATCTGCGCATCCGGGGTCAGTGATGCGCCGCGTGCGTGGAACATCGCGGCGGCCACGAGCCCGCCCCGCAGTCGCGCGCGCACCGCGGACGCCACCAGCTCCGCGGCGACATCCTCGTCGAGCCCGATCGAACCCTCGGCGAGGTGCCAGGCGCGGCGATCGGGGTCGGTCTCGGCATCCGTCGCTCCCGCCAGCGCCACGTGAGCGGCACGCCGGTCGGCCGCGGGCTGGGCGGCGACGACCGCCGAGCGCACCAGGGGATGCCGGAACCGCACTTTCGCGCCGACCTCGACGAGATCGTCCTCGACGGCGGGCGTGAAGGCCGAGGCGTCCAGCCCGAGTCGTTCCGCGGCGCCGAGCACCAGGACGGGGTCGCCGACCGGCTCGAGGGCGGTGATCAGCAGGATGCGGCGCGTCTCGGCCGGCAGGAGCTCCACGCGGTGCCGGAACGATGCCTCGATCCGTCCGGCGACGCCGTTGCGGCCCACCGCGCTCGCGACCCCGCCGAAGTCCGGCGCGTCGGCGCCGCGGTGCAGCTCGACCAGCGCGAGCGGGTTGCCGTGCGCCTCCGCGATGATCCGGTCGCGGACAGCCGGGTCGACCGGACCGGGCATCACCATCGCCAGCAGCGCGCGGGCGTCGTCGTCGTCCAGCGGGCTCACCGTGAGGTCGTCGATCGCCGCGAACCGCTCGTCGACCGGCTCGCGCACGGCGAGCACGAGTCCGACCGACTCGGCCACGAGTCGTCGTGCGACGAACGCCAGCACCTGCGCCGACGCCTGATCGAGCCATTGCGCGTCGTCGACCACACACAGCAGCGGCTGGGTCTCGGCGGCGTGACTGAGCAGGCTGAGAGTGGCGAGGCCCACCAGGAAGCGATCGGGGGCGGGACCCGTCCGTCGGCCGAACGCCACCCCGAGCGCGACCGCCTGCGGTTCGGGCAGCGCGTCCAGGCCGTCGAGGATCGGAGCGCACAGCTGCTGCAGGCCCGACAGCGGGAGCTCCATCTCGGACTCGACGCCGACGGCGCGCAGAACCCGGCAACCCGTCGCCTGGTCGGCGAGGTAGTCGAGGAGCTCGGACTTGCCGAGGCCTGCCTCGGACCGGATCACGAGGGATCGGCTCTCGCCACCGCGAAGGCTGGAGACGAGCCGGTCCAGCCGCTCGCGTTCGCGGCGGCGACCGATCAGCGACGGTGGGGGTCCAGGGAGCGCCATGTTCGGTCAGCATACTGGCCTGAGAGCGCTCTCGCGCACGGCCGGTCACCGCTGTTCACGGGCGATCCTCGTGAACTCCGCCGATCGGATCCGCCACTGCCGGCCGTCGCGGCGGTACGCCACGCTCAGCCAGCCGAAGCCGTGGAGCACCCGCTCGCGGTCGCCGACGAACAGCAGGTCCTCGACGGAGCTGCGACCCTCGGCACGCGAGTCCGAGAGCACCTCGAACTCCTCTCCGAACGCCCGCACGATGAGCGTTCCCGGGCCCAGCGCCCGGTCGATGGCCTGGCCGATGCCGGGGCCGTCGGCGAAGCACGTGAGGGCACCGTCGGCGCCGAAGGCGCGGAACCGGCCGTCGGACAGGAACAGCTCCTCGACGGCCGGCCAGTCCCGCGCCGACGCGAGCCGGCACAGGCGCGCCTGCAGGTGCCGCAGCTGCTCGATCACGAGGAGCCGGTCAAGCGGCGAGGGCGCGATCACTCGGCAAGGTCCCGACCGGACGCGACGTCGACGGCGGAGCCTGTCACGGTCGCGACCGCGGTCGCCTCCTCGGTGCCTGGCCGCTGGATCTGGATGGTCATCGGGTGCTCCTCTGGTGTGTGCCGGTGTGCCGATGTGCAGGCCGCATGATGCCGCCGCTGCTCCGAGCCTCGTCGACGCCCGCTCCGTGCGCGCCGGTGGAACTCCCTGGCCGACCCCCGGGTGCCGTCGACCCGCGGGCGGACCCGGGACAACACCGGGCGCGACGATCGCATCCGTGCGACGAGCATCGACGACGGATGCGTCGGTCGACGGGACAGACGCCGGACGAAAGGAGCGGGCATGCCCGCGAACACGCAGCAGCAGCCGAGCAGGGTGTGGCTGGTCACCGGAAGCACGCGCGGCTTCGGCCGCGCCATCGTCGAGGCCGCCCTCGAGCGGGGCGACGCGGTCGTGGCGACGGCGCGATCGGCGGGGGCACTCGACGAGCTCGCCGGTCGGCACGGGCCGGACCGGATCCTCACCCGGACGCTGGACGTGACCGACGCCGGTGCCGCCACTGCGGCGGTCGCTGCGGCCGTCGAGCGGTTCGGCCGCATCGATGTCGTCGTCAACAACGCCGGCTACGCCGACAGTGCGCCCATCGAGGAGATGGCCGACGCAGACTTCCGTGCTCAGGTCGAGACCAACCTGTTCGGGGTGGTCAACGTGACGCGGGCAGCGCTGCCGGTCCTGCGCCGCCAGCGCTCCGGGCTCTTCCTGCAGTTCTCGTCCGTAGGTGGCCGGGTCGGCGGCACGCCGGGCATGGGCGCCTACCAGACGGCGAAGTTCGCGGTCGAGGGGTTCTCCGAAGGTCCTGGCCCGCGAGGTCGCACCGTTGGGCATCCGCGTGGTGATCGTCGAACCCGGCGCGTTTCGCACGGACTGGCAGGGCAGCTCGATGACGATGGCGGCCGTCGGGTTCGACTACGAGGCGACGGTGGGGGCCCTGCACGACTTCCGGCGTGCGAGCCAGGGCAGCCAGCCGGGCGATCCCGTCCGGGCGGCGCAGCTTCTCGTCGCGCTGCCGGATCGGGAACGGCTGCCGCTGCGGCTCCCGCTGGGGTCCGCGGCCGTCGACATGGTCATCGAGAACGACCGGGCACGCGCCGACGAGGCTGCCGCGTGGGCGGACGTCAGCCTCTCCGCCGACTTCCCGCTGCCGGCGGCATCCGGGGCGGAGCGATGATGCGATGAGGCCGCTGTTCCGGGCTGACGCTGCTGCGCCGGAACCGGCACCTCATGCCGGGGCCGCGGTGGCGACGCGTGACCGCGACCGCACGACGCTGTTCGAGATCTTCTTCGACCTGGTGTTCGTCTTCGCCCTGACCCGGGTGGTCGCGCTCGTGGAAGCGGACCCCGAGCCCGCGTCCCTGCTGCGGGCGACGATCCTGCTCGCCCTGCTGTGGTGGGCATGGTGCGCGTTCATCTGGCTCGGGAACCAGGTGAGGCTGGATCGCGGTTTCGTGCGCGTCGGGATGCTGGTGGCGATGGCGGGCCTGTTCGTGGTCGCCCTCGTCATCCCGGAGGCGTGGACGAGGCATCCCGGCGGCGCGAATCCTGCGCTCGTGCTGGCTGCCGCCTTCGCCGTCGTCCGCGGATGCTACGTCGTCCTGTTCGCGGTGACGGCCCGGGGTCGGCCACGCCTGCGACGCCAG
The DNA here is from genome assembly GCF_039544225.1 of Microbacterium jejuense. Lineage (NCBI taxonomy): Bacteria > Bacillati > Actinomycetota > Actinomycetes > Micrococcales > Microbacteriaceae > Microbacterium > Microbacterium jejuense. Next base: position 84,346 of record NZ_BAABLG010000001.1, read on the forward strand.
CTCCTCCTCGACCTCGGCCCTCAGACGGTGTCGATCGGCCTGCTGGTCGCCGGGGCGCTTCTCGGCGACCGCTGGCAGGCGGGACTGTGGGCGGCGGCATTCGTCGTCGACTTCGCAGGCGGCCGCTCGGCGGCGCGCTACCGCGGGTGGCGTGTGGGCAGCCCGCGGCACTTCACGGAACGGCACGACCTCGTGCTGATCATCGCCCTCGGAGAGACCGTTCTGGCCTCCGGAGCACGCGTCGATCCGTGGTCGGCGAACCTGTCCGCGCTCGGGGTGGCGCTGCTGGGATTCCTGATCACGGCGAGTCTCTGGTGGGCCTTCTTCGGTCGGCTCTCGGCGGACGCCGCCCGGGCGCTCGAGCACGCGGATCGGTCGGCGCAGCCGTCGCTCGCGCGCGACGGCTACACCTTCGGGCACTTCCCGCTCGTCGCCGGCGTGGTGCTCGTCGCCATCGGCAGCACGCTCCTGCTGGACGACGTGGCCGCCGCGCCCGGCGAGCCCGCGAGCGCACTGGCCGTCGCAGCGCTCGGGGCGGGGATCGTGCTCTACCTCGTGGGGTTGGAGATCTTCCGGTGGATCCTGCTCCGCGACCGGTGCGGGGCGTCACTCGCGGGCGCGGGCCTGATCGTGGCCGTGATGGTGTCCTCCGCCTGGTACCCCGCCTGGATCGTCCCGATCGTGGTCGCGGCGATCACCGCGACCACGGCGACGGCCGTCGGGCGTCGCACCCCGGGTGCCGGGGAGCCTCTGGTGCAGCATCCCCCGGCGGCCGACCAGTAGGAGGCACGGGCGCGCTGCGCACCGTGATCGCGAGATCTTCGTGGTGTGGGCGCGACCGTCGCCCTCACCTCACCCGAAAGGACCCATCCCATGCCCGTCATCCGCTTCCACCTCCAGTCCACCCTCAGCGCCCCCGAGGTCATGGCGGTGCTGACCGATTTCAGCTCCTCACGCCCCGACCAGTGGCCCACGATCGACGCGGAGCACTTCGAGGTCGACGCGCTCGGCGACAACTGGGCCGTCGTGACCGAGGGCACGGCGGCCGCGTGGGAGCACGCCCGCTACGAATGGGATGCCGCCCGCGGCCGCGTCGACATCACCACGCTCGACTCCAAGGTGTTCGGGCCCGGCGGCGGGTGGGTCTTCCAGGTGACGCCGGAGGGGGCGGGCACGCGCGTCGACGTCGAGCTGACCCGCCGCCCTCGATCCGTCAAGGGCCGCCTGCTCGCGCTGCTGCTCCCCCTCGTCGCGCCGGGATCGCTGCGGAAGGCGTTCGCGGTCCCGCTGCATGCCGCGGTGTGACGGACCAGGCCTCGGCGACGTCTGCGGCGGTCAGCCCGAGACCGTGATCGCTGCGGCCACGAGCATCGCGAGAGCCCCGATGAGGACGATCGCTGTGACGATGAGGGCGTAGACGAACAGGCCGGTGCTCTTGGCCGCCTTTGCGAGGACGGCGCCCGCGGCGGCGATGGCGCTGAGGAGGAGCAGGGCGAAGCCGAAGATCCACATGAACACGACGTTGACGACGTTCGACCCTGTCGACCAATCCGGCCCCAGCGGCTGCGCCCGGACGAGGGCGACGATCGCGATCGGCGTGAACACGAGCCCGAACAGCAGCATCCCTGATGCGATCACCGCGGAGGCCACCTTCTTGCCGGTGTTCGGCGACCGCGGCGGGGCAGTGGGGAGCGGGTGCGGTCGGGGGTCTGTGGTCATCGGCCCAGGCTATCCACCCGCCGTCGACGGCGGCACAGCCGCCGGATCACCTCACCTACCCTGGTCCCATGCGCGAACTGCTGAGAGGGGCCGGGATGCTCGCCCGCGGCTTCGCGTACTGGCGCCGTCGCCCAGGGCTCATGCTGCTCGGCCTGGTGCCCGCGGTCATCGTCGGCCTGCTGCTGGTCGGCGGGCTGATCACCCTGGCCGCGTTCCTGCCGGGGCTGACCGAGGCCCTCACGCCGTTCGCCGACGGCTGGCCGACGCTGTGGGCGACCGTCATCCGGATCACGGTCGGTACTGCGGTGGTCGGCGCAGCGCTCGTGCTGGTCGCGATCTCGTTCACCGCTCTCACGCTGCTGATCGGCGAGCCGTTCTACGAGCGCATCTGGCGTGTGGTCGAGGCTGACCATTCGGGCAGTCGATTCGACGCCTCGTACGACTTCTGGCGATCGGTCGGCGACGCGCTCTCACTGGTCAGCCGGGGTCTGCTGATCGCCGTGCTCTCGTTGGCGCTGGGTTTCATCCCGATCGTGGGCGGCGTGCTGAGCACCGTCGTCGGCGTGACGCTTACGGGTTGGGTCGTCGCCGACGAGCTCTCGTCGCGAGCGCTCAGTGCTCGTGGGCTCGCCGCCTCCGAGCGCAGGGCCCTCCGCCACCGCCACCCCGCGCGCGTGCTCGGCTTCGGCGTCACCACGCAGCTGTGCTTCCTCATCCCTCTCGGCGCCATCGCGGTGATGCCCGCCGCCGTGGCCGGATCGACTCTCCTCGCGCACTCGCTCCTCGACCCCGAGCCGGTCGGCGCACAGAACACGTGAATCCAGGTGCCGCGGCATCCGGAATCACATCACGTTTCACAGCTCGGTGCCGCCGCGGCTGGCCGACGCCTCATGAGAACACCCCGTCGACATCGATGCGCTTTCGAGACCTGATCAGCCGAGTCCGCATGTGAGAATAGAACGCCAAACCCGAATGACATTTGGCTTTCATGAACGAAGGAGTTCCCATGCCTCGTCTTGCCCGTTGGCGGCGCACCGCTGTGACCGTCGCGATCGCCGCGGCCGCAGCATCCGTCGCCGTCGCGGCCCCGGCCGCCGCAGTCCCGGCCGCAGCCGGCTCACCGAATGTCGGAAGCTGCACGCCGACGCTCGCGCCGGGCACGTCGCAGCTGAACGTCGTCTCGCAGGGCGGCACCTACAGTGTGCGGGTGCACACGCCGCCGACCGCGCGAGGCACGAAGCTGCCGCTCGTGCTCGACCTGCACGGGTCGAACAACAACAGCACCATCCAGTCGATGGTCTCGGGGCTCGATGCGCTGGCCGACGAGAAGGGCTTCATCGTCGTCGAGCCGAACGGCGCGGTCGATTACGGGATCGTGCCGGGCATCGGCCAAGCGTACGCGTGGAACGTCCCCGGGGTTCCCACCACGGCAAACGCCTACCCCGCGCCCGGCACCCGTGACGACGTGCAGTTCCTCGTCGACGTCATCGCCCAGGTCGGCGCCGCCGGATGCGTGGACGCCAACCGCGTGTACGCGACCGGCAACTCGGGCGGCGCCCGCATGGCCTCTGCGCTGGCCTGCGCCGAACCGAAGCTGATCGCCGCGATCGCCCCCGTCAGCGGTCTGCGCGCCGGTCGTCCGGATCCCGCCGCCCCGTCGACGATCGACACTGCGACGTGCGACCCGCAGCACCCGGTGCCGGTCGTGACCTTCCACGGCACTGCCGACCCGATCAACCCCTACCAGGGCAATGCCCTCGACCCGCGCTGGGGCTACACCGTGCTCGACGCTGCCGAGCGCTGGGCCGACATCGACCACTGCACCGCGTCCGCCACCGCGACTCCGGTCAGCGCGCACGTCACGCGCACATCGTGGACGAGCTGCCGCGCCGGCGGCGCCGTCGAGGTCTACACCGTCGCAGGTGCGGGGCACACCTGGCCCGGCAGCCTGGTGCCGATGGGTGACTTCGGCATGGGATCGATGACGACCGAGATCAGCGCGAGCGCGATCATGTGGGACTTCTTCGCCGCACACCCGCGCCGCGGCTGATCCCGTGAGCCGAGGGCGCTGCAGTCGGTCATGCCGGCTGCAGCGCCCTCCTCGGATATCCCGCGCCTCACCCGCCGAGCAGGTGCCACCGCCCCTCCGACACCACGTTCACGACTCCGTCGACGACGGTGAGGGCGGTGTCGTCGTCGATCGCGTACGTCGGAACCGGGATGCCGGCGGCCCATGCCGTGATGTTCTCCAGCGTCGTGTCGGCCATGCCCGGGTCGTTGAGGTGCGGGTAGAGCGTCACATCGATCAGGCCCAGCCCGCGATCGGCGCCGGTCAGGTCGGCGCCGTCGACCGCGAACTGCCGGTCGAATTCCGCGTCGCAGTTGTACGGAGTGACCGCGATGCTGCCTGCGCTGACGCCGACGTACACCGTGTCGTCGAGCGTCGGGAGCAGATCGGCCAGCCCGGACTCCCGCATCCACTGGCACAGGTAGAGCACGTCGCCGCCCCAGACCAGCAGGGCGTCGGCGGCGCGCACCTGCGGCACCCAGTTCTCAGGGCGGATCGTCGGAAGCGCGGTGAGCTCGAGCACGCCCAGCGACGCCCATCCCAGTCCGGCGAGCGGACTGGAGGCTGTGCCCGTGATGGCGTCGAAGGCCCCGGCCGCGCCACTCGCGAACGGGTGGATGCCCGTCGGGACGATGAGCGCCGATGCCTCCGCGATCGGCTTGCCGAGCATCTCGACCAGCGCGGCACCGATGCTCGGGTTGCGGACTCCCCCGGAGGTGAGCAGGAACTTCACGGCGACCTCCGTCAGATGGGTCCACGGCAGGTGATGGCCGACGCGCGCGGCAGGTGCCGCAGTCGCATTCAGTTGCCGTGCCGGCGCCGATACTCCTCGACGGCGATCACGTTGTCAACGAGGTGGGCGGCTGCGGCATCCGCATCGTCCGGCAGAGAGCCGAGCATCGTGCCGAGCGAGACGGGGGCGATGAGCAGGCTCAGCATGTCCATGGGCGTGAGCTCGGTCGCGCCTCCGGCGTCGAGCATGCGCTGGAAGTGCTCCATGCGCGGCTCGACGAGACTCGGTAGCGCAGCCGCGCCGACCTCGGGAGTTCCGGCAGCAGCCGTGAGGGCATGCAAGAACGCGAGCCCTCCCGGACGCGCGGCGTCGCCGATGAGCTGCGTCGTATAGGCGGTGAGGTCAGCGCGCAGGTCGCCGGTCGCGGGGATCGGCGATCGCTCGTTGACGTCGGCGAGGGCCACGTCGATCACGAGCGCCTCCGGTGTGCGCCACCGGCGATAGATGGTAGCGGCGTGAACGCCGGACCGCTCCGCGACCGCCGGGATGCTGGGCACCGCCTCGCCGGTCTCGGCGATCAGTTCCCGCACTGCCGCAAGCACGGCCAGTCGGGTGCGGGCGGTTCGGCCGCCCGGTCGCGTGGTGCCGACCGCCTGCACCGGTGAGGCGTCGGTGGATGCCGCGGGATCGCGGTCTGCGCGTTCGACGTCGGTCATGACCAGAAGTCTAACGCGAAGACAGTTGCGTGAGAGTGACGAAGGTTCTATGTTCATAACGCGAATACGTTCGCGTGAGTGGGAATGAGGATGGACATGTCACGTGTGCTCATCGTGGGTGCGGGGATCGGCGGGGACGCGCTCGCCATCATGCTCGATCGGCACGGGTGGGAGGTCACGGTCGTTGAGATCGCTCCGGCGCTGCGGTCGGGCGGACAGACCGTCGATTTGCGGGGCGACAGCCGAGAAGTGCTGGCGGATCTCGGGGTGCTCGACGACTGCCTCACGCAACTCGTCGAGCAGCGGGGACTCGCGTGGATCGACGAGAGTGGACGACACGTCGTCGAGATGCCCGTCGAGGCGTTCGGTGGCGCCGGCTTCGTGTCGACCGAAGAGCTGCTCCGCACCGATCTGGCGCGCACGCTGCATGCCGCGTGCGGATCGCGCACCGTGCATCGATTCGGTGACACCGTCACCGGCCTGCACCCCCACGACGGCGGCGTGACTGTCGACTTCCGGCACCACTTCCCAGAGGAGTACGACCTCGTCGTCGGTGCGGATGGCGCGCACTCACGGGTGCGATCGATCGCCTTCGGGCCCGAGGACCGGTTCCGCCGTCCGCTCGGCCTCGCGCACGCGTGGTTCACCCTGCGTGAGGAGCCGACGACACCCGTGCTGGACGGTTGGTTCCTCATGCACAACGCGGTCGGCGCGCGGGTGGTCGAGGCGCGGCCGGGGCACGCGGGCGAGCAGGAGGTGGGGTTCACGTTCGCGGCGGATACGCTGCCGCCGCGTGGTGATCCAGAGGCCCGGTTCGCGCTGCTCGAGGAGGTGTTCCGTGACACTGGCTGGCGTACCCGTGAACTGCTCGCCGCAGCTCGTACGGCACACGACTTCGCCCTCGACACCTACGACCAGATCGTCATGCCGATCTGGCACGACGATCGTGTCGTCCTGCTCGGCGACAGCGCCTGGTGCGCCAGCCCGCTCAGCGGTCTCGGAACGGCACTGGCACTGCAGGGCGCCGCCGCGCTTGCCCGGGCGCTGGGGGACCGAGTCCCGGAAGATCTGGATGCCGCACTCACTGCTTATGAGGCATCCATGCGTCCGCGGGTCGAGGCAGCACAGCGGATGTATCCGGGACGCGTGCGGTCGTTCGCCCCACGCACCCGGCGAGGCATCCGCACGATGCTGTTCATCATGCGGACGCTGCAGCGGCGGCCCATCGCCGGCCTGATCGGGCGGGCGGTCGCCGGATATGGCCGGACGGATGCGGATGCGCCCGTCGCTGCAGGCTGACGCCCCGGCAGCACCGTGGTGTCGGAGCGGCCCTCGGACACCGGCGGGAGCACACGTCCCGACCCTGCCGCTGTCACCATCGCTAGCCGTAGACGAGATACGTGCCCGGCTTGTCGGGCTCGCGCAGCTCGAAGCGCAGTGCGAGGTCGGTGGCGCCCAGCAGCGCCACCTGCTGGTCGAACCGCTCGCTGGTCGCGAAGACCGTCCGCGCGAAGCCCCACTCGCCGGCGAACCATGCCCGTAGCGCGGCCAGCAGGCGTTCGTCCAATCGGTCCTCGATCCTCGAGCGCCGGACCCAGAAGTACACGACCGCATCCACGTCCTTCCAGGCGTCGTCGGCGACGGGCGTGACGGCCGACCTCGCGAGGAACGTCGCCGCCGTCGGAAACACGTAGACGCAGCCGAGGCTCTCGGCGCCGGCGGGATCGACCACGGTGTACGTGAACGCGCGGTGTGCGTCGTGGCGGGACTGCAGGTCGACGAGGTCCGAACGGTTGTCGTCGACCGTGAAGTCGTCGGCCGGCCAGTCGGACTGCTCCCACAGGCGCAGCTCGGCGCGCGATTCCATCACGGCGGCGTAGTCGCGCTCGGCGTCGTCGGGCGTGATCGGTCGCACCGCGAACTCCGCGGCACGCAGCTCGGTGGGCACCGGTTCGGTCGGGTCGGTGAATGACATGTGGATGCCTCCCCCTCAGGATCCTCCTCTCCCGCCGGTTCGGCGACTACGGCGCCATGACGACGGAACTCCACCGGCCGGCGGCATCCACTCGTATTCTTTGGTCATGGCTCTCGCGCACTCGCCGATCCTGACCGTGACGCCCAATCCCGCGCTGGACGTGTCGACGTCGACACCCCGTGTGATGCGTGAGAGCAAGATGCGCTGCGGACCGACGCGGCTCGATCCCGGCGGGGGCGGCGTGAACGTCTCGCGGGTCGTTCGCAACCTCGGCGGGCGCTCGCTCGCCGTCTACACCGCGGGCGGCCCGACCGGGCAGGCGTATCGACAGCTGCTGGACCGCGAGGGGATCGCCAGTCGCATGGTGGGGATCGCGGATGCCACCCGCGAAGGCTTCACGGTCGACGAGACGCTGACGGGCGAGCAGTTCCGCTTCGTGCTGCAGGGTCCCGACCTGTCGGAGCCGGAGTGGCGTGCGCTGCTGTCGGCGGTCGCGGACGACTTCCCGGTCGGCGGGTACGTGGTGAACAGCGGCAGTCTGCCGCAGGGCGTGCCGGCCGACCTGTACGCGCAGATCGCCCGCATCGCCCGTGAGCACGACACCCGGTGCGTCGTCGACACCTCGGGCGAGGCGCTGCAGGCCGCGCTCGACGAGGGCGTGTACCTCATCAAGCCCAGCAAGCGTGAGCTGCGCGAGCTGGTGGGGGCGCCTGATTCCGACGAGATCGGGCTGATCGAGGCCGCCCGCGAACTTGTCGGGCGAGGCTCGTGCGAGGTCGTCGCGCTCACGCTCGGCGGCGCCGGGGCGGTGCTCGTCACGGCCGAGGGCGCGCTGCGCCTGGCCACTCCGCAGGTGGACGTGCAGAGCACCGTCGGCGCGGGCGACAGCTTTCTCGGCGCGCTCGTGCTGCGCCTGGCACAGGGCCGTTCGCTGGTCGATGCGTTCCGATCCGGCGTCGCAGCCGGCTCTGCCACGTCTTCGCTGCCGGCGACCGACCTGTGCCGCGCCGAGGACGTCGAGCGACTGGAACAGGGGCTCACACCCACCCCGGTGTGACGGAGCGGCTCACGCCGGGTCGCGGGCCATCCACGCGTCCCGCGCGCCCTGGCGAGCGTCGGCGGGCGTGCGGGCATCGGCCACGCACAGCACGAGGGCCGCGGCACCGTAGCCGCGCCCCTGGAACGAGGAGTGCACCGACCACCCGGCTTCGAAGATCGGCGTCTCGCCGTGCACGCTCGGCCAGTACCCGACCGAGCCGACCGGATCGCCGTCCGCGAGGATCGCGAAGAACCACGTGTCGTCGTTCGCCCAGCCGTCGAGGATCACCTGGTGGCGTCGCGCCACCTTCTCGGGGGTCTCGGGGCCGCCGAGATACACCGTCATCTCGGGGGCGTTGTTGGCCTCGAGGATGCCGAGGTCTGCAGCCGTCCACGGGCGGATCGTGATGGTCGAGGCCATACGGAGACGGTAAGCCGGGGCGCCGACATCGAGAAGGTGACCCGGTGGCGGGCCTGCCAGACTGTGCCCATGGCCGATGCTGTGCGATTCCTCGCTCTGGTGTTCCCGAACGTCACTCAGCTCGATGTGACCGGCCCCGCGCAGTTCTTCTCCGCACCCGCCGGCGTGACCGTCGACCTGGCGTGGAAGACGCGCGAGCCGGTCGTGACCGATGTCGGCTTCGCGATCGTCCCGACGACGGACTTCGCCTCGGCCCCGCAGGCGGACGTGCTGATGATTCCGGGTGGGCAGGGCGTCTTCGATCTGCTGGAGGACGCCGAGACGCTCGCGTTCGTCCGGCAGCAGGCCGCCGGCGCCCGGTACGTCACCAGCGTGTGCACGGGCGCGTTCCTGCTGGGCGCCGCGGGTCTGCTGGTCGGCAAGCGAGCGACCACGCACTGGAACTCCCACGCGCTCCTCGCGTTGCTCGGCGCAACCCCTGACAGCGCGCGAGTCGTCCGTGACGGCAATGTCATCACCGGCGGCGGCGTGACCGCCGGGCTCGACTTCGCATTGACGGTGCTCGCCGAGGTCTTCGACGAGAAGACGGCCCGGGCCGTGCAGCTCGGCTACGAGTACGACCCCGCGCCGCGGTTCGATGCGGGACACCCCTCCCGCCCCGAGGCGGATCAGGGCCAGGTGGAGCACACGCTCGCCATCCGCGGTGCGCTGCGCGAGCCCGTCGTGCGCCGCGCCGCGGCCGCCCTCGCCGGGCTCGATGCGTCCACCGCGAGCTGATCCCGTCCTTGCCCGGCGGAGGGCTCGGCTCCCGTCCTCGCCCGGTGGAGGGCTCGCCTCTCGTGCCGCCGGGGTTACGCGACGCCGGACGCCCGCCTAGGCTCGAGGACGAGGCATCCGCTCGATCAGTGTTCCTGCGCGAGGCGTGGGAAGGCGCACGCGAAGGAGGCTCGGATGCAGGCATTGACGATCGACTTCATCATGTCGCTCGACGGTTATGGCGCCGCGGAGGGCTGGCCGGGGTGGTGGGGGCTCGAGGGTCCCGAATACCTGGCCTGGCTGGAGCAGCTGCCCGAGCAGGATCATCCGATCCTCATGGGGGCGAACACGTACCGCGTGATGTCGGAGCTCACGGCCGCTGGTGAGGAGGGCACCGATGTGCTCGACGACGTGCCGAAATACGTGTTCTCGTCATCGTTGGAGGAGCCGCTCACGTGGCAGAACTCGACTCTCGTTCGTGACGACGCGGTCGAGTTCGTTCGGCGGCTGAAGACGGAGTCCGACCGGCCGCTGCGCACGCTCGGCAGCATGTCGCTGTGCCGGTCGCTGCTGACGGCCGGGCTCGTCGACCGCTACCGCGTCGTCGTGTTCCCGGTCATCACCGGCGCGACCGGGCAGGAGCGCATCTTCGACGGCTACCCCGATGTGCGACTCGATCTGGTCGAGGCGCGGACGTTCGACCAGCGCAGCCAGCTGCTCGAATACGTGCCGACGGTGCTCGAGGGGCCGCCACTCGGCTGACGCGCCTGGTCATACCGCCGCTCGGCTCAGCCCCAGGAAGAAGGCGCGCACGTCTGCCGCGAGCAGGTCCGGGACCTCCATGGCGGCGAAATGGCCGCCGCGTTCGAACTCCGACCAGTGTGTGATGTCGTAGAGGCGCTCCGCGAGCGGGCGCACCGACTGCGTGATGTCGTACGGGAGCACGGCGACGCCGACGGGAACCGGGCAGGGGTGGGCTCCGCGCGGCGTGTCGTGGTGCAGCCGTCCGGACGAGGCCGCAGTCGCGGTCAGCCAGTACAGCATGATGTCGGTCAGCATCCTGTCGTCGGTGAGTGGTGTGCGCGGATCGGTCCACTGTGCGAACCGCTCGGCGATCCACGCCAGTTGTCCGACCGGGGAGTCGGTCAACGCGTAGCCGATGGTCTGCGGGGTGAGGGCGGTGAGGGCCTGATAGGGCGGGCGATCGGCCATGAGCGCACGGATCTTGTCGATCCGCACCCCGTCGGCTTCCGACAGCTCGACGCCCGCGACGGGCGGCGTGGGCAGGTAGTTGAGGTGCACTCCGACCACTCGGTCGGGGGCGATGCCGCCGAGCGCTGCCGAGATCCCCGCCCCGAAGTCACCGCCCTGCGCCCCGTAGCGCTCGTAGCCCAGGCGGCTCATGAGCTCGGCCCAGGCGCGAGCGATGTGGACGACGTCCCAACCCCGCTCGTGGGTGGGACCTGAGAAGCCGAAGCCGGGGATGGAGGGGATCACGAGATGGAAGTCGCGCGACAACGGCTCGATCACATCGAGGAACTCGAGGAACGAGCCCGGCCAGCCGTGCGTCAGGACCAGCGCAAGGGCGTCGGGCTTCGACGACCGCACGTGGACGAAATGGATGTTCTGACCGTCGATCTCGGTCGTGAAGTGATCGAGATCGTTCAGCTGCTCCTCGTGCGCGCGCCAGTCGTATTCGGTGCGCCAGTACTCCGCCAGCTGCTGAAGTCGCTGCAACGGGAAGCCGTAGTCCGACCCTGCGTCGGCGACCTCGTTGGGCCAGCGGGTGCGGGCGAGCCTGTCATGGAGGTCGTCGAGGTCGGCCTGCGGGACGGCGATGCGGAACGGTGAGATCATCTTGGACTCCCAGAAGATTAGTGCGACAAACGTTAGGAGCACTAACGATAGCATAAAACGTTTGTCACACTAACGATTGAGTACACTGGGCGGATGACGGATCCGATCGACCAGCACCTGGCGGGATGGCGACGCATGCCGAGCTGGCTGCTGAGTCAGACCGCGGCCCACGGCAGCCGTCTCGTGGCGGAGGGATTCGCCGCCGCCGGCGCACGCGGCTACCACTACCGCCTGCTGTCGACGCTGGCCGATCACGGATCGGCCAGTCAGGCGCAGCTCGGCCGTCGCAGCGGAATCCACCTCAGCGACATGGTCGCCGCCATCAACGAGCTCTCGGATCGCGGCCTGGTGCAGCGCACACCCGACCCGACCGACCGGCGACGAAACGTCATCTCGCTCACTGCCGCCGGTCGGGAGCACCTCGGTCAGCTGCAGGCGCATCTCGCCCGGACACAGTCCGCATTGCTGGCGCCGCTGTCACCCGCCGAGCAGGACCAGCTCACCGGACTGCTCGCCAAGCTGCTGGACTATCACGACCGACGGTCCGGCGCGCAAGACGGCGCGGAACGCGCGGAGGCCGACTGAACGCACGTCGGCGCTGCTGCTTGATGCGGAGCGTAGGCTCGCTGCGTGCGTGCGATCGTCCATCACGAGTTCGGCGACCCGGCCCAGGTGCTCGGCGTCGAAGACCTGCCCCTTCCTGAGCCCGGATCCCGCGAGGTGCGCCTGCACATCCTCCTGGCGCCCATCCACAACCACGACCTGTGGACCGTCCGCGGCACCTACGGGTTCAAGCCCGACCTGCCCGCCCGCGCCGGAACCGAGGCGGTCGGCATCGTCGACGCCCTCGGCGACGAGGTCGAGGGCATTGCGGTCGGCCAGCGTGTCGCCTCGGGTGGCACCTTCGGCGTCTGGTCGGAGTTCGCGCTCGCCAAGGCCGGCGCCGTCGTGCCGGTGCCCGACGCCATCCCCGACGAGGTCGCCGCGCAGCTCATCTCGATGCCGTTCAGCGCGATCTCGCTCGTCGACTTCCTCGAGGTGACCGAGGGCGACGTGATCGTGCAGAACACCGCCAACGGCACTGTCGGCCGGCTGGTGGCGCAGATCGGCGCGAGTCGCGGCATCCACGTCATCGGCGTCGTGAGGCGAGAAGCGGATGCCGCAGAGCTGGCGTCCGCCGGGATCCCCGATGTCGTCGCAACCGAGGACCCCGCATGGCGGGACCGGGTGCGCGAGCTCGCCGGGGATCGACCGATCCGTGCGGCCGTGGACTCGGTGGGTGGTCCGGCCGCGGGCGACCTGCTGCACCTGCTGGGCGAGGGCGGCACGCTCGTCTCGTTCGGCGCGATGGCGGCCGACCGCCTGGAGCTGTCGTCGGGCGACCTCATCTTCAAGCAGGCGGTCGTCAAGGGTTTCTGGGGCAGCAAGGTCTCGGCGACGATGTCGTCCGAGACGCGCCGTGCGCTGTTCGGCGAGCTGTTCCAGCTGGTCGGCAGCGGCCGGCTGTCGCTTCCGGTCGACAGCATCCATTCGTTCGACGACGTTCGCGCCGCCGTGGAGGCGAACTCGCGTCCCGGCCGTGTGGGCAAGGTTCTGCTCCGGCCCTGACCGGTCTCACCCGCGTGCGGCATCCCGGACCGGCGGATCTGGGCGCCGAAACCGAGGAATCGTCGCGAGACCGGGGGCGTCGCCCTGGGTATCGACGCGAATCCCCTGCTTCGACGAGACAGGGGAATCGTCGTGGCCTCTGACGCGGATCAGTCGGACTGGACGCCGCTGACCGCCGCCGCATCGGCGACCAGGTAGGTTCCCGCGCCGCTCACGACGAGGCCGTCGGCGCCGAGACGGAGCACCTCGTTGACCAGCCCGCCGGTGTGGTTGCGGTAGTTGATCACGATGATGTCGAGGCCGGTGTACACATCGACCACCTCGAACCGCAGGTCGGGGATGCGCTCGATGCCGACCGCCCAGTAGGAGCGGATCGCCGGCTTGCCACGCAGCACCCCGCCTGTTTCGGGGAGCAGCTGGGCGGCGACGGGCGATGAGAACTCCGCATCGTCGGCGAAGTGCGCCAGCACCCCGTCGATGTCGTGCGCGTTCCACGCCGCGACCCACTCGTGTGCGAACCGGCGTGCTTCGGCGATCTCCATGCGCTCACGCTAGCCGGGCCGGCGGTGGGCGGCGCGCGTGTGACGGCTCAGCCGTTGCCGCGGCCGCCGCCTCCTCCACCGCGGCCGCCGCCGTTGTCGTCCCCACCACCGCCGCCGCCACCTCCACCGCCGCCGGGGTCGGGCGTGGTCGGCGGCGCAGGCGCCGGTGTGCTGGGCTGCGGAGGCGCGGCGCGGCGCACGAACTCCGCGGGTGGCTCGGCGAAGGCCCCGCCGGGATAGAGCTGGTCGGCGACGAGCTGGATGTCGCGCACCAGCGGGAGGCGGATCGCCGAGAGCAGGCGGCCGTTGTACGAGGTGTGGAACAGGTCGCCGTACCCGTAGGTGTTGCCCACCCATGCCGTCGTGGTCACGCGCGTGCTCGATTGGACGAACCAGGTCTGGTACTGCTCGTGCGTGCCGGTCTTGCCGATCGTGGGGGTGCCGTCGTTCGGGTTGCCGGCGGCGCCGGTGCCGCCCGAACGCGTGACGCCCTGCAGCGCGAAATCGGCGGCGGCCGCCACCCCGGGACTGACGACCTGGCTGCAGCGGTCGCCGGGCACCGAGAGCTCGGTGCCGTCGGCATCCACCACCCGCTCGATCACGCGCGGTATGCAGTAGACGCCGTTGTTCGCGATGGCGGCATAAGCGGCGGCCAGCGCGACGGGGGCGATGTTGTTCGTGCCGATGATGGCCGCCGCGCCGTCGATGTCGACCGGCTTGCCGTCGCCGCGCGTCACGCCCAGCCGCGCGGTGACCTCCTCGATGTCGCAGAGGTCCAGCTGCTCGGCCATGCCGAGATACCCACTGTTCAGCGACTGCGCCGTGAACTGCATCGGGGTGCCCGTGTAGCCGCGCACGCCGCCGAAATTGCGGACGATGTGCTTCTCCTCGTTGATCCAGGCGCCTTCGCAGCGGTTGGCCAGCCGCGGGATCAGCCTGAGGTTGCCGTTGACGCTCTGGTAGAGCGAATGGCCCTTCTCGAGCCAGTCCACCAGGGTGAACAGCTTGAAGGTCGAGCCGGTCGGGAAGCCCGTCGAGACGCCGTGGACCATGTCGCCCGCGTAGATGAGCGACGTGTAGGCGGGATCCGCGGCGGAGAGGTCGCGGTCCTCGGTGAACAGGTTGTTCTGGCTGATGGCCAGGATCCGTCCCGTCGTGGACTCGATGCTGACCGTCCCCGCGCCGAAGTCCATGCCCGCCACCGTCTGCGGGGCGTACTGCTGCATCGCACCCTGCGACGCGTTCTGCAGCCCCCAGTCCAGGGTCGTGTAGATGTTCAGGCCGTCGCGGGTGAGCGAGCGCTGGCGGTCCTGCGGCGTCTCGCCGAAGGCGGCGGCGTAGTCGGGGTCGTTGCGCACCGTGTTCACCACGTACTGGCAGAAGAACGGCGCCGGACTCGCCACGCATCCGACGTGCGCGGGCTGGAGCACCGGCGCGATGGGCTCGATCGCCGCGGCGACGTACTGCTTCTCGGTGATGCGTCCGTCCTCCCTCATCCGGTCGAGCACGTAGAGCTGCCGCCCCTTGGTCGCGCTGTACGCGTCGCCGGCCGCGAGGTACTGCTCCTGCGTGATCGTCCCCTTGCGAAGGAGGGTGTCGAGTCCTGCCAGCGTTCCTGGATTGACGTCATCGACCGAGTTGTCGGCGGCCTTGTTGAACATCGAGCCGTCGGTGCCCGTGATCGACCCGCCCGGGCGGTCGATGCGGAACGTGTTGGGGTTCTGCACGATCCCCGCCAAGGTCGCCGCCTGCCCGAGGGTGAGGTTCGCGGCCGTCGTGCTGAAGTAGTAGCGCGCTGCCGCCTCGATGCCGTACGTCGTGCCACCGAAATTGGCGATGTTCAGGTAGCCGAGCAGGATGTCGTTCTTCGAGTACTCCTGCTCGACCGCCACCGCGTAGCGGATCTCTTGCAGCTTGCGCTCATAGCCGTCCGGGCCGCTCGCATCGGTCGCGTCGAGCCAGCAGTCCAGGAGCGCCTTCTCACGGCTCACCTTGACGACGGGGTTCTTGTTCTCGTCGAGGATCGTCTTGCCGTCCTTGTCGACTTCGTACTCGGTCTTCGCGCCCTGCTCGCACTTCTGCACCAGCACGTTCTTGACGTACTGCTGGCTGATCGACGAGCCGCCCTGCGTGACGCCGCCTTGGACGTTGCTGATGAGGGCTCTCGTCGTGCCGAGCAGGTCGACGCCGCCGTGCTCGTAGAAGCGCGGGTCCTCCGAGGCGAGTATCGCGTCGTACATGACGAGGGACACCTCGTCGAACGTGACCGGCACCCGGTTCTGGTCGTAGAAGGAGGTGAGCTCCACGTCCTGCCCGCTGGCGGGATCGCGCGCGTAGATCGTCGTGGGCAGCATCAGCCTGTCGATCTCGAGGTAGCTCGGCATGCTGTCGAACAGCGAGACGGCGGTGCTGGCCGCATTGCCCGAGATCGCGATGGCCGGGGCGAGCGGTGCGACGATCAGCACCCCGGCTGTCGCGCTGAGAGCCAGCACTCCGATGATGCCGCCGAGCACCCCGGCGGCCGTGCGCCTGGTTCGCGGTATTGGCGCGAACGGCGAAGATACCTCTGATGGCGGCTTCACGGCGACTACCTACCTGCTGAGCCAAGGATGACAGACGCCGTGGCCAACCGCGAGGGTGGATTTCGAAGGTCGTGGGGCGCCGCCGGGATGAATCAGGACAGCCGATGACCGGGATGCTTCGTACCGTCGTGTCACCGACGAGAGGAGCCGCCATGGCCACGACCGATTCCGCAACTCCCGAGGGCTACAGCACTGTCGCGCCGTGGGTCGTCACCGACGACACCGGTGCGCTGCTCGACTTCGTCTCGGCCGCCTTCGACGGAGAGGAGCTGGCGCGCGTGCAGACCGAGGACGGGTCGATCGGGCACGGCGAGATCCGGGTGGGCGACACCGTCGTGCTGGCCTTCGATCGCCGTCCGGAGTGGCCGGTGATGCCGAGCCTGCTGCGCGTGTGGGTGCCCGACGCGGACTCGGCGTTCAGACGTGCCCTCGAGCACGGGGCGAGCGTCGTGACCGGCCTCGGCGACAACGCCTTCGGCCAGCGCGGCGGCCGGCTCAAGGACCCGTTCGGCAACATCTGGTGGGTCACGCAACAGGTCGAATCGGTGCCCGAGGACGTCATGTGGCAGCGCCTGCAGCAGCCGGAGTACGCCGAGAACATGAGGTACGCGCAGGAGTCGCTCGACGCCGAGCTGAGCGGGTCGGCCGTCGGGCGCAGCAGCGCGCCGCGGCAGGGCTCGGCGGGCTGATCGCGTCGGTCAGGCGAGCGTCGCGCGCAGCCACCCGAGGATCGCGCCCATCGCCTCGGGGTCCAGGCGGGTGCCGTCCGCGTTGTACGACGAGACACCGCTCGCCAGCACCTCCTCGCGCGAGCGCGGCTCCTCCTTCAGCACGTGGTTCGCGTCGGCGGGGAACACGAAGCTCACGCCGGCGGTGCCCCGCGCGGCGGCCTGCAGCGGATCGCCGTCGGCGTGCACGTCGATCTGCACGTCCTTGCCACCGATGAGCACGAGGGTCGGGACCGTGACGAGGGCGAGCGCGTCGGCGGCATCCTCGTTCCACAGCTCTCGTGCGAACGGCAGGTTCATGGGCGTCTCGAAGCTCTGGAACGCCAGCCGAACCGGCTCGGGCAGACGCTCGTCGGGGTCGGCGGGCGCGCCCGCCGAGTAGCGTGCCGCAGCCTCGAGCACGAGCGGGAGCAGGTCGGGGGCCGCGGCCAGCTGCTGCGTCAGCTGGGTGACGAACACCTCGCCGACCGAGCGGCCGGGTGCTCCGGTGAGGACGAGTGCCGAGAGAGGATGCTGCCGGTCCCCCGTCGCGTAGTGCAGGAGGTGCAGGCATCCCTCGCTGTTGCCGAAGCCGACCAGCCTCCACGCGTCGACGGACGGGTCCGCCGCGAACTGCTCGACGGCCGCGACCAGTTCGTCGAGGTGCGCCTGCATGCTGATGCGACCGGCCAGCGCCGGCAGGTTCTGCATGACGTGCGGGCCCGACGCCCGCTTGTCGTAGCGCATCGACGCGTACCCGGCCTCGGCCAGCGCCTCGGCGACGAGTCGGCCGCTGCCGTTCGTCCCGGGCATCAGCGGGGAGTTCCAGTCACGGTCGGTGGGGCCGCTTCCTGCGACCAGCACGACCCCCGGGAACGGTCCCTCTCCGTCGGGGCGGGTCACGGTGCCGTACATCGTGATTCCGTCGAGCTGCCACGAGACCTCGGTCGAGAACGTCATGTCCGCATTCTCGCAGGGCGGCATGAGCCGGCGGCGTCGCGTGAGGGCGGGCGTAGGTTGGAGGCATGGCTCGCATCCTCGCCGTCACCGGCGGCTACGTCGTCCCTGTCAGCTCCGACCCCATCGAGAACGGCACAGTGATCGTCACCGATGGCAGGATCACCGCCGTCGGCGGATCCGACACCCCGGTGCCGGACGGCGCCGAGGTGGTCGACGCCGCCGGCAGCTGGGTGGTCCCCGGCTTCGTCGAGTCGCACGGCCACATCGGCGTGCACGAAGAGGGCGAGGGCTGGTCGGGCAACGACACCAACGAGATGACCGACCCGAACGGCTCACGGTTCCGGGCGCTCGACGGCATCGACATCGAGGAGGAGGGCTTCCGCGACGCCCTGCGCGGCGGGGTTACCACGGCCGTCATCAAGCCCGGCTCGGGCAACCCGATCGGAGGCCGCACGGTCGCCATCAAGACATGGGGCGGCCGGACGGTCGACGAGCAGATCCTCGCCGCCGACGTCTCGGTCAAGTCTGCGCTCGGCGAGAACCCCAAGCGCGTGTGGGGCGACAAGGGCAAGACGCCGCAGACCCGCCTGGGTGTGGCATCCGTCCTCCGCGACGCGTTCGCGGCCGCCCAGGCATACGCCGAGAAGCGCGACGCGGCGGCCGAGAAGGGCGAGCCGTTCGAGCGGGACCTCGGCAAGGAGACGCTGGCCGCGGTGCTCGCGGGCGACCTGCTGTGGGACCAGCACTGCCACCGTCACGACGACATCGCCACGGCGATCCGCATCGCCGACGAGTTCAGGTACACGCTCGTCGTCAACCACGGCACCGAGGCGCACAAGATCGCCGACGTGCTCGCCGAGAAGAAGATCCCGGTGATCTTCGGACCGCTGCTGACCTCGCGATCCAAGGTCGAGCTGCGCGACCGCGCCATCGGCAACCTGGCGCTCATCGCCGAGGCCGGCGTCAAGGTCGCGATCACGACGGACCACCCCGTGGTGCCGATCGACCAGATCCGCCTGCAGGCGATCCTGGCTGTGCGGGACGGACTCCCCGCGACGACCGCGCTCGAGGCGCTCACCGCGAACCCCGCCGACATCCTGCGCCTGAACGAGCGCGTCGGCGCCCTCGAGGTCGGCCGTGACGGCGACGTCGTGGTGTGGTCGGGCGACCCGCTCGCCGTCGACTCGCGCGTGCAGCGCGTGTTCATCGAGGGCCGCCCGGTCTACGAGCCCGCCGAGGGCGGCTCGCGCGTCGTCGAACGCTGGGAGCGCTTCGGTCGCACCGCCTGGAACTGAACGTCCGCGTGCAGGACTGAGGAGGGAGTGGATGCCGGCGGCCCGGCATCCACTCCCTCACTCGTTCGCGGTCACATGTCGCGAGCCTGCGCGACGAACGCGTCGAGCGTGGCACGCAGTGCCGGGGAGTCCCCCTGCGAGCGGCGGTGCACGGCCAGGACGTCGCGAGTGGATGCCGGTGCGACGGTGGGGATCGCGACCAGGTCGGGGCCGATCTCGCCGCGGCCGAGGCGCGGCACCAGCGCGACGGCGAGGCCGGCGCGGGCGAGTTCGAGATGGTTGGGGAACTCCATCGACTCGTGCACGATCCGCGGCGCGTTGGGCACGCCGTCGAACAGGCGCCGCAGCCACTGCCGGCAGATCGTGGCCTCGAACGTGGCGACCCAGCGTTCGCCCGCCAGCTCCTCGGGGTGCAGCTCGGTGCGATCGGCGAGCGGGTGGTCGCGGGGCAGGATGACGTCGGCGACGTCAATGAACAGCGGCGTCGACACGAGATCGTCGGGCATCGCGAGGGCGACCCCGCCCCAGCGGTGCACGATGCCGAGGTCGCGCTGGCCGGACGCGACGAGCGCGATCGTCTCCCACGGCTCGCTCTCGCGCAGCGGCAGCGCCAGATCGGGGTGGCGGTCGGCGAGCTCGTGGAGCACCGGGATGACGAGGCCGCGCACCACAGTCGAGAACGCGGCGAGCCGGATCTCGCCCACGACGCGGTCGTCGGCGCCGGCCGTGAGCTGCAGGTCGGCGCGGAGGCGTTCGAGGTCGGCCAGGATCGGCGTGGACGCGACGACGAGGCGCGTGCCCGCCTCGGTGAGGATGACGCCGCGGCCGGCGCGCTCCAGCAGGGCGATGCCGGTCTCGCGCTCGAGCCGTTTGACCTGCTGCGAGACGGCCGACGGCGTGTAGCCGAGGCTCGTCGCCGCGGCGACGACGCTGCCCTGGGTCGCGACGGCGCGGAGCGACAGTACGGCTTCGAGA
Source organism: Microbacterium jejuense (assembly GCF_039544225.1). Taxonomy (NCBI): domain Bacteria; kingdom Bacillati; phylum Actinomycetota; class Actinomycetes; order Micrococcales; family Microbacteriaceae; genus Microbacterium; species Microbacterium jejuense. Next base: position 104,298 of record NZ_BAABLG010000001.1, read on the forward strand.
TCGATCATGAAGCAACGCTACAAGATTCCATGCGAAAAGGGTTGCTTGTGCTTCATTGAGTATCACCCCGAAGCTGGATCCATGAACAGGCGTGACATGGTGCTGGCGGCGATCGTCGCTGCCTTCTGGGGCTTCAACTTCGTCGTGATCGACTGGGGCATGGACGGCGTCCCGCCGGTGCTGTTCGTCGCGATCCGCTTCTCGGCCGTCGCCCTCGCCGCGTTCGTCGTGCCGCGACCGCGCACCTCGTGGCGCACCGTGGTGGGCGTCGGCCTGTTCATGAGCCTCGGCCAGTTCGGGCTGCTCTACACGTCGATGGCGCTCGGCTTGCAGCCGGGGCTCGCGGCTCTCGTGCTGCAGGCGCAGGCGGTGTTCACGATCCTCATCGCCGCGGCGGTGCTGCGCGAGCGCCCGACCGTGCCGCAGATCATCGGCGTCGGCCTCGGCATCGTCGGGCTCGCGATCGTCGCGGCCGGCCGCGGCGGCGACGCCCCGGCGCTCGCGGTGGCGCTGGCGCTCGCCGCCGCGTTCTCGTGGGGCATCGGCAACGTCATCTCGCGGCGGGCCGGCGCCGTGAGCGGACCCGGCCGGCTGGGCTCGCTGTCGCTCACGGTGTGGTCGGCGATCGTCGTGCCCGTCCCCGCGCTCGCGCTGTCGTTCGCGGTCGAGGGGCCTGACGCGATCGCTGCCGGCCTCGCCGCGTTCGGGTGGGAGTCCGCGTTGTCGACGCTGTACACGGCGGGGCTGTGCACGATCGTCGGCTACTCGATCTGGAACGGCCTTCTGGCGCGCAACCCCTCGGCCGCCGTCGTGCCCTGGGTGCTGCTCGCGCCCGTCGTCGCCATGGCCTCCGCCGCACTGCTGCTCGGGCAGATCCCGGCGCCGGCCGAGATCGTCGGCGGCGTGCTGCTCGTCGGGGGCGTGCTGGTCACGGGGCTGCGCGCCCGGCGGGTGGCATCCACTGCGCCGTCGTCTCCGCTCCGCGCGGAGCGGGCTCCCGTCGCCGAGCCGGCTTCTCCCGCCGCCGAACCAGTGCCCCGGAGCGGGTGACGCCGGCCCTCAGGTCCGGGTGGTCGCGGCCTCGATCTCGGTATCGGCCGAGGTGGCGGCATCCCCTTCTCTGCCGAGGTCCGTGCGCTCGCGCACGAACAGCGCGCACACGAACGCCGCCGCGATCACCGCCGCCAGCACGACGAACACGGCGCGCGGGTCGACGGCGTCGGCGAGCACGCCGAGCAGCGGCGTGAGCAGCCCGCCCAGCGCCGTCGCCATGCCGAGCGTCACGCCGCTCGCGGTGCCGAGGTGACGCGGCAGGTACGCGTGCGAGAGCGTGACGTGCAGCGCGAACGGCAGGAACAGCGCCCACCCCAGCACTCCCGCCAGCACGATCGCGGTGACCTCGGCCGGCGCGAACACGTACCCGATCGCGGCCGCCGTGGCGAGGGCGTAGCCGAGCACGAGCGTGCGCGTGCGCCCGAACCGGTCTGCGAAGAAGCCGCCGACCAGCGTGCCGAGCGCGGCCGCGAGTGAGAACACGGTGAGCGCGACAGTGCCGACGTCGGTGGGAGCGTCGAACCGGTCGATGACGTCGAGCGCGACGAAGGACCGCGCCCCGACGTAGGCGACCGACCACAGGCTCACGATCAGCAGCAGCCACGCGAACCTCCCCCACAGGTCCCGGGGCGGGGAGATGGATGCCGCTCCCGCCGCGCCGAGCCCGGTCGCGATCGTCGGGGTCGGGGTGAGGGCCGCACGACGGTTGAGCACGAGGTAGACCGCCGCGATCGCGACAGTGGGGATCAGCAGCAGCGGCGTGGCCTGCAGGCCCATGATGCCGACGGTGAGGCCGACGCCGATCGGGGCGATCGCGGCACCGACGTTGCCGCCGACCGAGAAGATGCTCATCGCGCGGTTGGTGCCCCCGCCCGCCTCCTTCGCTGCGACCGTCGCCGCCGGGTGGTAGGCGGCCACGCCGAGGCCCGACAGCGAGAACACGATCCACGTGAGCCAGTAGTTCTCCGAGGTCAGTCCGGCCACCGCGATGCCGAGCGCCGCGACGAGCAGGCCGACGACGATGAGCGGTCGCAGCGAGAAGCGGTCGGTGAGCCAGCCGAACACCGGCTGGAAGACGCTCGACAGCGAGGTCGCGGCGAGCGTGAGGCCGGCTACGGCGGCGTAGTCGTACCGCTGCTCGATCACGAAGTACGGCAGCAGTGCGGCGGCCGCGCCGGTCTGGAAGTCGTTCATCAGATGCGTGCCGACGAGTGACCAGAACAGGGCGCGACGCGGTGGGGCGACGGGTGGTGCAGAAGTCATGGCGGTACCTTACTCCTCAGACAAGTTGATAAGTCAAGTCCGTGATGCGTGGCATCTGGGTATGCTGTGCATGAGTCGGACCGCCGCCCGTCCGACAACCGGAGGTTGTGAATGGCCGCGATCGTGCACCGTGCCCCGCTCGCTGCGCAGGCCGCCGAGATCCTGCTCGGCCGCATCCGCGCCGGCGAGTTCGTGCTCGGTCAGCGACTGCCGGGCGAGACGACGCTGGCCGCTCAGCTGGGCGTCGGGCGCTCCACGATCCGCGAGGCCGTCCGCGAGCTCGCGGGCAAGGGCGTGCTCGACTCGCGACAGGGGGCGGGGGTCTTCGTCACGGCGCTCGACGTCGCCGACGACTGGGACACGGTGCTGCGCCGCGCCTCCATCACCACCGTCATCGAGGCGCGCATCGCGATCGAGGCCGAGGCTGCGGCGCTCGCCGCCGAGCGCCGCAGCCCCGCGCAGCTGCGGGCGCTGCGCGCCGCGCTCGCCGCCCGGGCGACGGCCGATCCCGCGCCAGAGCCGCACGTCGACGTCGATATGGCGCTGCACCGGCTGATCGTCGTGGCCTCAGGCAACGAGGTGCTCGTCGAGCTCTTCGACGGCTTCGTGCCGCGCGTGCGCACCGCGATGGTCGACATGCTCAAGATCCGTCCGACGGCGTCGCATGAGGCCGATCACGCCGCGCACGCCGCGGTGGTCGACGCCATCGCCGACCGCGACGCGCGCCGCGCTGCCGAGCTCAGCCGTGCGCACCTGAACACCCTGAAGTTCGCGTTCGCGTGACTCCCGGCGGGCGTCAGCGCGCCACCAGGCGGCACACTGGACCCATGACCGGCACCGAGGACGCGCCGCCCGCGATCGTCGACCCGCGTCCGCGGCTCCCGCGCGCGGCGGGCGACGTCATCGTCGCGGTGCTCGTGCTGATGCTGACCTTCGCGCCGTCGCCCGGCGACGCCTATCAGCCGCCGGCGCCTCTGACGATCGGCCTCGCGGTCGTCGCGGTGCTCGTCCTTCCGCTGCGTCGGCGCTGGCCCCTCCCGGTGCTGGCGGGCGTCGTCGTGCTCTTCGCCGTCGCGGCGTTCACCGGCGCGCTCAACCCCGGACTGGCGCTCGCCGTGGCCGTCGGCATGTTCGGCGTCACCAACCGGCTGACACGGGGCGCCGGGTTCATCGCCACGGCCCTCACTGTCGTCGTCGTGGTCGGGCTGTGCTTGATCGTGGTGCTGCCGGACTGGGACCCGCGGGTCATCCAGTACGGTCTCACGACGGTGATCGGCGCGGCGGTCGGCGACGCGACGCGTTCACGGCGGGACTACATCACCGCCATCACGGAGCGTGCCGAACGCGCGGAGCAGACCCGCGAGGCCGAAGCGCGGCGCCGGGTCAGCGAGGAGCGACTGCGCATCGCGCGCGACCTTCACGATGCCGTGGCGCACCAGATATCGGTCATCAGCCTCAACGCGGGCGTCGCTTCGTCGGCACTGGCTTCACGGCCTGAGCGCGCCGAGCAGGCGCTCGCCACGATCCGCAGCGCGGCGCGCACCGTGCTCGGCGAGATCGGCGACCTCATGGAGGTGCTGCGCGCCGACGAGTCCGGCGACCCGTCGGCCGTGCGCACGGCTCCGCAGCCGAGCCTGGACCAGCTCGATCGGCTCGTGCAGGGCTTCATCGACGGCGGCCTCGAGGTGACAGTCCGCACCGAGGGCGACCTGCGCGCGGTGGGCGATGCGCCCAGCCGCGTCGCCTACCGCGTCGTGCAAGAGGCGCTGACCAATGCGCACAAGCACGGCGTCGAGCATCGCGCCCACGTGCTGCTGGCGGCCGGGGCCGACGCGCTCACGGTCGTGGTGACCAACCCCGTCGACGACGGGCGGACGGACGGCGGAGGGGTGGATGCCGCGGCTCCGGGTTCGCGGCTGGGCCTGACCGGGCTGCGCGAGCGCGTCGCGAGCGTGCGCGGCACCGTCGAGACCGGCCCGGTCCCCGGCGGCTGGCGGCTGCAGGCGCGACTGCCGCTGGCCCCTTCACGCGACGACGAGAGGGCCGCCCCGTGACCACCGTGCTCGTCGTCGACGACCAGGCGCTCATCCGTCAGGCCGTGACCGACATCCTCGCCACTGCCGACGACATCGAGGTCGTCGGTCAGGCCGCCGACGGCCGCGCGGCGGTCGCTGCGGCCCGCGTGCGGCATCCCGATGTCGTCCTCATGGACATCCGGATGCCGGAGCTCGACGGGATCGCCGCGACAGCCGAGATCTGCGCCGATCCGGCGCTCGCCGAGACCCGCGTGCTGATCCTCACGACGTTCGAAGAGGACGAGTACGTGGTGTCGGCGCTGCGCGCGGGGGCGAGCGGGTTCATCGGCAAGGGCTCTGAGCCCGCCGACATCGTGCGGGCGGTGCGTGCCGTGCACGCCGGCGACGCGCTGCTGTCGCCGATCGCGACGCGCGCACTGATCACCAGGTACCTCGCGCCTGAGCCGGTCGACGCCGACCGCTCGGCGCTCCAGCACCTCACCGAGCGCGAGCTCGAGGTGCTCGTGCTGGTCGCGCGGGGGCGCTCCAACCAGGAGATCGCGACCGAGCTGTTCATCTCGCCGCACACGGCCAAGACGCACGTGAACCGCATCATGACCAAGATCGGCGCGCACGATCGCGCGCAGCTGGTGATCGTCGCGTACGAGACGGGACTGCTGACGCCGGGCGCGTGAAATACCGCGGATGCGGTACGCGGGTGTCTCCCGCGGGAGGACGCGCGGACGGCGCCCTGCGACGAGCCTGGAAGAGTGAATGCCGCAACCCTGTCCTCCTCCCCACCCGCCACGGCGCCGATCCTCTCGGCGCGTGATGTCCGCAAGGCCTACGGCAAGGGACAGAACCGCTTCGAGGCCCTGAAGGGCGTGAGCTTCGACGTCCGCGAGGGCGAGTCCGTGGCGATCGTCGGCAAGAGCGGCTCGGGCAAGTCCACGCTCATGCACGTGCTCGCCCTGCTCGACGCCCCCGACTCCGGCAGTCTGGCGCTCGAAGGCGTCGACACCCGGGAGCTGCGCGGCGCGAAGCTCAACCGCACCCGCAACAAGACCTTCGGCTTCGTGTTCCAGCAGTTCTTCCTCACCGGCTCGCAGTCGGTGCTCGAGCACGTCATCCTGCCGATGAAGATCGCCGGAATCGGCCGGGCCGAACGGCGCCGGCGGGGCCTCGCCGCCCTCGCGCAGCTCGACCTCGCTGAGAAGGCGAAGAACAAGGCCGTGAACCTGTCGGGCGGTCAGAAGCAGCGCGTCGTCATCGCCCGCGCCCTCGTCAATAACCCGCGCGTGATCTTCGCCGACGAACCCACCGGCAACCTCGACTCGCACACCGGCGCGGTGGTCGAAGACATCCTGTTCACCCTGAACCGCGAGCACGGCATCACCCTCGTGGTGGTCACGCACGACGAGGAGCTCGCGGCCCGCTGCGACCGCCGCATCCTCATCCGCGACGGTGAGATCGTCGAGGACTCCGGCTCCGCTCCTGAGGGGGTGGCGGCATGAAGACCACCGACCTCGTCGGCTCGGCGATCTCGAACACGTTCCGCTCCAAGACGCGCATGCTGCTGACGATCCTCGCGATCTTCGTCGGCGCGTTCACCCTCACGCTCACCAGCGGCCTCGGCACCGGCATCAACGCCTACATCGACGACACCGTGAGCGGCATCGGCGCATCCAACGCGATGACCGTCACGAAGACGTCGGGCGATGCGGATGCCGGCTTCGGCGGCGACTCCGGCCCGGCCGAGTACGACCCCGACGCGGTGTCGGCGGGCGGCTTCGGCCCGAACGGCGGCGGCACGGTCACCGCCATGACCCCGGACGACCTCGACGAGCTCGCCTCGATCGAGGGTGTCACCGACGTGCACGCCACGAAGTCGATCAGCCCCGACTTCATCCAACACGACGGCGGCACGAGATTCGTCGTGAGCGTGGGCAGTCTCGTGCCCGGTCAGACGACCCAGCTGAGCGCCGGCGTCGACCCCGATGACACGACCGATGCGTACGAGCTCGTGCTGCCGACGTCGTACGTCGACCCGCTCGGCTTCGCCGGCGCCGACGATGCCCTCGGCGCGACGGTGTCGATCGCGATCACCGACGCGAACCGCGAGCAGCACGTGATCGAGGCGACCGTCGTCGGCGTCGCCGAAGAGGCGCTCGCCTCGCCCAACGGCACGAGCATCATCCCGAACGATGCGCTCACCGACGCCCTGTTCGAGACGCAGAACATCGGCGTGCCCGCCGACCAGGTCGATCGCTATGCCCAGGCGACAGTGTGGTTCGACGAGAACGCGAGCGACGACGACATCGCCGCGCTCAAAGATCGCCTCGCCGACGCGGGCTTCACCGGCACCACGGTCGCCGACCAGATCGGCGCCTTCACGACGGTGATCGACGGCATCGTCCTCGTGCTCAACGCCTTCGCGATCATCGCGCTGCTGGCCGCGAGCTTCGGCATCGTGAACACCCTGTTCATGTCGGTGCAGGAGCGCACCCGCGAGATCGGCCTCATGAAGGCCATGGGCATGGGATCGGGACGCGTCTTCAGCCTGTTCAGCCTCGAAGCGACCTTCCTCGGGTTCCTGGGGAGCGCGGTCGGCGTGGTCATCGCGATGCTCGTCGGCACGGGAGTCAGCGCCGCGCTCGCCGACTCGCTGCTCGCCGACCTGCCGGGTCTGACGCTGATCGCGTTCGACCCCGTGTCGATCGCGACGATCATCCTCGTCGTGATGGTGATCGCGTTCCTCGCCGGCACCCTGCCCGCCGCCCGCGCGGCCAAGGCCGACCCGGTCGAGTCGCTGCGCTACGAGTGAGACGAATGGATGCCGCCACCCCTGCCCGACCGGGGCGCGGGGTGGCGGCATCCACCGTTCTCGGCGTCACGCGCCCAGCGGCGGCAGGCGGTCGCGCGCGCGACGCGCGACGGGGATGCCGGGGCGCCGGCACCCCCCGCCCGAGGGCTACGCGACGGTCAGGCGCTCGCCGCGCACGGGGACCAGCAGCCGCGCGGCCTTGCCGGCGTAGCCGAACACGAGCTCGAGGCGGTCGAGCGTCTCGCTGAAGTGGGCCCAGCCCTCGCCGTGCACGGGCACGATGAGCGCATCGCCGAGCGCGTCGGCGGCCTGCAGCGCCGTGTGGGCGTTGAGCGTCACGTCGGTGTCGCCGAAGCGTCCGGGGTTGGCGGCGCCGACGAACAGCACCGCGACGTCGATCGGCGCGAACCGGGCGGCGATCTCGCGCACGAGGTCGACCGACGCGTTGTCGCCCGACACGTACACGGTGGGCTCGCCGTCGGCGTGCAGGACGAAGCCGGTCACGACGCCGCTCAGCGCCTCGGCGCCCTCGGGCCCGTGCAGCGCCGGCACGGCGGTGATCTCGACGGTGCCGACCGTCGTCGACTGCCACGGCACGAGTCCGGTGACACCGGGGATGCGGCCTGCGGCGTCGGGCGTCGACAGCACCGTGGGAACACGCTCGAGCAGCGCGCGACCCGCGTGATCCAGGTTGTCGAAGTGCTGGTCGTGAGACAGCAGCACGACGTCGACCGCCCCCAGCGCGTCGGCGGGGACGGCGGGTCCGGTCAGCTTGTGCAGCACCACGGGGCCGTCGTAGTCGCCGGGCTCGTCGAAGGTCGGGTCGGTCAGGAACGACAGCCCGGCGTAGTCGAACTGCAGGGTGGGTCCGCCGACGAGCAGGGCGGAGAGGGAGGCGGGAGCGGTCGTTTCGGTCATGACACGATGCTCGCGTCGCCGACAGCGAAGCAACAGTGGCCCGAAGGCACCATTTCGATAAGATCGGGCCATGGATGCCTCCCCCCTCCGCCGCGTCGCCGTGCTGGCGTTCGAGGGCATCAGCCCGTTCCACCTCTCGGTGCCGACGCTCGTGTTCGCAGCCGCGGGGCTCGACAGCGCCGAGCCGCTGTACGAGGTGGTCGTGTGCGCCGAGCAGCCGGGTTCGCTCGTGACGGGCGCCGGGTACCGCATCGCCGTCGACGAAGGCCTGGAGGCGTTCGCATCCGCCGACATGGTCGTGCTGCCCAGCTGGCGGCAGGACCGGCCGCCGTCGGACGCACTGCTCGACGCTGTGCGCGCGGCTCATGCGCGCGGCTCGCGCATCGTCGGGCTGTGCCTGGGCGGCTTCGTGATCGCGGCCAGCGGCATCGCCGACGATCGCGAGCTGGTCACGCACTGGGCCGCCGCCGACCGGCTCGCCGCCGAGTACCCGGATGTGCAGGTGCGCCGCGATGTGCTGTGGCTCGATCACGGCGACGTCATCACATCGGCGGGGGTCGCGGCCGCGCTCGACTGCTGCCTGCACATCGCCCGCCTCGACCACGGCGCCGCGGCCGCGAACACGCTCGCCCGCGCGCTCGTACTGGCCCCGCATCGCAGCGGTTCGCAGGCCCAGTACATCCCGGTGCCTGTGGCCGATCCCGCGGGCGGTGAACCGATCGAAGAGGCGATGGCATGGGCGCGGGCGCGCCTGGCAGAGCCGCTCGAACTGGACACGTGGGCCGCCGCCGTGCACCTGTCGCGGCGCACGTTCACGCGCCGGTTCCGTGAGCGCACCGCGACGAGCCCGCAGCAGTGGCTGCTCACCCAGCGCCTGGACCACGCCCGCCTGCTGCTGGAGACCGACGACGCCTCGATCGAGCTGGTCGCGGAGCAGTCCGGGTTCGGCAGTGCCGTGACGCTGCGCCACCACTTCTCGCGCCGGCTCGGGGTGAGCCCCGCGGCGCACCGCGCGGAGTTCCGCGGCCGTGTGCACGCCTGACCTCTACGAGAGGATCGAGCCATGACCGATCGCCCCGAGATCGTGTGCCTCTGCGGTTCCACCCGGTTCGCCGATGAGATGCGCGAGGTCAACCGTCAGCTGACGTTCGCCGGTGTCATCGTCCTGGCGCCGGGCGTCTTCGCGCACGCCACGGGCGAAGAGATCACCCCCGAGCAGAAGAGCGCCCTCGATGCCCTCCACCTGCGCAAGATCGACCTGGCCGACCGGGTGGTGGTGGTCAACCCGGGCGGGTACATCGGCGAGTCCACGAGCCGGGAGATCGCGTACGCCCAGGCCACGGGCAAGCCCGTCGCCTTCACCGCCCCGGCTTGAGCCCGAGTCGGACTGGCCCGAGCTGACTCCGGGCTGACCTGAGCGGACCCGCCCGCGGGAGGTCCGGTTCAGACCGTCGACGTTCAGAACGGCGGAGCCCCTGGGGGCGCCGGGTGGGTCGAGGGTGGCGAGCCAGGGTTCGCGCATGATGCGCCGCCTCGCGAGGAGGGCGGGGTCGGCGGTGAAGCGCACGACGGGTTCGGGGCGATCCGTGTGCCTGCGCCCCGTCGGGCTGGTCCACACCAGCACGCCCGGCGAGGTCTGTTCGACAGTCCACGCATCGATGGTCTTGAGGACGTGGTGGCGGCGGCAGAGGTGGGCGAGGTTGTCGTGGCGGGTGGGGCCGCCGTGAGCGGCCGGGTGGGTGTGGTCGACGTCGCAGCGCCAGACCGGGCGCCGGCAGCCGGGGAAGCGGCAGTGCTCGTCGCGGGCCGCGAGGAAGCGGTGCAGGGCTGGTCCGGGGCGGTACCGGTCGACGGCGAGGACGGCGCCGGTGACCGGTGAGGTCATCACGCGCTCCCAGCCGGGCTCACCGGCGGCCAGCCGTCGGGCGGTCTCGGAGTCGATCGGTCCATACCCGGCGAGCAAGCAGGGCTCGTCGCCGGCGCCGGTCATGGTGAGGACCGGGACGGTGACCTGCACCGTGGCACGGATGTGGGCGAGGCCGGTGCCGCCGACGCAGTCCTCCGGGCCGGCGGTGAGCAGCAGGTCGGTGGCGATGTCGGCGCGCAGCTGGTCCATCGTCCTCGTGTCGACGGGCCCGTCGCCGTCGGCATCGTCCGCATCGGCCGGGCGGGCCGCGATCACGGACCGGGCCTGCGCGGTGAGCCGGTCGTGGATGCCGTGGATCAGGGTCGCGTCGTCCGTCAGAGTGAGGGCGGCCATTCCGTCCGGCAGGTCGAAGGTGATCACGTCGCGCCGCGCGCGGGCTGTATCCGCACGCTCCTCCAGGGATTGCTCGCGGAAGCGTTCGGCGATCACCCGGAGCACCGGCGCCAATCGCCCCGGGGTCAGTTGGGACGCCCGTTCGAGCGCGAGCCGCAGGAACACGCCACGCGCCGCGTCGTCGACGATGTCTTCACCGGCGTCGTGGATCGCCGACAGGTGCTGCCGAGAGATGCTCCCGCGCTCCAAGGCGTCCACGCCCGCGGCGAACCGGGCGCACAGATCGGCCGCTTCGCTCATCAGCCGCGTCACCGTGATCTCGGACACTCTCGTCGAGGTCGCCAGATCCGCGATCAGCGCCCGCCGTGACAGCTCTGCTCGCCGCAACTGCTCCAGCGACGCACCCGGCTGGTGCGCGACTGCGGCCGCGGCATCCGCCAGCACCCTGATCTCCGCCGCGTCCGCCGCAGCACGGGCCGCGCGGCCTGCCTCGAACGCGTCCACGAAGCGACCCGTCGCGGCGAACGCCGGCGGCGGGACGAATGGAGGATCGGCAGGCATCAGGACTCGCAGACAGGGAAGGACGACGGTCGGAGACTCCCCGCCGAAGCGGTATCGCACCTGTCATCAACCTGCGGCGCTGCCGCATCCACAACCCGATCTCGACCGAAGCCGAGGCATCCACTGATCGAATCTCTGTTCGAAACTCTACTCCGATCGTGGACATGTCATAAGCCTCAGAGCATTGAAAATACGGGCGGTTCACGAACCTATCTATGAGACTGAGGCGGTCGCCCACGACGCCAGTAGTCGCAGCCGTTCTGCAGAGGGCGAGCCCGGCTCGGCGGTGTAGATCAGCATCACGGTGCCCGGCTCGGCGGTGAGCGCCAACTCTTCGTACGCGAGGGTGAGCTCACCCACGACCGGATGCACGAATCGCTTGGTGCCCGTGCCGTGCGTGCGCACGTCGTGCGCCGCCCACAGTGTGCGGAACGTCTCGCTCTGCGTCGACAGCTCACCGACGAGGTCCTGCAGGCCCTTGTCGTGCGGGTCGCGGCCCGCCTCGGCACGCATGATCCCGACGCACATCTGGGCGAACAGCTCCCAGTCCGGGTAGAAGTCGCGCGCCGCCGGATCGAGGAACTTGAAGCGCGCGAGGTTCGGCGTGCGGCCGCCGTCCCCGATCACCGGCGAGTAGAACGCCCGGCCGAGCTCGTTGACGGCCACGATCTCCTGGCGAGGGTTGCGCACCACGGCGACGCCGTCGGTGATCGCCGCGAGCGCCCATTCCAGACTCGCGCGGGGCGCTCCCGGTCGGGTCGTGCGACGGCGCGGGCGTCCGGAGGTAGGGATGCCGTCAGCCGCGCGCGCGAGATCCAGCAGGTGTGCACGCTCGGTGTCGTCGAGCTGGAGCGCCCGCGAGACCGCGTCGAGCACCGATGCCGACGCTCCGGCGATCGCACCGCGCTCCAGCTTGGCGTAGTACTCGACACTGACTCCGGCGAGCATGGCGACCTCGCTGCGGCGCAGCCCGGCCACCCGCCGGTTCGAACCCGACGCGATGCCGGCGGCCTCGGGCGACACCCGTGCGCGGCGTGTCATGAGGAACTCGCGCACCTCGGCCTTGTTGTCCATGCCGACAGGCTAGGCCGCCTCGAACCCACGAGGGGTGCCCTGTCAGTACATGTCCCGACAGGAACTCCCGCGATCCCGAGACAGTGGGGAGCATCGTTGTCATGACTTCTCCCGCACCTCTCCCGGTCGCCACGCGCCGGAGACTGCTGCCGAGCCTGCTCCTGCTGCTGACGGTCTTCGGCCCGATCTCGATGGATCTCTACCTCCCTGCGCTTCCCGCGCTGACGAGCGAATTGGATGCCGCCACCTCGGTCGCGCAGCTGACCATCACCGCCTGCCTGCTGGGGCTCGCGGTCGGGCAGCTGGTCGCCGGGCCTTTGTCGGACCGCCACGGACGGCGCGGCATCCTCCTCGTCGGCGTCGCCGCGTACGTGGCCGTCTCGCTGCTGTGCGCGATCAGCCCCTCGGTCGAACTGCTCATCGCGGCGCGTCTGGTGCAGGGGCTCGCCGGTGGCGTGGGCATCGTGATCGCGCAGGCTGCGGGGCGCGACGTGTACTCCGACGGCGCCCTGATCCGCTTCTACGGCCGGCTCACGGTCGCCGGCGGCCTTGCGGCCGTCGTTGGACCGATGCTGGGCGGGGTGCTCAGCAGCGTCGTCGACTGGCGAGGACTGTTCGTCTTCCTCGCGGCGATCGGGGCGGGCATCCTGCTCGTCACGATGTTCGCGTTCGACGAGACACTTCCCGCCGAACGCCGTACGGGGGGCGGGTTCGCGCAGACCGCCCACGCGTACCGCACGCTCCTGGCCGACCGCACCTTCGTGGGCGCCGTGCTCAACCAGGGATTCATGTACGCCGCGACATTCGCCTACCTCGCCGGCGCCACCTACGTGCTGCAGGAGATCTACGGCCTCACGCCGCTCCAGTACGCCGCCGCGTTCGGCCTCAACTCGGTCGGCTTCATGGTGTTCGGCTACCTCGCCGGGCGCACCGCCGAGCGCTGGAGCGTCCGCGGCACCCTCGCCGCGGGCGTCGCGCTCACCGGCCTGGGGTCGGTGGGGCTGCTGGCGGCGGGCCTCACGCCCATGCCGCTGTGGGGGGTCATCGTGTCGCTGTTCGCGCTGGCGGGCGGCGTCGCCGTCACATCGCCGCCCGCGACCACGCTCGCCCTCGTCGGCTACCCGCAGATCGCCGGCACGGCCTCGTCGCTGCTCGGCACCGTGCGGTTCGGCTTCGGCGCCGTCTCGGCGCCGCTGGTCGGACTGGCCGGGGCCGCCAGCATCCTGCCGCTCGGTGTGGTCACCGTGGCGGCCACCGTCCTCGCCGCCGTCGCCGCGCTGCTCGTCGTCCCGCGACGCGGAGGCGCCGCGGCGCCGGCGCCCACACCCGCCGGCGAGCCCCGCATCCTCGAGAACGCACACTAAGGAGAACCCCATGCGCGGAGTCATCATGTACGCCCCCGGCGACGTCCGGGTCGAAGACCGCGAACGGCCGGCGATCGTCGAGCCGACCGACGCCGTCATCCGCCTGACCGCGACCTGCATCTGCGGCTCCGACCTGTGGCCGTACCGCGGCATCCAGCAGGTCGACCACGAGCCGATGGGCCACGAGTACGTCGGCGTCGTCACCGAGATCGGCGCAGACGTCGAGAGCGTGAAGGTCGGCGACCACGTCGTCGGCTCTTTCGTCGCCTCCGACAACACGTGCGAGATCTGCCAGGCCGGCTACCAGTCCCGCTGCGTGCACAACGTGATGATGGGCTCGATCGGCACCCAGGCCGAGTACGCCCGCATCCCGCTCGCCGACGGCACCCTCGTCGCCACGCCGGGCGAGCCCGACCCCGAGCTGGTCCCGGCGCTGCTCGCGGCATCCGACGTCCTCGGCACCGGCTGGTTCGCGGCCGTCGCCGCCGAAGCGGGCCCTGGCAAGACGGTCGCCGTGGTCGGCGACGGTGCCGTCGGACTCATGGGCGTGCTCGCCGCGAAGCAGCTGGGCGCCGAACGCATCATCGCGATGAGCCGGCACGCCGATCGGCAGGAGCTCGCCCGGCGGTTCGGTGCGACCGACATCGTCGAGGAGCGCGGCGACGCCGGCGTGGCGCGCATCAAGGAGCTCACGAACGGCCTCGGAGCGCACTCGGTCATCGAGGCCGTCGGCACGCAGGAGTCCATGGAACAGGCCATCCGCGCCACGCGCCCCGGCGGCCACATCGGCTACGTCGGCGTCGCCCACGGCGTCTCGCTCGACGGCATGGAGCTGTTCTTCTCGGGCGTGCACCTGCACGGCGGACCGGCGCCCGTGCGCCGTTTTCTGCCGGACCTGATCCGGCTCATCTGGGACCGCGAGATCGACCCCGGCGTGGTGTTCGACCTGACGCTGCCCCTCGAGGATGCCGCTGAGGGCTACCGTGCGATGGACGAGCGCCGTGCCACCAAGGTGCTGCTGACACTGTGACCCGCGGCCCCGGCCGCCACGACAAGGAGGTTCGCATGAACATCGAGCCGACGGCATCCACCGTCAAGAACCCGCCCGAGCGCTTCGCCGGCGACGTCTGGGTCGACGCGATCGCCACCCCGCACGAGGCCGACCAGCGCATGACAGTCGCGCTGGTGCGCTTCGCGCCGGGCTCGCGCACCGCGTGGCACTCGCACGCACGCGGCCAGTACCTGCGCGTCACGCACGGCATCGCGCGGTTCGGCACGCGCGACGGCGGCATGATCGAGGTGCACCCCGGCCAGACCGTCTACACCCCGCCCGGCGAGGACCACTGGCACGGCGCTTCGCCCGACTGCTTCATGGAGCACCTCGCGATGCTCGAGGCCGCCGACGACCCCGCCGAGTCGACGGTCTGGAAGGAGCACATCACCGACGCCGAGTACGAGGGCCGCTCCGGTCGCTGAGCCGAGCGAGGAACGAGCGAAGACGAAACGCGGTGAGGCGCTCCCGACAACCCGGCCGGGCGCAGATGGCGCGGGCGTGGCTGAGCCCGATGGGCGGCTCGCGGCGTTTCGTCTCGCTGCGTTCGCTCAACGATCGGTGGCCCGGCGCTGACACCGAAGGAGAGTGGATGCCAGGGGCCCGGCATCCACTCTCCTGACGTTCAGGCGCCTACGCCTCGTGCACCGTCCGCCCGGCGACCACGGTGCGCACGACCCGGGTCTCGAGCAGCTCGTCGGGCGCCGCGGCGAACACGTCGCGGTCGAGCACGATGAAGTCGGCGCTGAGGCCCGCGGCGATGCGGCCGTACGAGCCCTCGGCGCGGCTCGCCCAGGCGGCGTCGCGCGTCGCGTGCTCGATCGCGGTCATGAGGGGCACCGCGTACGCCGGGATGTTGGCCGGCAGCGACGGGTCGAGCGCCGAGCGGCGCGTCGCGGCGATGAACATGTTCGGCAGCGGCGCGTACGGCGACGTCGGCGAGTCGGTGCCGAAGACGAGCGGGGCGCCGGCGTCGGTCATCTCGGGCCACGGGAAGCCGCGGTCGATGCGCTCGTCGCCGAGCATCGCGCGCCAGTTCGCCTGGATCGCGGGGTCCGCGTGCACGGGCTGCATGCTCGCGGTGATGCCGATCGCGGCGAGGCGGTCGATGTCGGCGCGCTCCACGACCTCGAGGTGCTCGATGCGGTGGCGGCGCTCACGCGGACCGTTGGCGGCGATCGCGTGCTCGACAGCCGAGATCGCGATGCGCACCGCCTCGTCGCCGATCGCGTGCATCGCGACCTGCAGGCCCGCCGCGTCCGCCGCCGCCACGACCGGGGCGAGCTCGTCGAGGCTCCAGACCGGGTCGGGGTCGCTGCCGTCCGAGAACGGGTGGCCGACCGCCGCCGTGCAGCCGTCTACGGTGCCGTCGATCATCACCTTGATGCCCACGACCCGGAGCCATTCCGACGTGTGCGTCGCGGCGAGCTCCACCGCCCGCGCGACCTGCACGAGGTTGTGCGTCTCATCGCCGGTGGGCTGAACGCGCCAGTGCCCGGCGACATGCGCGGTGAGGGCTCCCGCCTGCTCGGCGCGCACCATGGTCGCGAGGTCGGCCTCGTCCAGCCCCATGTCGGTCGCCGCGGTGACGCCGGTCGCGGCGTAGCCGTTGAGCGCCGCGACCAGCGCCGCGTCACGGTCGTCGTCGGTGGTGAATCCGTGCAGCACCGGCTGCACCAGCAGGTGCATGGCCGTCTCGTCGACGAGGCCGCTGGCGTGCCCGTCGGCATCGCGGTGGACCATGCCGCCCGCGGGGTCGGCAGTGTCGTCGTCGATACCCGTCTCGGCGAGGGCGGCGGTGTTGAGCCAGATCGAGTGGAAGTCGTACGCGTCCGCGTACACCGGACGGTCGGCGACCACGGCGTCCAGCAGCTCGCGCGTCGGCCGCCCGCCCACGGCGGCGTGCTGCCAGCCCTGCGCGCGGATCCGCGGCGCCTCGGGGTGGGCCGCGGCGAACTCGCCGATGCGTCGCCGGATCTCGTCCAGCGAGTCGGCGCCCCACAGGTCCACCTGCCCGGCGGCCTCGCCGGTGCCGACGATGTGCGCGTGGCCGTCGACGAACCCGGGCAGTACCGTGGCGCCGCCCAGATCGACCTCGGCCGCCTCGGCCCCGGCGATGCGCCGCGCCGTCGCCTCGTCGCCCACGTAGGCGACACGGCCGTCGCGGACGAAGATCGCGGTGGCCCAGCGGCGGGCATCCGCCGTGAAGACGTGGGCGTGCGTGTAGAGGGTGGGGGTCACGGGCGACCTGCCTTTCCGAGGGGAGTGCGCAGCAGCGCGGCGTAGAGGACGACCGACACCAGCATGCCGACCGGGACGGACAGGTCGACGTAGCCGAGCGCCTCCGAGACGGGGCCCGCCCAGACCGTGGTCGACAGGCACAGGGCCGTCGCCACACCGCCCACCAGTACGGCCACGACGCCGGGGATACTCCAGCCGCCGCTGTACCAGAAGCGTCCGCCGCGCTCTTCGTCGAACAGCTCGACACCGTCGTACCGGTTGCGCCGCAGCACGACGTCGGTGACGAACACCGCCATCGTCGGGGCCGACACGATCACGAGGAACTGCAGCATGAGGTTCACGGCGTCGAGGAGGCTCGTCGACAGCACCAGGTAGATCGTGAGCGCGGTGCCGATGACGCCGACGATGATGGCGGCCGGGATGCGGCGCAGCGGCAGGCCGATCGCCTGCAGGGCCATGCTCGACGTGTAGGTCGTCATGCCGTTGAGCGCGACGGTGTTCACGATGACGCCGATGACGAACACCGGGCCGAGCCACGCGGGGAGGATGCCGAGCAGCGCCGACTCGATACCGGCGTCCATGCCGCCCATCACGACCGTGGCCAGCAGCACCCCGACGACGGTGAACACGGCTCCGGGCAGCGCGCCGCCCAGGGCCGTCGCGGCGATGATGTGCGACGGCTTGGTGGAGCGCGGCAGGTAGCGCGCGATGTCAGGGCTGTTGATGTACGAGATGGGCCCGGACGCGACGAGCGTGAACCCGATCGTGATCGCCGACCACAGGGGCACGCCGCCCAGCGGTTCGGCCGCCTGGTAGCTCCAGTCCACCTGGGGCAGGATGAACGCCGTCACGGTCACGAAGATGACGGCGAGCACGATCGCGAGCCACGAGTAGATGCGCAGGATGAGCGCGTGGCCGTAGACGGCGACGAGCACCGTCAGCGCCGAGATGACGAGCGTGACCGCGATCGGGACGATCACCGGGTCGGTGAGCCCCATGCCGGCGAGCATGTCGGCGCCGAGGAACGACGAGGCCAGCCAGTTGAGCGCGAGGAAGACGGCGCCGATCAGCCAGCCCGTGAAGGCGACGACAGGCTTGTTGCCGATGATGCCGTAGATGGCGCGCGTGATGACCGAGCCGGAGGTGCCCGCCGCGGGACCGCTGATCGCGATGAGGCCGGGGAACACCCACATCACCGAGCCCGCGATGACGACCAGGACCGCCTGCCAGAGCTCCAGCCCCAGCAGCACGAGCGTCGCTCCGACGGTGAAGTTCAGGATGCTGACGCTCGGCGCCGCCCACACGAAGAACAGGTCGCGCGCGCGGCCGTGGCGGTCGCCTGCCCCGATGAGCTCGATGCCGCGGGTCTCGGGCTGGGTGGCGGCATCCACGAACCCCTCGCCCGCCGATGGCGGTGTCTTGGTGGTCTGCGTTTCTGATGACACGGGGGTTCCTCTCGGGACGGCAGGACGTCGTCGTCATTCGCCGGCGGCTTCGTTGCTGCGGTGTGGGGATGTTCGGGAGCGGCACTATTGGCCAATTGCACAATAGACTATTGGTCACACATCCAATAACATGGCGGGCATGGTGTCAAGCCCCGATGTGAGACCCGCCGCGCGGCCGAGCACGCGCAGAGTCCGCAAGCACCCGGACGAGCGCCGTGCCGAGATCCTCGAGGCCGCCGCCGACATCGCGCTCGCCGAAGGGCTCGAGCGCATCACGCTGCGCGCCGTCGCCGACCGGATCGGCGTGCGTCCCGGGCTCATCACGCACTACCACCCCTCGGCCGAGGACCTCGTGATCGCCGCCTTCGTGCGCGCCGCCGAGGGCGAGCGTGACACCGCGTACCCGTCCGAAGGATCGCCGCTCGCGCGCGTGGCGACGCTCGTGCGCGACATGGAGGACCCGTCGTCCGACCCGCTGTCGAAGCTGTGGCTCAACGCCCGCCACCTGTCGCGGTTCACGCCCGCACTGGCCGTCGCGGTGAGCGAGCAGGAGACGCTCAACGTCGCGAGCCTCCTGGCGATCATCGAGGACGGCGTCGCCGACGGCTCGTTCCGCTGCGACGACGCGCTCGCCGCGTGCGTGCGCATCCTCGTCGCCATCGACGGACACGGCGCGTACGTCAACGACGTGGGCGGATTCACCCACGAGGCCTATCGGCGGTTCGTGTCCGACACCGCCGAGTGGGCGCTGGGGCTGGCGCCGGGCGCGCTCGCCACTGCCTGACGGGCGGCGTCAGGCAGCGGCATCCCACCACTCCAGCACGCGCGCGCCCGACAGGGTGAGCCAGCGGGATGCCTCGCCCTCGGCGACGTCGACGTCGAACCACGTGCGGCCCGGGACAGGTGCGCTCTGCAGCCACCGGCCGTCGGGCTGACGCAGCCCGCGCACGAGGTCTACGGCCTCGGCCAGACGCGGATCGGGCGGCGTGCCCTCGAGCAGCGACACCTCGCGGAAATGGTCGAGGGCGTACAGGGCGCTGTAGCGGTGGCGGTTCGGGTAGACGAACCTCGTCACGAAGTCGCCCACCACCTCACCCGTGCTCGCGCGGAACATCAGCCGCCGCGACAGCAGGTACTCCTCGCCGCCGTGACGGGCCTCGCGCATGCCGGTGTCGCCGGTGATCCGCTCGTACGCGAGGATGCCGCGCGCGGCGTTCAGGGTCGAGTGGAACGACGAGCGCACCGAGTCGCCCTCTTCGGCCTCGCAGTTCCAGCCGCCGTCGGCGAGCCGGTGCGCGGGGAACCACTCGACGAGCCGTGACACGTCGGCGCCGAGCCACGCGCCGCTGGCGAGCGTGTAGGAGTTGATGCACACGTCGACCTCGCCGCCCCAGTACGGCATGTCGTCATACTCCCAGCGGGCGTTCGCCGCGATGCGCTCTGCCGTGTCGCCGAGCACGGCGGCGTCGAGACCCCATTCGCGCAGGTCGCGCAGCGACCAGGTGGTCGCGACCCAAGGCTGGCCGGGCTCGTCCTTCTCGGGGCCGTCGAAGAACGCCGTGCCGCCGGGGAAGAACGCGCCCCCTGCCCACCGCCCGTCGGAGTCCTGCTTTGCGAGCAGCGCGGCACCGAACCCCTCGTGCGCGACCCGGGCGCGCGTCGCCTTCCAGACCTCGGGCGGAGCGCCCGCGAGGTCGCGCTCGACCTGCCAGCGCAGGGCCGGGTCGGAGTCGAGCAGCCATTCCAGAACGTGCGTGTCGACGGCCATGGGCGGCACGCTACGCCGCACGTCGGACACGCGGTACCTGGGCCGGCGACGGCGTCGGGCCTGCGGCATCCGGCCGCCCAGGTATTGCGCAAGACACAAGATTCGTCCAGACAATTCCGAATCGATTCGATAGGATGATCGGCAGCCGTTTTCCGGCCCCTCCGTCTTCGCCTTCTCGCTCGAGAGTCCGCCTTCATGTCCACCGCCCTGACGACGGGCCGCCCCTGGCGCGTCATCGTCCTGTTCGCCGTGCCCCTTCTCCTCGGCAACGTCGTCCAGCAGCTGTACCAGTTCGTCGATGCGATCGTCGTCGGCCGCCATCTCGGCGTCGATGCGCTCGCCGCCGTCGGCGCGACAGGCAGCATGATCTTCCTGCTGCTCGGCTTCGCCTGGGGTCTGACTTCGGGCTTCGCGATCCCGACCGCGCAGGCGTTCGGCGCCCGCGATTTCGCGGCCGTGCGCCGCTCGGTGGCCGCCGGAACGATCCTCACCGGCGCGTGCACCGTCGTGCTGACGGTGGGTGCGCCCCTGCTGGCCGGCCCGCTCCTCGCGCTGCTGCAGACGCCTCCCGAGCTCATGGACGACGCGATCGTCTTCGCCCAGATCAGCTTCCTCGGCGCCGGCGCCATGATGTTCTTCAACTACCTGTCGGCGATCATCCGCGCGATCGGCGACTCGCGTACGCCGCTGGTGTTCCTGACGCTCGCGTGCGGCCTGAACGTCGTGCTCGTGCTCCTCATGGTCGGCACCTTCGGCTGGGGCGTGGGCGGCGCGGCGCTCGCGACGGTCGTCTCGCAGCTGATCTCGGTGCTGCTGTGCCTCGAGTTCGTGCGGCGGCGTGTGCCGGTGCTGCACCTGCACCGCGAGGACTGGCGCGTCAGCCGCGCCGACCTCACCGAGCACCTGCGCCTCGGCCTGCCGATGGGCTTCCAGGCCTCGATCATCGCGATCGGCACGCTCTCGGTGCAGGTCGCGCTCAACGAGCTCGGCGCCGACGCCGTCGCGGCCTACACCGCCGCCTCGCGCGTGGACGGCCTCGCCGTCGCGCTGCTGCAGTCGCTCGGTCTCGCGGTCTCGATGTTCGTGGCGCAGAACCACGGCGGCGGACGCCCCGACCGCATCCGCAAGGGTGTGACGCAGGCGACCTGGATCTCGCTCGCCGCAGCCCTCGTGCTCGGCGCGCTGCTCATCGCCTTCGGCGCGCACCTCGTGCAACTGTTCGTCGGCGACGCCGCGACCGAGGTCATCGGCCTGGCTGCACAGATGCTCGCCATCAACGGCGCGACCTACTGGATCCTGGCGGTGCTGTTCGTGCTGCGCGGCGCCCTGCAGGGCCTCGGCCACACCCTCATCCCGACGATCACGGGCGTGATCGAGCTCATCATGCGTGTCGCCGCCGCGGTCGTGCTCGGTGCGATGTTCGGCTTCATCGGCGTCGCCGCGAGCAACCCGCTCGCCTGGCTCGGCGCGGTGGTCGTGCTCATCCCGGCGTACATCGCCGCCCACCGCAAGCTCGCGCACGAGCCGATCAACCCGGCCGTCGCGACGCCGACGACGCCGATCGCGATCGTCGGTCCGACCGACGGCTCGATGGTGGTGGATGCCGTCGTCACGGCGCCGATCGTCCTCCCCACCGCCGCGCAGACCGCGAGCCCGACGGCGCCGCGCCGTCGCCGCCGCTTCACCGCCCGGCGCCAGCGCGACCGCAGCCCCCGCTGACCCGCGTCCCGGAATCCCCTGTTTCGTCGAGACGAGGGATTCGCGTCGAGACCGGGGGCGATGCCCTGGGTTTCGCGGTGAATCTCCTGGTTCGGCGCGTCGAGCCCGCCGCATTCGCCGACCGGTGCCTTGCGCGACCGGCCGGGCGCTGATTCGCTGAAGGAGGACCCGAGGCGAGGAGCTGCGATGGCCACCAGCATTGCGGACGTGTTCGTGCAGACCCTCGTCGAGGCGGGGGTCACGAGGGTCTGGGGGCTGCCGGGCGACTCGCTCAACGCCTTCACCGACGCTCTCCGCCGGGACGGGCGGCTGCGCTGGCTGCACATGCGGCACGAGGAGTCGGCCGCCTTCGCCGCGGGCGCCGAGGCCGAGATCACCGGCGAGCTCGCGGTCGTCGCGGGCAGCTGCGGGCCGGGCAACCTGCACTTCGTGAACGGCCTGTTCGACGCACAGCGCTCCCGCGTGCCGGTACTGGCGATCGCGTCGCACATCCCGTCGGCCGAGATCGGCAGCGGCTACTTCCAAGAGACGCATCCGCAGGACCTGTTCCGCGAGTGCAGCGTGTACAGCGAGCTGATCTCGGATCCGTCGCAGATGCCCTGGGTGCTCGAGATCGCGATGCGCACCGCCGTCGAGAAGCGAGGTGTCGCCGTGGTCGTGGTGCCCGGCGACGTCTTCTTCGCGGATGCCCCCGCCCGGCGCCCGTCGGCACCGATCCGTGCCGCGCAGCCCTCGATCGTGCCGAGCGACGCCGAGCTGCGCGAGGCCGCCGGCATCCTCGACGGCGCGGCGAAGGTGACGATCCTGGCGGGAGCCGGCGTCGCCGGCGCGCACGACGAGGTGCTCGCGCTCGCCGACCGTCTGAAGGCGCCGATCGTGCATGCGTTCCGCGGCAAGGAGCACATCGAGTGGGACAACCCGCACGATGTCGGCATGACCGGCCTGCTCGGCTTCGCCTCCGGCTACCGGGCGATGGAGAAATGCGACGCGCTGCTGATGCTGGGCACCGACTTCCCCTATCGGCAGTTCTACCCGTCGAAAGCGAAGATCGTGCAGGTCGACGTGCGCGGAGAGCAGCTCGGCCGCCGCACCCCGATCGATCTCGGCCTTGTGGGCGACGTCGGCGTGACGGCATCCGCTCTCCTCGGGTATCTGCGGGCCGATCGCGACGACGGGCACCTGCGCGACGCGGTCGCGAACTATCGCAAGACACGCAAGGACCTGGATGGGCTGGCGGTCGACGACGGCAAGCGGCCGCTGCACCCGCAGTTCGTGGCGCGACTGCTCGACGAGCTCGCCGAGGACGACGCCGTGTTCACCGCCGACGTCGGCGAGCCGGTGGTGTGGGCCGCGCGCTACCTCACGATGACGAAGGGGCGACGGCTTATCGGGTCGTTCACGCACGGCTCCATGGCCAACGCCATGCCGCAGGCGCTGGGTGCGCAGGCGGTCGACCGTGACCGGCAGGTCATCGCACTGTCGGGCGACGGCGGCATCGCGATGCTGCTGGGCGACCTGCTGTCGATCCGCCAGAACGACCTGCCGATCAAGGTCATCGTGTTCAACAACTCCGCCCTCGGGTTCGTCGAGGTCGAGATGAAGGCCGCGGGCATCGTCAACTTCGGCACGACGCTCGACAACCCGGACTTCGCCGCAGTGGCCACCGCGATGGGCATGACGGGCATCCGCGTCGAGCGCGGCGAGGACCTGGAGCCCGCGCTGCGGCGCGCGCTGAGGGAGCCCGGCCCCGTGCTCGTCGACGTCGTGGTGGCGCGGCAGGAGCTCTCGATCCCGCCGGCGATCACCGTCGCCCAGGCCAAGGGCTTCACGCTGTGGGCGCTGCGGACGGTGCTGTCGGGCCGCGGCGACGAGCTGCTGGACCTCGCCGACACGAACGTGTGGCGGCGCCTCTTCGGCTGACGATCGCCCTCGCGTATGGAGGTCGGAGCCAGCCCGTAGGCTCGCAGCATGCCCGTGACGACGCGACGCCTCCAAGACCTGACCATCGACGACCACATCCTCACGGTGCCGCTGGTGTGGGGCGATCCCGACGACGGGCGCACGATCGACGTGCACGCCGCGGTCGTCGCGCGTGAGGGCGGCGAGGATCTGCCGTACCTCGTGTTCCTGCAGGGCGGACCCGGGCACGAGGCGCCGCGTCCGTTCCACGCGCCGGCCGCGCCGTCGTGGCTCGACGCCGCGCTGCAGCACTACCGCGTCGTGCTGCTCGACCAGCGCGGTACGGGGCTGTCGACCCCGGTCGGCGACGCCGACCTCGAACGCGGCGCCGAGGCGCTCGCCGAGCACATCACCCACCTGCGCGCCGACAGCATCGTGCGCGACGCCGAGGCCGTGCGGCAGGAGCTCGGGGCCGATACGTGGAGCGTGCTGGGCCAGTCGTTCGGCGGGTTCACGGCGCTGTCGTACCTGTCGACGGATGCCTCGTCCCTCGACCACGTCTACTTCACGGGCGGGCTGAGCGCCGTGGGGCGGCATCCCGACGACGTCTACGCCCTCACGTACGACAAGATGCGTCAGGCGTCCGAGCGGTACTACCGGCGCTTCCCCACGCACCGCGACGCGGTGCGGCGCCTCGTCGACCTCGCGGCCGACGGCGCGCTCGTCTTGCCCGACGGCGAGGTCGTCTCGGTGTCGCGTCTCCGGTCGATCGGGTCGCTCCTGGGCACCAACGACGGCTGGCAGACCCTGTGGGCACTGCTGGAACTGCCGCCGCACACCAACGCGCTCCGCCACGATCTCGCCGCCGCCATGCCGTACGGCGCCCGCAACCCGCTGTACTTCGTGTTCCACGAGTCCAGCTACGCCGACGGACACGTCACCCGGTGGTCGGCCGAGCGCACGGAGCCCGGCCAGTTCCGCAGCGACCCGACGCTGCTCACGGGCGAGCACGTCCACCGGGAGTGGCTCGACACCGTGCCCGGCCTGCAGCCGTGGCGCGATGTGACGCTGGCGCTCGCAGAGCACGAGTGGCCGCGGCTCTACGACGAGGCAGCCCTGATGGCTTCCGACGCGCGCGGCGCCGCGGCCGTCTACGTCAACGACGTGTACGTGCCGTTCGAGTACTCGATGCAGACGGCGACGCTGCTCGACGGCGTCACGCCCTGGATCACCAGCGAGCACGAGCACAACGGCCTGCGCGCCGGCGACGTGCTGTCGCGCCTCATCGACATCGCCCACGGCCGCGCCGTGCGCTGACGCTTCGGAACGGTGGATGCCGCAGTCGCCGGCATCCATTCCCCGACGAACGTACGGTCAGATGGCCAGGAACTCCGTCACGCCCGCCAGCGCCGCGGGCTGCAGCCGGTAGTACGCCCATGTGCCGCGCTTGGACCGCGACAGGAAGCCGGCCTCGGTGAGCACCTTGAGGTGGTGCGAGACGGTGGGCTGCGACAGGCCGACGGGTTCGATGAGGTCGCATACGCAGGCCTCCTGGCCCTCGGATGACGCGACGATCGACAGCAGTCGCAGCCGCGCCGGGTCGGCGAGGGCCTTGAGGGTGACGGCGAGCTGCTCGGCGTCGGTCTGCCCGAGCGGCTCCGTGACGAGCGGGGCGCAGCAGACAGAACCGGCGGAGACGTCGGTGACCTCGAGCATCGTGGGCATGCATCGATGGTAGTCGATATTGACAGTCGTCGATAGATGGGCTCATACTGTCCATCGACATTCATCGATACAGTGCCCTCGGAGGCCTCATGACCCTGCTCGACCTCACCCCTCGCGCGACCGTGACGGATCTGCTGTCGACCCTGCCGGTGCTCATCATCGGTGCTGGGCCCATCGGACTCGCGGCAGCTGCCCACCTGGCGGAGCGCGGCATCGACTTCGTGGTGCTCGAAGCGGGCGACGGGCCGGCGGCATCGATCCGGCTGTGGGCGCACACGCGGCTGTTCTCGCCGTGGCGTTACTTGATCGAACCCGCATCCCGTCGTCTGCTCGAGGCGGACGGATGGATGCCTCCGGCCGACCTGGATCGGGCACCGGCCGGCTCGGAGCTCGTCGAAGCGTACCTCGCGCCGCTCGCCGGTCTGGAGGTTCTGCGCTCCCGCATCCGCTATGGCACGCGCGTCGTCGCCGTCGCGCGGGAGGGGATGGATCGCACCCGCACGGCCGGGCGCGAGAAGACGCCGTTCGTGGTGCGTGTCGAGACGGCGGACGGGATCGAGGAGCTGACGGGCCGCGCCGTGATCGACGGCTCCGGCACCTACACGACGCCGAATCCGCTGAGCTCGTCGGGACTCGATCCGATCGGCTCCGCCGAGGTCGCCGACCGGATCGTCCACGCACTGCCCGACGTGCTCGGCGCCGACCGGGCGCGCTTCGCCGGTCGCCACACGACGGTCGTGGGCGCGGGGCATTCGGCCGCCAACACGCTCATCGCGCTCGCCGAGCTCGCCGAGCACGAACCCGGCACCCGCGTGACCTGGCTGATCCGCAATGCTTCGGCGGTGCGGGTGTCGTCCTCGGCTGACGACGAGCTCGCCGACCGGGGTCGTCTCGGCTCGCGCGTCGACCGGCTCGTCGCGAGCGGCGCCGTCCGCAAGCTCGACTCGTTCGAGATCGCGCGCGTGAGCGCCCGGGGCGACGGCATCCTGCTGATCGGCACCCGTGGTGGCGAAGCCGCGACGCACGGGAGCGACCTGGTGGTGAACGCGACGGGATTCCGCCCGGATCTCGCCATGCTCCGGGAGGTGCGGCTCGCACTCGACGACATCGTCGAGGCGCCCGTGCGGCTCGCGCCGCTCATCGACCCCAACGTGCACTCGTGTGGAACGGTCGAGCCCCATGGATTCGACGAGCTGCGGCATCCCGAATCCGGCTTCTTCGTCGTCGGCATGAAGTCCTATGGCCGTGCCTCGACGTTCCTGCTGGCGACCGGCTACGAGCAGGTGCGCTCGGTCGTCGCGTGGCTCGACGGCGACATGCGCGCGGCCACGGAGGTGCAGCTGACGCTCCCGGCCACGGGCGTGTGCTCGACCGATCTGGGCGGCGGATCCTGCTGCTCATGACGCGGAGGTGCCCGAGCTGAGTCCGGCCCCGGCCCCGGCGCCGCGCCGGAGCCATAGGCTCTCATCTATGGCTTCGGAGTCCGCGGCGCCGCCGCTCAGTGTGGTGGCCGACCCCACACGCGCGCGGATCTTGCAGCTCATCCGCGAGTCCGCCGATGGGCGCGCGCTGGTCGGAAGGCTCGCCGACGAGCTGCAGTTGCGACAGCCGACGGTGAGTCACCACATGGCGGCGCTGTACGCGGAGGGCATCGTCGAGCGTGAGCGCGACGGCCGCCGCGTCTGGTACTCGATCCACCCCGACCAGGCGGAGCGTGTCGACGCACTGCTCGGCGAGTCCACGGCGCCGGTCGAAGAGCCCGACTGGGACCGCATCCTCGACGATCTCGCTGCGCGATACCGGGGTGTCCTGAGCTGGGAGACGGTCGCCCGGTGCATCAACGACAGTCGACGGCTGCTCGAGGCCGGCAGCACCCGCCTGCTCGCCTCGCGCACGGCCGCCTTCGCCGCGGCGCGGCTGGACGGATTGACGCGAGCCCGCGCGCGGGAGCCCCGGCAGCCGACCGTGCTGTTCGTATGCGTGCAGAACGCCGGGCGCTCGCAGCTCGCCGCCGGCATCCTCCGCCAGCTCGCGGGCGACCGGGTCGTCGTCCGCACTGCGGGGTCGGCGCCGGCTGCCGAGGTGCGCGCGGCGATCGTGAGCGCACTCGACGAGATCGGCGTGTCGATCGGTGGGGAGTTCCCCAAGCCGCTCACCGACGACGCCGTGCGGGCCGCGGACGTCGTGGTGACGATGGGCTGCGGCGACGCGTGCCCCGTCTACCCGGGGCGACGGTATCTCGACTGGGACCTGGAGGATCCGGTCGGCAAGCCTGCCACCACCGTGCGTCGCATCCGCGACGACATCGACCAGCGGGTCAGGGCACTTCTCGCCGAACTGCCTGATTAATAGATCGTGGTCTATGCTTTCTGCATGGCCACCATCCCCACCGTGCTGTTCGTGTGCGTCCACAACGCCGGCCGCTCGCAGATGGCCTCGGGCTACCTGCAGGCGCTGGCAGGCGACCGCATCGAGGTGCTGTCCGCCGGCTCCGAACCGAAGGACCGGATCAACCCGGTCGCCGTCGAGGCGATGCGCGAAGAGGGCATCGACATCGCAGGCCGCACCCCGAAGCTGCTGACCGTCGACGCCGTCAAGGAGTCCGACGTCGTGATCACGATGGGCTGCGGCGACGCCTGCCCGATCTTCCCCGGCAAGCGCTACGAGGACTGGCAGCTGGACGATCCCGCCGGACAGGATGCCGAGACCGTCCGCCGCATCCGCGACGAGATCCGCGCACGCGTCGAGCAGCTCATCCGCGAGCTGACGCCCTCCGCTCCGTGACCGTCGACGCGCCCGTGCGGGTCCGGTCTGCGCTGTGGCTCCGGGCGCTCGCCGAGCTCCTCGGCACGGGGCTTCTCGTCGCCGTGGTGGTCGGATCGGGCATCGCGGCGCAGCGGCTGTCGGCAGACACCGGGCTGCAGCTGCTCGAGAACTCGTTCGCCACGGCGCTCGGTCTCGGCGTGCTCATCGTGCTCTTCGCGCCGGTGTCGGGGGCGCACTTCAACCCCGTGGTATCGCTGGCGGACCTCGTGCGCGGCCGACGTGACCGAACGGGTCTGACAGCGGGTGCGCTCGGCGTCTACCTCGCGGCGCAGCTGGCGGGCGGCATCGGCGGAGCAGTGCTCGCCGACGCGATGTTCGCGGTGCCGGTCGCGATCTCGACGACCGACCGCGCCACGCCGGCGACCTTCCTGGCAGAGGTCGTCGCGACGGTGGGACTCGTCCTGCTGATCGTCGGTCTCTCCCACGCCGGGCGCAGCGTCGGCGTGACCGCGGCCGCGGTCGGCGCCTACATCGGCGCGGCGTACTGGTTCACGAGTTCGACGTCGTTCGCGAACCCCGCAGTGACCGTCGGGCGCATCTTCACCGACACGTTCGCCGGCATCGCGCCTGCCTCGGCGCTGCCGTTCATCGGCGCCCAGCTCGTGGGCGCGGCGCTGGCCGTGGGCGTCGCCGCGGCGCTGTTCCCGGCACGGCGGCACTGAGCGCTGCGCGAAGAAGGGACGGGATGCCGCGGCTCGCGGCATCCCGTCCCCTTCGTGTGGTGTGTCGGCGTCAGCCGTCCAGGCGGGTGATCGGCGGCGGCGTGTAGGTGCCGTCGAGCACCGCGTCGCCCGGCATGTACATGCGAAGGATGGGCCGGAACGCGCCCGCCGGCGCGGGCAGCCAGTTGGCCGCGGCTTCCGCGTCCGACGGCCGGGAGCGGCCGATGCGGATCGTGAGCCCGCCGTCGGCGTCGGTCACGATCCCCGGGGTGCGGTCGCCCACCGAGTAGCGGTCGATCTCGTTGTCGACGAGGTAGAACTCGGGCAGCGCATACATCGTGACCGACCAGAACGCGCCGACCGGCGGCGGCGGCGAGAGCCGCAGGTCGTACTCGTGCTCGCCGGTGAGGGCCTGCCCGTCGCTGTCCTGGAACGTCATGACGTACGCGGCCTCGTACCCGTGGTTGCCCCACAGGCCGGCCTTGGCGGCGACCGCACGGCCGCCGATCCGCAGCTTCGGGTCGGCGATCCGCCATGCCTCGTCGTCCTTCGTGCCGACCTCGAAGAAGTCCAGGTTGTAGTCGAAGACGTGGAGCGTCTGCGACCACGCGCCGGGCTTCGCCCCTGCGGCGGAACCGGACATCGCCCGCGTGATGACGCCTTCGCCGGCTCGTGCCCCGGCTCGCAGCGCCTCCTGCTGCTCGTCCGTCAGTTCGCCCACGGGCACATCGCCGGTGAGCCCGAGCTCAGCGAACGACGCCTGCAGCGCCGCGTCGCGCGGAGCGGGCGGGAACGACTGCGACCACACGCGGTACTTCTCCCAGAAGCCGAGGACGTCGTCGACCTGCGGCGACGTCTCCGGGATGCCGGAGGCCTCGGCGTCGGCATCCACGGGCGTGAGTGTCATGGCGTCCTGCAGGGCGTGGACGGCCGGCAGGTCGTCGGCGCCGGCGCACGACCAGCGCCCCACGATCGACACGACACGGGTCGGGGCATGGACGACGGTCAGGCCGCCGGCATCCCCCTCCCATCCGGGCGGGACGATCAGGAACTCGCCGGCCCCGTTGCCGGTGCCGCGCGTGCCGACGTAGGCGAAGTTGTCGGTCCAGGCGTCGACGAACTGCAGCACGTAGTAGCGGTCGGATGCCGGCACCGAGAGCCGGACAGGTCCGACGCCCAGATCGAGCGAGGCCATCGAGTACACGGTGTCGTTGTTGATCGACACGAAGGTGTCGGCCGCCGACGCGAGCATGCGCGCGTGCGAGAACGCGTTGAACGGTGCGCGTGGGTTCGCGCCCACCCCGGTGGTCGTATAGCGCACCACCTGCTCGAGGTCGAAGACCAGCGGGAATCCGTACAGGTAGGCCTGCGTGGCGAGCGCGTCGAGGTCAGCCATCATGCCTGCTTCTGGATCTCGGGCAGCTGCCACGTCTTGTCGAACCACGGCTCGAGCGGGCCGTAGAGGCGCACCATCGGGAACCAGGCCTTGCCGGGGATCGTCGGGATCCAGTTGGACTCCTTGCCCTCGGGCGCCGTCGGCGAGAACCACAGCACGTGCGAGCCGTCGGCCTCTGCCTGCACCTCGCCGCCGAGGCTCGACAGTGCCGGGTACGGCGTCGACTGCAGCAGCGAGCGCGTCTGCGTGTCGTAGATGTCGACCGACCAGAAGTTCTTCGCCGGGGCGTCTGCGGGGATGCGCAGCGAGTACGTCGCCGAGCCGTCCAGCACGTGCCCGCCGGCGTCCTCCGCGGTGTAGGCGTACGCCGAACCGGCGCCGACCTGCGCGTGCGCCATCGCGGGCGTGATGACGGTCGCGAAGTAGTGGAACTGGGTGCGCGCGTCGAGGTTGCGCACCCCGCCGCGCAGGAACTCGTGGCTGCCGCCGACGAACGCGTTCTTCCACGACGAGCCCTCCCAGAAGAAGGCCGCCGGGTCGCGCGGCTTGTAGACCAGGGCGCGCGAGATCGCCGCGCCGATGCGGGCGGCGTCGTCGAGGATGCCCCGCAGCCGCTCGTCGGGCTCGAAGGGGTGACCGTGCTCGATGCCGATCGCCGCGAGCGTGCCCGCCCGCTCGGGGTCGAGAGCGGCCTGCGGTTCTTCCGCGACGAGCTGCGCGACCTCTTCGTAGAACGTGAAGTCGTTCGCGTGGACGGTGTTCTGCAGCGAGTCCGCGATGTTGACGAACGTGTTCTCGCGCGGGGCGCCGGCCTCGCTCAGCGGGTAGATGCGCGTCTGCTTCATCGCGGGGACCCCGCCCAGCGTGCGCAGCACGACCCAGTTCGTGTACGTCGGTGACTCGTACACGTAGTAGCCGTCAGGGCGTTCGCCGGTGTACCCCGGCGGCAGGAACAGGTACTTGCCGCCGGCACCCTTGTCGGGGCCGGGGATGCCCATGTCCGCGACGTAGCGGAACCAGAAGTCGTCCACGACGCACAGCGACTGCGGGGGCGCCTCGATCACCGTCGGTCCCCACGCCTTCAGATCGAGGAAGGTCGTGCCGTACGTGGTCTCGGTGTTCGCCGTCAGGTACATGCTGCCCGAGTTGGCGCGCGGGTCGGTGTAGCCGATCCGGTCCGGCGCGGTGATGCCGACGGAGCGGGCGCCGCGCCGCAGGGCAACCAGCGACGCGCCGGGCACCGCGGTGAGGAACGCGTCGATGCCGCGCAGCAGGTCGAGGGCGTCGAAGATGGTCTGCACCGAGTCGGCCTTCGGCACACCGTCGAAGAACTCCAGGTCACCGAACGGCGTCTTCAGCAGATCCGGCGTGGAGAGGTGCGTCACCTCCTCCGCGAGCTGCTCCTTCGTCAGTCCTGCCCCGGGGGTGCCGTCGATGGCCATGCGCTTCCCTTCGTCCCCATGCGAATGCCGGCGTGCGGTCTGCGCACGACGGAGGTGTGCTCGCAGTCTGTCAGGCCCGGGCGGCGCCCGCGTCGAGGCTGGCCGCGATGTGGGACCGCGTCGCCCTGGCTGCTGCGGCCACCACGCGCAGCATCCCGGGATACTCCGCGTGGCCGGCGGGCAGCACCTCGAGCTCGAGTCGCGCGCCGGTGCCCTCCGCCTCCGCCTGCGCGACAGCGTTGGCCACCGCGAACTGGCCGGGCGCCGGCACGCTCGCGTCCCACAGCGCCGCCTCGACGCGGACGGGCACGCGCGCGAAGCTCGCCGCCGTCGACGCGTCGAACAGCCGGAGCACGTCGCGCGCCTCGGCGTGCTCCGCGACGTGGCGGCGCACGTGCTCGCCGCTGCCCAGGCACGGCACCTGCAGCCGGATGTCGTACTGCCCGAAGCTCGGCACGACCAGCGTCGCACCGACGAGGCGGTCGTCCCACGGCAGCGCGAGAGCGCCGATGCCGCCGCCGAAGCTCTCGCCCACGAAGTACAGCGGCAGGTCGCCGGCGAGCTCGACGAGCACGTCGCCGGCGGTCCACAGGTCGACGGCGCAGCGGCCGAGGGCGTACGTCTCGGGGTCGTCGATGCCGTGCAGCACGTGGCGCTCGGACGTCGACGGCGCCCCCACTCCGGAGTTCAGCGCGCCCAGCCCGCGCGCGACGGGGAAGATCACGGCGGCGTCGGCAGGCACCCGCGAGAAGTCGGGGGCGTCCCGGCCGCCGTAGCCGTGGCTGTGGATCACGCCCACGCGCGCGGCGGAGGCCGCCGGCATCCCGAACCAGCCGCGCAGCCGCGGGCCGTCCGCGGTGCCGAAAGCGACTTCGAACACGTCGTGTGCGCCGCGGCGCCCGAGCGGCGTGAGCACGGGCTCGGCAGCGACCGCCGCGCTCTCGCGACGCCAGCGCCGCCACGCGTCGGCGAAGCCGGGCGGTGCGGGCACCGGGGCGACCGCGCGAAGTCCCGCGAGGTCGTATCCGTATGTGCCGTCGATGGCGGCGTCCGGGAACCATTCGTCGTACGGCGGGGCGATCACGGCGTCCTCTCGCTGGGCGTGCTCGCCTTCGACTCTGGCACCCCTCGCGCGCCGGTGCGATCCGCTAGAGCGCTGCGAGCAGCGCGGCCAGGGGCGGCGGAACCCGGTCGAGCGGCACGGCCTCGGCCAGGAGCCGTGCATAGCGCGCCTTGTTGCCGCTGCGTCCGCCGAAGAACCGGGCCAGCTGCGTCTCGGGCGGGCGTCCGCGCTGGAACACCTGCTGCTGGAGGCTCCGGAACGACTCGAGCTCGCCCTGTTCGGCGATGACGGCCTCGACGCCGTCGACGCCGAGCGCGCGCACGAACTCGCCCTCCAGGTCGGGATCGCACACGAAGACCGTGTCGAGCACCCGCTCGAAGTCCATGCGCTCGCCCGCGTCGACGAGGCCGACGAGCACCTCGCCCGCGAGTTCCGCCGCCGCGCCACGGGCGCCCTTCGAGCCGCCGACGACCCTGATCACCGGCATCCCGATCCCCATCCGCCCGGCGAGGGTCTCGAGTGCGACGCGGTCGCTCTCACCCTCGACGAGCACGACGGTCACGGCCCGTCACTCCCGCGAGAAGGCGGACGCGCGCGCGATCTGGTCGGGCGTCGGCGTGACGCCCGTGTAGCGCTCGAACTGCCGCGCGGCCTGCAGCGCGATCACCTCGGCGCCCGTGATGACCGGGATGCCGGCGTCCCGTGCCGCCCGGATGAGCGGGGTCTCGGCCGGGTAGGCGACGACGTCGAACACCACCTGGGCGGCGTCGACGTGGGCGCGCGAGAACGAGAGGGTGCCGGCATCCGCCCCCGTCATGCCGAGCGGGGTCACGTTGACGATCACCGCGTGACCGGGTGCGGGGTCGGCAGTGACGCTGCGGTAGCCGTACCTCGACGCGAGGGCCTCGCCCGCCTCGGCGTTGCGCGCCCAGACCGTGAGGTCGTCGAATCCGGCGCGGCGGAAGGCGGCCACGACCGCCTTCGCCATGCCGCCCGCGCCCCGCACCAGCACCGGCAGCGACGGGTCGACGGCGTGCGAGTCGAGCAGGGCGGCGACCGCCTCGTAGTCGGTGTTGGATGCCGTCAACCGGCCGCCGTCGTTCACGATCGTGTTGACGGACTCGATGGCGGCCGCCGAGGGCTCGATCTCATCGACGAGCGGGATCACCGCCTCTTTGAACGGCATCGACACCGAGCAGCCGCGGATGCCGAGCGCGCGCACGCCGCCGATCGCTGCCACGATGTCGTCGGTCGTGAACGCCTTGTAGATGAAGTTCAGCCCGAGCTCGTCGTAGAGGAAGTTGTGGAACCGCGTCCCGATGTTCGACGGGCGGGCGGCCAGCGAGATGCACAGCACCATGTCTTTGTTGAGGATCGGCACAGGGCCATTGTTCCCTTGACCCTCACACTGTGTCATCGTCGATCGTGGTCTTCACCATGTACACGATCGGACAGTTCGCCGCCCTCGGACGCGTCAGCGTGCGGATGCTGCGGCACTACGACGCCATCGGCCTGCTCGTGCCCGCCGACGTCGACGAGCGCACCGGCTACCGCCGCTACACCCCGCAGCAGCTGGCGCCGCTGCTGCGGATCGCGCAGCTGCGCGACCTCGGCTGCCCGCTCGACGACGCACTGGACGTGCTGCACGCCGACGACGAGACGGCCGCGCTCCGGCGCGTGCTGGAGCGTCGCCGGGTCGACCTCGTCGCCAGTGTCGCCGCCGACACCGCACGCCTCGCGCGTCTGGACGAACAGCTCCGCCACCTCGAAGGAGAAACTGAGATGACCACCCTCGAATACCGCCGTATCGAACCCGTCACGGTCTACGCCGTGTCGGCCGTCGCCGCCGGCAGCGACAACGTGTCCGGCGCCGTCGACCAGGTGCTGCCGGGACTGCACGAGGCCCTCGAGGCGTCGGGCGTCGCCTACCGCGAGCCCGGCGTCTTCTGGTACGAGCCGATCGACGACACCGACGACCTGCGCGTGTGGGTCTCGTGGATCGCCGACGGCGATCCCGTCGAGAACGATGCGTGGCAGGTCGTGGAGCTGCCCGCGGTGGAGCGCGCCGCCGTCACCACCTATCACGGCGAGATGAGCGGCATCGGTGCCGCGTGGGGCTCGTTCATGCAGGCCGTCGTCGCCGACGGCGGCGAGTTCTCGGGACCGTGCCGCGAGGTCTACCTGCAGGCCGACGGCCCGCAGTCGACCTGGGTCACCGAACTGCAGCAGCCCGTCGCCTGACGCGCGGCGAGGGCGCCCGGGATCCTCGCTGATCCCGGGCGCCCTTTGGGTGGGGGTCATCGGTCGTCGGTGAGGGCGTCCTTGACGTCGTCGCCGGCCTTCTTGACCTTGGCGCTGGCCTGGTCGGCCATGCCCTCGGCCTGCAGGCGCTCGTTGTCGGTCGCGTCGCCGACCTTCTCCTTGACCTTGCCTTTCATGTCTTCGGCGTTGTGCTTGATGTCGTCGTCCAGACCCATGGCGGATCTCCCTTCGTGTGGCGGACTCGATACGGCGATCCGGCGAGGGGGCGGGTGGCCCGGTCGGGGGTCGCTGCGCCGACGTTAGGCACGATCGGCTGCAGGTTCAGGAGGGTTGCCAGGAGGCAGGGGGCTGTGTATCCTGCCCGGCTCAGCGCTCGGCGAGCATCTCCCTGAGCCGCCCCGGCGCGGGCACCGGCCGCCCGCCTGGGCGGCGGGAGCAGAATGGCGGTATGGATGCCGTCGCGCCGATCCTGCGCACCGAGATGCCCCACCCGAGCTACATCATGTCGGCGGAGGGCTACCAGATCGCCACCTACTCGTGGGGCGAGCCCGATGCCGACACGGTGCTGTGCGTGCACGGCTTCGCCTCCAGCTGCCGCGACAACTGGGTCGACACCGGATGGGTGCGCGCCCTCACGGCGGCCGGCTACCGTGTGATCGGCGTCGACCAGCGGGGGCACGGCGCGAGCGACAAGCCGCACGAGGCCGAGGCCTACTCGATGGCCGCGTTCGTGGGCGATCTGATGGCGGTGCTCGACACGTACCTCGTCGACGATGTGCGCTACCTCGGCTACTCGCTCGGCGCGCGCGTGGGCTGGCAGCTGGCGGTCGACGCGCCGGAGCATGTCGGACGCGCCGTGCTCGGCGGCATCCCGGACGGCCGCCCGCTCGGGCGGCTGCGCATCGAGCAGGCCCGCGCCTATGCCGAGGACGGCACCCCGGTCGAGGACATGGTCACGCAGAACTACGTGCGCCTGGCCGAGCGGGTGCACGACAACGACCTGCGCGCGCTCATCGGGCTCGCCGAGGGGATGCGGTTCGGCGACGCCGACCCGGATCCCGAGCGGCCCCCGGTGCAGCCGGTGCTGTTCGCCACCGGCAGCGAGGACGCGATCCTGGAGCGGTCGCGGGCCCTTGCCGCGACCGCTCCGAACGGCACGTTCCTCGAGATCCCGGGGCGGCATCACTTCAATGCGCCCGGGTCGCGGGTGTTCCGCGAGGCCGCCCTGGAGTTCTTCGCCTGAGGGATGCTGCTCAGGAGGCCGCGGTCTTCACCAGTGCGCGGAACTTCTTCTCGATGTCGGCGTTCCACGCGAGGACGGCGTAGCTCACCGGCCAGACCTCGCCGTCGTCGAGGTGCGCCGGGTCGTCGAAGCTGATCGTCCCGTAGCGGGTCTTGAACTTGCTCGCCGGCTGGTAGAACACCACGACCTTGCCCTCGGCGTTCGCGAACGCCACGAAGCCGTAGAACGTGCGCGGCATGAGGTCGGGTGCGACGTCGATGACGAGTTCGCGGAACGCCTCGGCGATCTGCTTGTCGAGCCCGTCGAGCTTGTCGATCGCCTCCTGGATCTGCTTCAGGCCGGCTTCGCGGTTCTTGCCCGCCTTCGCCTGCTCCCGCAGCTCCTTCGCGCGCTGCTTGACGGCCTCGCGCTCGATGTCAGACAGGGTCTCGGATGCCTTCGCGGCCATGATCCACTTCCTTCACGCTCGGGGCGCTGTGCGCCTGATGACCCTCACGCTACGGGCCGCGGCATCCGGTCGCTTCTCCATTCCTGCCCGATGCGCACCGCGTGCAAAGGCGGGTCATTCGTACTGCATCACGATGCGGCCGTCGATCTTGCCCTGTTCCATCCGCTCGAAGATGTCGTTGATGTCGTCGAGGGGCTCGACGCTCACCGTGGGGTGGATGAGGCCGCGGGCGTACAGGTCGAGCGCCTCGATCATGTCCTGCCGCGTGCCGACGATCGACCCGCGGATCGTGATCGCCCGCAGCACGATGTCGAAGATCTCGGCCGGGAAGTCCCCCGGGGGCAGCCCGACGAACACCACTGTGGCACCGCGCCGCGCGACGCCCACCGCCTGCCCGAACGCCTTCGGGTGCACGGCGGTCACCAGCACGCCGTGGGCGCCGCCGGTCTGCTCCTGCACCGCCGCCGCGGGATCCTCGGTGAGGGCGTTGACCGTCACCTCGGCGCCGTGCCTGCGGGCGAGTTCCAGCTTCTCATCGTCGATGTCGACGGCCGCCACGCGCAGGCCCATCGCCCGCGCGTACTGCACGGCGACGTGCCCGAGCCCGCCGATGCCCGAGATCACGACCCATTCGCCCGGCCGCGCCTCGGTCATCTTGAGGCCCTTGTACACGGTGACGCCGGCGCACAGGATCGGGGCGACCTCGACCGGGTCCGCCCCTGCCGGGATGCGGGCCGCGAACCGCTCGTCGACCAGCATGTACTCGCCGAAGCTGCCGTCGACCGAGTAGCCGCCGTTCTGCTGCTCGGGGCACAGCGTCTCCCATCCGGTGCGGCAGAACTCGCACACCCCGCACGCGCTCCACAGCCACGCGTTGCCGACGAGGTCGCCCACCGCGAGCGTCGTGACGCCTTCGCCGAGCGCGACGACCCGGCCATAGCCCTCGTGCCCGGGGATCAGGTTCTGCTTCGGCGGCACGGGCCAGTCGCCGCGCGCCGCATGCAGGTCGGTGTGGCAGACCCCCGAGGTCAGCACCTTCACGAGCGCCTGGCCGCGTCCGGGCGACGGGATCGGCACGTCCTGCAGTTCGAGGGGCTTGTCGGGGGCGACGACCACGGCGGCGCGCATCGTCCCGGTCGGGACGGCGGAGCGGTCATCGGGCGAGTCGGTCAGGTTCGTCATCGGAAATCACTTCCCGGGCGGGCGTTCGCCGTCCTCTGCGACTCACGTTACGCGCGGGCTGTCGCGGGGTGAAGGCCCGTCGGCCCCGGGTCGCGGCATCCCTCTTCCGTGCTCGCCCGACGGACGATTGAAAGGCGGGGCGGCGTCCGCATAGCCTTGCCTCGCCGATGGAAGGAACCGCCGTGACCACGCCCGACCACATGCACGCGATCTCGCCCGACACCGCCCGCGCCGTCGACGACGTGCTCGACTACGCGCGGCGCCGGGCGCTGTATCGCGACGTCCCGCTCGACAAGCCGATGACGCCGCGCGAGCTGGAGCGCCTCGCCTCGGGCTCGATCACCGCCGACGGCATCGGCGCACGCCGCGCGATCGCGCTGTTCGAGAACGTCCTGGCTCCCGCGTGCATCTCGACCGACCACCCGGGGTACCTGTCGTTCATCCCGTCGGCGCCGAGCAAGGCGTCGCTCGCGTTCGACGTGGTCGTGTCGGCCTCCGCCGTCTACGGCGGCTCGTGGATGGAGGGCGCCGGCGCCGTCTTCGCCGAGAACGAGGTGCTGCACTGGCTCGCGAAGGAGTTCGGGATGCCGGCCGCCGCGGGCGGCGTGTTCGTCCAGGGCGGCACGATCGGCAACCTGTCGGCGCTCGTGACCGCGCGTGACGACGCCCGTCGCCGTGCCGCCGAAGCCGGCCGCGCCGCGCCCGCCCGCTGGGTCGTGGTGTGCAGCGCCGAGGCGCACTCGTCGATCGCATCGGCCGCGGCCGTCATGGACATCGACGTCGCCACGGCCGAGGTCGACGCCGACGGGCGCCTGCGGGGCGACGCGGTCGCCCGCGTGCTCGACGAGCACGGCGACGCGGTGTTCGCGGTCGTCGCGACGGCCGGGACCACCAACTTCGGCATCGTCGACGACATCGCCGGCGTCGGCGCGGCCGCCCGCGAGCGGGGCGTGTGGTTCCACGTCGACGGCGCCTACGGCCTCGCCGCGATGCTCGTGCCCGAGGCCCGGCCGGCGTTCGCGGGTGTCGGACTCGCCGACTCGCTCATCGTCGACCCGCACAAGTGGCTGTTCGCGCCTTTCGACGCATGCGCCCTGCTCTACCGCGAGCCCGCCCTCGCGCTCGGCGCGCACACGCAGAAGGCCGAGTACCTCGACACCCTCACCGGCACGCCGGACTGGAACCCGTCCGATCTCGCGATCCAGCTCACCCGCCGCGCGCGGGGGCTGCCGCTGTGGTTCTCGCTCGCGACCCACGGCACCGAGCAGTATCGCGCCACGATCGCGCACGGCATCGACCTCGCCCGCCGCATCGCGGACGAGATCTCGGCGCGCGACGGCCTGTCGCTGGTGCGCGAGCCGCAGCTGTCGGTGGTCGTCTTCCGCCGCGACGGCTGGAGCCTGGCCGACTACGAGGCCTGGTCGGCGAAGCTCCTCGACGAGCAGCAGGGCTTCGTCGTGCCGAGCTCCCACCGCGGCGAGCCGGTGCTGCGCTTCGCCATCATCTCGCCCCTCACGACCTTCGAGCTGCTGACGGCGATCCTCGACACCTTGCAGTGACGGAGGCCGCGGCCGGGGGCACGGGGAGCTCCGAGCTTCGGCCCACGTAGACTGGAGGCATCCGTTCTCTCTCCTGAGAACCCGCCGCTCCGCAGGATCACCGTGACCACAGCCGAATCCCGCACGTTCGCCGTGCGCCATGTGCAGCTCGCACGCGCCGCCTTCGCGGCGATCGCCGCGCTCATGATCACGTTCTCGTCCGATCACTCCGCGGCCGTCGGCAGCGCCGTCTTCAGCGGCTTCGCGATCGCGACGGCGTTCGTGCTTCTGCTCGCCGCCTGGCTCGTGTACCCGGCCGGCCGCCGCTGGCCCTCGATCGCGCTCGGCGTCGTCACGATCGTCGCCGGCATGGCGACCGGGCTGTTCCCGCTCCGCACCGTCACGGGCTTCTTCGTCACCGTGATCGCGTGGGCGCTGGTGAGCGGCATCATCGAGCTCGTCGCCGGCTGGCGCGGGCTCAAGGCCCGCACCGAGCGTCGCGAGATCGCGCCCGGCGTCGCCGATGCCCGCCCGGTCGTGCCTGCCGGCCCCCGCTCCGAGAGCCGCGACGCGATCGTCGTCGGCGCGGTGTCGATCCTGCTGGGCATCGCGCTGCTGTGCGTGCAGCCGGCCTACTCGCTGACCTATCGCCTCGACGAGGCCGGTGTCACCGGCACCCTCACGGGCATCACCATCGGCGTCGGGCTGTTCGGCGGCTACGCCGCGATCGTCGCCGTCTACCTCGGCATCGCCGGCTTCTCGCCGCGACCCGCGGCGTCCGCAGCGGACGCCCTCGCGACGGAAGAACCCGCCTCCGTCGAGCCGGCTGATCGGAAGGACTCCGCGTGAGCCACGAAAGCCCCACCCGTCGCGACCTCCTCAAGCCTCTGCAGCTGCTCGGGATGGCGTTCGGCGCCGCCCTGTTCGCCGGCATCGTGACGCTCGTCTCGATGGGCTTCTTCCAGCAGCGGTCCGCCGACCAGGCGTCGCACGCCGTCATCGCCGCGCTCGTGATCGCCGGCGTGAGCTTCATCGCCGTGCTGCTGATCGTGTCGCTGCTGCTGCTCGCGGTCGACCCGGCGCAGATCACCAAGCAGATCGACAAGCCCGTGCTGCTGCCGGACGAGTCCGACAAGCCTGCGGCCGGCGACAAGCCCGACGCCGCGGCCTCCCCCGACGACTCCGCTCGGTGAGCGGAGGGCGCTCCGGCGCCCGGAGGCGAAACGCCCCGGACCTTGCGCAAGGTCCGAGGCGTTTCGTCTCGCTTCGCTCGCTCGACGAGCGGGGCCGGATCAGCCCAGTTCGTCGACCAACTGCGAGGCCAGGCCGTCGTAGGTCGCCGGGGTGAGCGCCAGCAGGCGCGCCTTCGCGTCGTCGCCGATGTCGAGGCCGCGCACGAACTCGGCCAGCTCGGCGGCCCCCACGCGGCGGCCGCGGGTGAGGTCCTTCAGCAGCGCGTAGGGGTCGCTGATCTGCGAGCGGCCGGCGGCGATCTCGGCGCGCACGACGGTCTGGATGGCCTCGGCGAGCACCTCCCAGTTCGCGTCGAGGTCGGCCAGCAGCACGCCCTCGGCCAGTGAGATCTCGCCGAGCCCGCGCTGCAGGTTGTCGAGCGCGAGCAGCGAATGCCCGAACGCGACGCCGATGTTGCGCTGCGTCGTGGAGTCGGTGAGGTCGCGCTGCAGGCGGCTCGTGACGAGCGTCTGCGACAGCGTCGCCAGCAGGCCGCCGGCGATCTCGAGGTTCGCCTCGGCGTTCTCGAAGCGGATCGGGTTGATCTTGTGCGGCATCGTCGACGAGCCCGTCGCGCCCGCGACCGGGATCTGCGTGAAGTAGCCGATCG
This sequence comes from Microbacterium jejuense, assembly GCF_039544225.1. Lineage (NCBI taxonomy): Bacteria > Bacillati > Actinomycetota > Actinomycetes > Micrococcales > Microbacteriaceae > Microbacterium > Microbacterium jejuense. The sequence continues at coordinate 145,383 of NZ_BAABLG010000001.1, forward strand.
AGATGTAGGTCCAGATGTCGGTCGCGAGGTTGTGCAGGATGCCGCCGGCGTGCCGCACGCGGTCGTACAGCTCGACCTGCCAGTCGTGCGACTCGATCTGGGTGGTGAGGATGTTGAAGTCGAGCCCGAGGCCCTCGATGAACGAGCGCGACAGCTCGGGCCAGTCCACGTCGGGGGCGGCCGACAGGTGCGCCGACCAGGTGCCGGTGGCGCCCGAGAACTTCGCGAGGTACTCGCCGCCGTCGATCTGCGCGGCGACGCGCTCGAGACGCCAGGCGAAGACCGCGAGCTCCTTGCCCATCGTCGAGGGAGTGGCCGGCTGGCCGTGCGTACGCGACAGCATCGCGGCGCCGCGGTGCTGGACCGCGAGCGCCGACAGCGTCGCGATGACGGTGCGCAGCTTCGGCAGCCACACGCGCTCGACCGCGCGCTGCACGGTGAGGGCGTACGAGGTCGAGTTGATGTCTTCGCTCGTGCACGCGAAGTGCGTGAGCTCGGCGACGGCGTCGAGCCCGAGCGCCGACAGGCGGTCGCGCACGAGGTACTCGACGGCCTTGACGTCGTGGCGGGTCACCGACTCCTTCTCGGCCAGCCAGTCGATCTCGGCCTGGCCGAACTCGCGGTAGAGGGCGCGCAGCTTCGTCTTGTCGTCGTCCGCCAGCGGCGAGGTGCCGAACAGCGAGCGGTCGGTGAGGGCGATGAGCCACTCCACCTCGACCTCGACGCGCGCGCGGTTCAGACCCGCCTCGGACAGGTACTCGCCGAGCTCGCCGACGGCGGCGCGGTACCGGCCGTCGAGGGGGCTGAGGGGCTGCGGAGGAAGAGAGGTCACGGTGGCTCCCGTCGTGTCGTCGAAGACGTCGTTCGATCCCCGGGTCAGGACACCGGGCGGATCGCGGGTTCGAGTTGCCGGAAGAGCGCCCGGCTCGCGCTTTCGATCATACCGAGCACCTCGTCGAACATTCCGGGGCCGGCATAGTACGGATCGGGGACGTCCAGGGTGTGCGCCGAAGAATCGAACGACATCAGCAGCGCGATCTTGTCGGAATCGGCCTCGTTGCGGGCCCACCCGCGCAGGATGCGCTCGTGGCTGCGGTCGAGCGCCACGACCAGGTCGCTGCGCGCGAAATCGGAGTGCGTGAACTGGCGGGCGCGGTGGTGCGAGCCGTCGTACCCGGCGCGCGCGAGCGCGTCGATCGTCCGCTGGTCGGCCTGCTCGCCCACGTGCCAGTCGCCTGTGCCCGCACTCGTGGACGCGACGCGCGGACCGAGGCCGGCGGCATCCGCGAATCCCCGGAACACGACGTCGGCCATGGGGGACCGGCAGATGTTCCCGGTGCACACGAACACGACGCGGAAGGGTGCCACGTCGCCGGCGGTCATGCGTCCCATTCTGGACCGCCCGGACACCGAACGTTAAGGAGTTCTCCTTCCGGGGTCTTTCGAGAGCGGATGCCGCTCCCCTAGCTTGTGACTCACGGGGAGGCGACCGGCCTGCCCGTTTTCGCACGCGCGGTCCACCGACCGCCGGATGTCACGTGGAGGTCCTGTGTCCCATTCGCCCCGCAGACTCGTCGCCGCCTTGGCGGCCCTCGCACTCGGCGCCGCCGCCGCCGTCGCCGTCACCGCGCCCGCGGCCGCGGCATCCGGCGACCTGCTCATCAGCGAGTACATCGAAGGATCGTCCAACAACAAGGCGATCGAGATCTACAACCCGTCGACGCAGGCGGTCGACCTCGCCGCCGCGGGTTACAAGCTTCAGCAGTACACGAACGGAAGCGCGACGGCGAGCCTCACGTTCACCCTCGCCGGCACGGTGGCGCCGGGCGATGTCTTCGTCTTCGCGCACTCCGCCGCGAACGCGGCGATCCTGTCCCAGGCGGATCAGACGTCGGGCGCGGGGCTGTTCAACGGCAACGACGCCATCGCGCTGGTGAAGGGCTCGACGATCGTCGACGTCTTCGGGCAGATCGGCGTCGACCCCGGCACGGCCTGGGGAACCGGCGACACCAGCACGGTCAACCACACGCTGCGCCGCCTGCCTTCGGTGGTCGTCGGCGACCCCGACGGATCGAACGCGTTCGACCCGTCGGCAGAGTGGGCGGGCTTCCCCCAGGACACCTTCGACGGCCTCGGCACGCGCTGGGTCGACCCCGACCCCGACCCGGTGGCCGACTGCTCGGCCACCCCCGTGACGATCGGGTCGGTGCAGGGCTCCGGCGCCGCCACGCCGATCCCCGGCCAGAAGGTGCTCATCGCGGGCGTCGTCGTGGGCGATTTCCAGCAGGGCGGCTTCGACGGCTTCTACGTGCAGGATGCCGGTGACGGCGATCCGGCGACGTCAGACGGCATCTTCGTCTACGAGCCCGGCGGCATCGACGTCCAGATCGGCCAGGCGGTGAGCGTCGCCGGAACCGCCAAGGAGTTCAGCGGCCTCACCGAGATCGACGCGGCCGACGTGGAGATCTGCTTCGGCGGCGCCACCCTCCCCGAGCCGACGACCGTCACCCTGCCGGCATCCGAGGCCCAGCGCGAGGCCCTCGAGGGCATGTACGTGACCCTGCCGCAGCAGCTGACCATCGGCGAGACCTTCGACTTCGGCCGCTTCGGCACGATCACCCTCACCGACGGACGCCAGGACACGCCGACCGCCGTGGTCGAGCCCGGCGATGCCGCGAACGCGCTCCTGGCGGCGAACGTCGCAGGCAGCATCATCCTCGACGACGGCCGCAGCACCCAGAACCCCGACCCGGCATACCACCCGGACGGGCAGGTCTTCACGCTCGACCACACGTTCCGCACCGGTGACCACGTGCAGAATGCGACCGGCATCCTGGACTACCGCTTCGGCTGGAACGTGCAGCCGACGCAGGGCGCGCAGTTCACCGTCGCGAACCCGCGGCCCGAACTGCCCGAGGTCGGCGGCGACCTGCGGATCTCGAGCTTCAACGTGCTGAACTACTTCGAGCAGCTCGACCCGACGCCCGAGGAATCGGGCGACGACAGCTACTTCCGCGGCGCCGACACCGCCGAGGAGCAGAAGCGCCAGGAGGACAAGATCGTGTCCGCCCTCGCCGTGATCGACGCCGACGTGTTCGGACTGCTCGAGATCGAGAACAACGGCACGGCGGTGCAGAAGCTGACGAACGCACTGAACACGAAGGTCGGACCCGGCACCTACCAGGCGCTGGTCACCGGCGTCATCGGCACCGACGCGATCGCGACGGCGATCATCTACAAGCCGGCCGCGGTCACTCCGGTGGGCGACTTCCAGCTCATGACGAGCGCCGTCGACCCGGCCTGGCTCGACAACCGGAACCGTCCGGGCCTGACCCAGCGGTTCGCGTCCACTGAGACGGGCGAGGAGTTCGTCGTGTCGGTGAACCACCTGAAGTCGAAGGGCTCGGCGTGCAGCGAGAGCCCTGACCTCGGCGACGGTCAGGGCAACTGCAGCGCGACGCGCACCGCGGCCGCGAAGGCGCTCACCACCTGGCTGAACGAGACGGTGGCGCCCGACGGGCGTGCCATCGTGATCGGCGACCTCAACTCGTACGACCACGAGGACTCGATCGGCGAGTTCCTGGACGGCGGCTTCACCGATCTGGAGAAGCAGTTCGGCGGCGAGCACGCATACTCGTACGTGTTCGACGGTCAGTCGGGCTACCTCGACTACGCCCTCGCGCAGCCGGCGCTCGCCGCGGACGTGACCAGCGCGGCGGCGTGGCACATCAACGCCGATGAGCCGAGCCTCATCGACTACGACATGTCGTTCAAGCTGCCGGCGCAGGACGCGCTCTACGCGCCCGACCCGTACCGCTCGAGCGACCACGACCCGGTGATCGTGGGCCTGAACCTCACGCAGCCCGACGTCACGCCGCCGACGATCGAGGTGACGGCCGATCGGTCGGTCATCATGCCGCCGAACAACAAGGCGGTGCCGGTGACGTTCACGGTGGATGCCGCCGACGAGAGCGCCGGTGACGTCACTGTCGCACTCACCGACGTCGAGGTGTCCGGTGGAGGCTCGTGGACGCAGACCGGCGAGCGCACCGTGTCGGTCAAGGCTGTCAACGGGGCGGTGTACCGCTTCACGTGGACCGCGACCGACACGGCCGGCAACACCGCGACCGACACGGTCACGGTGGTCGTCGGCAAGAAGGGCCAGAAGGCCCTGTGAGCAACGGACCGGGCGCCGTGCGCGCCCGGTCCGGTGCCGCGACGGCGAGGCGCCGCACCCTGCCCGGGTGCGGCGCCTCCTCCACATCGGGCGTCCGCGCGCGGGTCGTCCACAGATCGCGGGCCCACCCGGTGCGCAGACGGACGGCCCCGCGACGATGAACGGGTGACCTACCTCTCACCAGGGCCCTCGGCATCCCATCAGCTCGATATCGTCGTGCGCGAGCTCGCGCTGCTCATTGAACGACTCGAGGATGCCGCGGCCCATGCCCGCCGGCTGTCGGGCGAGACGCAGTGGCAGGCCAAGGCCGCGACCGCGTTCCACGAGCTGGCGGATGCGTGGGCGGGCGAGGTATCGGGGCTCGGCTGCGTCGCCGAGACCGTGCGGCTCGAAGCATCCCGCGCGCGCGAGCGCGCGGCTTTCGCCGAGTCGGCCTGGTTCGCCTCGCTGCAGCCCGGGGGCGCGCGGTGAGTGCGGATGTGCGGGCGAAGCCCGGTCCGGGCGGCGGATCCGGCCACGCGCGGCCCGACGACGGGCTGTGGGGCGACCTCAACGGGCTCGCGCCCGACAGCGACGGGTCCCTCCAGATCACCGGGGGCGGCGCCGTCTCGGTCGACACCGAGACGCTGCGCTCGACGGCCGACCGGTTCGCCGGGGCGCGGGTCGAACTCGACGGCGTCCGCGCCCGGCTCGGATCGCTGGCCAACATGCTGCTCGGCGAACGCCGGTACGCGTGGGATGCCGCGCTGACCGCCTCGACGCTCGACACCCGGCTGCTCGAGGCGCAGACCGGGGCCGATCGCATCGCCGCGTCGCTGCTCGGCGCTGCCGCAGCCTACGAGCTCGTCGAGCTCGACGCGCAGCTGCACGCCGCGCGCGCCACAGGCGACCCGCTGCTGATCGAGAGCCTCGAAGCCCGGCGTGCGAGGGTGATCGCGGAGTATCCGGATGCCGCGGCCCAGGCCTTCTCGGCCCAGTACACGTTCGCCACCGAATGGCGGCACGAGATCGTGCGGCAGGCGACGCGCCTGGGGGTGGAGGGCGGCGACCTCGTCGGCCCGCCGTGGGCGGTGGCCGGCGGGGCGGCGCTGGGCGCCCTGACCTTCGCGGGCACCGTGATCACCGGGCTCGGCGGCACCGGACGCCTCGCGCCCGATGCGCGCCTCGCGGGCCGGGCCGGTCCCGTCACGGTGACGCCGGTGCCGGCCGCCGCGCCGGCCGGCGGCATCCCCGTCGTCCCACCAGGAGCCGCGGGGCCGGCTGCCGTCGGCCCATCGGCGCCGTCGCCGGCGGCCCCGAGCGCGACCGCGACCTCGGCCGCCGTCGCGCCGCAGAGTCTCGCGGCGGCCGCGTCGCGCGTGCCCGGCGCGGGCGCTTCGCGTGTCCGCGTCGAGAAGTACACGATGCCCGACGGGTCGCGGCAGGCCGTCGTGTACATCGCGGGCATGCAGTCCCAGGGCTTCGGCGGCGACGAGCCGTGGGACAACACGTCCAACCTCGAGCTCTACAACGGCGACATGTCGGACTCGTATGCGGCGACCGAGGCCGCGCTCGCGGCGGCCGGGGTGGAGCCCGGCGACGCGCTGCACGTGGTGGGGTTCTCGCAGGGCGGCATGATCGGCGCGCACCTCGCGCTCGAGGGCGACTACGACGTGCAGACGCTCGTGTCGCTGGGCTCTCCGGTCGATGCCGACGTCGGCTCCGGAACCCTCAGCGTGTCGGTGCGCCACTCCGATGACGCCGTGGTCGCCCTGGCCGGCGGCGGTCACGGCGAGGCGGTGGGTGCGCCGGGCAGCTTCGTCGCCGAGCGCGTGTACGACCCGAGCAGCGGACTGGCGGATGCGACGCTGCCCGCACATCGGCTGACCGCCTACGTCGAGACGGCTGCGCTGGTAGACGCGTCGGGCGACCCTCGGGTGGCCGGCGTGCAGGCCGTGTTCGACGGGCTCGGTCAGGCGCCGAAGGTCGAGGTCACCGAGTACGCCGCCCAGCGCGGCTAGCGGCGGGTCAGTCCTTCTTGGGCCGCAGGAAGATGCCGAAGATCCAGTTGATCAGCGAGATGATGATCGCCGCGACCACGCCCCACCAGAAATCCTCGACGCGCAGGCCCCAGTTCCACCAGTGCGTCAGCCAGGCCGTCAGCCACAGCAGGAACGCGTTGATGAGCAGACCGATGAGGCCGAGCGTGAGGATGTAGATCGGGAACGCCAGCACCTTGATGACGGTGCCGATGATCGTGTTCACGAGCGCGAAGATGGCGGCGACGATGAGGAGCGTCAGCACCATCTGCAGCGTGTCGCCCGGTGGAAACGGCACGACGGTGACTTGGAGCGTCGGGATCAGGGTGACCACCCAGATCGCGAACGCATTGACGACGACGCGGATGAGGAAGCCCATGGTCCGCCCAGTCTTCCATGGGCGGTCGCCGGCGACCAGCATCCACTCGCCCGCGCTGCACATCGCGGCGCCCCGGGTTCTCGTGCCCGGCGCTCGGCCACTCCGATTCGTAGACTGGGGACGTGACCGACGCTCCCGACTTCCCCGTTCGCGTGCGCCCCGAAGTCGCCGCGCTGCCCCCGTACAAGCAGGGCAAGCAGGCCGGCGCCGAGGCGTTCAAGCTGTCGAGCAACGAGAACCCGTTCGACCCGCTGCCGGGTGTGCTGGCGCGCGTGCAGGCAGCGACCGCGCTGAACCGCTATCCGGATGCCACGGCCGCACGCCTGCGCGAGCGTCTGGGCGAGCGGTACGGCGTGGGCGCCGACGGCGTGCACATCGGCGCCGGCAGCGTGTCGATCCTCGCGCAGCTCGTCCAGGCGACCGCGGGCCCCGGCGACGAGGTCATGTACGCGTGGCGCTCGTTCGAGGCGTACCCGTGGCTCGCCGTGGTCGCCGGTGCGAACGCGGTGCAGGTGCCGCTGCGCGAGGGCGCCCGCCACGACCTCGACGCGATGGCCGCCGCGGTCACCGACCGCACGCGGGCGATCATCGTGTGCAGCCCCAACAACCCCACCGGCCCGATCGTGACGCAGGCCGAGTTCGACGCGTTCATCGCGAGGGTGCCCGCCGACATCCTGGTGATCCTCGACGAGGCGTACGCCGAGTTCGTCACCGACCCCGACGCCGTGAGCGGCGCGGCGGTGCTGGCCGGCGGCGCGCACCCCAACGTCGTCGTGCTGCGGACCTTCTCGAAGGCGTACGGACTGGCGGGCCTGCGCGTCGGCTACGCGGTGGGCCACTCCCGCATCCTCGACGCCGCGCGCAGCACCGCCATCCCGCTGTCGGTCACGGCCTTCGGTGAAGAGGCGGCGCTCGCGAGCCTCGAGGTCGAGGATGAGCTGCTCGAGCGCGTCGGCGTCATCGCCGAGCGCCGCGACCGCCTCGCCGCGGCGCTGCGCGACGCCGGCTGGAGCATCCCGGTCGCCCAGGGCAACTTCGTGTGGCTCCCCGCCGGAGACGAGACGCTCGCCGTCGCCACCGCCTTCGAAGAGGCGGGCCTGATCGTCCGTCCGTTCGCCGGTGACGGCATCCGCATCTCGGTCGGCGAGGAGGAGTCTGTCGACAAGGTCCTACGGATCGCGGCATCCGTTGTGAAGGACCTCCCAGAAGGCCACGCGGGACGCGGGCTAGCGTAGAACGGTGACCCCGCCCGAAGACTCGGTGATGACCGACGCCACGGCAACGGCCGAAGACGCCGCGACCGTCCGCTTCCTCGACGCGGACGGGACGTTCGCGCCCACGCCCGCCGCCGAGCGGTACCGCGAGGCCGTCGAGGACCTCCGCGACGCCGACCTCGAGACCTTCTATCGCGACATGGCGGTGATCCGCGCGTTCGACGTGCAGGCCACCAACCTGCAGCGGCAGGGGCAGCTCGCGCTGTGGCCGCCGAGCTACGGGCAGGAGGCCGCGCAGGTCGGCTCCGCCCGTGCTGCGCGCCCCCAGGACCATCTCTTCCCGTCGTACCGCGAGCATGTGGTGACCCGCATCCGCGGCGTCGACCCGATCGACATCATCCGGGTGATGCGCGGTCTCACCCACGGCGGCTGGGACCCGACGGACCCCAAGAACGGCAACACCCGCATCTACACGCTTGTGCTCGGCGCCCAGACGCTGCACGCCACCGGCTTCGGCATGGGCCTCGTCTTCGACGGCCGCTCCGGCACCGGCGACCCCGAGCGCGACGAGGCGGTCATCGTCTATTACGGCGACGGCGCCTCCAGCCAAGGCGACGTCCACGAGGCCATGGTGTTCGCCGCCAGCTACCGCACGCCCGAGGTCTTCTTCCTGCAGAACAACCAGTGGGCGATCTCGGTGCCCGTGGCCACGCAGTCGCGCTCGCCGCTGTACAAGCGCGGCGAGGGGTACGGCATGCCGAGCATCCGCGTCGACGGCAACGACGTGCTCGCCAGCTGGGCTGTCACGCGTGCCGCGCTCGACGAGGCGCGCTCGGGCGAGGGCCCGCGTGCGATCGAGGCGATGACCTACCGGCTCGGCGCCCACACCACGAGCGACGACCCGACCAAGTACCGCACGTCCGACGAGGAGGAGTCGTGGCGCCGCCGCGACCCCATCGCCCGCATGAAGGCGTTCCTCCTCGGCCGCGGCGCGTCCGAGGCGTTCTTCGCGGACGTGGATGCCGAAGCGCAGGCGCTCGCCGACGACATCCGCGAGCGCACGAACGCGCTGGACGGCCTCGAGGCCGACTCGATGTTCGCGCACGTCTACTCCGAGGAGCATCCGCTGATCGAGCAGCAGCGACGGTGGCTGGCCGGGTATGAGGCATCCTTCGAGGGAGGCCAGGCATGACCGGCGTCGAGAACCTGCCGCTCAGCCGTGCGATCAACGCCGGCCTGCGCGCGTCGCTGGCCGGAAGCGACCGCGTGCTGCTCATGGGCGAGGACATCGGCAAGCTCGGCGGCGTGTTCCGCGTGACCGAGGGACTGCAGGCCGAGTTCGGCGACCGGCGCGTGCTCGACACCCCGCTGGCCGAGTCCGGGCTCGTCGGCACCGCGATCGGCCTCGCGATGGCGGGCTTCCGTCCCGTCGTCGAGATCCAGTTCGACGGCTTCGTCTTCCCCGGGTTCGACCAGATCACGACGCAGCTCGCGAAGCTCACCAACCGCCACGAGGGCGCGCTGCAGATGCCCGTCGTGATCCGCATCCCCTACGGCGGTCACATCGGTGCGGTCGAGCATCACCAGGAGAGCCCCGAGGCGTACTTCGCGCACACTCCGGGCCTGCGGGTCGTGAGCCCGTCGACCCCGAACGACGGCTACTGGATGATCCAGGACGCGATCGCATCGGCCGACCCCGTGATCTTCCTCGAGCCCAAGGCGAAGTACTGGATGAAGGGCGAGGTCGACACGACAGCCCGGGCGCTGCCGCTGCACGCCTCGCGCGTCGTCCGCCGCGGCACCGATGTCACGCTCGTCGGTCACGGCGCCATGGTGACGACGATGCTGCAGGCCGCCGCGCTCGCCGAGGCCGAAGGCACCAGCATCGAGGTCATCGACCTGCGCTCGCTGTCGCCCATCGACTACGGCCCCATCCTGGAGTCGGTGCGCCGCACCGGCCGCATGGTCTACGCGCAGGAGGCCCAGGGCTTCGCGTCGCTGGGCTCCGAGGTCGCAGCGACCGTCATGGAGCAGGCGTTCTACGCGCTCGAGGCCCCGGTGCTGCGCGTGTCGGGCTTCGACGTCCCCTTCCCGGCGGCCAAGCTCGAGGGCGTCTACCTGCCCGACGCCGACCGCATCCTCGAGGCCGTCGACCGGTCCCTGGCCTACTGATCGGAGCTCCCATGAGCACCCAGACATTCGTCCTCCCCGACGTCGGCGAAGGCCTGACCGAGGCTGAGATCGTGCAGTGGCGCGTCGCGCCCGGCGACGCCGTCGCTGTCAACGACGTGCTGGTCGAGATCGAGACCGCGAAATCGCTCGTCGAGCTGCCGTCGCCGTTCGCGGGCACCGTGGGCGAGCTGCTCGTCACCGAGGGCGACACTGTCGACGTCGGCGCCCCGATCATCACGATCGCCTCCGGCGCGGGAGTGGATGCCGCCACCCCGGCGACCGTCGGCCAGTCGGAGCATGGCGCACCCGCCGACACCGCCGACGCGGGCGAGGGCGCGGTGCTGGTGGGCTACGGGACCGGCGGGCACGTGCAGTCGCGCCGCCGCAAGCCCGCAGCGCCGGCCGAGGAGCGGGTGGCGGCATCCGTCGGGGTCGTCGCGAAGCCGCCGATCCGCAAGCTCGCCCGTGACCTCGGCGTCGATCTCGCCGCCGTGACGCCCAGCGGTCCGGCCGGCGAGGTGACGCGCGACGATGTCGTGAAGCACGCGTCGCAGGCCAGCGTGTTCCGCAACATCGAGACGCCCGAGTGGGGCGATGTGCGCGAGGAGACGATCCCCGCGCCGGCCCGTGTCGCGCCGGTCGTCGCGCCGGCGACCCCCGCCCCCGATGCGGCGGGCCGCGAAGAGACCATCGCTGTCAAGGGCGTGCGCAAGGCGACCTCGTCGGCCATGGTGCAGTCGGCGTACTCGGCGCCGCACGTGTCGGTGTGGACCGACGTCGACGCCACCCGCACGATGGAGCTCGTCAAGCGCCTCAAGGCCTCGCCCGACTTCGCCGACATCCGCGTCTCGCCGCTGCTCATCATGGCGCGCGCCGTGATCTGGGCGGCGCGCCGCACACCGATGGTGAACGCCGCGTGGGTCGACGCCGAGGGCGGCGCCGAGATCCGCGTACGCCGCTACGTCAACCTCGGCATCGCGGCCGCCACGCCGCGCGGCCTCCTGGTGCCCAACATCAAGGACGCGCAGGACCTGTCGATGCGCGAGCTCGCCAAGGCGCTCGAGAAGCTGACGCTGACGGCGCGCGAGGGCAAGACGAGTCCCGCCGATCAGCAGGGCGGCACCATCACCATCACGAACATCGGCGTGTTCGGGATGGATGCCGGCACGCCGATCATCAACCCCGGCGAGTCCGGCATCGTCGCCCTCGGCACAATCCGTCAGAAGCCGTGGGTCGTCGACGGCGAGGTGCGCCCGCGCTTCGTGACCACGGTGGCGGGCTCGTTCGACCACCGCGTGATCGACGGCGACGGCATGTCGCGGTTCATCGCCGACGTGGCGTCGATCCTCGAAGAGCCCGCGCTCCTCCTGGACTGAGCCCGGCTCAGCGCTCGCCCGGGGCGGACGCCTGCTCGTCGGCGGTCACGTCGCGATGGTGACGCCCGGCGCGCAGCAGCGACGCCGGCGCGAGCGATCGCGGCCGGCGCAGGATCAGGAGCAGAGCGATCGCGAAGAGGCCGCCGACGGTCCCGGCCATGATGTCCATCATCGTGTCTTCGAGGCTGCCGTTCTGCGACACCGTCCCGATGAGGTGGTCGCTCGCGAACTCGCAGATCTCCCACATCGCGGCGAACGCCATGGCGGTCAGCTGGATGACGGTCAGGCTGAACCAGGCGGGCAGCGGTGCATCGACGCGCTCCTCGACGCGGCGGACCCACAGCATGCCGAGCCACGCGACGAGCACCCCGGAGTCGAAGTGGATCAGGGTGTCCCAGTCCGCGATGGCCGCGTAGACGTTGAGGGCGCTGCCCGCGAAGGGCCCGAGCGTGATGAAGATCAGGTAGTGCAGCTGCAGCGCCCGCGGCAGCGTGGTGCGGAAGAGCAGCTCAGCGGCCGCCGGTGCCCACATCGCCAGTGCCAGCAGCGCCGTGAGCAGCACCTGGCTCGGGAATCCGACAGCCAGCAGCACGATCGCGAGGGCGAGCGTGCCGGCCTGGAACGGCAGAGCGAGAAGCAGCGAGCGCTGCACAGGCTTCGGGAGCACGGCCCGAACATAGCGCGCCCCCTCGTCCGCTCGCCGCCGACACCCCCGCTCCCGATGCACCTCCACTCTGAACGAAGGAACGAACGGCGGGAGCGGGGTGGAAGCTGATTTGAGAACGATTCTCATTAACGTTAGAGTCGACGACATGAACCAGTCTCGACGTGCGCTCGCCCTTCTCGGCCTGGCGGCGGCATCCACCCTCGTCCTCGCGGGGTGCGCGAGCAGCGCCGCCGGTGACGACGGGCGGCTGCAGGTCGTGGCCTCGACGAACGTGTACGGGCAGATCGCGTCCGAGATCGGCGGGGACGCCGTCGACGTGACCTCGATCGTGTCGAGCGGGTCGCAGGACCCGCACTCGTTCGAGCCCAGCGCCCGCGATCAGCTGATCGTGTCGAAGGCCGACCTCGTCATCGAGAACGGCGGCGGCTACGACGCCTTCGTGGACGGCCTGATCGAGGCGAGCGGCACGAAGGCCCCCGTCATCACGGCCGCGGAGTTCTCGCCGGAGTGGCCCGAGGACGCCGACGAGGACCACGCCGATCACGCCGACGGGGACCACGAGGGGCATGCCCACGTCGAGGGGTTCAACGAGCATGTCTGGTACGACGTCGACACGATGCGCGCGGTCGCGCAGGAGATCGCCGATCAGCTCAGCGAGCTCGACCCCGACCGCGCGGCCGAGTTCGCCGCGAACGCGGAGGCCTTCGGTACCGACATCGACGGCCTCACGGGTGCGCTCGGCGACATCGCCGCGGCGCACGGCGGCGAGCAGGTGTTCATGACCGAGCCCGTGCCGGGCTATCTCGTCGAGGATGCGGGGCTCGTGAACGTCACGCCCGACGCGTTCAGCGAGGCCGTCGAGGAGGAGCAGGACGTGGCGCCGGCGACACTGCTCGAGGCGCTGAACCTCATCCGGGGCGGCACGGTGAGCGTGCTCATCACGAACACCCAGACCGGCGGGGCCGAGACGGCCCTCGTCGTCGACGCGGCCGGAGAGCACGGCATCCCGACGATCGCGTTCTCGGAGACGCTCCCGAAGGGAGAGACTTATGTCTCGTGGATGCAGGCGAACATCGAAGCCCTGAGCACGGCGCTGGCATGAGCCGGCCCGCGTCGAGCGGCGCGCCCGTCCTCAGCATCCGGGGCGCGGCCCTCCGCCGCGGCGACCGCGAACTGTGGGCAGGACTCGACCTCGACGTGCATCCGGGCGAGCTCGTGGCGGTGCTCGGGCCCAGCGGCTCGGGCAAGACGACGCTGCTGCGGGCGATCCTCGGACTCGAAGACCTGTCGCAGGGCACGATCGAACTGCTCGGCGAGCCCGTGCACGGCCGCGGCAATCGTCGAGTCGGCTACCTGCCCCAGGCGAGGCCGCTCCCGCGCGACACGTCGCTGCGGGGTCGCGACCTCGTGACGCTCGGCGTCGACGGCCACCGGTTCGGCCTGCCGATCCCACGCCGCGGCGACCGGGCCCGCGTGGACGCGCTCATCGAGGCCGTCGGCGCGCAGGACTTCGCCGACCGCCCGGTCGGCGAGCTGTCCGGCGGCGAGCAGCAGCGTCTGCGCGCCGGCCAGGCGCTCGCCGACGACCCGCCGCTGCTGCTGTGTGACGAGCCGCTCACCAGCCTCGACCTCGCGAACCAGCAAGCCGTCATCGGCCTCATCGATCGCCACCGCCGCGACCGCGGCGCCGCCGTGCTCCTCGTCACCCATGACATCAACCCGCTGCTGGGCAAGGTCGACCGCATCCTGTACATCGCGAACGGGCGCTTCACGCTCGGCACGCCGCAGGAGGTGCTGCGCTCGGACGTCCTCACGGCGTTGTACGGCGCCCACGTGTTCGTGCTGCGGGCCGGCGACCGGCTGGTGGTCGTCGGCGCGCCCGACGCCGAGGCATCCCACCACCATCACGACGGTGAGGCGCACGCGTGAACTGGAACGACATCGCCGACGCCATGTTCGGAGGACTGCCGTACTACGGCGACATCCTCGCGCTCGTGTCGAACTCGCTCTGGGCGGGCGCCGTGCTCGGCCTCGTCGGCGGCCTCGTCGGAGTCTTCGTCATGCAGCGCGACATGGCGTTCGCGGTGCACGGCATCAGCGAGCTGTCGTTCGCGGGCGCGGCAGCCGCCCTGCTCATCGGCGTCGACGTCGTCACCGGCTCGATCGTCGGCTCGATCATCGCGGCCGCGATCATCGGGCTGCTCGGCGCCAAGGCGCGCGACCGCAACTCGATCATCGGCGTGCTGATGCCGTTCGGCCTCGGCCTCGGCATCCTGTTCCTGTCGCTGTACGACGGGCGCAGCGCCTCGAGCTTCAGCCTGCTCACCGGGCAGATCGTGTCGGTGCAGTCGGGGCAGCTCGGCTGGCTGATCGCGATCGGCGCGGTCGTGCTGCTGGGCCTGCTGCTCATCTGGCGCCCGCTGCGGTTCGACTCGCTCGACCCGCAGTCCGCTGCCGCCCGCGGTGTGCCGACCACCGCGGTGTCGCTCGCCTTCATGCTGCTGCTGGGGCTCATCGTGGCCGTCGCGGTCCACATCATCGGCGCGCTGCTGGTGATGGCGCTGCTCGTGACGCCCGCCGCCGCGGCGATGCGCGTCGCCTCCGGCCCGCTGTCGGTGCCGCTGCTGTCGGCCCTGTTCGGCTTCGTGTCAGCGGTCGGAGGCATCCTCCTCGCCATCATGGGCACCCTGCCGGTGAGCCCGTACATCACGACCATCTCGTTCGTGATCTATCTCGTGTGCCGCGGCATCGGCGCCCGCAGGGGCCGCGTCACCCGTCTCCCGGCGTGACCCGTCCCGGCTCGCGTCCAGGGGCCGCGGGTAGACTCCCGGGCATGGCTCAGCGCAACACGTGGCAGCGCGAACGCGTGCGCGAAGCGCTGACGGACGCCCGCGGATTCGTCAGTGCGCAGTCGCTGCATGCCACCCTCCGCGACGAGAACACCGGCATCGGACTGGCCACCGTGTACCGCGCCCTGGCAGGGCTCGCCGCGCAGGGCGACGCCGATTCGCTGCAGAGCCCCGAGGGCGAGGCGCTGTATCGCGCGTGCGTCAGCGCCGGCCACCACCACCATCTGATCTGCCGCTCGTGCGGGCTGACGGTCGAGATCGAAGCGACCGACGTCGAGCAGTGGGCCCGCGCCACCGCCGAGCGCCACGGATTCCGCGACGCCGAGCACGTCGTCGACATCTTCGGGCTGTGCGCGTCGTGCGCGGCCGCCGCCGACCAGCGGACCCCCGACCAGCTCGCCGAGAAGCGTGACGCGCACTGACCCGACGCAGCGGTCGGCGACGACGCGGTACGAGCCGGCCACGGCCCGCCTCGGTCCGTCGCCGCAGGCTCGCGCGCTCGTCTGGCTGGGCGTCGGGCTCGCGGTCGTCGCCGGCCTGTTCCTGATCGACTGGCTCGCCCCGACGCTGTTCCCGGCGCCGCTCCCCACCCGCGCCCAGGACGGCCTCACCCTCGCCATCAGCGTGCTCATCGAGTCGCTGCCCTTCGTGGCGCTGGGCGTGGTGCTGTCGATCGTCGTGCAGGTGTGGGTTCCGCCCGGCGTCATCGAGCGATGGATGCCGCGACGGGCGTGGGCCCGTCGCGCGGTGCTGTCGCTCCTCGGCATGATCGTGCCGGTGTGCGAGTGCGGCAACGTGCCGTTCGCCCGCGGCCTGCTCATGCGCGGGTTCACGGTGCCCGAGACGCTGACGTTCCTCATCGCGGCGCCGATCGTCAACCCGATCGTGATCATCACGACGCACCAGGCGTTCGGCTTCAGCGACGGCATCCTCATCGCGCGCCTTCTCGGCGGCTACGCGATCGCCAACCTCATCGGATGGCTGTATTCGCGGCATCCCTCGCCCGACGGGCTGCTGACCGAGCGCTTCCGCGAGACGTGCGAGCTCGTCGTGCACGAGCCCGGCGGCAGATGGCGCCGCTCGCTCGCGCAGCTGGTGATCGAGCTGCGCGCGGTGATGCCGGCCCTCGTCATCGGCTCGGCGCTCGCCGGCGCCGTGCAGGTGCTCATCCCGCGCGAGGCGCTCGTGGCCATCGGTTCGAACCCGGCGCTGTCGATCGTCGCGATGATGCTGCTGGCGATGGTGGTGTCGATCTGCTCCAACGTCGACGCGTTCTTCGCGCTGTCGTTCGCCTCGACCTTCACACCGGGGTCGATCGTCGCGTTCCTGCTGGTCGGGCCGCTCGTCGACGTCAAGATGCTCGCCCTGCTGCGCACGACCTTCACGTGGCGCACTCTCGGCGGCATCGTCGCCGTCGTGGTGCTGTCGGCCTTCGCCATCGGGACGGTGGTGAACCTCCTTGCGTAAGAGCGGATTCATCGGGACGCGGTGGCTGGGCGTCGGGCTGTCGGCCTGCCTCGCCGTCGTGACCCTCGGCCTTGCCCTCACCGGTCGCCTCGGGCTGTACATCAACCCCGACTCGGCCTGGTTCGCGGTGTCGATGTCGGTCCTGCTGCTCGTCGGCGCCGTCGCGTCGTTCGCGCTCCCGCTGGGGGCCGAGGCCGATCACGGCCACGACCACGGCCAGGACGGCCATGACCACCGGTCGTTGAGCGAGCGAAGCGCGACGAGACGCCTCGAGCGCACGAACGACCTCGTGCCGGACCACGTTTCGTCTTCGGGTGCTGGAGCGCCCTCCGCGGGGCGACCGGGGGTCGGGCACGACCACGGGCACCGCCCGCACCCGCTGGCGTTCGCCGCCACGGTCGCCGGCGGGGTCGCCGCCTCGGGCGTCGTGGTGCTGACCCTCGTGCTGCCGCCCGCGTCGCTGAGCACCGAGCTCGCGATGTCGCGCGACGTGGGGGCCACCCCGCTGTTCGGCGGGGCCGACACGATCCAGCTGGCCTCTACCGGCGACACCTCCTCGTTCGGGGTCGGCGAGTGGGCCACCGCGTTCGCGACGGCGACCAACCCCGACGCCTTCGACGGCGACCCGGTCGAGCTCACCGGGTTCGTCACCCCCGGACCCGATGGCGGATTCGACCTCACGCGCCTGGTGATCACGCACTGCGTCATCGACGCGCAGCCTGCGAGCCTGCCGGTGGTCGCCGCGGCGGACGCGCCTGAGACCGGCCAGTGGGTGACGATCACCGGCATGGTGCGCTCGTCGTCCGACGGCCGCCTCGTCGTCGACGCCGCGTCGGTCGACGAGATCGCCGAGCCCGAGGACCCGTATGAGTACTGACCGGCCGACCCGCCGCGCGCGGGCTCAGCGCCGGCGGGGACGCGCGTTCGCCCTGAGCTTCGCGCTCGTGCTCGGCATCCTCGCGGCGGTGGGGCTGGCGGGCGCCGCAGCGAGCGTCGCGCAAGGGCCGCGTGTGACCGACGTCTCGGTGGACCCCGCGGCGGCGGCTGCGGCATCCGGTTCCCGTCTCATCGTGACCACGACGCAGTCGCTGGCCGACGTCGATCCGTCGCAGGTGACGGTGAGCCCCGAGACGCCGTTCCAGGTCGACACCTCGGGACGCAGCGTCGGCGTGCGGTTCACGCTGCCGCTGTGGGACGACACCGACTA
The DNA here is from genome assembly GCF_039544225.1 of Microbacterium jejuense. Taxonomy (NCBI): domain Bacteria; kingdom Bacillati; phylum Actinomycetota; class Actinomycetes; order Micrococcales; family Microbacteriaceae; genus Microbacterium; species Microbacterium jejuense. Next base: position 162,909 of record NZ_BAABLG010000001.1, read on the forward strand.
CACCGTCACGATCGCGGGCGTCACCTCGCTCGGCGGCGGACCGACGGCGACGGTGACCGAGACGTTCCGCACGCCGAAGGCCGAGGTGTACCTGCTGCAGCGCGGGCGCGACGACGGCGACCTCATCTACCGCACCGACCTCAGCGGACAGAAGGCGGTGCCGGTGTTCCGCCACGACCACATCGAGGACTTCCGCGCGACGGGGTCGCACCTCGTCGTGTCGGTGCGCACCGACGACGACCAGGCGGGGCTCATCGTCACCGACCTCGACGGCGAGAACCCGCACGAGCTGCCGCTGCCGGGCGACGGCTTCGTGTCGAACCTGCAGAGCGCCGACCGCGGCGAGCGGATCGGCTACACGTTCTCTGACGCGCAGCTGAGCGCCGACTCCGGCCGCGAGAGCCGCCTGTACACGGCGTCGCTCGGGGACCCGGATGCCGCCCCGGTCGCCATCGAGGTGCAGGGCGCCGACCCCCGCGTCGCCGAATGGCGGTTCGTACCCGACACCGACAGCATCCTGCTGCTGTCGTTCGACGGGTCGCTGCTGCTGACCGGGTCGGATGCCTCGGGCGCGACGACCGCGCGCGACTCGACGGCGCTGGGCGTGGCGCTGGGCATCGACGGCATCGCCCGCGGGTCGAACGAGGCCGTCGTCGACCGTCCCGATCAGGAGTCGGTCATCGACCTCACCGACGCGAGCGAGGTGCAGCTCGTCGCGCCCGACCAGGACCTCGGCGGCGCGACGTCGGTGACGCCGCTCCCCGACGGATCGACGATCCGCACCGCGGCCGAGCTCGACGCCGACGACGTGCCGACCGGCCGCACGACGATCGCGCTCGTCGCGGCGGACGGCACGACCCGCATGCTCAGCGAGGTGGACGACACGGATGCCGTGCTGCAGGTGTGCGTGTCGCCCAGCTCCCGCTACGTCGCGGTGCTGGTGGCACCGGATGCCGTGACCAACGCCTACGACACCTACCAGCTGCCGCTGCCGCAGCGCCCCGAGACGCGCGTGCTCGAGATCTCGGACGGCGCGCAGGTGGTGGCTCTGAACGGCGCCGCGATCTCGTGGTGCCAGGTGCCGCCTGCCGCCTGACCGGAGCCTGCCGGGATCAGTCGCCGGGAGGGGGCCCCGACGCCGTGCCGTCGGCCTCGACCGGATCGGGGAGCTTCGACGGCAGGCCTGCCGAGAGCATCAGCCCGAGCAGCGTGAGGGCGAAGACGAAGAACAGCGACTGCCGCAGCGCGTCGACCTGGGTGTCGGCGTAGAGCTGGGCGACCTCCTGCGCCGAGGCGGCGTCGGCGCCGGCATCCGTCAGCATGTCTTCGGCCTGCTGCTGCGAGACGATCGGTGCGCCCTTCGACGCCGTGGCGACGACCTGATCGCGCACGTCGGCAGGGATCGTGGTGCTCGCCTGCACCGCGGTCGTGAAGCCCGACGTCAGCAGCAGGATGAACACCGAGCCGACGATCGCCGTGCCGAACGACGAGCCGAGGTTCTGGAACGTCCCCTGCAGCCCGCCGACCTCTGAGGTGTCGCCCTGCTCGACGGCAGACATGTTGACGTTCCCGAGCTGGGAGGCGAGCAGCCCGAACCCCGCGCCCACCACGAACATGCCGACGGCGAACGCCCAGCCGACGAGGTCGGGCTGCACCGCGAGGAAGACGATCAGCACACCCATGCCCAGGGTGAGCTGGCCGATGCGGCCGATGTTCTGCGCCGATCGCACCGTCGACAGGCGCGAGCCCAGGATCGAGAACAGGATGAGCCCGATCGACAGCGGCAGGATCTTCAGGCCCGTCTGCAGCGCGTCGAAGCCGAGGATGGTCTGCAGATACACCGGCACGACGAAGAACAGCGCCGCGATCGCGAAGTACTGCGCCATGAACATCGTGAGGCCGCTGCGCAGCGCGCCGATGCGCAGCAGGCTGATCTTCAGCAGCGGCACGCGTCCGGTGCGCTCCAGCCGCTGCTGTCGTTTCACGAACAGCCACAGCACCACGATCGACAGCAGGATGAGGTACGCGACGGGCGAGATCCCGAACGGCGCGAACGGCTCGCCGCCGACGGCCGGCGGGTCGAGCGGCACGATCCAGCCCCAGGTCTTGGACTGCAGGATGCCGTACACCCCGAGGCCGAGGCCGAGTGCCGACAGCACGACGCTCAGCAGGTCGATGCGCAGCGTGCGGTCGCCGGGCACGTCTTTGATGCGGCCCGAGACGATCAGCACGAGGGTCATGACGACGGCCTCGGCGACGAAGACGTAGCGCCACGACGAGTACGTCGTGACGAGGCCGCCGATGAGCGGTCCCGCGGCCGCGGCGCCGCCCGTGACGGCGCCCAGGACCGCGAACGCGACGACGCGCTGCCGGCCGGTGTAGTTGATCGCGGCGAGGGCGGCGATCGCGGGGATCACGAGCACCGCACCGAGGCCCTCCACGAGCGACCAGCCGAGCATGAGCACCGTGAGGTTGGGGCTCAGCGCCGTCGTGAGCGAGCCGATGCCGTAGACGACCGAGCCGATGCGGAATGCGAGGCTGCGGCCCCAGCGGTCGCCGAGCTTTCCGCCGGTGAGCATGAAGGCCGCCATCGTGAGCGCGTAGAACGTGATGGCCGCCTGCATGCCCGAGATGTCGGTGCCGAGGTCGTGCGCGACGGTCGAGATCGAGACGTTCATGACCGTGCTGTCGAGCACCATGATGAACTGCGAGACGCTCAGCAGGATGAGCACGAACCATTTCCCCATGCGCGAACAGTAGTGCCGCGGGATCGTCGGTGACATCACCCGGCACGGAGGATCTGCGCCGTAGACTCGCCGCATGGCGCAGGGGCGGTGGCGGGCGGCGACGCGCGCCGAGCTCGAGGACCTTCCCGCCGAAGTGGCGCCGCGGCTGCTCGGCGGTCGCCTTACCACCGTCGTCGGCGGTGAGACGGTTTCGCTGCGCATCACCGAGGTCGAGGCGTACCACGGGCGCGGCACCGGGCCGGTGCCCGATCCCGGGTCGCACGCGCGCATGGGGCCGACCGCCCGCAACGCCACGATGTGGGGCGAGCCCGGTCACCTGTACGTGTACCTCAGTCACGGCATCCACTCCTGCGTCAACGTCGTGAGCGGGCCTGCGGGGATCGCCGGCGGTTGTCTGCTGCGAGCCGGCGAGGTGATCGAGGGAATGGATGCCGCCTTCCGCCGCCGACCGGCAGCCCGGTCTGCGCGTGACCTGGCGCGCGGACCCGGGCGCTTCGGCGATGCGGCCGGCTTGCGGCATCCACTCCACGACGGGATCGACGCGATCACCGGCGAGCCGTGGCACGGCGCCGAGGCGCGGCTGGAGCTGCTCGTCGAACCGCCGGCCCAGGTCGCCTCAGGGCCGCGGGTCGGCGTCGCGGGCGTGGCGGGCACCGACGTGTTCCCGTGGCGGTTCTGGGTGCCGGACGACCCGACGGTGTCGCCGTTCCGCTGGGGCCGCGGGGCGCGCGAGGCCGCGGAGTCCGGGCTCACATCCCATTCTTAGGATCCGCTGATCCGGCTCATGAGCACCGTGCCTAGCGTCGTGGCGCGAGTGGAAGGAGCCGCATGGCGCAGGTCAAGGTCGACAGGAGCCTGCTCGAGGGCATGACCAAGCGCGAACGCCAGACGTTCGTGCGCGAGATGGCCCGGCAGGAGCGGGAGCGTCAGGCGCGGCAGCGCCGGCAGCGACGCATCGCAGGGTGGTCGGCGGCAGGGGCGGTCGTCGTGCTCGCGGTGGCGGGCGGCATCACGGCGGGCGTCGCCTGGGCGAACAACGCCGCGGCCGCCGAAGCCGAGAAGGCGGCGCAGGCCGCGGCCGACGCCGCGCGCGGACCCGCCAACATGCTGACCGACGGACTGCTGCTCACCGGCGACGGCACGGCTGTCACGCCGGTCTCGACGGGGGCGCTCGAAGGCGGTGCGACGCCCGGCAAGAGCGCGACGGACGCGGCCACCACCGGCGTGCTCGACGTGCAGCTGTACGTCGATCCGACCTCGGCCGACGCCGCGACGTTCTGGTCGACGGCCGGCACGACGATCCAGAATGCGCTGACGGCGGGCGAGCTCTCGCTGGAGCTGCACCCGATCGCGCAGACCGGCAGCGCCGACGCGCTCGCCGCTGTCGCCGCATTCGGCTGCTTCGCGGCCCTGCAGCCCGACGCCGCGCTCGCCGCCTGGAACGCGATGCTGCAGGTGGGTGTCGACGGCGCCGCGACCGGGGCGACCCTCACCGCGGACGACCTCACGGGCGTGATGACGACCGCCGCCGCGACCGACGACGTCGTGAACTGCGTCGACGGCGACACGTATGCGCAGTGGGCGGAGGCCGCCAGCACGCGCGCGACAGCCTCGATCCCGTACGCGACGGACGCCGCCGCGACCTCGGGGGTCACGGTGGTCGCCGCGGGCTCCGTGTACACGGGGTCGCTCGGCGACGCCGCAGCCCTGTCGTCGTTCCTGACCGACGCGCTGACGGCCGCGACCGCCGGCTGACGCGCCTCGTCTCGTGCACAGCGTCGGAGAACTCCGGCGGAACGCCGGGGACGGATGCCGCCACCCGCCGTGTCGTCGACACCTCCGACGCCGTGCTCGCGTGCCGAGCGGCCGGGCCGGTCCCGGCGGGGTCGGCGCGCTCAGCGCAGCGAGGTCACGGCGGTGATCGCGGCGCGCAGCTGCTGGATCCGGCGCTCGTAGCGCGCCGCGATGAAGATGAGCACGGCGCCGCCGATGCCCAGCCACAGCCACCACGGCACCGCCACGTACGAGGTCGAGATCCACGGCCACAGCTGGGCGACGCCGTGCACGAGCACCACGGCCGACCCGATGATGAGCGGCGCCTGCAGCCTGCGCACCGCGCCGACGATCACGAGAGCGACGGCGACGACCCCGAGCACGACGATGCGCCACAGCTCGGTGTTGCCGAAGAAGTCGTACACCAGCGAAGGCAGCAGCAGGAGGACGAGCCACGGACCGATCGTCGGCCAGGTGCGGGACTCGGGCCGGATGCGGAGCGTGCGCACGCCGTAGGCCAGGCCGCAGAGCGCCGCGGGCGCGGTCACGAGCTCGACCGGGTCGACACCGAACCCGAAGAAGGCGAGGGCGCCGAACGCCGCGGCGGTCACGGCGGCGACGACCGCGAGGGTCGGGCCCAGCCTGTCGCGGCGCACGGCGCCGATGTACGCCGCGGCGCTCAGCAGCGACATGGTGACGGCCGCCCGCAGGCCGTCGAAGTCCGATGCCGCGGCCAGCAGATACGCCTCGGCGGCGGCGAAGAGCACGGACGCCACCGCGAGTCCGGCGCCCACCGCGAGCGAGACCACGCGAGCCGGCGTGGCGCGCAGCGCGGCGAGGGCGACCGCCGCGGTGATCGCGGCGCCGGCGATGACCCACAGGTCCGCCTCGAAGCCCGGCTCGTCCGCGACGGTGAGGAAGCGCAGGCCGCACGCGATCGCCACGAGGGCGACGCCGCCCACCGCGAGCACTGCTCCGAGTCGCGCCCAGCGGCGGAGGCCGAGCACCGCCGCGCCCGCGACGCCGCCGGCGCCCGCGAGCGCCACGGTCGCCGCCGCCGAGGTCGCGTCGGCCGCGGCATCCTGCACCAGTGCGACGGCGACGAGGGCGAGTCCGGCGGCGCTCACGGCGGCCGCGGCCCGGGCCTCCGGCATCCTGCTCGCGGTCGCGGTGAGGATCACCGCGACGACGACGGCTCCGGATGCCGCGACGATCGCCGCCGCGTCCGCTCCGGCGAACCCGGGACCGTACAGCGCTCGCAGCCCCATCACGAGCGCCGCGACCGACAGGATGACCGCCGACGGCACGCGCACGCGCCACGCGTCGGGGATCGGGGTCGCCGCGATCGCCGCCGCGACGACGAGTGCGATGCCGATGAGCAGCCAGACGCGCGCCGGCTCGGGCTCCGCGAGCAGGCTCGGCAGCGTCGCGAGCACGAGGGCCGCCGCCCAGACCCACTGCTCGCCGGCAGGCCACTCCTGCCCGCCACGGCGCCGGCGCCGCACGGCGAGCACGGCGCCCGCGCCGAGTGCGGCGGCGACCGGAAGCGTCGCGAACTCGATCTCGCGCGCGCCGCCCACGAGCACGGACACGGCGGCGACCAGCAGAGCGGCGCCGAGCGCCGTCCACCGGGTCGCTCCGCCGAAGGGCGCGCGCCCGATCGCGGCGGACGCCACGTGCGCGACCAGCAGCAGGGTGAGCGCGACAGCGACGACGCGGCCGTCGTCCACCGAGCCGAGCACCGCGACGGCGGCCAGGCCGAGGGCAATCGGCGGGACGACCACGGCGTACCCGCGCGACGAGAGGCGTGCGGGCCGGGCGAGCGACAGTCCCAGGCCGGAGGCATAGGCGACGGCCGTGAACAGCGCGAGCCACGCGACGCGCCAGGTGGAGGCATCCGGCTCCCATGCCGTCGCGCGGTCGACGGCGACGATCCCGACCGCGGCGACGGCGACTGCCGCACCGACCACGGACGGCGGACGGATGCCGCGCACCGGCGTGAGCGTGAGCGCCAGGCACACGGCCGCCGCGACGGCGGCGGTGACGGTCCCGCGCAGCACGGCGTCGTCGTCGGGCTGCGCGCCGAACAGGACGGGGACCAGGCTTCCGGTCAGCACCGGCACGACCAGTCCGATCAGCAGCCCTGCGCCGAGCGCGATGCTCGCCTCGATGCGCCGGCGGAGCCGTACGAGCACCGCGGCGAATGCCACCAGCGCCACCGCGGCAGGAACCGTGTACGACTCGGGGGTGAAGGCGACGGCCGGTGTGCCGGCGTCGAGCCAGGTCCACCACGCGGCGCTCGCCGCGATCATGGTAGGCCACACGAGCAGGCGCCGCGGCGCGGACGCCAGTGCGATCCCCTCACCTCGGGTCGCGAACGCGTCGTCGGCGGGGTCGGCGGCGGCCGTCGCGATCCAGCCGCGGGTGAGGGACGCCGCCCCCCACGCCACCGCGGCCAGCACGAGGAGCGCCCACACCAGCTCGGCGCCGATCCCCCACGCGACGCAGGCGCCCGTGACGAGCGCGCCGAGATCAGCCGCCGTGCGCGAGCGCAGCGGCCGGATCGGGGTCGGCGCGGGCGTGGCGGGCGGAGCGCCCGCGGCGGCGGCTTGCGGCCGCAGCACCGCGGTGAGCCCCCCGGCCAGGACGACGAGCACAGGCCCTGCGGCGAGGACGAGCGTCGCCCAGCCCTCGTCGCTCGCCCCCGCCATGTCGAGTGCCGCGTGGGCGATCGCGGCGAGGGCCGGCGCCGCGAAGAGCGCCGCCGCAGACACCGCGTGTCCGCGCAGGCGGGTGCGGCCGACGATGATGAGGCCGAGGAGCACGAGCAGGGCGACGCCGCGCACCAGTGCCAGCGCGGGCTCGCCGATGGTGGCGAGGAGCGCCATGGTGGCGGCATCCGTCGCCACGTCGTCGGCGCCGGCGATGAGGATCCAGATGAGGGTCAGTGCCACGAGCGCGTACCCGGCGATGGCGAGGCCGACGCGGCTCGCGGTGTCGAGACGCGCGAAAGCGGCGACCGCGAGCGTGACGAGGGCGAGCCATTGCAGCAGAGCCAGGGCGACGGCCGGGCCCGAACCCGAGACGAGGCCGGCCGCTGCTCCCAGCGCCGCGGGAGCGATGACGGCGGCGACGACGCCGACGCCCACGGGCGCCAGCGCGAGTGCGACGGCAAGCGGCCCGTCGGCGCGACGGGCCGCACGCAGCGCCACCGGGTAGGTGAGCGCGACGGCGACGCCGACGACCCAGAGCCACGGGACGGCCGTCCCGGCGGCGAAGGCGGTGGCCGCCGCGATCGCCCCGGCGATGCTCCACCCTGTGACGGCGCCGCGACCGGGAGCCGAGCGGATGCCGCGGCCCGCCGCCATCACGGCGGCGCCGGCCGTCACGGCGGCGGTCCCGACGAGCACCGCGGGCACCGTCGTGTAGGCGGCGGCCGCGAGCAGCAGCACGATGACCACGGCGGCGCGGGCGTCTCGCAGCATCGGTCGCGCGAGCGTCGGAGCCGTGAGCAGCAGCCCGCCGAGGACGACAGCCGACGCCAGCGGGAGGAACGGCGCCTCGGGTGCCGAGGTCGCGAGGGCGAAGGCGTCCGTGCCCCACAGCGTCCATGACGTCGAGATCGCGGTGAGGCCAAGGGTGAGCCACACGAGGAGGACCCCCAGGAGGGACCCGACGGCGGCGACGGCGGCGACGACTCTCGCCGGAAGCAGAGTCCGCGACCCGAGACGTGCGCCGGCCAGGTCTAGCGCCACCGCGACGACGACGGCGAGCACCGGCGCGACGAGCAGCGACAGCATGGGCTCGTCCACGCGCCAGGCGAGCTGCCACCCGGCCAGGGCGACCGCGGCCGCCGCGATGCCCGAGGCGACGCCGGCGACGATCCGCCCCGCGGGCAGTGGCGTGCTGCTGCCGCGCGGTCGCGCGAGCCAGGCATGGGCGGCGCCCACGGCACCCACCAGCGCGCCGGACCACACCACGACTCCGGCAGCGTCGCCGGTCGCCACCCAGGTCGTCACGAACGCGCCGGCCAGGCACGCCACTCCGGTCAGTGCGAGTACGAGACGCTCGGGATCGCCGGCCGCACCCTTGCGGGCGGTCGAGAACGGCGCGGGGAGCGCGTGGGCGAGGCCGCCGATGGCGGCGCCGATGAGGCCTGCGGTCAGCGCCTCTCCGGCGGGCGCGTCCAGCACGCCGCCGACGAGGAAGCCGACGCCGGCCGGCAGGGCCAGCGAAGCGGCGAGGTCCGGTCCCCGCAGCCCCGAGAGCCGCGCCCAGGCGCGGCAGACGACGGCCACCGCGAGTGCGGCGACACCGGTGTACACGGCGGCATCCGTCGACGCCGCGCCGAACAGGTCGTTCGCGCGCACGGCCCAGGCGTCCAGCGCGATCAGCCCCACGCCGAGCGCGCCGATCCCCTCGGCCGTCGCACCGAGCTCACGGCGGCGCAGCCACGACGCCAGCACGATCGTCGCCACCGTGATGCCGCCGATGATGAGGGCGCGCACGGCGATGCCCGCGACGAACCACGCCAGCAGCAGGAAGAACACCGCCGCGATCCCGACGAGCGAGACGCCGACGATCAGCAGGAGCACCGGCACGGTGAGCCGTCGGCGAGGAGCGGCGCCGACCGTCGCGGCGCGTGGCGGGTCCTGCGGCGGAGGGGACGACGCTGCCACCGCGCCAGGTGTCGACGGCACCGGCGGCGCGGCCGGCGCCGGACCCGCGGGAACCTCCGGAACCGCCGGGGCGACGACGGGGGCCGTCGGAGCCGCCGCTGCGGTCCCGGCACCTGCCGCAGCCAGGGCTGCGGCGCTCGATCCCCGTCCGGACGCCCCTCCGTCCGTGGCGACCGGGGCCGCCGAGACGAGGACGACCGACGCCGCGGGCACCGCGAAGCCGCGGGCCGCGGCATCCGTCGCTCCGGCAGGATCGGCAGACAGGCGGATCTCGTCGATCAGGCGCTGGCGGGACAGCTCGGCGTCGAGCAGACGACGGCCGAGCTCGAGCACGCGCGGCGACCGCGAGTCCGTGAGGAAGAAGCCGCAGGCCGGGCAGGTCGGAGCGGAGACCGGCGAGAAGCAGGCCGGGCAGCGGTGCGCGTCGGCCAGATCGTACGGCGAGGACGGCCAGATCCGTGGCGTCGGATGCGGTTCGCTCATGTCGTCGTCCCCTCTCGTGGGTTGACGAACATGTTCCCGCCTCGGGCACCGTCCGGGAGGGAATTTGTACGTTGCCGCAACGATCGCGTCATCCCGGCCGGGGTGGTTTTGGACCTCTTGTCAGGATGGATTCCGGCTGCGGAATACGTCGCCCGATGCCGCGGGAACCCGCTGGCCGCGCTGCTCAGCCGCGCCGACGGCGTCGGCGGAAGACGTCGAACAGCACACGCAGCGTGAGGACGCCGGACGTCACGACGAGCAAGTACCCGAACAGCTGGTACAGGCTCAGGGTGTCGGTGATCTCGGGGCCGCCGGTGCTGGTCAGCAGCATCGCGGCCATGACCCCGAAGACCCCGGCGAGGAAGGTGATCGCTGCGAGGTTGAAGAACTCGCGCAGCAGCGCGCGATCGCGGTGATCGGCGAGCATCCGCACGTTCACGCTCAGCCGCCCCGACGCGAGCGCACCCGAGATGCGGTCCACGCGCTGAGGGAGCCGGCGCAGCAAGGGCAGCAGGCCCGCGAGCTCGTCGGCGGCCGTGCGGGCGAGGGAGGCCGGTCGCTGTGCCGCTTCGATGCGCTCCTGCGCGTACGCCGAGGCCTCCGCGACGAGATCGAAGTCCGGGCTCAGGACGCGCAGCGTCCCCTCGACCGTGGCGATCGCCCGGAAGGCCACCGTCAGCTGCGGCGGTGCCGTCAGCCCATTGCCGCTGAGCACCTCCATCACCTCGGTGAACGCGGACGCGTCCAGCGTCGTCCCGGGGCCGAGCCGCCGCGATACGAAGTCGCCGATCTGACGCCGCAGGGCGTATTCATCGACGTCGTCGGGCAGCTCGACGAAAGCGATGAGCGCATCCGCGAAGGCGACGGAGTCGCCGTGGGCGAAGGCGAGCAGCAGGTCGGTGATCTGCCCGCGCACCTGGGAGTCGATCCGCCCGACCGAGCCGAAGTCGAGGAGCGCGAGCGAGCCGTCCGGCAGGACCAGGATGTTGCCGGGGTGCAGATCGGAGTGGAACACGCCGTCGTCCATGATCTGCGTCAGGATCGAGCGCAGCAGGCGGCCGGCGAGCTCCGAGCGGTCTTCGTCCGACAGGGGCTCGAGCGACGTCGCATCGCTGAGCGTGCGGCCGTCGAGGAACTCCATCACCAGCACCCGCTTCGTGCTGAGGGTGGCGTGCAGCTCGGGGACGCGCAGTCGGCTCTCCGCCGGGTGCCGGGCAAGCGTCGAGGCGAGCGCGGCGAGGTTGGATGCCTCGATGCGGTAGTCCAGCTCGTCCAGCAGGTTGTCGGTCAGACTGCGGGCGAGGTCCTCCACGCCCACGCGCCGCGCCCACGACGTCGACTCGGCCAGGCGGGTCGCGATGCGGCGGGTGATGTCGACGTCCCGCTCCACCTGCGGCACGATGCCGGGCCGCTGCACCTTCACGGCGACGCGCTCGCCGGTGTCGAGGGTCGCCACGTGCACCTGCCCGATCGACGCGGCTGCGACCGGAACGTGCGCGATGTCCGAGAACACCGTGCCCGAGGGGCGCCCCAGCTCGGTGTCCAGCACCTCCGACACCTCGCCCCACGGGGCGGCCGGCACCGTCTGCTGGAGTCCCCGCAGCGTCTCGGTGAACTCCGGAGGCAGCATGTCGGTGCGCGTCGAGAGCAGCTGACCCAGCTTGACGAACGCGCCGCCTGCGTCTTCCAGCGCGTCCCGGAGCGCGAGCGCCTGCCGGGTGCGCTCGGCGACGCCTGCGCTCGTCTGCGCGGTGTTGAGCTTGAACGGCACGAGCTTGTTCCGCGTCGCGATCCGCACCAGTTCGGAGTATCGGCGTGCGCGCGCCATGGTGCTGCGCGTCTCTCGCACGACATGGCTCGGACGCGGCACCGTGCCCTGGGGCACGAGGAGCTCGGCGGCAACGAGGAAGGCGGTGGCGACGAGGAGGATGATCCCCACCTGCACGAGCAGCAGCGCGGGGTTGTAGTCGCTCTCGGGCCAGACCTCCCGCGACTCGAATCCGACTTCGGCGCCGAGCGCCAGCACACCCGCGATGATGATGCGCACGGTGCCGACGCGCACGCCGAGGACGCCGCGGGCGAACGCCCCGATCACGAGCATCGCCAGCACGGTGGCGACGGCCATGATCAGGATGCTGCCGATGATCTGCGCAAGGCCCACGGGCACAGCACACCAGATCGGCCGCCGGAGCGCATCCCCCGATCGATGGATGCGTGGCCCGGCGGGCGGAGCTCCGTCAAGGCCGACGCGCCGTGCGTGCTAGACTGAATCTTTGTCTGCGCGCACTCCAGCACGCAGTTCGCATCCCACAGCAGATCCTGGCCTTCATCGGCCGGGTCCGACGCGGGGTGCAGACAAGGGATCTTGGGTGGGGCCGTCCGGCTCCACGGTACTAAGGAGACATCACTATGGCAGCAGTGTGCCAGGTGACTGGAGCAGTTCCCGGCTTCGGTCACAACATCTCGCACTCGCACCGCCGGACGAAGCGCCGCTTCGACCCGAACGTGCAGAAGAAGACCTACTTCGTTCCGTCGCTGGGTCGCAACATCAAGCTCAACGTCTCGGCCAAGGGCATCAAGGTCATCGACGCTCGCGGCATCGAGGCGGTCGTGCGTGACCTCCAGGCGAAGGGTGTGAAGCTCTAATGGCCAAGAAGGCACAGGACGTCCGTCCGATCATCAAGCTGCGTTCGACCGCGGGCACGGGGTACACCTACGTGACGCGCAAGAACCGCCGCAACAACCCCGACCGCATCGTGCTCAAGAAGTACGACCCGGTCATCCGCAAGCACGTCGATTTCCGAGAGGAGCGTTGATCCATGGCTAAGAAGAGCAAGATCGCGCGCAACAAGCAGCGCCAGGAGGTCGTCGACCGCTACGCCGCCAAGCGCCTTGAGCTGAAGAAGGCGCTCGTTTCGCCGAACTCGACCGACGAAGAGCGCGAAGCCGCTCGCGTCGGCCTGCAGAAGCTGCCCCGCAACGCGTCGCCGGTCCGCCTGCGTTCGCGCGACGTCATCGACGGCCGTCCCCGCGGTGTCCTCACGAAGTTCGGCATCTCGCGTGTCCGCTTCCGTGACATGGCGCACCGTGGCGAGCTGCCCGGCGTGACCAAGTCGAGCTGGTAAGCACCCGCTTTCGCGAAAGGCCCGGAGTTCTCTGAACTCCGGGCCTTTCGCATACCCGGGCGAGGCGCCCTCAGGCCGTCGCGCGCAGCGCCGCCATGACGTGGGCGATCCGCACCCGGATCTCTTCTTCGTCGGGCAGGCCGAGCCGCAGCGCGAGCCGGTGGTAGAGGGGACCGTAGAAGAGGTCGAGCGCGACCGCCGGATCGGCGCTGCCGGGGAGCTCGCCGACCCGCTGCGCCGACCGCATCCGCTCCTCGAATCCGGCGATGCTGGGGGCGATCACCTGCTCGCGGATGCTGGCGGCCAGTGCGGCGTCCAGCTGCCCCTCGGCCACGAGCGCGGCGACGGGCGACGTGTCCTGCGGGCTGTACAGCCCCACGACGATGTTCACCTGGGTGTTCATATCGCGCTCGAAGTCGCCCGTGTCGGGGAACAGCGCCGTCCGCCCGGCGAGTTCGGTGACCGCGTCGAGCAGCACGGTGCCCTTGGACGGCCACCAGCGGTAGATCGTCTTCTTGCTGACGCCGGCGCGCTCGGCGATGCCCTCGATCGTCAGTGCGGAGAACCCCGTCTCGCGGCAGAGCGACAGCGCGGCGTCGAGGATCGCGACGCGCGCGCGCTCGCTGCGGCGCTGCGGATCGGGTGCTCCGGCCATGCGCTCAGGCTACACGACACGTAGCGTGTTGCCTTGGCGGAATCGTGGTGCTAGCTTCATGACACGACACGTAGCGTGTCGTTCTGTACCGCAAGGAGACCCCCGATGACCCTCCAGATCCCGATGAGCACCCTGACCGACCTGCGCGATGCGCACGCGGACGTCGAGTGGATGCCCGTCGACTTCCGTCTCGCGTTCGATGCCTTCGCGTCCTACCTCGCCCGGCGCCTGCCGGAGGTCACCCCCGACACCGGGGCCGAGGTGCTCGATGACCTGGCCGCGCTCTTCGCCGAGGCGGCGACCGCCGGCAGCCCGCTGCGTGCCGTCGTCGGGAGCGATCCCGCCGAGATCGCCGAGGCGCTGCTCGCCAACCACGCGGACGCGCCCGGCAACCGCGACGCGCGTGCCGATCTCGTGCGGGCGATCGATGCCGTGACGGCGTGACCATGCCGTGAGCCCGCCTCGCGCGCGAAGATGGTCGCATGCTGCTGGACCCGTTCTTCTCCGAGCGCCTGCGGGTGCACCGCGAGTACCTGATCGGCCAGGCGCTGGCGGGCGCCCGCACGCGTCTGCGGGAGCTGTGGCCGTTCGCGCGGGACGCCGAGGTTCCCGCGGGCGGAGTTCCCCAGAAGCCGACGGCCGCCGCCAAGCTCGGCCCGCACGCCCGGGCGCGGGCGAAGCACCGCCGCCAGGCGCTCGCGTGGGATCGCACCGAGCTGCGCACCGCCGGGACTCCCGGCCCCGATGTGCCGACGACCGAGCATCGGCTGTCCCCCGAGGGCCTGCCCCCGTTCCGCGTCCGGATCTACCGCCCGCCCGCCGCCGAAGCCCCGACGCCGGCCGTGCTCGCGTTCTTCGGCGGCGCGTTCCGGCTGGGCGGCATCGACTATCCGACGACGGATGCCGCGTACCGCCGCCGTGCGGTCGACGCGGATGTGGCGATCGTCGCCGTCGACTACGCGCTCGCCCCTGAGCACCGGTTCCCGGTCGCGGTCGAGCAGGCCTACGCCGCCCTCGACTGGCTCGTGACCGAAGCGGCCGACCTGGGCCTCGACCCCGGCCGCCTCGGCGTGGCCGGCATGTCCGCGGGCGCCAACATCGCCGCCGCGCTCACTCTCGTCAACCGCGACCGCGCAGCGCATGCCGTGCTGCTGCAGGTGCTGGAGGTGCCGGTCACCGACCTCACCGGTGCACGCCTCGACCTGCGGGCGACCCGGGCCCTCGGCATCCCGAGCATCATCGCGCTGCGCGAGCTGCGCTCCGTCGCCCGCACCTATCTGCCGCGCTCGCGCGACGCGCGCGCACCGTACGCCTCGCCGCTGCGGGCGGCCTCGCACGAGGGACTGCCGCCGGCGGTGATCCTCACGGCCGAGTATGACCCGCTGCGCGGCGACGGCGACGCGTACGGCGCGGCGCTGCGCACCGCCGGGGTCGACGCGAGCGTCGTGCGGTATCAGGGAGTCACCCACGACACCGCGATCTTCACGGGCGCGCTCCCCGCCGCACGCCGCTGGCACGAGGACGTCGTGACCGCCCTGCGCCGCCTGCACGCCTGATCCCCGTCCGAACCGGCAGAGACTGTTCTCGGATGCCTCTGCCCGAGGCATCTGAGAACAGTCCCAGCCTCCGAGTGACGCAGTCCGCCTTACCGTGCGGTCTCGGGCTCGCGCACCTGGTGCTCGGTCGCCCAGGTGAGGGCGTAGTCCGCGATCTCCTCCCAGCCGTCCTGGCTGACGAGGCGGTGGGTGCGGCCCGCGTACTCCTTGTACTCGACGATCGCCGGGCTGCCGGTGGACGTGTACTTCTTCACGATGGCCTTGCCGATCGCCGGCGGCACGACGTGGTCGATCTCGCCCGTGATGACGAGGAACGGCGCACGGTCGGCGCGGGCGTAGTCGACGTGGGTGACGCCGTTCTTCTCGTTGAGGACCGACGTGACGCCCTCGAAGAAGACCCGGTTGTACGAATTCACCGCGTACTGCTCCCACAGCTCGTCGGAGGCGGCGCGGGGCAGGTCGTTGCCGAAGGTGAAGTGGAAGTGGCGCTTGCTCAGGGGCTTGGCGCCGTTGCGGCCGAAGGGGTTCGAGAGGATCGGGGTGCCCGTCCACAGGGTCGACAGCGGCAGCGCGGTCACGCCGGCGGTCTGGCCCGGCGCGACGCCGACGTACGCGACGCCGAGCCCGCGGTCGGCGAGCATCTGCGTGATCACTCCGCCGAACGAGTGGCCGATGATGATGGGCTTCTCGGGGAGAGCGCGGATGATGCGCTCGTAGTTGTCGGCGATCTGCTTCAGCCCCACTCCCTTGAGCGCCTCGGGGTTGCTCCGGATGTCTTCGACGGAGCGGTCGTCGATGCCCGGCCAGCCGGGGACGATGACGTCGTGACCGGCGGCGCGGAAGCGCTCGGCCCACGTGTCCCAGCTCTTGGGGGTCATCCACAGTCCGTGGATCAGGACGATCGGGGTCTTGGCCGAGGTGTTCATGTCGCTCTCCTTGAGTGGGTGGTGCTCGTGGGTGTCAGGGCTCCGGATCCGGTGGGGTTCGGCTGATGTATCCTGATAGTAGACCGAACGTTCTATCTACGCAAGAGTATTCCCACATGGCACGATGGAGAGGAGGAAAGGCTCATGACGATGACGACGGATGCCCCGGCCACACGCCCCGGTTCGGCCCGCGAGCGGCTGCTGGGCGCCGCGACCGAGCTCTTCTACAACGAGGGCATCCACTCGGTGGGCGTCGACCGCATCATCGAGGAGGCCGGTGTCACCCGGGCCACGATGTACAAGCAGTTCGCCGGCAAGGAGGGGCTCGTCCTCGCCTACCTCGAGGGCGAGGACCGGGGCCTGCGCGGCCTCTTCGCGCAGGCGGCCCAGGCCTCGGACGACCCCGCAGTCCTGCTGGACCTCGTCGTCGAGGGCATCGAGCGCGACATCCGCGACCGCCACACGCGCGGCTGCCCGTTCATCAACGCCGCCGCCGAGTACCCCGACCAAGGTCCGGTGCGCGACCTCATCGCCGACCACCGCGAGTGGTTCCGCGAGACCCTGCGGCAGCTGGCCGAGGGGGCCCGGCTGCGCGATCCCGACGGGGTGGCGGCATCCCTCGTCCTGCTGCGCGACGCCGCGCTCGTCGGCGGGTATCTCGACGGCCAGGACCGCGTCGGCCCCGCCTTCGCCCGCACCGCCCGCGACCTCATCGCCGCCCACCGCGCCTGACGCGCGGAAGGGCCGGGACCTCATGGGTCCCGGCCCTTGCGCGTGAGAAGGGTGGATGCCGGGCGCCCGGCATCCACCCTCCCCGACGATCAGCGACGGGCGCCGGCCGTCCAGGCGGGTGCGCCGTACTGGAACGCCCCCAGACTCGGCACCGCATCGGTGGAGCCGTCGTTGTATCCCGGCAGCGGGGTCGCGACGCCGCGCGCCGGCGAGCCTGCCTGCAGACGGTAGTCGTGATTCGCCGCGTCGACGAACAGCGGGTCGCCGTCCATCAGGTTGTTCGACAGCGTGAGGCCGCCGTCCGTGGCGCCGGTCAGCCCCTTGATCGGACCGATGTTGTTCATCACCACGCTGCCCGTCGACTGGTCCGGACCCTTGACGTAGAACAGCGTCATGCCGCCGGTGTTGTTGTAGACGAGGTTGTCGTGGCTGCCCGAGCCGAGGCCGTTGAGCTCGACGGTGCCCTCGGGGTTGCCCCAGCCGACGTTGTTGTGGATGCGCAGGTCGCTCTGGCCGTTGTCGGCGTAGATGCCCGACATGCCGAACGGGTACACGCCGCCCTTGCGCGCGTTGGGATCGTGCAGCACGTTGTGGTCGATCTGCGTGCCCTCCATGCGCGACGAGCAGCACGTGTAGATCGCTGCGGTGTCGACGCTGAGGCTCGCGTAGCCCGAGATGTCGTTGTACGCGATGCGGTCGGGGCCGGGGACGGTGCCCTCGACGCCGTTCCACTGCAGGTTCACGCCGCTGCGGCCGACGCGGGCCATCGTGTTGTACATGACGGTCTGGCTGTGGCCCTGCACCGCGACGGGGGCTGCGTACGTGCCCGCGTAGTCGACGTCGGTGATGACGTTGTCGATCGCCGTGTTGCCGTAGCCGCGCAGTGCGATGCCGTTGCCGGCGCTGTACTGGATGGTGCTGTTCTTGACGGTGTTGCCGGTGCCGTTCAGGACGATGCCGGTGTCGCCGACGCCGCGGGTCACGTTCTCACCGCAGTTGGTGGCGCCGCGCGTCACGTCCCAGTAGTGGCTCAGGTACTTCGCATCGATGCCGTCGAGCACGACGCCCGTGCTCGACGTGCCGGTCTGCACCGCCGACGCGAACAGCCCGAGACCTTCGAGGTGGATGCCGGAGGCCGAGCTCAGATCGAACGCCAGCTGCCGCTTCTTCGCCTCGATGAAGTGGCGGTTGGGGTTGTCGTCGCTGTAGAGGTAGAGGCGCTTCGTGGCCGGGTCGTAGAAGTGTGCACCCGGGTAGCCGAGCTCGCCGATCTTGCCCGACAGGCGGTACCACGTGTCGGTCGGGACGACCTTGTGCGAGCACACCGGCGCGGTCTGCAGGGTGATCGAGCCGACGTCCGAGGTCGCCACCGCGCCGGTGCTGGTGATGTACCAGTACGAGGTGAGCGCGCGGGCGCCGTCCCAGTAGCCGGCGGGGCGGGTCATCTGCGGGTCGACGATCTTCGCGTCGGCGGAACCCGCTTGCGCGCGGCGGATGACGGGGTCGAGCAGATCCGTGCCGGGGTACGGGTACGACGCCTCGATCGACATCGTGCCGTCGAGGAACACCTGCTCCTCGCCGCCCTTCGCGCCGAGGTCGACCGCCACGCTGTAGATCTTGCGCTGCTGCACGGCCGTGCTGAACAGCGAGTCCGCCGCATACGGGTCGGCCGCGGTGATCGCCGCGAGGTCCTTCGGCAGCACCGGCGTGAAGCCGGTCAACCGCTCGGTGCCGTTGACGACCACGTCCGCGCCGGGAGCTGCGCGGTACGTGATCGGACGGTCCTCGGTGCCGGAGGCCGTGGCCGTGACCGTCTCGCGGTAGGTGCCCGCGCCGATCTCGCACGTGTCGCCGGCGACCATGATGTCGGCGCACTGCTGGATGGTGCGGAACGCAGAGCGCAGTGACGTGCCGTCCCCTCCTCCGCCGGCGGTCGCCGACACGTAGAACGTGTGCGGCCCCTCCGTCGGTGCGGCCGCCGCAGCGCCTGCGACGGTGAGTGCGACCCCGATTCCGAGGGCCGTTCCTGCCATGATCTTCCGCCGTGGGGACGGTTGAATAGGAAGCATCCTTGCTCCAATCGATGGTGAGTAATCGATAATCTATCGACGGGACTCGAGGGATGTCCATGGTCTCGGGCGGGCTCATTCGCCACTTTCGTCACTCTGATCACAGGACACGCGGTCGTAAACGGCAGAAATCCGCAGAAATACGCGGAACTGTCGGCCGTGTCGGGTACATTCGGTCCCGGTCGATCCGACCAGCCGGGGGGCGCCAGCCGTCCGGACCGAGCAATGACAGGACGGCAGTCGTCGTCTTTGGAGGACAACCACATGGCCGACAAGACCATCACCAAGACCGAGCTCGTCGCGAGCATCGCGAGCGCGACCGGCCAGAGCCAGTCCGCCGTCTCGGGCGTGCTCGACTCCCTCTTCTCGGCTGTGTCCGAGGCCGTCGCGGCCGGCAGCAAGGTCTCGATCCCGGGCTGGATCGCGTTCGAGCAGGTCGCCACGTCGGCTCGCACGGGCCGCAACCCGCAGACCGGCGAAGAGATCAAGATCCCCGCGGGCAAGCGCGTCAAGGTCACCGCGGGCTCGAAGCTCAAGGCTGCCGTCAAGTAATTCCGACGCAGACCTCCAGAGGGGATGCCGCGACCCGCGGCATCCCCTCTCTCGCTGTCGGGGCGCGTACCCCACCGCTCGTTGAGCGAGCGAAGTGAGACGAACGCCGCAAGATGCCCATCGGACCCAGCCGATCCGGCGACGTCTGCGGGAGCCGGCTCCTCGAGAGCCCCTCATCGCGTTTCGTCTTCGCTCCTTCGTCGCTCCGCTCGACGACCGGGCTGTCAGGGACGGCAACGTAGGCTTGTGGGGTGAATCCCCGCGCGCTGCGGGCCGTCGGGCCCGCGCTCCTCGTCGTGACCGCGCTCGCGGCGATGGTGTGGGCACTCGCGTTCGGCGGCGGTGCGGCACCGCTCGCGATCGCCGATCCCGGTCCGTTCGTGCGCTGGATGCTGCCGACCGTGACGCTGCTGGTCAATCTGTCGGCCGCCGGCATGGTCGGTGTCCTGGTGACCGCGCTATTCACACTGCGCGCGGGCGAGCGCGAGTTCGACGTCGCGCTGGACGTGGCCTCCATCTCGGCGGCGGTCTTCACACTCGCGTCCGCGGCAACCGGCATCCTGACCTTCATCGACGCGTTCAACCCGGTCGTCAGCCTCGGGCCCGAGTTCGGCGCGCAGCTCGGCCGCTACATCGTCGAGACCGAGCCGGGGCGCACGTGGCTCATCACCACGATCGCCGGCGCCGCGCTGACCGTGCTGACCTTCGCCGTCCGGTTGTGGACGGCCACGTTCTTCGTCGCGCTGCTGGCCGCGGCATCCCTCGTCCCGATGGGCACGCAGGGGCACTCCGGCGAAGAGGCGTTCCACCACGAGGCCATGACGGCCCTGATCCTGCACATGATCGGCGCCGCGGTGTGGCTGGGCGGACTCCTGCTCATCGTGATCGTACGACCGCTGCAGTCGCGCGAGCGCAGCGCCGACACGGTGGGCCGGTACTCCAGCATCGCGATCGCGGCCTTCGCCGTCGTCGCGGTGTCGGGCGTCGTGCGCGCGGCGATCGGGCTGCAGACGTGGTCGGCGCTGATCTCGCCGTACGGCGCGATCCTCGCGGTCAAGGTCGTGGCGCTGATCGCGCTCGGTCTCTTCGGCGCCTGGTACCGCACGCGGCTGATCGGCAGGATGCGGACCGTCCCCACGGCCTCTCCACTCGCCGCTGGCGCGTCGAGCGGAGCCTCTGGCCGCGTGGGCCCAGATGCCGCCACCCGCTCGTTCTGGTCGCTCATCGCCTTCGAGATCGTGCTCATGGGCATCGCGAGCGGCGCCGCGACGGCGCTCGCACGCACGCCCCCGCCGGTGGCGCCGCTCATCCCGGCGACCCCGACGCCCGCCGAGCGCCTGACCGACGCGCCGCTGCCGCCCGAGCTGACGATCGACAAGTGGATCACGGCGTGGAACATCGACCTGCTGTGGGCGGTCGTGGCGGGCTTCGCGATCTTCTTCTATCTCGTGGGCGTGTGGCGCCTGCACCGCCGCGGCGACGCCTGGCCGATCTACCGCACGATCCTGTGGGTGCTGGGCTGGCTGCTGCTGGTGTGGGTGACCGGCGGCGTCATCAACGTCTACCAGGACTACCTGTTCAGCATGCACATGGTCGGGCACATGCTGCTGACCATGGCGATCCCGCTGCTGCTGGTTCCCGGTGCGCCGATCACGCTCGCCGCTCGCGCCATCCACAAGCGCGACGACGGCACGCGCGGCGGGCGGGAGTGGCTCCTGTGGGCCGTGCACTCGCCGGTCGCCCGCATCCTCACCAATCCGTTCGTCGCGGCGGGGATCTTCATCGGCTCGCTGTGGGTGTTCTACTTCACCGACCTGTTCCGGTGGTCGCTGTACGACCACCTGGGCCACGAGTGGATGATCGCGCACTTCCTCATCACGGGGTACCTGTTCGTGATGTCGCTCATCGGCATCGACCCGGTGCCGTACCGCCTGCCCTACCCGGGCCGGCTGCTGCTGCTCATCGGCGTCATGGCGATGCACGCGTTCTTCGGCATCGCGATCATGATGCAGGAGGGCCTCATGGTCGCCGAGTGGTTCGGCTCGATGGGCCGCACCTGGGGCGCGACGCCTATGGAGGATCAGTACACCGGCGGCGGGGTGGCGTGGTCGATCGGCGAGATCCCGACGCTCATCGTGGCCATCACGGTGGCGATCCAGTGGAGCCGCAGCGACGACCGCGAGACCAAGCGCCGCGACCGTCACGCCGACCGCACCGGTGACGCGGAGCTCGAGGAGTACAACGCCCGCCTGGCCGCGCTGGCCGAGCGCGACGCCCGCACCGGCGGCTGACCCGAGCAGTCCCGCAGCGGGACGCGGCTACTGGGTGTCGGGACCCGACACGACGATCGATGCCGACCCGTCGGGCTGCACGGTGATCGTGCCTCGCACGATGAAGGGCACGTCCTCGCTCAGCGGGCGGACGCGGCCGTCGAAGATCGACCGGATGTCGACGTCGATGTGGGCGACGGCCTCGGCGGGCTTGATCGCCCAGCCGGCCCCGTCGGGCTCGACCGCGACCGTCGGCTGCGACACGATCGACCACGTCGGCAGGTCGTCGATGCGATCCTGCACGAAGTAGCCGAACGGGCAGGCGGTGGGCTGCAGCACCTGCTGCGTCGCGCACTGGGTGAGGAACTCCTCGACCTTCTGCTGCACGACCTCGACGAACTCGTCGGTCGGCTGCGCCTGCACCTTCACGGGGATGGCGTGGAACGGGCTGTCCGACAGCACCGCGACACCCGGCGTCGCCGAGATCGCCGTGTCGACCGACACCGAGTACAGGCCGGGCGAGAACACCAGCAGCGCCACGGGGGCGAGGGGGTCGGCATCCACCCCATCCGGCGACACCTGGCGCTTGTCGATGCGGAAGCCGTTGACGTCGACGCTCATCGACCCGGTCACCGCGAGGTTCATGACGGCCAGGGGGCTCTTCGCGAACCGCCACGTCGGGGCGAGCCCGACCGAGCCGTCGCGCTCCACGTCGAACGTCGTGGTGCCGTCGTAGCCGCGCGCGGTGTAGGCGACGGTGACGTGCGTGACGTCGCCGTCGACCTGCTCGGAGGTCACCGTCACGTCGTCGAGCGTCGACAGCGCGCTGCTGCGCAGCAGCGCGTCGGAGGCCGTCGGCGGCAGGCCTGCGGCTTCGAGCTCGGTGGAGGTCACCGCCACGCCCGGCATCGCGAGCGCCTCGGCCGCACGGCCGTCCTCGAGCAGGCCGACATAGCGCTCGACGAAGGCGGACGGACTGTAGTACTCGCGCTCGATCACGCCCCAGGCGGCGAAGACGGCCGCGACGAGCACCGCGCCCACGGCGCCCAGGATCGTCAGGTCGAGCGCGAGGCTGCGGCGCCGTCGGGGCTTGAGCGGCGGCTGCACGACCTGCGACGCCGTGCCCGTCCCGGGGACCGCGCTGTCGAGGGTCGCGTCGGCGGCCGGGGCGCTCGCACCACCGGATGCCGCGTCCACTGCCGCCCGATCCACCCGACCAGTCTAGAAACCCCAGGCCGGGAGGCCACTGTATGAACCATGGACGCCTGTGGAAAGAATGGATGCCGTCCACATCGGCCCATCGGGACAGGGCGGGTGGCGGCATCCGGTCGTTAGCATGAATCGGTGAGCACAACTCCTTCTTCGGCCGGCATCGCGCTGTCCGCCGAGCAGGAGGCCCTGTTCCGGCTCATCGAAGACACCCGCGAGCACGTGTTCGTCACCGGTCGCGCCGGCACCGGCAAGTCGACGCTGCTGCAGCACCTGGCGTGGCACACCAACAAGCAGATCGCGGTGTGCGCGCCGACGGGGGTGGCCGCGCTGAACGTCGAGGGGCAGACGATCCACTCGCTGTTCAAGCTGCCGCTCGGCATCATCGGCGGGCACGACGAGCCGCAGTCCGACGCGACGCGCAAGCTGCTGAACGCCATCGACACCCTGGTGATCGACGAGATCTCGATGGTCAACGCCGACCTCATGGACGCCATCGACCGCGCGCTGCGGCAGGCCCGCGGGCGGCGTTCCGAGCCGTTCGGCGGCACGCAGATCGTCATGTTCGGCGATCCGTACCAGCTGGCGCCGGTGCCGCCCCGCGGCGACGAGCTGCGCTACGTGCAGGACCACTACCGCTCGTTCTGGTTCTTCGATGCCAAGGTGTGGGTCGGCGAGGCGGCGACCGACGGCATCCTCGACGTCGGCACGTACGGCACCGAGCTGAACATCCGCGAGCTCATCGACATCCACCGGCAGAACGATCCGGCGTTCAAGGCCATGCTCAACGCCGTCCGGTACGGGCGCGTGACCGCCGACATCGCGCAGGTGCTCAACGACACCGGGGCGCGGCGGCCGCCGGATCCGTCCGACGGCGAGCATCCGATCATCACGCTGGCCACCCGCAACGACATCGTCAACAACATCAACCGCCGGCACCTGAATGAGCTGATCGGCCGTGAGCAGACCGCCACGGCCGAGGTCAACGGGGATTTCGGGCGAGGGGATGCCGCCTACCCGGCCGACCTCGAGCTCAAGCTGAAGGTCGGGGCCCAGGTGATGTTCCTGCGCAACGACACCGGGTCGTTCGGCGAGCCGCCGCGATGGGTCAACGGCACGATCGGCACCGTGACGCGCATCGCGGGCGAGTCGGTGCGCGTAGACGTCGAGGGCGACGAGTTCGACGTCGAGCCGTCGGTGTGGGAGAAGTACCGCTACTCGTACAACCCCGGCTCCAAGACGCTCACGCGCGACATCGTCGCCGAGTTCACGCAGTTCCCGCTGCGGCTGGCCTGGGCGGTCACGATCCACAAGTCGCAGGGCAAGACGTACGACCGGGCGATCATCGACCTCGGCTCGGGAGCCTTCGCGCCGGGGCAGACCTACGTCGCACTGTCGCGGCTGACCTCGCTCGACGGGCTGTACCTGTCGCGCCCGCTGCGGCCGCGCGACATCCAGGTGGATGCCGACGTCCAGCGCTTCATGCGCGACGCGGTGCGCGGGCCCGCGGTTCCCGGTCGTTGAGCGGAGCGACGAAGGAGCGAAGACGAAACGTCGTCAGACGCTCTCGAGTACCCGGCCCGACGCGTACGTCGCGCGGGTGGCCGGGTCTGATGGGCGGCGTGCGGCGTTTCGTCTCGCTCCGCTCGCTCAACGAGCGGGTGGGAGCGGGGACCGCACCTGGGATCAGGCGACCTGCGTCGCCTTGGCGGCAGCGAGATCCTCGAACAGCTCGGTGTTGAAGCGGTAGGCCAGCAGCACCTCGTCGATCACGCGCTCCTGCTCGACGGCATCCCACGGGGCGGCGTCGAGCTGCTCGCGGTAGACGTCCTTGAACGCCTTGGGGTCGGCGATGTCCTCGAAGACGTAGAAGCCGATGCCGTTGGTCTCGAAGCCGAAGCGGCGGGCCATCAGGCGCCCGATGAACTGGCCGCCCGACAGGTCGCCGAGGTAGCGGGTGTAGTGGTGCGCGACGAAGCCGCCCGCCCACGTCGCGCCGACCTCGTTGATGCGGTCGACGTAGCGCTGCGTCGTGGGCAGCGGCTCGATGCGCTCGCGCCAGTCGGGTCCGACGAGGAACTCGAGGTCGGCCTCGAGCGCGGGCAGCCGGGTGAGCTTGTCGGTGATGAAGACGGCGGCGACCGGGTCGTTGCGCATCTGGGCCGCGGTGCGCTCGAGCGCCTCGTAGATGAACCAGTGCTGCACGACGAGCGCGATGTAGTCCTCGCGCGTGCCCTCGCCCTTCATCAGGTCGGCCATGAAGCCGGCGTGCTCGCTCGACGAGTGGGAACGGCTGGACCGCTCGCGAAGCGCGGTGGAGAACGGGATCAGGTCGCTCATACCTTCATGCTAACTGAAGATAAGGGCAACCTAACTATCAGTTTCCCGGGAAGTCGTCGCGAGTCACGCGTGCGGGCGCGGCTCGATCCCCAGCCGCCGGCACGCCTCGTCGTACAGCGCGACGATCTCGCGGCGCACCTCGGGCCGCTCCGAGATGGGCCCCGACGGCCACGGCACCGTGACATCGACCGTCGAGCCGTCGGAGAGCGTCGCCTGCCACACGCCGGCGGCGCCGTCGAAGCCGGTCATCGTGGACGCCGTGACGACGGCATCCACCGATCCGGTCTCGGGGAGGAAAGCGCGGGCGATCAGCAGGTTGTCGTCGCCGTGGTCGCCGTTCATGTGGCCGAGCACTCCGGCCAGCGCCGCGTCGTCGAATCCGTGGGTCATACTCACACCCTACGGACCGCCGTGCGGCACCGATCACTCTGGTGTGTTTGAATGCATTGCACGATCATCGGGGGGTGAGCATGCGGACCCGCTCCAACCGTCGCCGCGCCAGCGCGGTGATCGTGGGTGCCGTCATGTCGGCACTGATGCTTTCGGGCTGCTCGTTCGGCAGCGCGGCCGCCGACCCCGATGTGCCGGCGCAGGTCGACACGGCCTTCCCTGACGGCACCGTCAAAGACCTCAAGAGCGCCGTCACGGCGGCGATGGGCTCCTCGGGCTCCTCCGGCGCGATCGTCGGCGTGTGGGCGCCCTGGAGCGGCACGTGGGTCGACGGGCTCGGCACGCAGAAGCCCGGCGGCGGGGGCGACGTCAAGGCCGATCAGGTCTTCCGCGCCGGAAAGCTGACGCGCCCGATGATCTGCGACGCCCTGTACGAAGCGGCCGACGCCGGCAAGGTCACGCTCGACGACCCCGTCTCGGCGTACGTGTCGGGCGTTCCCGACCTGGGGTCGGTCACGCTGCTCGAGCTGTGCGACGGCACATCGGGCATCGGCTCGTACTCCGACCAGCTGTACGGCTCGTGGCTCTCGAACCCCCAGCGGCAGTGGGATCCGCGGTACCTCGCGAGCTTCGGGCTCGGCGAGCCGCGAACGAGCCCCCCGGGCGACGCGTACAAGGACTCCGACGCCGGGTACGTGCTGCTCGGCCTCGCGCTGGAGCGGGCCACCGGACTCTCGGCCGCCGACGTCCTGCGGACGTACGTGACCGGTCCGCTGGGGCTCGCCGCCACGGCGCTGAGCGATCTGCCCTCGTCGGCCGTGCTGCGCGGCGGGCAGTCGATGCCGAACGCCGAGGGGGTGCTCGACTGCGCCGAGCCCCTCGACCTCACCGGGGCGTCGTCCTCGGGAGGGTTCACCGACTCGGGGGTCATCACCGACATCCGCGATCTCGGCCGCTATGTGCAGGCGCTCGCGAGCGGATCCCTGGTGGACGACGACAAGCGGTTCGCGAACGGCCTGCCCGTCGCGGCCGACGCCCCCTCCTGGTACACCGCCGACGGCGGGGCGCTGCTCGCCGGGTCGCTGATCGGCCAGTTCGGCAAGGTGCCCGGCTACCTGACCGCCGCGTTCGCCGACCCCAAGACCGGGCTCACCGTCGCCGTCGTGCTGAACAACTCCGCCGGCGACGGCCACGTCGCCGAGTATCTCGCCTGGCAGCTGGCCGCGATCGCCTCGAAGGCCCCCGCGGCCAAGGGTGAGACCGCCCCCGAGGCGGGCCTGCCGTGGACGGCTGAGCAGTTCGGTGAGGCCATCGCGTCGCTCGCGGTGTGCACGCCGCCGGCCTCCGAGTGACGACGGCTTCGGGCACCGCGCCGTCCGGCGCGCGGCGAGGGACGACGCCTGCGATCCTGCTCGTGATCGCGGGCCTCGCTTGCCAAGAGGTCGGCGCGTCGCTCGCGGTGCTGCTGTTCCCCGCGGTCGGGCCGCTGGGCATGGTCATGCTGCGCCTGGTGTTCTCGGCGATCGTGCTGCTGCTCATCGCGCGGCCGCGCGTGCGCGGGCACTCACGGCGCGACTGGACGTCGGTGGCCCTGTTCGGCCTCGTGCTGGCGCTGATGAACAGCCTGTTCTACCTCGCGCTGGAGCGCCTGCCCCTCGGCGTGACGGTGACGATCGAGGTGCTCGGACCGCTCGTGCTGTCGATCGTCGCGGCGCGACGCGCGTCGGCATGGCTGTGGGCGCTGCTGGCGCTGGCCGGCGTCGTGGCCCTGGGCGGCGGCGGGTGGGACCGCCTCGATCCGCTCGGTGTGCTGTTCGCGCTCGGCGCGGCGGGCAGCTGGGCGTTCTACATCCTCGCCTCGGCGCGGGTCGGCCGGGCGTTCCCCAAGCTCGACGGGCTGGCGCTGGCGATGACCGTGGGCGCGCTGCTCTCGCTGCCCTTCGGGATCGTGGATGCCGGCACCGCCCTGCTGCGGATCGAGATCGTCGCCCTCGGCGCCGCCGTCGCGGTGCTGTCGTCGACCATCCCGTACGCGTTGGAGCTGATCGCGCTGCGCCGTCTGCCGGCCGCCGCCTTCGCGATCCTGATGAGCCTCGCACCCGCGACGGCATCGCTGGCCGGCTTCATCTTCCTCGGGCAGCACATGACGTGGCTCGAGATCACCGGCATCGCGCTGGTCATCGCGGCGAGCATCGGCGCCGTGCGCTCGTCGGCCCGGGCCGCACGCGAGGCCGCCGAGCCGATCGCCTGACGCCTGGATAGCATCGGGCCATGACGCCGACGAGGTGGGCCGTGCTCGGGCCCGGAGTGATCAGCCGGGACTTCGCCGTGGGGCTCGCCGCTTCGAAGTACGGGATGCTGCACGCCGTGGGCAGCTCGTCGCGGGAACGCGCCGAGGCGTTCGCCCGAGAACACGGGGCCCGCGCTGCGGGGACGTACGACGAGATCCTCGCGCGCGAGGACGTCGACGCGGTGTACATCGGCACCGTCCACACCACGCACGCAGACCTCGCGATCCGCGCCGTCGCAGCGGGCAAGGCCGTGCTGTGCGAGAAGCCGGCGAGCCCCACGCTCGTCGAGGTGGAGCGGATCCTCGCTGCCGCCGCGCGGGCGGGGCGCCCGTTCCTCGAGGCGTTCAAGACGCGATTCGGTCCGTTCGCCCAGACACTGCGCGACCTCGCCGCGGGCGGCGATCTCGGCGCCCTGCAGCACATCCAGGCGGCCCGCGGGTCTGCCGCGAAGACGCGCACCGGGCGCGTGTTCGACCCGGCGCTGGCCGGCGGCGCGATCCTCGACGTCGGCTGCTACCCGCTGGCGCTGGCGATCGATCTCGCCGCGGCGGCGGGGCAGCCGATCGATGCGCCGCAGTACCGCCGGTTCGAGGCGGAGCTCGTCGCCGGGGTGGACGGCACCGCGTCGGTCGAGCTCGGGTTCGGCGCCGTCAGCGCGACGATCGCGACCTCCGTCGTCGAGAGCCTGTCCGACACCGCAGTCCTGCGGTTCGCCGATGGCGAGGTGGTGCTCCCGAAGGTGTGGGGAAGCCGGGTCGAGAGCCCGTCGAGCCTGATGGTGCGCCGTCGCGGCTCGGAGCGGGTCATCGAGGTGCCCACCGTGCAGCCGATGGCCGCCGAGGCCGACGCGCTGTCGCTCGCACTCGCCGATGGACGTCTCGAGGTGCCGCAGATGCCGTGGGCGCACACGCTGGCGGCGGCGCGGGTGCTGACGGACTGGCGCGAGGCTGCGCTCGCGGGCTGAGCGAGGTCAGGCACCCCGCGGCGGGGCGGTCGAGCCCCGGACGTTGAGCGTCGGGTTCAGCACGACGCGATGCACGGGGCGCGTCGGGTCTTCGAGGCGGCGCGCGACGAGGTCGACGGCGGCGCGGCCGACCTCGTGACGGGGCGGGGCGACGGCTGTCAGCGGGGGTGTGAAGATCTCGGCCACCTCGTCGTCGTAGGCGACGACCGACAGGTCGGCGGGCACCGAGATGCCCCGGTTGAGGGCCAGATCGACGAACGCCATGGCCTCGGGGTCGGAGTGCACGAGGATCGCGGTCACGCCGTTCGACAGTGCGGCGTCGAGCGTGGAGTCCACGACGGCGGAGAAGTCCGGGCTGGTGCGCGGCGGAAGGCTGGTCTCGAACTGATCGGCCGGTGTCAGCCCGAGCTCGGCGCACGCGGCGTGCCAGCCGGCGGCGATCTTGCGTGACGTGGGCGAGTCCCGGGCGATGATGAGCCCGACGCGGCGGTGGCCGAGCGAGGCGAGGTGCCGCGCGGCGAGCACCGCGCCGAGCGCGTGGTCGGTCGTGACGTTCTCGACCGGGCTGCCCTCGGGCAGCACGACGGCGTCGCGCTCGACCAGGACGTTCGGCACGCCGCACTCGGCGAGCCACTGCACGACGTCCTGTGCGTGCGGGGTGTCGGTGTTCGGCGCGAGGATGAGACCTCGCACGCCCTCGGTGTGCACGAGGCGCTCGAGCACAGGCCGCTCGTCCTGCAGCTCGTACGAAGCGCCGCGAACGACGACGTGCATGCCGCGCCGGGCCGCCTCAGCCTCGGCGCCGCGCACCACAGTGGGGTAGTAGAACGTCAGCGAGGGAACGAGCATGGCGATCGAGCCCGCCCGTGTGACGGCGGCGACGGCTCCGGCCTCGAGGTCTTCGAGGGAGCCGGCGGTGGGCACGGCGCCGCCGTGCACGCGCACCAGCAGGCCTTCGCGCTCCATCTGCGCGAGGTCGCGCCGCAGCGTGACCGGGGCGACGCCGAGCTCGTCCATCAGCTGAGCGACCCGCACGGCGCCGTCGCGCTCGAGCGAGGCCAGCACGTGGGCGCGCCGCTCGGCGGCCAGCAGTGCCGGGGTCTGGTCGGTCATCAGGCGTCCTCCGCGTTCGTCTGGTCCAGTTCTACCGTGACGGCGATGTCGTCACGGGACGTGACGTCGAGATCGAGGCGCGTGAGCTTGTCGCCCCACACGCTCGTCAGCACCGGATCGTCGAGCTCGCGCACGACGAGCGACGCCTCGACGCCTTCCGGCCACGCGATGCGCACCGGGGTCGCGCCGTCGAGCGGCGTCACGACGACCGAGGCGCCCTCCTGCCGCACGTCGCCGGCCAGCAGCAGGCGCACCTCGGTGCGGCGTACGGAGTCCCTCGTCGGCGCAGGCGTTTCGTCTCGCTTCGCTCGCTCAAAGACCGGGGGTGTGGACGGCGCGGGGGTCCACGCATCCGACACGACCACCTGCTGTGCCGCACGGTCCAGCCGCACGGTACGGCGCCACGGGCCCACGCCGGGGTACGCGCCCGAAAGCTCGGCCGAGAACTCCGCGTCATCCCCGATCGAGACCGAGACCCCGGATGCCGCGAACCCGGCGCCGGGAGGCTGCTCCCGGCCGTCGATCACGGGCACGTTGTGCCAGCCGCTCTGCATGGTCCAGATGTCGTAGCGGTCGGGGCCGAAGGTCTGCAGCGTGTACGTCGGGCGCCCGGCATCCACCACCACCGGAACACCGTCGGACGTGACGATGAACGATCCGACGTCGTTGTGGTTGTGGTGCTCGCCGTTGTGCCCGCCCTTGACGGCCATCGTGAGGCCGTGCGGCGTGCCGGCGTGCGAGCGGGCGACCAGCACCTCGGTCGAGGGCAGCCACACAACGCCGGGGAACGACGACGCCGTGGGCTCGGCGGCGATCCAGTCCTGGTCGGTGATGCCGCGCAGCAGCCGCCCGAAGCCGGGGTGCTCGATGGCCGCCGGCGTGCCGCCGAACTCGGGGGACTCGACCCAGCGGTGCGAGGCGGCGTGGGCCGCGGCATCCCGATCCCCCGCCGCGAGCGCG
The DNA here is from genome assembly GCF_039544225.1 of Microbacterium jejuense. Classification (NCBI taxonomy): domain Bacteria; kingdom Bacillati; phylum Actinomycetota; class Actinomycetes; order Micrococcales; family Microbacteriaceae; genus Microbacterium; species Microbacterium jejuense. The sequence continues at coordinate 193,743 of NZ_BAABLG010000001.1, forward strand.
GCGCGATGCAGGGCGTGCCACGGCTGGGCGGCCGAGACCCGGGCCTGACCGTCGGCGAGGTTCAGGTACCAGTCGCCGCCGAGGTGCATGCGGTGGGGGAACGCGACGGTCTCGCGCAGCGCGGTGATGCTCGAGGCGTCGAGCACTCCCCCGGTGGCGTGGCGCACGACGTCGAGGGCCTCCAGTGCGCGGCAGGCGCCGTTCCACCAGTACGCGTAGCCCTCGTCGATCGCGCCGTCCTCGGGCAGCACCGACACGTAGCGGTCGATGCCCTCCAGTGCGAGCGCGACGACCGCGGCGCGCTCGTCGGCCTCGGCCGGGTCGTCGAGCAGGCGCAGCGCCGCGACGAGCACGTTGCCGTGGATCCACGGGTTCCAGTTGTGCACGTCGCCGTCCAGGCCGAGCCAATGCCAGTCCCGTCGCTGCGTGAACGGCTCGAAGATGCGGATGCGCGCCTCGTGACGCACCCGCGAGCGGATGCCGGGGTACCGCGCCTCGAGGCGGTCGCCGATCAGCTGGTCGACCCAGGCGAGCAGGCTCACCACCTCGCCGGCGCCGAGATCGAGGTACGGGGAGGTGACCACGGGCAGCACCGAGCCGTGGACGCGGAACGCGTCATCGTGCGCGGGCCAGCACCACGAGCTCTGCTCGCAGAACAGCCACACGCCGTCGAGCGCCTCGGCGAGGAACCGTGCGCCCAGCTCTTCCCGTTCGTTCGTCACCTGTGCGCGCTGAACGGCGGGATCCGCGTGCACAGGTGACGAACGAACAACGGGGGTGTCGGCGTAGAACGCGGCGGCCACGGCGGCGCGCGACAGGCGGCGCTGGCGCTCGTAGAGCACGGCCTCCCAGCCGGCGCGGTCGCCGTCGTCGTGAAGCCGCGCGGCCGCAGAGGCGAGCGGCACCGGCCACGGCTGATCGAGGTCGGCCTGTGCGCGCTCCAAGATGCCGCGGATCGACTCGGCGTCGGCCGTGCCGCCCGGACCCCAGACCGCCCGGTCTTCGGCCGGAGGCACCGGCAGGGCGTGGGCCGGCCCTGCCAGCAGACCCGCCAGGGCCGACGCGAAACCGGCCGCATCCGTCCCGGCCTGCCGGTGGTACGTCCCGGCCAGGCGGCCCGCGAAAGCGGGGGATGCAGCTGGTGCGGGCGTGGGGACCATCGCGGTCAAGGGATCCTCCTCATCGATTCACCGATCGTGGCGTACTCACCACCAAAGCGATCATAAACGATCATAACGAATCCAAAACAGTCTTGCAATGAACGAAATGGATTGCTACAGTCCAAAACGTTCGCCTTCCACGGAGGGCGGGCGGCGACAAATCGATCAAGGGAGATCCCAGTGACGGTCCAGCACCACGGCACATCCGCACGCACCGCCGCGGCAGCCGACTGGACCCGCGACGAATGGCTCGCCTTCGCAGATCACCTGCTCGACACCGCCCGCTCGTACGCGTCGCCCGGTCACGGCCGCATCCACTTCCCCGGCGCCGAGGGCGGCTACGGCCACGACGTCGACGGCCTCGAAGGCTTCGCCCGCACGTTCCTGCTCGCCGGCTTCCGCATCGCGGGCGCCCGAGGCGAAGGCACCGAGGCACTCGCCGACTTCTACCGGCAGGGCATCGTCACCGGTGTCGACCCGGATGCCGCCGATCGCTGGGTGCGGCTCGACGAGCACGCGCAGGCCAAGGTCGAGGCCGCGTCGCTCGCGCTCGTGCTCGACATGACGCGCCCCTGGATCTGGGACCGCCTCGACGCCGTCACCCAGCAGCGCGTCATCGACTACCTCGCCCCCGTCGTGGGCGACACCACTTACCCGAAGACCAACTGGCTGTGGTTCCGCGTCGTGGTGCAGACCTTCCTGCGCTCGGTGGGCGGCCCGTGGTCGGCGCAGGACGTCGCCGACGACCTCGCCCTGCACGACTCACTCGTGCGCGAGGACGGCTGGATCTCGGACGGGTTCGAGCGCTCGTACGACCACTACGTCGGGTGGGCCCTGCACACCTACCCTGTGCTGTGGTCGCGGATGCAGGGCGCCGGCGAACTCGCGGGTGGCCGCACCCCCGGCGACATCGTGCGCCTGGACCGCTTCCTGCAGGACGCCGTCGCGCTCGTCGGCGCGGACGGCTCGCCGCTCATCCAGGGCCGCAGCCTCATCTACCGCTTCGCCGCCGCGGCCCCGTTCTGGGTCGGCGCGATCGCCGAGGTCCCCTCGGTGCCGCTCGGACAGCTGCGCCGCGCCGCGAACGCCGTGGTCGCGCACTTCGTCGCGCACGACGCGCCCGGCGAGGACGGCGTGCTCACGATGGGCTGGCACCACGAGTGGCGCGAGCTCGCCCAGTCGTACTCGGGTCCCGGCTCGCCGTACTGGGCCGTCAAGGGCCTGCTCGGCATCTCGCTGCCCGCCGACCACCCGGTGTGGGCCGCCGCGTCCGAGCCGCTGCCGGTCGAGACCGGTGACGACGTCCGCGTCGTCCGCTCCGCCGGCTGGGCCGTGTCGGGCACCGCGGCCGACGGCATCGTGCGCATCGCCAACCACGGCAGCGACCACGCCGCCGACGGCGCCCTCGTCGGCGACTCGCCGCTGTACGCCCGCATCGGCTACTCGACCGCCACGAGCCCGCTCGCGAACCAGGCCGCCTGGCACGAGCCGCTGGAGCAGTCCGTCGCGCTCGTCGACGAGACCGGTCGCGCCACGCACCGCGCCGCCATGGAGCTCATCGACGTGCGTGTCGACGGCGAGGGCCCCGCCAGCGTCGCGATCGCCGCGTCCGTCTCGCGGGCCCACTGGATCACCCCGCGCCCGGCGGCCCACCGGCACGGCTCGGGCCTGGACGGCGACGTCGAGCTCGCGGGCGTCGTGACCGTCCACTCCCTCCTGCGCGGCCCGTGGGAGGTGCGCCTCACGCGCGTCGACTCCCTCCAGTCCGGTGTCGACGCCGGCGCGCTGCACCTGCGGGTCGGCGGCTGGGCGCTCGCCGCCGCCACGGTGTCGGGAGAGGCTCGGGATGCCTCGGCCTCGGCGGTCGCCGACAGCCTGGCCTCGGGCATCCACTCGGTCCTCGGCGAGGGCGTCGGCGCGTTCGAGGAGCGCTTCGACGCCAGCCCGCTCGGACCCGTCGCGATCGTGCCGGTCGTGACCTACCCGGTCGAGCCCGGTGCGTGGATCGCCACGCTCGTCGAGCTCACAGCCGCAGATCTCGCATCGTCCGGCGATGCGACAGTCGACGTCCGCACGGACGCCGGCGACACCACCGTCACGGTCACCTGGCCGGACGGGACGGCGACCACCAGTCGCCTCGCGCACCCCGGCGACGCGTCCCACGCCAACCGGTAACCCGATGGGCCCGAGGAAGGGTCCGCAATCACAAAGGAGTACCCCCAGTATGAAGCGCTCATACGCTGCCGCGGCCGGCATCGCCGTGGTCGCCACGCTCGCCCTCGCCGGCTGCAGCAGCAGCGGCGACGACGCCGCTGCGCCCGAGGAGTCGTCGGGTCCGGTCACGCTCACGATGTCGGGCTGGAGCCTTGACACCACGCCCGAGTTCCAGAAGCTGGCGGACGCGTACCACGAGAAGAACCCTGACGTCACGGTCGAGCTCAAGGGCTACGACGCGGCCGAGTACAACACCCTCGTCACCGCCGACCTCGCGGCAGGCTCGGCCCCCGACATCATCACGCAGAAGGAGGTCAAGTTCGTTCCGACCTTCGTGAACGGCGGCCAGCTGCTCGACGTGTCGGACGTGAAGCTTCCCGACGGCATCAGCGGCGCGAAGTCGTACGAGGTCGACGGCACCGCCTACGCGGTCCCCTACCGCAACGACTCGTGGGTCCTGTACTACAACAAGGCGCTGTTCGACCAGGCGGGCGTCGACTACCCCGACGGCAGCTGGACGTGGGACGACTACGCCGACGCCGCCGACGCGCTGACCACGGGCCTTACCGCTGCGGGCAGCGCCGCCAAGGGTGCGTACCTGCACAACTGGCAGTCGACCGTCCAGGGCTTCGCCAACGCGCAGACCGACAGTGACATCCTCAAGGGCAAGTACGACTACATGGAGCCCTTCTACGAGCGTCAGCTCGCAATGCAGGCCGCCGGCGACCAGGTCGACTTCAACACCGCCAAGGCCAACCAGCTCACCTACCAGGGCGAGTTCGGCAAGCAGAACGCCGCCATGCTGCCCATGGGCACGTGGTTCGTCGCGACGCTGATCGCGCAGCAGGCGTCGGGCGACGCCGACACGTTCGACTGGGGCATCGCGCCCATCCCGCAGGAGTCGTCCAAGACCACGGGTCTCGACAACACCCCGGTGACCTTCGGCGACCCGACCGGTCTCGGCATCAACGCCGCGATCGACAAGTCCAAGGTCGCCGCCGCGAAGGACTTCCTCGCCTTCGCCGCCGGTGAAGAGGGCGCCCAGGTGCTCGCGGGCATCGGCATCACCCCGGCGCTGCTGACCGACGCGGTCGTCGACACGTACTTCTCGGTCGACGGCGCTCCCACCGACGACCTGTCGAAGTTCGCGTACTCGACGCACGAGGTCCACCCCGAGAACCCGACCTCTGACAAGGCCGCGGCGATCCAGGGCATCCTCGGCGACATGCACACCGCGATCATGTCGGGCTCGCAGTCGCCGGCCGACGCCATCAAGGAGGCGCAGGACCGCGTCGCCAACGAGGTCGGCACCGACTGATCCCGCTCCTTCGACAGGGCTCGGGAGCCCCTGAGCCCCGAGCCCTGTCGAAGACCTGAGACCCGGTGCCCGGCCCGCTCCCCGCGGGCAGGCCGGGCACCGCACCAGCAACCCCTTCCCGACAGGCCCCTGGAGATCCGCCATGGCGACCATCACCGCCACCGAGGCCGGTACCGCACCGCCGCCTTCGCCCCGCCGGCGCTCGAAGCTGCGCCTGCGCAACACCCTCATCGGGTGGAGCTTCATCCTCCCCAACTTCATCGGCTTCGGCGTGCTCACGCTCGTGCCGATCGTCATCCTCTTCTACATGGCGTTCACGAACTGGAACGTCTTCGGCAAGGCCGACTTCATCGGCCTCGCGAACTTCACCCGCCTCATGGGCGACGGCAGCTTCCGCACCTCGGTCGTCAACACCCTCTACTACTCGGTGATGCACATCCCGCTGACGATCGTCGTCTCGCTGGGTCTCGCGCTGCTGCTCAACAACAAGCTCCGCGGCGTCGCGTTCTTCCGCACCGCCGCCTTCTTCCCGTACATCACGTCGATCGTCGCGATCGCGGTGGTGTGGAACCTGCTCTTCAGCCCCGAGTACGGTCCGATCAACGAGTTCCTCAAGTTCATCGGCATCCAGAACCCGCCCGGATGGCTCACGTCGCCGCAGTGGGCGATGCCTGCCGTCGTGATCGTGTCGACGTGGCGCGACATGGGCTACTACATGATCCTGTTCCTCGCCGGCCTGCAGACCGTGCCGCGCGAGCTGCATGAGGCGGCCCGCATGGACGGCGCCAACACGTGGCAGCGGTTCACGAACGTGACCCTCCCGTCGCTGCGGCCCACGATGTTCTTCGTCACCGTCATGCTGACGATCAACTCGTTCAAGATCTTCGATCTGATCCTCGTCATGACCGACGGCGGTCCCGGCCAGGCGACGCTCGTGATGTCGCAGTTCATCTACCGCAAGGGCTTCGAAGAGAGCCAGTTCGGCTACGCGTCGGCCGCCGCGGTGGTGCTGTTCTTCATGTGCATCATCGTCACGATCATCCAGTTCCTGTGGAACAAGAGGGGGAACAAGTGATGGCCGAGCAGCTCGAGAAGGACGCCGCCGACCGCCTGGTCTCGGACTTCACGCCCCCTACCGCGGCGGTGCGCAGCCTCCGCCGGCTCGCCGACGGCAAGCCGGCCAAGCGCGACGCGGACGGCGAGCGGCTGACCCCCGGACGCCGGATCGGCCGCATCCTGATGTACATCGCCCTCGTCATCTTCGCGATCGGGCTGCTGACGCCGTTCGTGTGGATGGTGCTGAGCTCGTTCAAGTCTTCGAACGAGGTCTTCTCGGTGCCGATCAAGTGGCTCCCCGAGACGTGGGTGTGGCAGAACTACATCGACATCTGGACGCAGTCGAACATGCTGGTCTGGATCCGCAACACGCTGTTCCTCGCGGTGGTCGTCACCTTCCTGCAGGTGCTGACCGGCTCGTTCGCGGCATATGGCTTCGCCCGCATGAAGTTCCGCGGTCGCGACGTGCTGTTCCTGCTCTACGTCGGCACGATCGCCGTGCCGTGGCAGTCGTACATGATCCCGCAGTTCATCATGCTGTCGAACTTCAAGGTGTCGAACACCCTGTGGTCGATCATCCTGCTGCAGGCGTTCGGCGCGTTCGGCGTGTTCCTGATGAAGCAGTTCTACGAGACGATCCCCGAGGAGCTGTCGGAGGCCGCACGCCTGGACGGCCTCAGCGAGTACGCGATCTGGCGCAAGATCATGCTGCCGCTGTCGGTGCCTGCGCTCGCGTCGCTGACGCTGCTGACCTTCGTCGCCACCTGGAACGACTACCTCGGACCGCTCATCTACCTGCGCAACCCCGACCTGTGGACGATCCAGCTGGGTCTGAAGGGCTTCGTCTCGAACCTGTTCGACACGAACTACGCCCTGCTGTTCGCCGGCCTGACCATCTCGGTGGTCCCGATCGCGGTCATCTTCCTGCTCGGCCAGAAGTACTTCGTCGAGGGCATCGCGACGAGCGGGCTGAAGGGCTGACCTCATGAAGAAGAACGACGGCGTCCTCGCCAAGCTCAACGGACTGGTCTCGCACGAGTCGTGGGCGTCGCTCATCGGGATGATCTACCTCGGGCTGATCGCCAACCTGCTGCTGGTCATCTCGTGCCTGCCGCTCGTGGCGCTGCTCGTGACGACGGATCCCGCCTACTCGTGGCCGCTGCTGGCGATCGCGGCGCCCCTGGCGGCGCCGGGCGTCGCCGCCGCGTTCCGCGCGTTCCGCGAGCACGGCGCGGGCGGGCTCGGCCCGATCGGCGGGTTCGTCGCGGGCCTGCGCGAGACCTGGTGGCGTGCGCTGGTCATCGGCGCGGCCGTCACGGCGGTGGTCGTGGTGCTGCTGGTGGATGTGCGGATGCTGGCGCCCTCGCCGGCGGCCGTGATCACCGTTCCGCTGCTCGGGGTTCTCGGCCTCCTCGCGATCGGCGTCGGTCTGCTGTCGCTCGTCGCGTTCGCCGAGGTGCCGCAGGCGCGGTTCCGGGACGTGCTGCGGGCGAGCCTGCACCTGGGCCTGCGTCGCTGGTACCTGACCATCGTGTCGCTCATCGCGTTCGGCGTGCAGGCCGCGGTGTTCGCCACCGCGCCGGCGCTCGGCCTCGGGCTGACGGCGTCCGCGGCGCTCTATCTCGCGTGGACCAACTCCCGCTTCATCCTCCGACCTGTGCTCGATCTCGACGAACCGGTGCCGGCGCGCGCGTAGCCGCGGCATCCGATCCCGTTCATATCTCTGAAGGAATATCTCCATGACGTCCACCACGCCCGCCTCGGGCACGAGAGCCCCCCGCGTCGACGACGCGATCGCCGACGCGCTGTCGACGGTCCGGCGCAACATCGCGAAGTTCGGCCCCGCGTACCCCGACGACACGACGGTGGACGATCGGTACGAGCAGCGTCCCGCCGAGGGTGTCATCCCGCTGGGCGGCAACCGCGGCTGGACCACGAGCTTCCGCACCGGCATGCTCTGGCTCGCATGGGAGCTCTCGGGCGACGAGGACTACCGCGAGGCGGCCCTGGTCGACGTCGCCGACTTCGAGCGCCGTGTGCGCGCCGAAGAGGACCTCGACACGCACGATCTCGGCTTCCTGTACACGCTGTCGACCGTCGCGTCGTGGCGGCTGGGTGCGGACGAGGCGGCCCGGCAGGCGTCGCTGCTCGCAGCCGACCACCTGATGCGCCGCTTCCTGGAGCCGGCCGGCATCATCCAGGCATGGGGCGACCTGTCGGACCCGGCCCAGCGCGGCCGCACGATCATCGACAGCCTGATGAACATGCCGCTGCTGACCTGGGCGGGCGAGCAGACCGGCGAGGCCCGCTTCGACGACGCCGTGCGCCGCCACACCGCGCAGCTGCGCGAGCACATCCTGCGTGAGGACGACTCGACCTTCCACACGTTCTACTGGGATGCCGAGACCGGCGAGGCGCTGCGCGGCGGCACCGAGCAGGGTGCTGCGGACGAGTCGTGCTGGGCGCGCGGCCAGGCCTGGGGCATCTACGGCTTCGCCATGAACTTCGCGGTGACCGGCGACGAGCGGCTGCTGGAGGCATCCCGTCGCTGCGCGGAGTACTTCCTGCGCCACCTGCCCTCCGACGAGGTGCCGTTCTGGGACCTCGTGTACACCGACGGCAGCGACGCGCCCCGCGACAGCTCCGCCGCCGCGATCGCGGTGTGCGGTCTGATCGAGCTCGCCTCGGTGGAGACGGATGCCGCACGCGCCGCCGAGTGGACGGCGCGGGCCCACTCGATCCTGGCCTCGCTCATCGCGGACTACACGCCCGTCGAGGCCGCCGACTCGGACGCCCTCATCCTGCACTCGGTCTACGACCTGCCCAAGGGCAACGGCGTCGACGAGGGCACGCTGTGGGGTGACTACTTCTACCTCGAGGCGCTCATGCGCGTCGCGCGCCCCGACTGGAAGAAGTACTGGTGAGGCTCGTCACGTACGCCGCCGCATCCGGGCCGCGGCCCGGCGCCATCGTCGGCGACCGTGTGCTGGACCTGGGCGGGTTCGCCGGGTCGGTCGCGCAACTGCTGGCGGATGCCGCGGCCCTGAGCGCGGCGCGCGCCGCCGTCGGGGCGATCGAGCCCTCGTCGCTGCCCGTGCTCGACTCCGATGCGCTGCGCGCGCCGGTGACTCCGGGCAAGATCCTGTGCCTGGGCTACAACTACCGCGGACACGTGCCGGACGGGGTCGACCCGACCGCGAACGATCCCGAGTACCCCGACGTGTTCGTCAAGACGGCGAACACGCTCGCCGGGCCGAACGAGCCCGTCGTGATCCCGCCCGGCGCGACCGACGTCGACTACGAGGGCGAGGTCGCGGTGGTGATCGGGCGCCGCGCACAGCGCGTGGCGCTGGCGGACGCCCTCGACCACGTCGGCGGCTACACGATCCTCAATGACGTGTCGGACCGCGCGTGGCAGCGGCGGCAGAGCCAGTGGGCGCTCGGCAAGTGCTCCGACGGGTTCGCGCCGCTGGGGCCCTGGATCGTCACGCCGGACGAGCTCGGCGACCCGCAGGACCTCCTCGTCGAGGTCGTGCGGGACGGCGTCGTGACCGTGTCGCAGTCCACCTCGACCACGATCTTCAGCGTCGCGTACGTCATCCATCACCTCAGCCAGGTGCTCACCCTCGAGCCCGGCGACATCGTCTCGACCGGCACCCCGCAGAAGCTCCCCGACGCCCAGGAGGCGCATCGCCCGCTGGCCGGCGGCGACGCCGTGACCGTCCGCATCTCGCGGATCGGCGAGCTCACCACCACCTTCGTGGCCGCCCAGCCCCCGGTCGTTGAGCGAGCGAAGCGAGACGAAACGCCCCGACCGACGAGCAGCCTCGTGCCAGACCGCGTTTCGTCTACGGGCGCCAGAGCGCCCTTCGCTCAACGACCGGACTCACAGGAGGCCACCGCATGATCCTCGACTCGTTCCGCCTCGACGGCAAGGTCGCCCTCGTCACCGGCTCCAGCCGCGGACTCGGCCAGGGCGCCGCCCTGGCCCTCGCCGAGGCCGGCGCCGACGTCGCGCTGCTGGACCGCGGCGACGCGTCGGCCACCGCGGCGCTCATCGAGCAGACCGGCCGCCGCGTGCACCGCGTGCAGCGCGACCTCGTCTCGGCGACGCCCGACGAGCTGACCGCGGCCGTCGACGAGGTCATCGCCGAGCTCGGCGGCCTCGACATCCTCGTCAACAACGCGGGCACCATCCGCCGCTCCCCCGCCGTGGACTACCCCGCCTCGGACTGGGACGACGTGCTGTCGATCAACCTCGACGCCGTGTTCCACCTGTCGCAGGCTGCGGGCCGCCACATGATCGCGCAGGGCGGCGGGCGCATCATCAACGTCGCGTCGATGCTGTCGTTCCAGGGCGGCATCCTCGTCCCGGCCTACACCGCCTCGAAGCACGCCGTCGCGGGCCTCACCAAGGCGCTCGCGAACGAGTGGGCCGCGGCCGGCGTCACCGTCAACGCCGTCGCGCCCGGCTACATGGCCACCGACAACACCGCGCCGCTGCGCGCCGACGAGGACCGCGCGGCGTCGATCCTGTCGCGCATCCCGGCCGGGCGCTGGGGCGACGCGTCCGACCTGCAGGGGGTCTTCGTGTTCCTCGCGTCGGACGCCGCCGCATACGTCACCGGCGCCGTCATCCCCGTCGACGGCGGCTGGCTGGTCCGCTAGGCCGCCGGCATCCACTCACCCGAACAGAACACGCAGAACCAGGAGAGAACTCGTGACCGAGCAGCACATCCCGCAGCGCTACGCGACCAACCCCGCCCAGATCCCGGGCATGACGACGCAGGACCTGCGCGACACCTACCTGATCCCCGACGTGTTCGTGCCGGGCGAGATCCGCCTGACCTACACCCACCACGACCGCATCGTGCTGGGCGGCGCCGTGCCCGCCGGCGGCGTGCTCGAGCTCGGCGGCTACCCCGAGATCCGCAGCGACTACTTCCTCGAGCACCGCGAGGTCGGCATCATCAACGTCGGCGGCACCGGCACGGTCACCGCCGACGGCGAGGTCTACACGCTCGTCAAGGGCGCCTGCCTGTACCTCGGCCGCGGCATCCAGGCAGTCTCGTTCGCCGACGCCGACGGTGAGACGGGCGCCCAGTTCTACCTCTTCTCAGCCCCCGCCCACACCGCCTACCCGGCCGCGCTCGTGTCGCCCGGTGAGGGCACCGTGCGCGAGCTGGGCGACCAGGTCACCTCGAACCGCCGCACGCTCAACCAGTACATCCACGAGAACGGCGTGAAGAGCTGCCAGATCGTCATGGGCGTCACCGAGCTGCACCCGGGCTCGATGTGGAACACCATGCCGGCGCACACGCACGACCGCCGCACCGAGTGCTACCTGTACTTCGACCTGCCCGAGGACGCCCGCGTCATCCACCTGATGGGCGAGCGCGAAGAGACCCGTCACCTCGTGATTGCCGACCGTCAGGCCGTCATCTCGCCGTCGTGGTCTCTGCACTCCGGCGTCGGCACCTCGGCCTACACCTTCATCTGGGCGATGGCCGGCGAGAACCAGGCCTTCGACGACATGGACGCCGCGCCGGTCACCGATCTCCGATGACCTGCGCGCTCCGCGCCCCGCGCGGAGAAGCCGCGAGATTCGGACGAATCGGCTCGATCCGTCCGACTCCCGCGGGATCTCCGACTTATGCCCGGATCGGGAGGTGAGGGATGCCGCAGCCTGACTACGCTGGCGGAATGCCCCGCACTCTGCTCGCCATCGGCGAGACCATGGCGATGGTCGCGCCGGTGATCGCCGCTCCTGTCGCCGACGCCGACGATTTTCTGCTGGATGCCGGCGGCGCCGAGTCGAACGTCGCCGCCCACGTGTCGGCGCTCGGCCACACCGCGGTGTGGTTCAGCCGTCTCGGCGCCGACGCGCTCGGCCGCCGCATCGCGCGTCAGCTGACGGCGCGCGGTGTGGACGTGTCCCGTGTCGTCTATGACGACACGCGGCGCACGGGGCTGTACGTGAAGGACCCCGGCAACGGCGTGCTCTACTACCGGGACGGCTCGGCTGCGTCGGCGCTGTGCGAGCTCGACGCCGACGCAGTGTCGTTCGACGGCGTCGACCTGCTGCACGTGTCGGGCATCACCGCAGCGATCTCGTCCTCGGCGGCCGCGTTCCTGGCCCGCGTCATGGAGCGGGCGCACGCGCACCGGGTGCGGGTGTCGTTCGACGTGAACCACCGTGCTCCCCTGTGGAGCGCCGAGGTCGCCGCTCCCGCGCTGCTCGAGCTCGCCCGCAGCGCCGACGTCGTGCTGGTCGGGCGCGACGAGGCCGAGACGCTCTGGGGCACCGTCGAGGCCGACGACGTGCGGGCGCTCCTGCCCGACGTCGACGAGCTCGTCGTCAAGGACGGATCGGTCGGTGCGACGGTCTACACCGGCGGCGACGAGGTGTTCGAGCCTGCGCTCGTCGTCGAGGTCGTCGAGGCCGTCGGTGCCGGCGACGCGTTCGCCGGCGGGTACCTCGCAGGGCGCCTGTCGGGCGACTCCCTCGCCGACAGCCTGCGCGCCGGGCACGCCCGTGCCGCGCGCACCCTGCAGACCACGACGGACTCGATCGACGAGCCGTCGGCCCGATGAAGCTCTCCTCCTCCGCCGAGCCGTCGCGAATGGTCGCTCGCGGCATCCCGGATGCTCCGAAATGCGACGGCTCGCGGGGGCATGACGAAAGGAACTCCGATGACTGAGACCACTGTGGACTGGTTCGACACCGCCTTCGCGGGCGCGCCGCTGATGGCCATCCTGCGGGGCATGGGCGTCGAGCGCTCGGTGCGGTTGTCCGAGACCGCGTGGGACCTCGGCATCGACTCCGTCGAGGTGCCGCTGCAGACCGACGAGGACGAACGCGCGCTGCGCGCCGTGGTCGCCGCGGCCGACGAGCGCGGCAAGATCGTCGGCGCCGGCACGATCATCACGCCGGCGCAGGTCGCACTCGCCGCCGACGCCGGGGCGAAGTACCTGGTCTCACCGGGCCTCGACCCCGCCGTCGTCCGCGCGGCTCAGGACGCCGGCATCCCGATCCTTCCCGGGGTCGCCACACCCAGTGAGGTGCAGCTCGCCGTCTCGCTCGGGCTCACGTGGCTGAAGGCCTTCCCGGCGACGTGGCTCGGCAGCGGCTGGTTCAGGCACATCCGCGGGCCGTTCCCGCAGGTGCGCTTCGTCGCGACCGGTGGCCTGGACGCGTCGAACGTCGAGGAGTACCTCGCCGCCGGCGTGCGAGTGGCAGCGGTCGGATCGGCGCTCGAAGACGCGTCGCAGCTGGAGCGCCTCGCCACGGTGCTGCAGGCCCGCACGGGCTCCGCGCAGTGACCGCCTCCTCCCCCACGACAGGCTCGTTCGAGATCGGCGAGACCGACTTCCTTCTCGACGGCGAACCGTTCCGGGTGCTGGCGGGCGCGCTGCACTACTTCCGCGTGCACCCCGGCCAATGGGCCGACCGCATCCGCAAGGCCCGGCTCATGGGGCTCAACACCATCGAGACATATGTCGCGTGGAACGCCCATGAACCGGTCCGCGGCCAGTGGGACGCGACCGGCTGGAACGACCTCGGCGCCTTCCTCGACCTCGTCGCCGCCGAGGGGATGCACGCGATCGTGCGACCCGGTCCGTATATATGCGCGGAGTGGCATAACGGCGGACTGCCGGTATGGCTGACCGGGATGCCAGGCATCGGGCTGCGCCGGTCCGAGCCGTCGTACCTCGCCGAGGTCACGGCCTACCTGCAGCGCGTCTACGACATCGTCGCCCCACGCCAGATCGACCGAGGCGGCCCGGTCGTGCTGGTGCAGATCGAGAACGAGTACGGCGCGTACGGCTCCGACACCGCCTACCTCGAGCACCTCGTGCAGGTGACGAGGGATGCCGGCATCACGGTGCCCCTGACGACCATCGACCAGCCGACCGACCAGATGCTGAGCGACGGCAGCGTCGAGGGCGTGCACCTCACGGGATCGTTCGGGTCCCGCGCGCCGGAACGCCTCGCGACGCTGCGCCGCCACCAGAGGACCGGCCCGCTCATGTGCGCCGAGTTCTGGGACGGCTGGTTCGACTGGTGGGGCGCCACGCATCACACCACGTCGGCCGCAGACTCCGCGGCGGAGCTCGACGCGCTGCTGTCCGCGGGGGCCTCGGTGAACTTCTACATGTTCCATGGCGGCACCAACTTCGGCCTGACCAACGGCGCGAACCACAAGGGCCGCTACCTGCCCATCGTGACGTCGTACGACTACGACGCGCCACTGGACGAGGCCGGCCGCCCGACGGAGAAGTTCTTCGCCTTCCGTGACGTGATCGCCAAATACGCCCCTGTGCCCGACGAGGTGCCGGCTGCGGGCGACCCGGCTCCCGTGTTCGAGGTCGCCGTGCAGCCGGTCGTCGCGGCGGTCGCGGCATCCGCCGTCCGTCATGAGGCGCCGCCGACCTTCGAGGAGCTCGGTCATCTGAGCGCGCTCGTCGTGTACGAAACCGAGCTGCCTGCCGGGGGAGTGCTGCGCTTCGGCGAGGTGCGCGACCACGCATGGGTGTCGGTCGACGGCATCGCGGTCGGCACGCTGTCACGTACGCGCGGCGAGGATGCGCTGGTCGTGCCCGCGGGTGGGCGACTGCGCGTGCTCGTCGAAGAGCAGGGCCGCGTCAACTACGACGTCCGTCTCGGCGAGTCGAAAGGCCTGATCAAGGGGGTATTGCTCGACGGTGCGCCGCTCGTCGGGTGGACGGCGACGCCGATCGACGTGGCCGGGCTCGGCGCCACGGCCGCCGCGGCTCCGTTCGGCGCCGCGGGTGCTGTCGGACCGTTCGTCGTCCGTGGCGGGTTCGCGCTCGACGAGCCGACGGACCTGTTCCTCGACACGTCCGGCTGGGGCAAGGGCTACGCGGTCGTCAACGGCTTCGTGCTGGGCCGGTACTGGTCCAACGGCCCGCAGCGCACGCTGTACGTGCCGGCGGCTGCGCTCGTCGCCGGCGCCAATACCGTCGTGATGATCGAACTCGATCGCGTGGCCGAGCCGGTGGTGCGGTTCGTCGACGCACCCGCTCTGGGGCCGCTGGAGGAGTAGTCGCGCCGGCTCAGAGGTCGGAGTAGTCGTTGGCGGGGGCGGCGATGGCGGTGACCACACCGTCCACGGTCGTGACGTCGATGTAGGCGCGCCCGATCTCTCCGGGCCGGCTCAGCGACTGCGTGCCCTCCACGGGCTGCGGATCGACACCGAAGTAGTGGGTCGCCCCGTCGTTCCAGGTCTCCCAGCCACCGGTGCTGACCACCTCGTCGCTCGTGGAGCCCACCGCGATTCCCGGCGACGTCGCGACGGGGATGCCGCCGATCGACTTCGAGGTGACGCGGACGCCGGCTCCTCCGTCGGTCATCGCCGAGACCGTGATGCCCTCCCAGGTGTACTTCGTGCCCCACACCTCGCCGTTGCCCCACGGGTCCGGGATGTCTTCGCCCTCCGGGGACAGGCCCGTGATCTCCGCGACGAAGTCGATCAGCGGCTCGGGCTCCGTGTACGGGTAGGTGACCGACTCGCCGTCGTGCATGGTCACGAGGGCGTCGACGCCCACCGTGATCGCGTCGGCCGAGGTGGGCGTGGGGGTGGACTCGACGGTGGGGGTCGAGGTCGGCCCGCCGGCGTCGCCGGCGGAGGTCTGGGCGCAACCCGTCAGGGCGAGGCCGGCAAGAACCATGAGCGCGACGGCATATTGCTTCACAGGGCCCAATCTAATGCCCGCCGCCCTACGGCGACCGTCACGATCCCGCATCACCGCAATCCCTGCAAGCGCTTACATTCCGCGTGGGAAGCTGGTTTACTGAGTGGATGCCCTCCGCGTCGGCCGCCCTTCTGCCCGCCGCCCGCGTCGCCGTGTGCGGCCCGGCGTCCTGGAACCACCTCATCGTGCTCGACCGCCTTCCCGAGCCCGTGCCTCACATGCAGTTCGCGCTCGGCGACCAGCACACGCTCGGCGGGACGTCGGCGGGCAAGGTGCTGCACCTGGCTGCGCGGGGGATCGACGTGGCGCTGCACGCGCTGCTCGGCGCCGACGACGAGGGTCGGTGGGTGTCGGAGGCGCTGTCGGCGGCGAACGTTCCGCTGCAGGCATATGACTCGCAGCACACCGAGCGTCACGCGAACCTCATGACGCGAGCAGGGGAGCGGGTGAGCCTCTACCTCTCGACGCCGTCGTCGCCGACGGCGGCGGATCTCGACCGCATCGAGGCCGCCCTCAGCGCGGCGGAGATCGCCGTCGTCGACCTGAGCGAGATGGGCGCGGCGCTCGTGGAGCGCCGGCGAGCGGGCGCGGGCGGCGCGCCGATCTGGACCGATCTGCACGACTACGACGGTGCCTCGTCGTTCCACGAGCCCTTCCTGCGGGCTGCTGACGTCGTGTTCATGAACGACGACGGCACCGACGACCCGTGGGCGCTCATGCAGGGCTGCATCGACCGCGGCCCGCGCCTGGCGGTCTGCACCCTGGGAGCGCGGGGCGCGATCGCCCTCTCGGCGACGGGGGAGCGGGCCGAGGTGCCGGCCGTCCCCGTCGAGGTGGTCGACACCAACGGTGCCGGCGACGCGTTCTTCGCCGGCTTCCTCGCCGCGTCGCTCGCCGGTGCGGACCTGGCCGGGAGCCTCGCGGCAGGTGCTCGTCAGGCCACCGTCGCCCTGGCGAGCGAACACCTGCATCCTGCGGTGGCGCCCGTCACTCCCGGCCGGCATTCCGGCTAGCGTGAGCCGGGTGGACCTGGATGAGCTGACCGGCCTCATCGAGAGCACGGCGCGTGCGGCATCCCATCCGATCGTCGTCGGCGTGTCGGGTTTCGCCGGGGCGGGCAAGTCGACGCTCGCCCGTGCGCTGGTCGAGCGGCTCGACGGCGCGGTGCGGTTGCGGGGCGACGACTTCCTCGATCCGACGCGCTCGCATCGGCGGTCGCCGGACTGGGACGGCGTCGAACGCGACCGCGTGGTCGCCGAGGTGCTCGGGCCGTTCCGGTCCGGGCGGCCGGGGGAGTTCCGAAGGTACGACTGGGCGGCGCGCGGCCTGGGCGCTCCCGAGCCGGTGCCGTCGGGCCGGATCCTCGTGCTGGATCTCATCGGGCTGTTCCACCCCGACACGGTTCCCACCCTCGACCTCACCGTCTGGTGCGATGTGGACCTCGCGACCGCGCAGCGTCGGGGAATGGCTCGGGATGCCGCACTCGGCCGCGCCCATTCCTCGCTGTGGAACGAGGTCTGGGTGCCCAACGACCGTGACTTCGCGGCCCGCTATACGCCGCGCGAGCGCGCCGACGTCCTGTTCACCGGGGGCGCGACCGGGACGTGACGCGCCGCGCGGTGCGCGAAGGCGCCATCAGGCCGCCGCGGCCCCGGGGATCTCGTCGAGCGAGTGTTCCGCGTCCTGCCTTTCGACGCGACCGCCGGGATCATCACCGACACCCCGGCCGACGATCCGATCTCGCGCGAGCTCGTGGCGGCGGGGGCCGTACTGGTCCACGCGGCGTGACGCGCCGCCTGGCCGGTCCGACGCGGCGGGCTGCGGCATCCCGTCTCTGCCGACGGAGGTGCACCATACTCGTCTCATGCGACGTCGCCGCGTGCTCCCCGGGCTGGTCGTCGGGGTGCTCGCCGTGCTCTCGCTGACCGGGTGCGGGGCCTTCGGTCTCGGCGTCCGATCGCAGACGTGCGTCGACTGGGTGTCGTTCGACAGCCCCGCGGATGCCGTGGAGGAAGCGGATGCCGTCGTCGCCGGCCGACTGGTCGGTCAGTCGGGCAGCGCCACCCTCTACGGCGAAGCGGCGCCGATCTGGACGATCGATGTCGACAAGTGGATCAAGGGTGACGGCGACGACCAGCTGCGCGTCGTGTCGACGCCGGCCACGTGCGAGGCGTCGCCTCCGCCCGACCCGTTCCTGGCGGTCGAGGACGAGGACCGGGTGATCGTGATCCTCCACGACGACCCCGACGTCGGCTGGCGCTCGATCACACCGTGGCAGGGCATCGTCGTCGCCGGACCGGACGGGGGAGTGCCCGAGGTGTGGCCGTCGTCGCCGACAGGCGAATGACCGCCGCTACGGCAGCGTGAGCGCCGGCTCGGGCCGATGTACGCCACGGGGGCGGTAGCCGAGCGCGTCCGAGACGCCGGCGAGATCGGCGAGGTACCAGAGGATCGCGAGCCACATCTCGGTGCCCTGCAGTCCGGGCTCGGTCTCGGCGAGTCCGCGCGTGGCCGGCGAGGGCTCGCGGAACGAGAAGCCCGCGCCGGTGGTCCAGGTCTGCAGCGCGTCCGAGAGCAGACGGGCGGCGAGATCGCGCACCTCATCGCCGCGGTAGCCGCTGCCGCGTGTCAGCCACAGCGGGTGGGCTATGTCGAGCACGTTGCAGGCGTTGCGCGCGCCTGGCGCGAACCACCGCGGGGACCGCGCGTGCCGCAGGACGGTGTCGATCACTCGCTCGGGGCGGGGGAGCGGCACGCCGAACTGCGCGAACGTGCCGCGGGTGGCGCGGTAGAAGCCGTTCACGACGGGGAGCAGATCGCCGTCGGGTGAGGGCGCGCCCCACATGCCGGTGTGCGGATCGGCGTGCAGCAGCAGCCAGCCGAACAGCGCCTCCTCCACACCCGGGGCAATCTCGTGCCCGGCGCGCCGCGTCCACAGGATCGCCGTGCCGAAGCCGTCCACATGGTGTCCGGCGCCCCAGGCGTCGGTGGCCCACGGCAGACTCTCGCAGAACGCGACAGCCCGTTCCGGCGTCGCCGCCGTCACCCACGTGAGAGGAGCCGCGAACGACGAACCCAGCAGATCCAGCGCGTACCCGACGCTCAGCACGTGGTACGCGACATCGGGGTGCGAGAACCCGAGACCGGCCGACTGATCCCCGTCGACATCGAGCGGCGCGACGGCGCCGGTCGCGGCATCCTGCCACTCCTGCAGCCGGCGGATCTGCGCGGCCGCCGACGCCTGCGCCGGCGTAGTGCCCCGCAGCAGGTCGGCGATCTCGATCGCGTCGCACTGCGCGCGCACCGTGGGCGCCGCACCCGGCTTGTCGGCGAAGAGCCCGAGGTCTTCGCGCCACGCGCGCTGAAGAACAGTGGATGCCTCGCCTCGTGCCCGTTCGGCCAGCTCGGCCACGCGCTCGGCGAGGCCGTCGTGGGCGTGCATCGCGGCGGCGGGCATGAGGCGCGACGGCGCGGCGTCGAGAGTCGGCGTGGGCGGGGCGGACGCCTGGTCGACTCCGCCGTACGGTTCTGCAGCGGCAGGAGCGTCCTGCCCGGCCTCGTTCGTCCGGTCGGCGCTCGGCGACGCGCCGGCTCTGTCGGTCCCATCCGGCTCGGTCGTCTCGGGCGCGGTCGTGTCGGGCACGACCGCCTGGTCGGACTCGAACGCGGCGGGCGCGAACGTGCGGCCCGGATGGCCGCCCGCCAGGGCGGGCAGCAGGCCGAGGGCCGGGGCATCCACTTCTCCGGGCTCGACCGCAACGGACTCTTCTTCTTCCGCGCGGGCGGCCGCGTCCGCAGCGGCGTCGGGTGCGATGCCGGTGTCGTCGGGTTCGACGCGCCACCGGATGAATCGAGCGGGATTGCCGCCGACGACGGCGCCTTCGGGCACGTCCTTGGTGACGACGGCGCTCGCCGCGAGCACGGAGTGGGATCCGACGTGCACACCGTCGAGGATCACGACGTGGGAGCCGATCCAGACGTCGTCGCCGATCTCGATGCCCTTCGAGGTGAGGGGCTGGCGGAAGACGGGCGTGCCCGACTCCATCGAGTGGTTGAACCCGAGGATCGAGGTGTGCGCGCCGATGCGCACCCCGTCGCCCATCGTCACCTTGCCGCGGATCACCGTGTACGGGTTGACGCTGCAGTCCGCACCGGTGACGAGGTCGCCGGTGAGGTACGCGCCGGCCGCGACGTAGGTGCGGTCGCCCAGTCGCAGCGAGTCGTTGTCGATCGACGCCAGGCCTGAGACGTAGCACTCGTCGCCGAGCTCGTGTCGCGGATGGCCGTCGACCAGGGCGTGCTGCAGCGCGAGCTGGGCCTCGCGGTCGTCGATGGAGGCTTCGCGCCAGAAGTCCCAGGGCGAGTATTCATGGGCGGCGATGGCGGGCATATGTCCCAGTATGGTTCGACCCGGCCGTGCCGGTGCGGGTGAATCCCCGGCGTCGCCCGGATCGACGTCGCGCCTTCCGCGCACGGGGTGCGAGCGTCGATAGGTTCAGGTCGTGACTTCGCACCCCCGCACCGCGTCCCTGCTCGGCGAGTGGAAAGGAGAGGAGGAGCTCTTCGCGACGGCCTGGACGGCGGCCGGTGCCGCGCAGGGCTCGATCGTCGTGCGACCCGGGCCGGACGGCATCCATCTCGACTACGCCGAGATCCGCGATGGCGGGCGCCTCGACGCGCACGCCGTCGTCGCCGGCGCGGGGTTCTGGTGGTTCGACTCGTACGGGTTCGTGCCTGAGGCCCCGGGAACAGCGGAGTGGGACGGCGAGACGCTCGTCCTCGACCGGCGCTCCGACCGCGGTCGCACCGTGATGCGCCTGCGCGCCGACGCCGGCCGGCTGGCCCTCGAGCTCGACACCGCGGTCCCCGCCGGCGCCGACCTCGCTCCGCTCGTCCGCGGCGCGTACAGCCGGGTGGGCTGACTCCACCGCACACGAAGAAGTCCCCTCTGACGAGGGGGCTTCGGTGGAGGGGCTGACGGGAATCGAACCCGCGCTGTCTGCTTGGGAAGCAGAAGTTCTGCCATTGAACTACAGCCCCGAGGCCTTGCATCAATCTACACGAAGCGGGCGGACGCATCCGCGCGCGCCCCGCGCGGGTCAGCGGAGTTCGCTCCGGAACTGACCGAGCCGTGGAGCATCACTCAGCGGCGAGCGACGCGCTCGCCGGCCAGCACGACCCCGTACCGCTCGAGGATGTCGAGCAGCTTCGGGAGCCCTTCGCGGTGAGTCCAGCATTCCGCGTTAAGGCCGGCGCGTCGTGCACCGTCGACGTTCGCCGGCAGATCGTCGAGGAAGAGCAGCCGCTCCGGTGCGAGTTCCAGATCTGTCGCGATGTACTCGAAGAACGCAGGCTCCGGCTTTGCCACACCGACGTCGCACGAGTAGTACGCGCCGTCGAGGACGTCGTCATAGGGCGCCTTGTCTCGCATGCAGGCGGCGCGATAGGCATCCTGGTTCGTGGCGAGATAGCAGCGCGTTCCTGCGGCCCTGACCTGCGAAACGGTCGTCAAGGACGGAACCAGCACATCGAACGTCCACCACACCGAGAGGACGTCGTCGATGCGGTCGCCGAGGCCGACCGCTTCGGCCGCTCGTCGAATGGCAGCCTCGTCGATCGGGGCACCGCTCAGCGCGCCGGGAAACTGCGCGACCACCGTGGTGGCCAGTCCCCACACCTCCGGGGGAGTGTGTTGAAGCACACCGTCGGCATCCCACAGCACGGCGTCGACCGACGGGCTGGACATGAAGGACCTCCTGGTCGGCTGGTGAGCGGCGCACTCCGAGGCGCCCGCTTCCGAACGGAAGCGACGTCCCCAGGATGGTGGGGGATCCGTCACCCGTGCAACAGCGGTCCGCTTGCCGGGCGACGCCCGCTCCGCCGGCCCCGATAGGCTGGCCCCGTGCTGCTGAGTGACCGCGACATCCGACTCGAGATCGACGCGGGGCGCATCGGGCTCGACCCGTGGGAGCCCGCGATGGTGCAGCCGTCGAGCGTCGACGTGCGTCTGGACCGCTACTTCCGCCTGTTCGACAACCACAAGTACCCCTTCATCGACCCGGCCGAGGATCAGCCCGAGCTGACCCGCCTCATCGAGGTCGATCCCGACGAGCCGTTCATCCTGCACCCGGGCGAGTTCGCGCTCGGGTCGACGTTCGAGCAGATCACGCTGCCCGACGACGTCGCGGCGCGGCTGGAGGGCAAGTCGTCCCTCGGCAGACTGGGCCTGCTGACCCACTCGACCGCGGGCTTCATCGACCCGGGTTTCACCGGTCACGTCACGCTCGAGCTGTCGAACGTCGCGACGCTGCCCATCAAGCTGTGGCCGGGCATGAAGATCGGCCAGGTCTGCTACTTCCGCCTGTCGTCGCCGGCCGAGAACCCGTACGGCTCCGGCCCCTATGGCAACCGGTATCAGGGTCAGCGCGGGCCGACGGCATCCCGGTCGTTCCAGAACTTCCACCGCACCGACGTGGGGATCCTGGATGCCGGCAGCCGAGGCGCCTGAACCTCAGGGGGTCGGCGTCGACGACGGCCTGCCGGTGACCGGCGCCTTCGCGTAGATGTGCACCTGTTCGCCCTCCAGCACGAACTGCAGGGCGGTGCCGACGGCGAACGCGTCGCGCAGATTCCTCGGCGACTCCTCTGTCACGGCCAGCGCCGCGGTCGCCGGGAACGGGCCCGACCCGCAGCTTACCGAGCCGACAGTGCCGCCTTCTTCGGCGGTGCTCGCCACGACGTACATGCAGATCTCGCTGGGGTCCAGGCCGAACCCCTGCGGAAAGCTCACCACCGACAGCCCGTGGAACTCGTCGAACAGCACGCCGCCTGCCGGCCTGTCGCCGAACGTCGACGGCCATGTGCCGTCCTTGTCGACCGAGAGCGTCGCGACCTTGCCCGACGTCACCGACTGCACCGTGAGCGTCAGGCCCACGCCCAGCAGCACGGCCGCGACGAGCGACATGATCCACAGCGCCGGCGTCCGCCGGAACCACGGCTTCGCGGCGGGCTCCGCGTCCTGCTCCGCCGGCTCGGACGAAGGGATGCCGTCCTCCGGCGCGGCGGGGGCGTCCGTCGCACCCCCCGCAAACGCCGGGTCGGTGTCGGCGAGATACGCCTCGAGCGGGTGAGGCTCAGGCTCCGGGGCCGTCGGGTCGGCGGCATCCACCGTGTCCTCGAACACCGCGAACGGCGAGGGGTCATCCGCGGCGGCCGGCTCGGGCTCGCGCCCCTGCGCCTCGAGCTGCTGAAGCCGGGCGAGAGCTGCGGGATCGTCGTGGATGTCGGCGTCGGGCCCGTACGCGCGCGCCCGCAGCGCGCGCAGCTCGTCGTGCGGAGGGTCGGTCGGGTCGCTCGGCGTGGACATCGAACCCATCCTGCCTCACCGCGCAGCCCCGCGGCTCACGGCGTCTGCTGGACGAAGCCGGGCCCTTTCGCGTAGACGTGGACCTCATCGCCGATCAGCACGAACTGCAGCGCCGCGCCCTCGCCGAACGCGTCGCGCAGCTCCTTGGGCGCCTGCCGGCCGACCACCAGCGAGGCACTGGCCGGGAAGGGGCCGGCGCCGCACGCGCCCCCGCCGTAGTAGATGTTGCCGTCGGTGCCGCTGAACACCGTCAGGCACGGCACCGGATCCTGCCCCGTCACCCCGGTGTCCTGCGTCTGCGCCAGCACCGACATCCCGTGGAAGGGCGTGAAGATCCGGGACCCCTCGGTCTGGGCGCCCCACATCTCGGTCGGCCACTCCCCGTCGGGATCGACCGACAGCACCGCGACATGGCCCGAGTCGATGCTCTGCATCCAGGCGGCCAGCCCCGCGCCTACGAGCAGGGCGGCGACCACGGACGCCGCCCACAGCACCGGCACCCGCCGCCACCATGGCCGCCGCGCCGGCGAGGCGGGATCGGGGACGCCGTCCTCCGGCGCCGGTGCGACGGCCGGGGCGTCCGTACCCGGTGCGCCGTCGAGCGGCGGCATCGTGGCCGGCCGAGCGCCCAGGCCGGCAGCGACGGCCGCGGGGGCGACAGGCTCGGGAGGGGCAGGCTCGGGGCCCGCATACTCGGGTGCGGACGGCGCGGGTCCGGACGGCGCGGAGTCCGCCCGGAGGATCGGGCCGACGGCATCCACCGGCTCCGCCCCGACGGGCGACGCGGACGGGTCCACGGCATACGCGGCGCGCTCGAGGTCTTCGAGCTCGACGAGGCGGGCGAGCGCCGCCGGATCGTCGGCGATGTCGGCGTCGGGGCCGTACGCGCGGGCGCGGAGCGCGCGAAGTTCGTCCTGTGGAGAGTCGGTCGGCGTTGACATCGGACCCATCCTGCCCGAACGGTGATTCCTGTGCGGCGGGCGGCCCCCAAGACGCGCCCGCCGCAGCGGCGATCGCGGGCCCCCACAGCCGGTCACGCCGATTGTTACTGCAATTTGCAGTATAGAGTCGAATCAGTGTTCGCGCGCTACTGTTTCTTGTCCGCCCCACGGAATGAGGACACGCCTTGCCCGACCGCGATCTCTCGACGACGGGATACCTCACCCTCGGCCTGCTCGCCGCGCACGACTGGTCGGCGTACCAGCTCGCCGAACAGCTGGGCCGCGGCGTCGCGGAGCTGTGGCCGTCGGCCGACCGGGGGCGGTACGCCGTGCTCAACCGCCTCGCCGAGCTGGCGTACGTCGACACCCGCCTGGAGCACACCGGCAAGCGCGCTCGCACGATCTACACGATCACCTCGTCGGGGCGTGAGGCGCTGGCCGCGTGGCTTCGCACGCCACCGCGGCCGCCCAGCGTCGAGTTCGAAGGAATGGTGCGCGTGCTGCTCGCCGACCAGGGCTCGCTCGACGACCTGCGGGGGACGCTCCAGCAGACCCGAGAGAGTGCGCTGGCCAACCGCGACATGTTCGCGCGCTACGCGGCGTACATCAGTGCCACCGGCGGCACGTTCCCCGAGCGCCGCCACCTGTTCGCCCTCGCGAACACGTTCATGATCGGTCACTACGACCACATCCTGCGGTGGACGGAATGGGCCGAGCAGCAGATCGCGGACTGGCCTGACACCGTGACCCCTGCGACAGCCAACGAGGCCCAGGTGCGCGACATGCTGACGCCCGGCCGCGAGGTCTGGGAGCACGACCACCCCGGCGACGCCTGACACCGTCGCCCGTCAGTGGGCGGTGCGGACGCCGATCAGGTCGTGCACGAGGACGGCCGCAGCGCGGGCGCCTTGGCCCGCGGCGACGATGAGCTGCTGCGGACCGGGAGAGGCGGCATCCCCCGCGGAGTACAGGCCGGTGACCGAGGTGCGTCCGGAGCGGTCGGTGACGAGATTGCCGAACGGGTCGTGGTCGAGCTCGATGCCGCCGAGGAAGTCGAGCGCCGGGTGCCACCGCGGACGCACGAAGCCGCCGTCGATCTCGATGCGCGTGCCGTCCACGAGGCGCACGGCCGACACGTCGCCGCGGTCGCCCTCGAGATCGTCGATGCGGCGGCGCTCGACGACGATCCCGGATGCGGCGAGCTCGGCCTCCTCGACCGTGTCGACGGCGTCCGAGCCGTTCGTGAAGACGGTGAGGCGGTCGGTCCAGCGCGCGATCAGTCGTGCGCGGGAGGCGAGGTCGGGGGTCTCGCCGATGAGCGCGAGCGGGCGGTCCTGCAGCTCCCACGCGTCGCACGCGGCGCAGCTGAACATCGTCATGCCGTAGAAGGCGCGCAGACTCGGGATGTCGGGCAGCGTCTCGCGCAGCCCCGTCGCCACGAGCACCGAGCGCGCCGAGACGGCGGGAGGGATGCCGGCGCCCCGGCCGTTGAGCGCCGCGAGGAAGCGGCGGCCCTCGCCGCAATCGCGCTGCTGCAGGGCCGTGACGACCGTGCGATCGAGGATGCGGACGTTCGGGTACGCGGCGAGCTCGGCGCGGGCGAGCTTGCGCAGCTCGAGCGGCGGCACGCCGTCGCGCGTGAGGAACCCGTGCGAGCGCAGCGTCGCGGCGTTGCGCGGACGCCCGGCGTCGACGAGCACCACCGACGCGCGGGCACGCCCGAGGTTGAGGGCGGCCGACAGCCCGGCGGGCCCGCCGCCCACGATGACGACGTCGACCTCGGTCGTGGGTGCGTCAGTCATGACCCTCTCCTTGCGGCGGCAGGGCGGCGATGACCGGGTGGTCCTTCGCGAAGACGCCCGACTTGGCGGCGCCGCCGGGCGAGCCGATGTCGTCGAAGAACTCGACGTTGGCCTTGTAGTAGTCCTGCCACTCGTCGGGCAGGTCGTCCTCGTAGTAGATCGCCTCGACCGGGCACACCGGCTCGCAGGCGCCGCAGTCCACGCACTCGTCGGGGTGGATGTACAGCGAGCGATCACCCTCGTAGATGCAGTCCACCGGACACTCGTCGATGCAGGCGCGGTCCTTCACATCGACGCACGGGAGCGCGATGACGTAGGTCACAGGACGAGCGCTCCGCGCGAGATCTGCACCTGCTCGTCGCGGGGCACGACCTTGACGCGCTCGCGCGTGTGCTCGTGGCCCGCCCCCAGCTCGCGCTCGTGCGCGTCGAGGGCGAGCCAGCCGTCCCAGGTCGTGAAGGCCACTTCGCGCTCGTCGAGCAGGGCCAGCACGTCGCCGTCCACGGTGGGCGCCGACAGGCGTCCGGCCTCGACGTCGGCCACGAGATGCGCGATGGTCTCCATCGCGTCGGACTTCGTGTGGCCGATGAGGCCCACCGGGCCGCGCTTGATCCAACCTGTGGCGTACAGGCCGGCGATCACCGGGGCGTCCTCGTCGCCTGTGGTGGCGGCATCCTTCACGCGTCCCTCGACGTTCGAGACGACACCCGCGCGCACGTCGAACGGCGCGTCGATGACCGGCGAGCCGTAGTACCCGACCGCGCGGTAGACCTGCTGCACGGCGAACTCGCGGTGCTCGCCGGTGCCGCGGACCTTGCCGTCGCCCACCGGCTCGTTGCGCTCGAAGCGGATGCCGCTCACGCCGGTCTCGGGCGAGCCGAGCACCTCGACGGGCGAGTGGTAGAAGTGCAGGTGCAGGCGGCGGCTCGCGCCGGTGGACTCGCGCGTGCGCCAGCTGTTCAGGATGCGCAGCATGACTTTGAGCTGGTTGTTCGTCGCGTTCGCGGGATCGGCGTCGACGAAGTCCTCGTCGTGCACGACGATGTCGACGTCCGGTACCTCGCCGAGCTCGCGCAGCTCAATGGGCGTGAACTTGATGTCGCCGGGGCCGCGGCGGCCGAACACGTGCACGTCGGTGACGGCCGAGGACTCCAGACCGGCGAGCACGTTGTCGGCGATCTCGGTGGGGCGCAGGTCCACCGCGTGCTTCGCGAGCACACGGGCGACGTCCAGCGCCACGTTGCCGTTGCCGATGACCGCGACCTCGCGCTGGTCGAGCGGCCACTCGGTGGGCACGTCGGGGTGGCCGTCGTACCAGGCCACGAAGTCCGCGGCGCCGAACGAGCGCGGCAGGTCGATGCCGGGGATGTCGAGCGCCGCGTCGCGGATGGCGCCCGTCGCGAGGATCACGGCGTCGTAGCGCTCCTGCAGCTCGTCGATCGAGATGTCGCGGCCGACCTCGACGTTGCCGATGAAGCGCGTGGTGCCGGCATCCAGCATCTCGTGCAGCGAGTTCACGATGCCCTTGATGCGGGGGTGGTCGGGCGCGACGCCGTAGCGGATCAGGCCGTAGGGCGCGGGGAGCGACTCGAACAGGTCGATCGCGACGGTCCCCCCGGCTTCGACGACCGCGTTGGTCAGGATGTTGCCGGCGTAGATGCCGGCCGGGCCGGCGCCGACGATCGCGACGCGGAGGGACTGCAGGTTCGACGAGGTCACGAGAGAGGGGCCTTCCGGATCAGGGGATCGAAGTCTTCGAGTGCGAGGGTCGCGAGCTCGGCGGGCGCGTACGGGCTCAGCCGCACGACGTCGCCGACGACCACGACCGCGGGGGAGCGCACGCCGCGGGCGGCGGCCTGGTGCGCGATGGTCGAGAGGGTGCCGACGGTCACGCGCTGGCCTTCGCCGTAGCCGTCCTCGACGATCGCGACGGGGCAGTCCGCGCCGCGCTCGCCGCGGGCCAGGGTCATCGCCGAGTTGGCGAGCGTGCCGACCCCCATGAGCAGCACGACGGTGTGGTCGCGGCCGCCGCCGAGCGCCTCGATCTGGTCGTGCGCGGTGGCGACGGTGAAGGCCGTCGCGACACCGCGATGGGTGAGGGGGATGCCGGCGACCGCCGGCACCGAGACAGCACTGGTGATGCCGGGCACGACCTCGACGACGACGCCGGCCGCGTGGCACGCGAGCAGCTCTTCGCCGCCGCGGCCGAACACGTAAGGGTCGCCGCCCTTGAGGCGCACGACGGTCTTGCCGTCGAGGGCGAGCTGCACGAGCAGGGCGTTGATCGCGTCCTGCGGCACCGCGTGGTGGCCGGGGCGCTTGCCGACGTCGACGACCTCGGCGTGCAGCTCCACGCCGTCGGCGGCGAGCCCGTCGAGCACGGAGCGGGCGCCGAGGCGGTCGGCGACGATCACATCCGCCGCCTCCAGCGCGCGCAGCCCCTTGAGCGTCAGCAGGCCCGCGTCGCCGGGGCCGGCCCCGACGAGCCAGACCTTGCCGGTGGGGGTGGTCGGGTCGGTCATCGTGCGCCTCCCGTGACGAGGAGCCCGCGGCGCTTGAGCATGCGGCGCTCAAGGGGGCCGAAGAAGACGAGCTCGATGAGGATGCCGATGGCGAGGATCACCAGGATCGTGCCGAGCACACCGGCGAGGTCGGCGAGCTCGCGCGACTGCTGCAGCATCGAACCGAGGCCGAACCCGATCGTGCCGCCCATCGCGATGATCTCGGCGGCCATGAGCGAGCGCCACGAGAACGCCCAGCCCTGCTTGAGCCCGGCGAGGTAGCCGGGGAGCGCGGCGGGCAGGATCACGGCGGTCGCGAGCTGCCAGCGCGAAGCGCCCAGCACGGTGCCCACGCGCCGCAGCTGCGGCGGCACCTGGTCGATGCCGGCGATGAGGCCGTTGACGATCGACGGGATCGCGCCCATCAGGATCACGAAGTACACGGTGGCGTCCGACAGTCCGAACCAGATGATCGCCGCGGGCACCCAGGCCACCGAGGGCAGCACCTGCAGGCCCGAGATGATGGGGCCCACCGCGCGGCGGACCGGGCGCACCTCGGCCAGCAGCAGGCCGATGGGCGTACCCACGACGATCGCGATGAGGAAGCCGATGATGCCGCGCTCGAGGCTCGTCGTCACCGCCTGCTGCAGGCGGCCCGACTCCCACGCGTCGCCGAGCGCCGCCGCGACGTCGGCCGGACCCGGCACGATGTCGGGGCGCGGGTGGGCGATGACGATGTAGAGCTGCCACACCACGATGAGAAGGATCACGAAGACGACCGGGGGAAGCACGCTCGACGCGAAGCGGCGCCACCGGCCGGGGCCGGTGTCGGCGTCGGTCTGGAGCTTGTCGAGGCCTGAGGCGAGGCTGCGGAGGTCGCTCTCGTCCGTCGTCGAGCGAGCGAAGCGAGACGAAGCGTCGTCAATCGACTCAGGGCGTTTCGTCTCGTCGCTGCGCTCCTCGCTCAACGACCGGGTCAGTTCACGCGGCATTGCGGCGGATCTCCTTGCGCAGCTGGTCGGTGATCTCCACCGACAGGGCGGCGACCTCGGGCGACTCGATGCGGCGGCCGGTGGTCTTGGCGATCTGCCACTGCTGGACGATGCGTCCGGGGCGGCTGCCCATGAGCACGACGCGCTGCCCCAGGCGGGCGGCCTCGCGCACGTTGTGGGTGACGAACACGATGGTGCGGCCGGTCGCGCGCCACACGCGCTCCAGCTCCTCGTGCAGCAGGTCGCGGGTGATGGCGTCCAGCGCCGCGAACGGCTCGTCCATCAGCAGCACCGGGCGGTCCTGCGCGAGGGCGCGCGCCAGCGCCACGCGCTGGCGCATTCCTCCCGAGAGCTCGTGCGGACGCTTGTCTGCGGCATCCGCGAGATTCACCGCGTCGAGCAGCGACAGGGCCTTCTCGCCGCGCTCGGCGCGCGGCACGCCGCGCAGGCGCAGCGCCAGCTCGACGTTGCGCCGTGCCGTGAGCCACGGCATGAGCGCCGACTCCTGGAACATCACGGCCGAGCCGCCGGCGGGCGTCTCGATGTGCCCCGCCGAGGGCTTGTCGAGCCCGGCGATGAGGTTCAGCAGCGTGGACTTGCCGCATCCCGATGCGCCCAGCAGGCACACGAACTCGCCTGGCGCGATGTCGAGCGACACGTCGTCGAGCACGACCGGGCCGGTTCCGAACCGCTTGGACACGCCGTCGATGCGCACGGCGGGGGCGGATGCCGGAGCCGCCGCCGCAACCGGTGCGACGCCGTCGAAGCTCGGGCCGAGCAGGTTCACGGGCTTGTCGTCCGAAGCGGGGGCGCCGGCCTCCGGGGCCGCGCTGGCGGACCCGGAGGCGGAAGCGGGAGCGGAGCTCATGGGTGTCAGTCCTCGCCGAGCCCCGCGGCCGAGACGGTGTCTTCGCCCTCGGCCTTGAGCTGCTCGTTGAGCAGGCGCAGGTCGAACAGCCCGTCGATCGAGCCCTTCTTCTGCGTGCCCGCGTCGACGCCGTTCTGCACGAGAGTCTCGAAGGTGTCGGCGACCGGGTCGACCGAGAAGGTCACGTGCTCGAGGGCGCGCTCGATGACCGCGTCGTCGAGCGGCTTGCCGGTCTCTTTCTCGATCGCGTCGTTGATCACGGCGGGCGCCTCGTCGGGGTTGTCGGCGATCCACTTCACCGCGGCCTCGTGGCCCTTCAGCAGCTCGGCGACCACGTCGGGGTGCTCGTCGAGGAACTGCTTGCGCACGAGCAGCACCGTCGTCGGGAAGGCGCCGTCGTCCCACAGATCGGCCTCGTCCTGCAGCACGTGGGCGCCGGCGTCGATGATGAGCCGCGAGACCCACGGCTCGGGCAGCCACGCGCCGTCGAGCTGGCCCTGCTGGAACAGCGTCAGCGTCTGCGCGTTCTCGGTCGGGGTGACGTGCACGTCGCCGCCGCCGGCGGTGTCGGTCTCGTAGCCCTCGTCGCCGAGCCACTTGCGCAGCGCCACGTCCTGCGTGTTGCCCAGCTGCGGCGACGCCAGCGTGGTGCCGTCGAGGTCTTCGGGCGAATCGATGCCGTCGCGCACGACGAGTGCCGCGCCGCCGACCGCCGCGCCCGCGACGATGCGCGCGGACTCGCCGCCTGACTGGATGAACGTGTTGATCGACGGGTTCGGGCCGATGTAGGTCGCGTCGATCGCGCCGGCCGACAGTGCCTCGATGGCGGCCGGACCGGCGTTGAACACCTGGGTCGTGACCGTGACGTCGTCGCCGAGCGCGTCAGCGAACAGGCCTTCGGACAGGCCGACGAGCGCCGGGGCGTGGGTGACGTTGGCGAAGTAGCCGAGGCGCACCTCGCTGACCGAGGGCGCATCGGAGGTGGCGCCGGCGGCGGGCTTGTCGTCCGCGGCGGCGGAGGCGCAGCCGGCCATCATCGCCGCTACGAGTCCCAGGGTTGTGAGTGCTGTCGTCGTGCGGATGATCTTGTTCACGGTGTCGCCTCCTTAGGTCGGGTGGTGCTCATCGGGGTGCGTGTGCGACGGGGATCAGTCGCGCACGATGCCGGCGGCGAGCGTGGCGCCGTCGGACGGGTGGATCACGAGGAACGAGCCCCCGTGGCGGCTGGTGCGGTACGGCTCCAGCGGCAGGTCGGCCGCCAGGCGCAGCCGCACGCGGCCGATGTCGTTGGTCTGCAGGTTCTGCGCCGGCTCGTGGGTCAGCGCGTCGAGGTCGTAGCGCGACTCGATCTGCGCGACGATCGCCTGGACCGTCGCGGTGCCGTGCTTGACGAGGACCCGGATGCCGGGGGTCAGTGCCCGTGCGTCCAGCTGGAACAGCTCGGCGTCGACCTCGCGCTGCGCGACCGGCAGTGTGCCCGCCGCGACCACGAGGGCACCGCGGGCGGCGTCGATGTCGGCGTCGAACTCGAGCGACACGGACTGCGGCGCGCTGGCCTCGGCGACCTCGACACCGGCCGAGCGGATGCCGCTCACGGTGGCCGCGGTGCCGGCGGGAAACAGCTCGACCCGGTCGCCGATGCGGACGACGCCGCTGGAGATGCGGCCGGCGACGGCGCGATAGTCGCGCAGCCGCTCGGCCTCGTCGGGGGCGATGTCGGGCGCGAGACCGCCCTGTGGGCGCAGCACCAGCTGAACGGGCAGGCGCAGCGGCTCGAGCTCCTGCTCCAGCTCGTCGGCCGCGGGCAGGGTCTCGAGCAGCTCGAGCAGGGCCGGACCGGTGTACCAGGGGGTGCGCTCCGAGCGCTCGACGATGTTGTCGCCCTCCAGTGCCGAGACGGGCAGCACGTGCAGACCGTCGATGCCGAGCTCGGCGGCGACGGCCTCGGCCTGCGCGGCGACGTCGGCGAAGGCATCCGCCGAGAAGTCGATGAGGTCGATCTTGTTGACCGCCACGATGACGTGGGGCACGCGCAGCAGGGCCACCACGGCGAGGTGCCGCTTGGTCTGCTCGAGCACGCCCTTGCGGCCGTCGACCAGCACGATCACGGCGTCGGCGGTTGTCGCGCCGGTGACCATGTTGCGCGTGTACTGCACGTGGCCCGGGCAGTCGGCGAGGATGAACGACCGCGCCCCGGTGGAGAAGTAGCGGTAGGCGACGTCGATCGTGATGCCCTGCTCGCGCTCGGCGCGCAGTCCGTCGGTCAGCAGTGCGAAGTCGAACTCGCCGTGCGCGAAGCCGCGGTCGGCCGAGGTGCGGGCGACCTGCTCGAGCTGGTCGGCGAGGATCGCCTTCGAGTCGTGCAGCAGCCGGCCGACCAGGGTCGACTTGCCGTCGTCGACGGAGCCCGCCGTCGCGAAGCGGAACAGCGTGGGGGTGGCGGTGAGCGTCGCGGTCATCAGAAGTACCCGTCCTTCTTGCGATCCTCCATGGCCGCCTCGCTGAGGCGGTCGTCGGCGCGGGTCGCGCCGCGCTCGGTGAGGGTGGAGACAGCGACCTCGGCGACGATCGCGGCGAGGTCGGCGGCATCCGATTCCACTGCTCCGGTGCAGCTCATGTCGCCGACGGTGCGGTAGCGCACAGTGCGCACCTGGACGGCCTCGTCCTCGCGCGGCGGCGAGAAGGGTCCGACCGGGCGCCACATGCCGTCGCGCTCGTACACCTCGCGGTCGTGCGCGAAGTACAGCGGCGGCAGCGCGATGCCCTCGCGCTCGATGTAACGCCAGACGTCGAGCTCGGTCCAGTTCGAGATCGGGAACGCGCGCACGTGCTGCCCCGGGGTGTGGCGGCCGTTGTACAGGCTCCAGAGCTCTGGGCGCTGGTTGCGCGGATCCCACTGCCCGAACTCGTCGCGCAGCGAGATGATGCGCTCCTTGGCGCGCGCCTTGTCCTCGTCGCGGCGGGCGCCGCCGAACACGGCGTCGTGGCGCCCGGCGGCGATCGCGTCCAGCAGCGGCAGCGTCTGCAGCGGGTTGCGGGTGCCGTCGGCGCGCTCCTGCAGCCGGCCGTCGTCGATGTAGTCCTGCACGCGGGCCACTTCGAGACGGATGCCCAGGCGCGCGACGGTCTCGTCGCGGAAGGCCAGCACCTCGGGGAAGTTGTGGCCGGTGTCGACGTGCAGCACCGGGAACGGCACCTTGCCGGGCGCGAATGCCTTGGTGGCCAGGTGCAGCACCAGGACGGAGTCCTTGCCGCCCGAGAAGAGCAGCACGGGCCGCTCGAACTCGGCGACGACCTCGCGGATGACATGGATGGCCTCGGCCTCGAGCAGGTCGAGCGTCGACAGCGCCGTGGCCGGGGCGGTGGTCGAGAGGGTCATACGTGCAGCCCGCATTCCGTCTTCGAGGATCCGGCCCAGCGGCCGGATCGGGGGTCTTCGCCGGCGGCGACCGGCTTGGTGCACGGCTCGCAGCCGATCGAGGGGTAGCCGAAGCCGACCAGCAGGTTCACCGGCGCCTTGTGCTCGGCGGCGTACTCGAGCACGTCGTCGAAGCTCCACGCGGCGACCGGGTTGACCTTGACGAGGCCGTTGCGCTCGTCCCACGTCACCAGCGGCGTGTTGGTGCGGGTGGGCGCCTCGTCGCGACGGACGCCCGTGAACCACACCTCGTATCCGCCGAGCGCGTCCTGCAGGGGCGCCACCTTGCGGCGCGCGCAGCACAGGCCCGGGTCGCGCTCGAAGAGCTTGGCGCCGAACTCGGCGTCCTGCTCGGCGACGGTCTGGTCCGGCGTGATGTCGACGATCCGCACGTCGAGCGCGCGCTGCACCTCGTCGCGTGTCGCGTAGGTCTCGGTGAAGTGGTAGCCGGTGTCGAGGAACAGCACGTCGACGCCGGGCAGCTGCTCGGCCACGACGTGGGGCAGCGCGGCGTCGGCCATCGAGCAGGCGACGGCGGCGGCATCCACCGAGAAGTTGCGGGCGACCCACGCGACGACCTCGGCGGCCGACGCCTCGTGGTCGGTGAGGCTGCCGAGCTCGAGGTTGCCCTGCTCGGCGAGGGCTTTGAGCTCCTCGTGCGAGCGCTTCGTCTGCACCCGCGGTGCGAGCGACACGGTCACTGGAGCGCCTCCTCGTCGGCGCGGTGGGCCCACTGGGCGAAGGTCTCACCAGATGCCGTGTCCCGATCCGCGATGAAGCGGGTCACGACGCGCTCGACGTAGTCGGCGATGCCGTCGGCGGCCACCTTGAGGCCGCGGACGGTGCGGCCGAGGCCCGGGTCGTCGCGATCCTGTGAGGCGAGACCGCCGCCCAGGTGCACCTGGTAGCCGGGCACCTGCTCGCCGTCGATCGTGACGAGCTGGCCCTTCAGTCCGATGTCGGCGGTCTGGATACGGGCGCACGAGTTGGGGCAGCCGTTGACGTGGAGAGAGATCGGATGCGGCAGCTCGAAGCCCTTGAGGCGCTCTTCGAGGTCGAGCACGGCGGCCGTCGCGTTGACCTTGGTCTCGACGATCGCGAGCTTGCAGAACTCGATGCCGGTGCACGCGATCGTGCCGCGGCGGATGAGGCTCGGACGCGCCTGCAGGCCCAGCTCGTCGAGCTCGGCGATGAGCGGCTCGACGTGCTCTTCGGGCACATCGAGGATCACGATCTTCTGGTGCGGCGTGGTGCGCAGCCGCGCCGACCCGTGCGCCTCGGCGATCTCGGCGAGGCGGGTCAGCGTCTCACCGCTCACCCGGCCGACGATCGGGGTCACGCCCACGTAGAAGCGGCCGTCCTTCTGACGGTGCACGCCGACGTGGTCGCCGGGGGTCGCGGGGCGGGGCGCGGCGGGGCCGTCGGCCAGCGCGTAGCCGAGGTACTCGTCCTGCAGCACCTGGCGGAACTTCTCGGTGCCCCACTCGGCCAGCAGGAACTTCAGGCGCGCCTTGTTGCGCAGACGGCGGTAGCCGTAGTCGCGGAAGATCTGGGTGACGCCGTGCCAGGCATCCACCACCTGATCCGGCCGGACGAACGCACCCAGGCGCTCGCCGAGGCGCGGGGTGGTCGACAGTGCGCCGCCGACCCACAGGTCGTAGCCGACACCCAGCTCGGGGTGCTCGACGGCGACGAACGCGACATCGTTGATCTCGTGCACGACGTCCTGGCTGGGGTGACCGGTGATGGCGGTCTTGAACTTGCGGGGCAGGTTCGACAGCGTGGGGTCGCCGATGAACCGGCGCGAGATCTCTTCGATCTGCGGCGTCGGGTCGAGCAGCTCGTCCGCGGCGATGCCGGCGACCGGCGAGCCGAGGATCACGCGCGGCACGTCGCCGCACGCCTCGGTGGTGCGCAGGCCCACAGCCTCGAGGCGGCGCCAGATCTCGGGCACGTCCTCGACGCGGATCCAGTGCAACTGGATGTTCTGCCGGTCGGTGATGTCGGCCGTGCCGCGGGCGAAGTCGGTCGAGATGCCGCCGATGACGCGGAGCTGGCCGGTCGTCAGCTGCCCGCCGTCGATGCGCACGCGGAACATGAAGTACTCGTCCTCGAGCTCTTCGGGGGTGAGCGTCGCGGTGCGGCCGCCGTCGATGCCGGGCTTGCGCTGAGTGTAGAGGCCCCACACGCGGAACCGGCCGTGCAGGTCGGTCGGATCGATGCTGTGGAAGCCGCCCTTCGAATACACGTTCTCGATGCGTTCGCGCACGCTCAGGCCGTCGTCGACCTGCTTCCACTCCTCATTGCCGTTGAGGGGCGTCTTGCCGTCGATCTTCCACTGCCCGTTGGGCTTGGACGACGGCCGCGGCGGGCGCACGGCCGCGCGCGGGCGCTCCGCGCTGTGCGGTTCGGTGTCGCTGATGGTCACGGTGCCTCCGGGCTGGAACCCGGGGCGCCCCGGGCGGGACTCTACCGAGTCCATTCCGTGAGGCTAGAAGCGGTCGGCGCGTCGACCTACCTGGATGTCAAGCGGCGTTAACCGACGTAATCGGGCGTCACACAGTTGCAGCGCAGCGCCTTTGTGGACTCAGTCCGACAAACCGGCGGCGCGGTTGTAGCGATCCACCACGAGGTCGACGAGGGCTGCCGGCGGCTCATCGCTCCCGAGCAGCGGCGGTGCGACGGGGGCGGAGCCTGACAGCTTCACCGCGAGGTCGTGGAAGTACCCGGGCGCCAGCAGGTAGTCGGCGACGACCACCCGGTCGCCGGCCGCCGCGACCGCGACGTCCAGGCGCGGGTCGGCCGCGGCGAGGAAGCCGACGGACACCTCGCGGCCCAGCAGCTCTCCGAGCAGGCGGGCTGTCACGCGGCAGTCCTCGTTGGCGCGGTCGTCGCTGGAGCCGGCGACGGCGAGCACGAGCGCGTCGTCGTGCCGCGGTGCGACGACGGCCAGCCTCGTGGCGAGCGCATCGACCAGGCGGGGGTCGGGTCCGAGCGCCGGTGCGATCGTGACGTCGTCGCGTCCTGCCGACTGCCGGATCAGGTCGACCCGCACGTGGTAGCCGGCCGACAGCAGCAGGGGGACGATGACGACGGGGGTTCCCGCCGGGACCGCGTCGAGGGATGCCGCCACATCCGGCTGCTGGACGTCCACGTGCCCGAGGCGCACGATCGTGCCGGGAAGCCGGGCGGCGACGGCGTCCACGAGGGAGGCCACGGCGGCCTGCCCGGCGGGCGAGGACGTGCCGTGCGAGATCGCGAGCAGAGCAGGACGGGTCACGCCCCCATCATGCCCGCCGCGTGTGTCGAGCGGATGACGGCGGGTGCGGCATCCATTCATCTCTTTTGTGTCCCCGCTTCCGTTCGCTCGACGGATGTCTTGCGAACGAAAGCGGGACACGGAGGGCAGGGGATGCCCCACCTCAGGCGTCGCGGTCCTCGCGACCGCGGGCGAACCCGGCGTCGAAGCCGCGCTCGTACGCCTCCTGCGCACGGCGCCCGCCCCCGTGCCCGCGGTGGCCGCGGTGACCGTGGTCGCCGTGGTGCGGGTGGTCGTGGTGACCGTCGCCGTGGTGCGGGTGGTCGTGCCCTTCGCCGTGCTCGCCGCCGCCGTAGCCGTAGCCGCGCATCGGCTCGTCGTCGCGATCGGCCGGACGGCCGGGGCGACCCGGGCCGAAGCCGCGGTGACGGTTGGGGCCGAAGCCGTAGCGCAGCGCGGGGTCGAAGCCCGCGCCGAACTTCTGGCCGAAGCCGGGGGCGAAGTCGGGGCCGAAGCCCGGAGCGCCGAACGGCGGGCGGCCGAATCCGGGGCGGCCGAATCCGGGGTGTCCGAAGCCGCGCTCGGCGGCGGTGGCCTCGTCCCAGCCCAGCTCGCGG
Organism: Microbacterium jejuense; assembly: GCF_039544225.1. NCBI lineage: Bacteria > Bacillati > Actinomycetota > Actinomycetes > Micrococcales > Microbacteriaceae > Microbacterium > Microbacterium jejuense. Next base: position 230,972 of record NZ_BAABLG010000001.1, read on the forward strand.
GCGATCGCCTCGAGCGAACCGGTCAGCTGCGCGTACGCGTCGTCCCCGATCGCGCCCGACACCCGGGAACGGATGCCGTCGACGATCGCGCCGATGCGCTCCTTCTCGGTGCGGCCGAGGTCGGTGAGCTCCCACGTGCCGTCGCCCTTCTCGAGCACCCAGCCGCGGTCTTCGAGCGAGCGCAGACGCTTGCTCTTGCGCGCGATGCGCTCGGCGAGACCGGGGGCGTCGACGTCGCCCGACAGCACGTTCAGCAGCATCCAGTCGCGACGCGAGACGCCCTCGGCGTCCAGCGCCTCGGCGAAGGCGTGCGTGATCAGGCCGTCGACAGTCCGCAGCCAGTAGCCGAGGGGTCGAGGGGCGCGGGGTGTGTCGGTGCTCTCTTCGTTCTGATTCATGTCGTCCATGAGAAGTCCTTTCGATGGCGGCCGGCAGGTCCGGCCGCGGATTACATGTCGTTATGCATGTACATGCAGTGTGACATGCACTTGGAGTCCATGTCAAGTCACATGTAAATTGGATGCATGCCGTCCGCACCCGACGATCCCTCCGACGCCATCGCCGCAGCCCTCGCCCGGTTGCGCGGGCGCCGGATGCCCCGGCCGCCGTGGACCGACGTCCCGGGCCCGCACGGCGCCGGCCCTCACGCGCACGGCCGCGGCGGCCCTCACGGCGCAGGACCGCACGGCGGCGCACACGGCGTTCACGGGGCGCAGGGGTTCGACGCCGACGGCGCGGAGGCGTTCCCCGGCCGCGGCGGTGGGTGGGGTCGCGGCATGCCCGGTGGTCACGGCGGACCGCCGTGGGCAGGCGGCGGCGGACGCTTCGGCGGTCCCGCGCGCATGCGGCTGCTCGAGGCGGTGGCCGCGGCATCCCACCCCCTCTCGGTGGGCGAGATCGCCGAGGCCGTCGGGGTGGATCAGCCGCGCGCGTCGCGGCTCGTGCAGCAGTCGGTCGAACTGGGGCTCGTGCGACGCGAGGCCGACCCCGACGACGCCCGCCGCACGCGGGTCGCGTTGACGGATGCCGGCACCCGCCTGGTGCGGGGATTCCGGGGTGAGCGGCGCGAGGCGATCGACGCCGCGCTCGCCGCCTTCACCGACGCCGAGCGCGCCGAGCTCGCGCGCCTGCTGACGAAGCTCGCGGACTCCTGGCCCGGCGCCTGACGCGGCGGGCCGGCGGCGTCAGAAGCTCGTGACGAGGTCGCCGAGCACGGCCTCGAGCTTCGACGGGTCGGTCGCGTCGTAGTAGTGCGCACCCGTCGCGCTCGAGATCGACTGCAGCGTGGGCACGTCGGCGTCGGCGCCGTAGGCCAGCGTGAAGATCAGCACCGGTGTCGCGTGGTGCATGTCTTTGAGGTCGGCGATCATCTGGTCGGCGCCGATGGTCGCCGCGTTCGGGGTGTCGTTCTTGCCGTCGCTGAGCAGCACGATGGCGTTGATGTGGTCGCTCGACCAGGTGGACGCCTGCTGCTTCGCGAACTCGTCGACCGCCTGGTACAGCGGGGTGTCACCCATCGACGTGATGCCGTTCAGCGCGCTCAGGAACCCGTCGCGCGACGTGCCGATATCGCCGACCGGCGCCACCAGCCCCGGCACCATCGCGCCGTCGGGCGCCTGCGCGAATCCGGCGAGGCCGACGTCGTCGCCCGTGGTGAAGTGGCCGAGCGCCGCCTCGATCGCCTTGCGCGCCTGCGTCAGCTTGGTGTCGGCCGGCGAGATCGCCTCGTCCATCGAGCCTGACACGTCGAGCAGGAACAGCACGTTCGCACGCTTGCGGACGTCGGGGAACGACGCCTGGACGGCCGTCACCACGTCGGCGCCGGGGAATGAGAGCGCCGTCGTGAGGTCGTCGGAGAGCTGGCCGACCTTCTGCACGCTCTGGTCGAGCGCACGGTTGAGGTCGCGGTAGCCGCTCGAGCGCACCACGGACTGGCCCTGCGCAGTGAGCGCGTAGCGGATGAAGTCGGCGGCGGCCTCGGACTCGACAGGGTCGATCCACGCGCCCTTCAGGCGCATCGCGGGGTTGTCGGCGGCGAAGTAGCCGTCGGTCGGGTAGATCGGCACCAGCTGCTCGGTCGGCGGCTCGGCCTGCGTGCGGGTGATGCCGTCACGGCTCGTGATGCCGCGGTTGTAGTCCCACACCGACTTCTCGTCGACGATGACGGCCGACAGGAAGTCGGCGGACGAACCGGATGCCTCGGCCTGGCGCGCGTGCCACAGGAAGTGCTCGGGAGTGGCCATGTAGTGGCTCGTCGAGGTCTCGTTCTCGTGGACGGTGGCCTGCACCGCGGGGTCTTCGACCTCGGCCGCGGTGAGCTCGTCGATGGAGCCCGCGGCGGTGCCGTACGAGGCGAACATGGCAGCCTCGCCGGAGGTGGCGACCAGGGGGCTCGTCTTGCCGAGCTTGAAGGCTCCCCATTCGGGGTGGCCCAGGCCGCTCCACAGATCGGCGTCGCCGGCGGCTTCGAACACCTCGGACCAGCTCGGCGCCTCGGACGACCAGCCGATCGCCTGCGCCAGCGGCTTGGGCATCGCGAGCACGATGTTCGAGACGGCGACGCTCGTGCCGTCATTGCCGAGCGCGGTCGCGCCTTCGGACTGTGCCACGTCGACCCAGGTCGACGAGTCCGGCAGCCACACCGTGGGCTTCTGGTCGTCGGGGGAGTTGGGGAAGCCGGTCGCGACCACCGCGGCGGCGGCGCCGGACTTCTCCTTGCTCGAGGTGACGGTGACGCACGAGCCGGCGACGTTGCGGGGCTGGGCGTTGTAGGCCTCGGCGAGGTTCTCGACCATCTCGGCGTTCTCGTACGAGGCGAGCACACGGACGGTGACGCAGGGCTCGGCGCCGGCGCTCGCGGCGGGCTCGTCCTGCGCGAAGGTGATGGGCTTGACGGCGGCGGGCGCGGCCGGCGGCGGATCGGCCGAGGCCGGGCTCGTCCCGGCGAGGTTCGAGACGATCGCGTACGACACGGTGCCGATCGACCCGACGAGCACGACGATGCCGGCGACGGTGGTCCACAGCACGATCTGCTTGCGGCGCTTACGGCGCCGTTCACGCCGCTCGTCCATCGCGGTCGGCCGGCCGGGCTTGGACGCGGAGGACGCAGAGGCGATTGCGCCCGCGGATGCGGCGGAGCCCGGGGATGCGGCCGATGTCGCGGCGCCGGATGCTGCCGCCGCGGGCGTCGGATCACCGGCCGGAGGGGTCGGCAACGCTGCCGTCGGGGGCGGGGAGGACTGGCCGCGGCGAGGTCCGGGCGCGTCCTCGTCGCCGCGCGTGCGATCGCGCATTGAGGCTTCCTCGAGGTCGGTCAGGCCGTGAGGCCGATCGGGGGGGTTCTACCGGCCGGGTTGTCCGGTAAAGCCACAGCCTAACCAGGAACGTGCCGGGAGGCGAGTGAGAGCAAGCTGGGAGATCACCCCGAGGCGGTGTTCAGCATCCCGATCAGCACGGCGGTCCACCAGCCGGCCTGCGAGACGAGCGCGCTCCAGACGCACCATACCCGCAGCCGTGCGGGCAGCATCGAGAAGCGCACGCGGGCGGGGAGGCGGGCCAGCTCGTCGGTCAGGCGGGTCATCGCGACGCCGTTCATGGCGGCCACGAGCACCGCGAGCATCTTGAGATCGGTGAGCGGATTGGTGAGGTCCGGCTGCAGGAATGCGCCCGAGAACAGCAGCCCCGCGATGCCCAGCCACGCCAGGACGCTGACGGTGCGCTCGACGCGGCGCAGGTCTTCGAGATGGGTGCGCCGCAGCATCCACAGCAGTCCGCTCATCTCCAGCAGCACCGCAGAGCCGAGGCCCACGATCACCGACGCGAGGTGCACGAACAGGGCAGGGCGGTGCACCCAGTCGTGCGGGACGACCTGCGCGCCCACCCACAGCGACAGCGCGAGCGAGAGCAGGACCGCCCAGTAGCCCAGCGCACGCCGATGGCGCGCCGCTCGGCGATTCTCGGTGAGCGTGACGGACACGGTGCCTTTCGGGGGTGGGCTCGGCGCAGGGATCGCGCGACCGCCCCCAATCGCATCGGTGAAGAATTCCCCGCAAGCGAGATTATCGGATGCCGCACCCCCCGCGGCCCGCCGTCCGTCGCCGGGAGGTCAGCGCGCGATGTCGGCCTTGCCGAGCTTGACCGGCAGCAGGAGAAGCAGACCCGCGAGGAGCACGATCACGATGCCGAGGATCCCGTAGTGCGTCGCGCCGAACCAGCCGATGAACAGCGCCCACAGCAGCGGCGAGAGGAAGCTCATGACGCGGCCCGTCGTGGCGTACAAGCCGAACACCTCGCCCTGCATGCCGTTCGGGGTCACGCGTGCGAGCAGTGACCGGCTCGACGCCTGCGCCGGGCCGACGGCGGCCGACAGGATGATGCCGCAGACCCAGAACACCGGCTTGCCGCCCTCGCGCAGGAAGAAGACGAGCAGCGCGCTGACGATGAGGATGCTGAGGGCCCAGATGATGACGGCCCGTGCGCCGAACCGGTCGTCGAGGCGCCCGGCCACGATGGTCGAGACGCCCGCCACCAGGTTGAGCGCGATCCCGAACGCGATGACCTCGTTCGCGCTGAACCCGAACGACACCGCGGCCAGCACGCCCCCGAAGGCGAAGACGCCCGCCAGCCCGTCGCGGTACACGGCGCTCGCGATCAGGAACCAGAACGTGGGGCGGTGATCGCGGAACAGTGCGACGATGTCGCGCACGAGCACCGCGTAGCTCTCGAAGAAGCCGACGCGGGTCCGATCGGCCCGCGGCGCCGACTCCGGAACGTTGAAGACGAACGGCAGCGCGAACACGATCGTCCAGACGGCGGCGCCCACCGCGATCAGGCGGTACGCGAGCCCTCCCGACACGTCGAGGCCGAACCAGTGCAGCGCGTTGAGCGCCACGACGATCGCGAGCGCCACGATGCCGCCGATGTAGCCGAGGCCCCACCCGAGCCCGCTCACCCGGCCGATCGTCTTGGGGGTCGAGACCTGCACCAGCATGGCGTTGTAGTTGACGCCGGCGATCTCGGAGGCGACCGACCCCAGCGCGACGAGGATCGCACCGAACCAGAAGAAGCCCGGCTCGGCGTACACGAAGAACAGTGCGAACTGCAGCACCGCGAGCACCGCCGTCGCGCCGACGACCCAGCGCTTCTTGTTGCCCGCCGCGTCGGCGCGCTGGCCGAGCACCGGGGCCAGCAGGAGGATCAGGATGCCGGCGGCGAAGGTCACCCAGCCGTACCAGGCCGACAGATCCGACAGCCCGCGGCAGTACTCGGTGGCCGCATCCGCGGCGCGCGAGCACACCAGCTCGCCGTCGGCGTTCTGCTTCGCGACCGCGTCAGGCAGGAAGCTGTCGGACACGAGGTACAGCGACACGAAGACGAAGGTCAGGATGACCGAGTTGAACGGCTGGGTGGCCCAGTCCCACAACGCCCACGAGACGACCTGACGGCGCGGCACCGGTGTCTCGTCGAGCCCCTCGGTGTTCAGCGCCGCCGTCGACAGCACGGGTTCGGACGGCCCGGTGGTGCCCGGGTTCTCGGGGTCCGGCGCGGGGGAGCTCATGTCGCTCAAGGTAAGGCCCTTCGATGAACGGCGGGTGCCGCCGCAGCGCGTCACTTCGGCGTGGCGCGTGGCCAGGCTAGCGGAGGCGAGCGGATGCCGGGCGCCCGACGGCCGGCGCGGCCGGGGTGCGGGAACCGGTCATCAGCCGGACGATGGCGTCCGCCGCGCGCGGTGCGCGGCATGATGAGGAGGAGACCGGTGGAGGGGGGCTGGATGACGACGGCAGCGCCGGTGCGCTCAGAGATGGCGCGGTCGCTCCAGCGCGCCCTCTGGATGCTCGCGACGATGGGCGTGGTGCTGACGGTCCTGCTCGTCGCGCTGCTTCCCATCCACGAACCCGGCGGCCTGCCGCTGATCGTGCTCCCGGTCATCTTCGTGATCTACCTGGTCGCCGGCGGACTGGCCTGGCGGCGCCGGCCGCGCAGCGACATCGGGTTCCTGATCGTCATCGCCGGCATCGCCGTCTACGCGGGCAGTCTCTACAACACCGAAGTGCCCGCACTGGTGGCGATCGGCTCGGTGTGCGCGACACTGATGGTCGCCGCGATCGTGCACCTGCTGCTGGCATTCCCGACCGGGCGTCTGCCGGACCGGCTCTCGGTGTTCCTCGTCGTCGCGACCTACGCGGCGTGCCTGGTGCTGCAGGCGCCGCTGTATCTCCTCGACGCGGACGGCCCGTTCCCGCCCTTCGCTGTGGCCGATCTGCCCCGCGCCGTCGAGTTCTTCAGCCTGCTGCAGACGATCGTCGCCACCGCGCTGATGGTGTGGGTGGCCTGGGTGCTGTGGGGACGGCTGCGCCGAGCGGATGCCGCCCATCGGCGCATCCTCGTCCCGCTCTTCTCGTACGGCATCTTCACGGTGCTGTTCATGCCGCTCATCGCGATCGTGCTGGACCGGGTGCTCCACATCGACCCCACGATCCGTGGGTTCCTGCAGCTCGGCGTGATCGCCGGCATCCCGATCGCCTTCGCTCTCGGTACGATCCGCGGCGGCTTCGCCCGCACCGGCGAACTCGAGGAGCTGGGCGCATGGCTCGGCGGTCGCGGAGAGTCGAGCGAACCGCTCGGGACGGCATTGCAGCGAGCGCTGGGCGATCCGTCGCTGCGGCTGTACTTCCGGACGGACGATCGCGACAGTCTCGTCGACGCGGACGGGCATCCGGCGGACGATGCGACGCGGGCCGATCCGCGCCGGGGCTGGCAGGCGGTCGTGCTCGACGGCCGCGAGATCGGCGCGATCGAGTACGACGCGGCCCTCGTCTCGGGTGCCGGACGCGTCCGTGGGGCCGGCAGCATCGTGGCCATCGAGGTCGAGCGCGAGCGTCTGACCGCCGAGCTGCGGGCCAGCCGGCGGGCGCTGCTGCAGTCCCGCGAGCGCATCGTCGAGGCCGGCGACCGGGAGCGCCGCCGTGTCGCCCGCGACCTGCACGACGGCCTGCAGGTGCAGCTCGTGCTGCTGGCGCTGGAGGCGCAGCAGATCGCGGGCGCGCCGGCCGATGCGGTGCCCGAGCGCGCCACCCGGCTGCGCATCGACATCGACGCGGCGGCCGCCGACCTGCGCGCCCTGGTGAGCGCGCTCATGCCGGCGGCGCTCATCGAGCGCGGGCTCGCGGCCGCCGCCGAGGACCTCGCCGACCGCATGCCGATCCCGACCGACTTCGAGGCCGATCTGCCCCGCGACGGGCTCGGCGATCTGGTCGAGGCCACCACGTACTTCGTGCTGACCGAGGCTCTCGCCAACGTCGTCAAGCATGCGGCCGCGTCGGTCGTCCGGGTGCGGCTCGTGCGCCGCGACGGCCGCCTGCGGCTCGACGTCGAGGACGACGGCGTGGGCGGCGCGGCGATGGATGCCGGAACCGGCCTGCGCGGCCTCGCCGACCGGGTCGAGGCCATCGGCGGCACGATCTCGGTCACGAGCCGGCGCGGTCACGGCACGCATGTGCGGGCGGAGGTGCCGTGCGCGTAGTCATCGCCGAGGACGAGGCCCTCATCCGCCGCGGCATCGAACTGGTGCTGCGCGACGGGGGCCATGACGTGGTCGCCGCCGTCGGCGACGCCGCGGAGCTGATGGATGCCGTCGCCCGCACCCGCCCGGACCTCGTGGTCACCGACATCCGGATGCCGCCGACGCACACCGTCGAGGGGCTCGAGGCGGCGCTGCGGATCCGCCGCGACCACGCCGGGACGGCCGTCGTCGTGCTGTCGCAGCACGTCCAGCGCCGCTACGCGCAGGAGCTGCTGGCCGACGGCGCGGGCCGCGTCGGTTATCTGCTCAAGCAGCGGATCGCCGACATCGGCACGTTCCTCGACGACCTGGAGCGCGTGCACGGCGGCGGCACCGCGCTCGACCCCGACGTCGTCGCCGTGATGGTCGGCCGCGCCCGCCACTCCGAGGCGGCGATCAGCGAGCTCACCGCCCGGCAGCAGGAGGTGCTGGCGCTCGTCGCCGAGGGACGCAGCAACGCCGCGATCGCCGCGAAGCTGTTCCTGACCGAGAAGGCGGTCGTGCAGCACGTGTCGCGCATCTACGACGCTCTCGGCATGCCGCCCGACGCCGACAGCCACCGCCGGGTGCAGGCCGTCGTGCGATATCTCAACCGCGATTGACGCACATGAGGACCTAGGTCCCCAATCGCGCCCGAACCCGTGCCCTCGCGTCGCGGCTTCGCTACCGTGCGAGTGGGGACAGCCCGTCTGGGGCGGCTGTCGACGAGCCCGTTCGCGACGCGGCTCGTCACGTGGACCTGGGGTACACGCCAGCGACGGCGGCGGCTCGATCGGAGCCGCCGCCGTCGCGTGCGTTCAGACGTGGGACGGGGTCAGGGGACCTGCACCGTGGTGTGCGCGACGCCGTTCGAGAATCGCAGCTCCACGTCGTGCGTGCCCGGCGTGAGGGTCTGCAGGAAGGGCGCGCGCAGCGTGATCGCCGTGCCGATGTTGGTGTGCTGCACCGGAGCGATCGAGATGGCGGCATCCGTCCCCGCCACGAGCGCGAGGTCGTCGGACTTCGGCCCGAACGCCGGGTAGAGCGACGCATCGACCGGCACGCCGTCGACGGTGATCTCGCCGACCCGCGTCAGGACGTCCTCGGGCAGTGTGTTGACGTAGAACCGCCGGAACGAGGCATCCGTCACCCATCGCAGCTCGGTCTGCCCCGGCGCGAGCACGGCGTCCGCGCCTTCGGTCACCGCGAAGTCGCCGTCGCCCTCACGCAGCGCGACGCCGTCGGCCGTCACCCGCTGCAGGCCTGCGCTGTCGGCCCACACCGCGGCGCCCGAGACGCCGTCGAACGTGACGTCGTCGAAGGTGCTGTCGGTGAGCTCGTCGATCAGCGGGATGCCGGTGCCCGTGAAGCGGACGTCACGGAAGTGCAGGCGGTTCGCGGCGATGAAGGGGATGCCGGCGGCCGCGAGCTTGGCGTCGTCGTGGATGCCGTCCACGACGATGCCGCCGGTGCGGCTGCCGTCGACGGTGACGCGGGAGATGTCCCAGTCGTGGAACGACGGCCAGCGGGTCGCGGTGTAGTCGCCCGGGTAGTGGGTGGTGAAGATGAACGGCGCGCCGTCCATCTGATACCCCGTGGTGAGCGGGTCCACCTGGCCGTCGACGAGGTTCGTGAGGTCCTTCATCGCCATGTCGCGCACGGTGATGAAGCGCACGCCGCCGCCCGAGCCGGGCTTGGACTTGGCGCGGATCCCGTCGCTCGTGCCGACGGCGACGTTGTCTTCGACGAGGACGTTGTCGATCCACGACGTCGTGCCGCTGCCGAACGCGATCGCGCCGTGGCCGCGCGCCAGGTAGTTGTCGAAGATCCAGGCCGAGCCCGCCACCGCACCTACCGGGTCCTTCGTGTACTCGCTGATGTTGCCGGCGTTCAGCACGATGTTGTCGTCACCGGAGTTGATGACGTTGTTGAGCGCGGTGAAACCCTTGAACCGGGCCACGTTGATCGAGTCGCCGTTGTTCGCGTTGAACGACTGCACGGTGATGCCGTTGACGACGTAGTTCGACAGGTACTTGAAGCCTGTGACCGAGTTCGCCGGGTTCTGCAGGCGCAGGCCGCCGCCGATGTACATGTCGTCGATCTGCTCGCCCTCGATCAGGTTCGACCGCTTCTTGTAGCAGTTCGAGTCGCCGGTCGGTCCGCCCGCGGCGACGCACTGCCGGTACATCTCCCCGGCGAGCAGGCCGTTGTCGGCGACAGTGCGGAACGTGCTCGGCAGCGATTCGGCGAGGCCGAGTTGTGCGCTGTACGCGACGTTCGGCGCGCCGTCGGTGCGGTACTTCCACCCCTGGCCGTCGATCGTGCCGGTGCCGATGATGCGCACATCCTGCAGTCGCGCCTTGGACGTGCCCACGACGTTCACCAGGTTGAGGAACTTCTCGGCGTTGGTCATCGTGAACTTCGTGCCTGCCGGGATGTAGCCGGTCAGATCGAGCGAGGCCTGCAGGCGTCCGTCGACCCGCAGCGTCACACCGCTCTTGAGGAACACCGCTGCCGAGATCACCGTCGCGTTGCGGGGGATCACGACCTCGGCCGACCGGCCGGGGTTGGCCGCGGCGAACGCGGAGGCGTCGTCGATGGCCTGCTGCAGGGCGGCGGTCGACACCCGTGCTCCGCCGTCGGCCGCCGAGACGACCGGCGCGATGCCGCCGTACCCGTCGTTGGCGACCTGGAACTTCTGCGGCCGCTTGTCGGGCATCGCGACGGTGGCGGTCGTGTAGACGTCGGGCAGGGCGACCTCGGTGCCGTCGGCGAGCACGCCCACGACACGGAAGCGGTAGTCGCGTCCTCGCTCCAGCCCGGGGATCACGAGGTTGTGGGTCGTGGTGCGCTGCGCGGCGGCGTTGTCGATGTCGCCGTAGAACACGTCGAACGCGCGCTGCGCAGGCGTCGCGTTGCCGCTGGACAGCCCGAGCCGTGAGAACGCACCGTATGCGGCATCCGTCCTCTTCTTCGTGGCGCGGTAGACGGCGTAGTCGACGAACCGCTCATAGCCGGTGGGCTTGCCCCACACCAGGGTGAGGCTCAGGCCGTCGGCGGTCGGATCCTGGATGATCGACTGTTCGAGCACGGCGGCGCCGTCCGGCGCCCGGCCGACATTGGTCGGGCTCGTGGCCTGCGGCTCGTCCTTCTGCGCGAGCGTCGCGCCGGATGCGCCGCCGACCGTGCCGAGCACGAGTGCGGCGGCGGCGCACAGGGCGATCGCGCCGGATCGGATGGGTCGGAACTTCATCATTCCTCCTGCGTGGTGGGGTGAACTTCGGTGGGACTCTGGGCGGGGCCCGGACGGCGTGCGGCCGCCCGGGCCGAGGGAGCCGGCTAGTCGCCGAGCGCCAGGTCGAAGATGTGGATCTTCGCGTTGTCTGGCAGGGTGACCGCGGCGACGGTCCTGCCTGCGTCGACCGGCACGGTGGCGCAGAAGACGCCCACCTTGCGGCCCTCGTTGCTCACGACGGTGGCCACCGCCGTGTCGCCGGCAGCGGGCGCCGGACGCCACCAGTCGCTGAACGACAGCGTCGCCGAGCTCGTGGTGCCGTCGGTGTACCTCACCGTCACGGCGCCGGTCTGGTTGCCGCTGGTGGCGAGTCCGAGGAACCCGATCGTGCTGCCGGAGCCCGGGAGCAGGATCGTCTCGCCGCCGGCCGTGGCGTTGTCGGGGCGGCCGGCCTCGGCCGCGGGCCACGTGAACGTGTACGCGCCCTGCGTCACCGTGGCGTCGGGGGCGAGCCCTGCGGCCGCCGCCGACTCGCGGGTGACATAGCGCCCGCCGCCGTCGAGGTCGCCGGGCGCGGCCGTCGTTCCGGTGCCCACGTTGTCGAACGCCTCAGAGAGCGCGGCGAGACCAGTCGGCGCGGGAGCGCCCTCGCCGTTGTACGTGGCGTTGCTCTCGAACACGAACGGCTGTCCCGAGGTCACGGTGATCGCGGTCGCCGCGTCACCGGCGACCGCGGCGTTGCGCAGCGAGAGACCGGTCTTCGCGGCGATCACGACGGACTGCAGCGAGATGGCCGACAACGGCTGCTCGGGCAGGCCGACGATCTGACCGGCGGCATCCGATCCGATTGCCGACACCGCCGAGATGATGACGTCGTGGATGTTCGGGGTGGTCGCCGTCACCGGCTGTGCGGGGTCGCCGTCGGCCGGGACCTTCGGGTAGTACGACGTGATGCCGATCGCGGTGTCCACGTCGGTCATCGCGAGGTGGTCGTACGTGATGCCGGTGATCTCGCCGCCGCGGTCGCGCGCCGTCTTGATGCGCACTCCCGTCGTCGTCCCGATCAGCGAGTTGTTCCCGAACCGCACGTCGCTGATGCCGCCGCCGGTGTAGCTGCCTATCGAGAGGCCGTGCCCCGCGCCGATCCGGTTGTCGACGACGGTGATGCCGGTCGTCGGCTCACCCGGTGCGGAGTCGAGCGCGATGTTGTCGTCGCCGTCGCTGATCGACGAGCGGCTGACCGTGATGCCGCTCGACGACCAGATGTCGATGCCGTCGGTGTTGGGGCTGTCGGCAGGTGCCGAGATCGTCACCCCGGTGACCTGCGAGTCGAGGACGCCATGCAGCGAGACGTGCGAGTTCGGCGCGTCCTTCAGCGTCAGCGTGTCGAGCGTGATGCCGTCGGCGTCGCTGATCGACAGCAGCCCGGGTCGCGGCGACAGCGGCTGTCCGGCCGCCTTCTGCGCTGTGATCGTCGCCCACCAGGGAGCGCCCTGGCCGTCGATCGTGCCGCCACCGGTGAGGGTCACACCGCTCACCCCGTCGACGTCGATCAACGACGTGAGGTGCGAGCCGGACGCCGGGTACGCACCCACGTCCGTGGTTGCGAGCCAGGTCGAGCCGCGCACGACCTCGACGGTCTCGTGATCGGCCACACGGACCGGACCCGACACGTAGCGACCGCCGGCGAGCGACACGCGTCCGCCTCCGGCGCATGCGTCGAGCGCCTGCTGAATGGATGCCGTCACGTCGGTCGTGCCGTCGGCCACCGCGCCGAACTGCTCGGGCACGCACACCTGCTGCGCCGTCGAGACCGCGGGCACGGTGTAGCCCCACGGCGCCCAATGGTCGTCGCCGGCGAGGTACTTCTGCGGGGTGTGCTGCTTGGCCTGCTGGTCGGTCAGCTGCGGACGATAGAGGTTGTCAGGCCCCGACGTCGCGCCGTCGCCGGTGTTGCGGTACTCGAAGTACCGCGCCGACACCCACGACCAGCCCGACATGTCGACCCACGGCCGGTCCGAGATGTGCGCGCCGAGAGTCGAGTCGCGCACGACCACCGCCGCGAACGGGGCGGGGTCACCAGTGTGGTGCCAGGGCCGGCCGAGCGCTACCGCGCCGGCATCCGTCTCTCCCGTGAACGTCGAGCCGGTGAACAGGAACCCGTGCGGGTTGCCGAGGTCCGTGTTCGCGGCGGTGACGTACCCGCCGGCGACCGAGTCGATCGTGTCATGGTCGAACACCGCCGTCGCGCGCCCGAAGATGAAGTCGACCGTGCCGGCGATGTACGAATCGCGGACGTACACACGACTGACGTCCGTGGGGGTGGGCGTGTCGACGTACAGGGTGTCCTGTCGCCCGATGAGCCGGTCGTTGTAGAGCGCGATGCGGTCGCCGGTCGTCCGCATCGCGACGGCCTGGCCGCCGGGATCGTCGCGGTGCAGCACGGGATCGTAACCGTTCACGACGCTGAGATTGTTGAGCGTCGTGTCGTCGGCGGCGATCGTCATGGTCGCCGACCCTTCGGTGCCGAACCCCTTGCCGGAGGGATCGAGCATGCCCGCGTAGTGGTTCTCGGTGATGACGACGTCGGTGGGATCGCCCGTCGCGCCGATCAGGCTGATTCGCGGCTTGTCGGCGGGGATCACGACGGTGCCGACGTACGTACCGGCGGCGATCACGATGGTGACGGCGCCGGTGTTGCCCCTCGGCACCGCGTCGACAGCGGCCTGCACGGTGCGGTACGCGGCGCTGCCGTCCTGTGCGACGTACAGCGTCTGGGGCGGTGTGGCCGGTGCGGCGTGTGCGGCCGGCGCAAGCGAAGCGAGGACGGCTGCGGAAGCGATGCCGAGTGCGGGCAGCGCGAGAATTCCTGAGGTCATCGGCGTCATCCGATCGCGATGTCGAACACGTGGATATTGGCGTTCGCCGGAAGTTCGACCGAGGCGACCGTCTTGCCGGTCGTCAACGACACCGACGCGCAGAAGATGCCGACGGCGTGGCTGTCGCTGCTCATCGCGATGGCCACAGTCTCGTCACCCATGGCGGGTGTTGTCTTCCACCAGTCGGTGAACGCCACGGTGGCGCTGCTCGTCGTGCCGTCGGTGTACGCGACGGTGACGGTGCCGCTCTGGTTGCCGTGCGTCGCAAGCCCGAGCAGACCGAGGCGGCTGCCTGCACCGGTCAGCAGCACGGTCTCGTCGCCCGTCGCGACGTTGTCGTTGCTGCCGACGGCCGAACCCGGCCAGGCGAACGAGAACGCACCGTGCGTCACGGCCGCACCGGGAGTGAGTCCGGCCGCGGCCAGCGAGTCGCGCGTCAGGTACCGGCCCGACCCGTCGAGGTTGCCGGGCGAGGCGGTCGTGCCCGTGCCGACGTCGTTGAACGCGTCGGAGAGCTTCGCGAACGGCTTCGGCGGCTCGGCCTTGACGCCGTTGACCCACACGTTGGTGAACGAGACGTCCTCGGTGTACTTCGTCACCGACGAGCGCGCGGCGTTCGCGACCAGGACGTTCGTGTAGCTGATGCCGCTGATGATGTCGTCGGGGTATCCCACGGCGTAGAGCGGGTACGTGGCCTTGCCTACCCGCACGTCCTGGAGCGTGATGTTCTTCACGACCGGGTTGTACCCGTGGCCGGCACCCTCGCCGTAGAAGAAGTCGACGATGAGCACCGAGTTGGCGACCTGCTCGATCGTCATGTTCCGCACGTGTACGTCGGTGATGAATCCGCCCCGCATGGAGTTTGTCTTCAGCCGGATGCCTTCGTTGAGATTCTTGCTGTCGCAGCGGTTGTCGCGCGCGTACACGTTGCGCACACCGCCGGTCATCTCACTCCCGATCGTGATCGCGCCGTGGCCGTCGAAGAACTCGCAGTTCTGGACGACGATGTTCTGGCTCGGTACGTTGATCCGTCGGCCGTCCGCGTTCTTGCCCGCCTTGATGGCGATGCAGTCGTCGCCCGTGTCGAACGTGCAGCCCGTGATCAGGACCCTGTTGCAGGACTCGGGGTCGCAGCCGTCGTTGTTCGGGCCATGGCTGCTGGCGGTGACGTTCTCGATGGTGACGTCCGTGCACAGGACCGGGTTGAGCTGCCAGTTGGGTGCACGGTGGGTGGTGACCCCCGAGATCAGCACCCGCTGGCATTCGTATGGCTGGATCAGGGTCGGGCGCATGTAGAACCCTTCTCCGAAGACGCGCTCCGCCACCGGCACGCCGGCTTCGGCCATCGCATCGAGGGCGCCACCGTCGTTCGAGGTCGGCATGCCGGGCAGCCAGCCGTCCTCGGCCTTACCGGTGAGAGGCCACCACGCGGTCGTGCTCGCCTGGCCGTCGATGACTCCCTCGCCGCTGATGGCGATGTCGTGCTTGCCGTAGGCGTAGATGAACGGCGAGTAGCTCATACATTCGACGCCGCCGAACCGAGTGAGCACCACGGGCAGGTACGCGGCCGGGTCCGTCGTGAAGAGGATGGTCGCCCCGTTCTCGACGTGCAGGTCGATGCGGTTCTCGAGGTGGATGGGCCCGGTCAGATAGGTGCCGGCCGGCACCGTGAGCCTGCCGCCGCCCTTGTTCGCGAGCGTCGTGATGCCGTCGCGGAACGCCGCCGTGCAGTCCGTAACCCCGTCACCGACTGCACCGTAGTCGAGGACCGACTGTGTGCGCCCCGGGATACGAGGCCGCTGGACGGACTTGGCGATGGCATCGGCCTCGGGCCAGGGGGTCAGCGGCGAGGCCGCGGCCGCCGAGGCGGCGAAGGCGGACTGGCCGCCGGTGCCGAGCAGGAGCGCGGCGCCCGCGAGCGCGGCTCCGCCGAGAGTCAAGGCCTCACGTCTGCTGAGGCCGGGGGAGGCGGTGCATGAGGGCGCCGCCTGTCGCAGTTCGGATCGGATCGGTGGGAACTTCATCATTTCCTCCGTGCTCGGTGTGCGAGGTGCCGGCTCAGGCGGCGGGTGCCTCCTGGGCCGCGTCCTCGACGGCGACGTCGAGGACGGTGCGCAGCGGAGTGAAGGTCGCTGCGCCGCCGTCCTGGTCGCCGCCCAGTGGGGCGGCGGCGAACAGGCCGACATGGGTGCCGATCCAGCGACCCGACGTGAGGGTCACCGGCTCGGCGAGCTCGGTCCAGCGGTGTCCGTCGACCGACCAGGCCGGCCAGGCCCGGTCGACGCCGTCGGTCCGCACCCGCACGTGGACGGCGCCGTCCACGGGGATGCCGGTGGCGAGGATGCGCTCGGCGCCACCAGGTTCGGCGGACGCGCGCACGACGGCCCGCAGTCCTGCCGTGGTGCGTTCCACGCCCACCCAGGCGTACTCGCGGCCGAGCAGCACGAGGCCGGCGCGGGTGCCGTCGCCCGCCAGTGCGCTCGCCTGGATGGTCGTCGTGATGACGGCGGGCTGCCCGGGGATCCGCTGGCCGAGCACATGCCCGAGCGTGCGCAGATCTCCCGTGTCGTCGGCGACCGCGGTCAGCCGCAGTTCGCCGTCGGTCGGACCGGCCGTCCAGCCGGCGCGCGGGTTGGCCTGCCAGGTCCACGACGGCGACAGCGGGCCGGTGAACTCGTCGTCGGCGTACGGCAGCCGGCGGTCAGGTCCGTCTTCGACTGCCCCTTCGGGGGAGGGATGCCGCACCACCGGCCGACCGATGCCGTCGGGGCCCGGCATCCCGATCTCGGGCCAGCCGTCCTCCGACCACCGCATCGGCTGCAGGTGGACGACACGGCCGATCGGCCCGCGGTCCTGGAAGTGCAGGAACCAGTGCTCGCCGCCGGGGGTGTCCACCCATGCGCCCTGGTGCGGGCCGTTGACGTCGGTGTCGCCCTGCGCGAGCACGATGCGGTGCTCGTAGGGGCCGTACGGGTCGCGCGAGCGGAAGGCCGTCTGCCATCCCGTCTCGACGCCTCCCGCTGGTGCGAAGATCCAGTACCAGCCGTCGCGCTGGTAGAACTTGGGGCCCTCCAGGGTGAAGAAGCCGTCGAGGTCGTCGCCGTCGACGGCCACGCGCGGGCGGCCGACGACACGCGTCAGGTCGGGCGTGACCTCGACGACGGTGAGCCGGTTCTTGACGCCGGCGCGGCTCTTCGCCCAGCCGTGCACGAGGTAGGCGCGCCCGTCGTCGGCCCACAGCGGGCACGGATCGATGAGGCCGCGCCCCTCGAGGATGAGCCGGGGAGCACTCCAAGGGCCGTGCGGATCGTCGGCCGTGGTCACGAAGATGCCGTGGTCGGGGTCGGGGTAGACGATGACGAAGCGCCCGTCGTGGTGCCGCAGGCTCGGGGCCCACACGCCGCAGCCGTGGCGGGGGATCGCGAAGTGGCCCGCCGGGAGGACCTCGGGCAGGGCGTTGGCGACGTGCTCCCAGTGCACCAGGTCGGTCGAGCGCAGCACGGGGAGTCCGGGGGCGAGGTTGAAGCTCGACGCGATCATCCAGTACTCGTCGCCGACGCGGATCGCGTCGGGGTCGGAGTAGTCGGCGTCGATGACCGGGTTGAGATACGTCGGGACGGCGCGCCGAACGTCCATGGGAGCCTCCAAGGGCAGAGAAGCGGGGGAGTGGATGCCGGGCCGGGCCGCCGTCGGGCGGCCCGGCCCTCAGCTCACGAGATGTTGCTCTTGAACGCCGCGAACATCTGCGCGGCGGCATCCTTCACGGTCACCTGACCGAAGATGACCTTGTCGTACATGGTCTTGAACTCGGTGAGGCTCTCGGAGCCGCCCTCGGGGGCGACCGGCGGAGCCGGCACGACGGCATCGGCCATGTCGGTCTCGAACTGGTAGGTCGCGAGGTCGCCGCCGGTGAAGCCCGACGACAGGTCGTCGAGGATCGCGGTGTTTGCCGGCATGCCACGGGTGATGCCGAGGATCTCGCCCGCCTCGGGGTCGTTCAGGAAGAAGTCGATGAACTTCGCCGCCTCTTCCTGGTGCTTGCTCGTCTTGGCCACCGTGAGCAGCTGCGTGACGCCCTCGAACATGCCCGCCGCCTTCGCGTCGTCGTCGGCCGGGAACGGCGCGAGCGCCACCTCGCCGAACGCCTGGAAATAGGCCGACGCGAGCGACACGTCGTTGAACTCGCCCAGCGCGACGCCCTTCACCAGCGGTGAATTGGCCGTGGTGCGGTCGTTCGCCGTCGTGATCTCGGCAGGAGTCAGGACGCCATCGGCGACGAGGTCCGTCGTGAAGGTCCAGAACTCCTCGAGGTCCTTCTGCGTGAAGTTGACCTCGCCGTCGTCGGTGTACAGGCTCTTGCCGCGCTGCAGCAGCCACGCCTGGAACCACGGCGCCTGGTCGCCGAAGTCCGCCGACAGGTACTTCGCGCCGCCCGAGGAATCCTTGACCTTCTCGCCGGCGTCGGCGAAGTCGTCCCACGTCCAGCCGAGCTCGGGGGCGTCGAGGCCCGCGGCCTCCCACGCGGCGGGGTCGTAGAAGAACGACTGGGTCGAGCGACCGGTCGGCACGCCGTAGATCTTGTCGCCCAGCGTGCCCGCCGCGAGCGCCGCCTCAGCGGTGTCGTCGGTGCGCAGCACCGGGTCGGAGCCCTTCGTGAACGGCGTCAGGTCGGCGATCACACCGCGCTGCTGATACTCCTTGAAGTACTCCAGCTTCATCTGGAAGACATCGGGGGTGTTGCCGCCGGCGACCTGGGTCGCCATCTTCTCCCAGTAGTTCGCGTCGGGCGCGAAGCTCGTCTCGATCGTGATGTTCGGGTGCTTCTCCTCGTAGAGGTCGACGACCTTCTGGGTGGCCGCGGCGCGGTCGTCGTTGCCCCACCACTGGAAGGTGAGGGTGACGGGGGCGTCGGGGTCGGTCGACGGGCCGGCTTCGGGGGAGCCTCCCACACCGCATCCGGTCGCCAGGAGGCTGATGCCCGCTACGGCGGCGGCGGTCGCCACGGCGCGGCGGCGAATCCTCGATGATCCGTTCATGATTGCCTTTCGTTGGTGCCCTGGTGCGGGCGGGGTCGTTGCCCGATGCGGGCGGGTGCGGCGTCGGGACGCCGTGGTTCAGGGGGTCTCGGCGGGGTTCCGGGCCTCGCAGCGGGCCCGCACCGCGGCGGCGGCGACGCACAGCGGCCCGCCGGCGGCGATCGCGATCGGCGGAACCCACGTCACGATCAGCGCGACGCCGACGACGGCGGCGGCCAGCAGCGCGGTGCCCGAGAGATCGGTGGATGCCCGGCCCACCGCCGTGCGCAGGGCCTCGGCCCAGCGCACGCCGGGACGCCACTCCGCGGCCGTGCGCAGCGCCACCGTCGCCAGCACGACGGCCGAGATCGCAGCGGCGCCGGTGGCAGCCGCGTCCAGGCCGGCCCGCACCGCGAACAGATCGGCGGCGAGCACGCCGAGCACGAGTGCGGGAACGAGGAACGATCCGACGAGGCCCGAGGTCGCGGCATCCCGCCACGCCCGCCAGTACGTGCGCCAGCCGACAGTCGCGTCCTCGGTCTCGCGCAGCCGCGCCACGCGGGCACCGGCGGCGATCGCGACGAACCACGTCACGACCGCGAGCGAGCCGAGGAGGACGAGCACACCCAGCAGCAGCGCGTCGGTGAACGCGACGAACCGGCCGCGGTAGGTGCGGTGCGCGTCGGGGCGGGCGATCGATCGCATCAGGGTCGACATGGCTCAGCCCTTCAGCCCGGACGTCGCCACGCCCTCGACCAGGTAGCGCTGGAAGACGAGGAAGAACAGCAGCACCGGCAGCAGGGCGAGCACCGACATCGCGAACATCGCGCCGTACGACGAGGTGCTCGACTGGTCGATGAACAGCCGCAGGCCGAGCTGCACCGTGTAGGTGGAGGGGTTGTTCAAGAAGATGAGCTGACCGAAGAAGTCGTTCCAGCTCCAGATGAACGAGAAGATCGCGGTCGTGATGAGCGCCGGCTGCAGCAGCGGCAGGATCACCGAGAAGAAGGTGCGGTACGGGCCGGCGCCGTCGACGGTGGCCGCCTCGTCGAGCTCGCGGGGGATGCCGCGCACGAACTGCACCACGAGGAACACGAAGAACGCCTCGGTGCCGAGGAACTTGGGGAGCACCAGCGGCAGGAACGTCCCGATCAGCCCGAGCTGCTGGAAGATGATGTACTGCGGGATCAGGATCACGTGCATCGGCAGCATCAGCGTGATGATCGTGAACGCGAAGAACGGCCTTTGCAGGCGGAAGCGCAGACGGGCCAGCGCGTAGCCGGCGAGCGTGCACGCGAACACGTTGCCGATGACAGTCAGGATCGACAGGATCAGCGAGTTCGCGAGCAGCTGCCAGAAGGTCAGGGAGCCTGCGCCCTCCAGCGCCTGGGTGTAGTTGCCCGGCGTCCACTCCTGCGGCCAGAACTGCGTGGACGTGAAGATCTCACCGCTGGACTTGAACGACGCCGACACCAGCCATGCCACCGGATACAGCAGCACGAGCACCATCAGCACCAGCACGATGTGCCAGGCGGCGACCTTGAAGCGGCGGGCGGGGCGTTGCGCGGGACGCCCCTGGTTCGGGATGCGCTCGGTGCGCGGCGCGGACGTGACGGCGGTCATCACTTCTCCTCGGCGGTGTAGTGCACCCAGAAGCCGGCGGTGCGGAAGACGATGAGGGTCACGACGCCGATGGCGATCAGCAGCACCCAGGCGAGCGCGGACGCGTAGCCCATGTGGAAGAACGTGAAGCCCTCGCGGTAGAGGTACAGCGTGTAGAAGAGCGTCGAGTCGGCGGGTCCGCCGCGGCCGCCGCTGATGATGAACGCACCGGTGAACGACTGGAAGGCGTGGATGATCTCCAGCACGAGGTTGAAGAAGATGACCGGCGACAGCATCGGGAGCGTGACGCTCGTGAAGGTGCGCCAGCGGCCGGCGCCGTCGAGCTGCGCCGCCTCGTAGAGCTCGACCGGGATCTGCTTGAGGCCGGCGAGGAAGATCACCATCGGCGCGCCGAACTGCCAGGCCGCCAGCAGCACCAGCACGTACAGCGCGTAGTCCGGGTTGTCGATCCAGCCGCCGGTGTGGATCCCGATCGAGTCGAGGCCGTTGTCGACCGGGCCGCCCGTAGAGAACAGCGCGCGCCACACCAGCGCGATCGACACCGAGGCGCCCAGCAGCGACGGCGCGTAGAACGCCGAGCGGTAGAACCCGAGCCCGCGTCGCGGCCGGTTCAGCAGCATCGCGACGCCGAGGGCGAGGGCGAGCTTGAGCGGTGCTGACAGCACGACGTAGCGGATCGTCACCCAGGCCGACGTCCAGAACTCCGGCTCCTGGAACATCTTCACGTAGTTGTCGAACCCGATCCACTGCGGCGGGCTGAACAGGTCGTAGTCCGTGAACGACAGGTACAGCGAGTAGAGCATTGGGCCGATCATCAGCAGCGCGGCGCCCAGCATCCACGGCGTCATGAAGACGTAGGCCGCGGCGGTGCCTCGGCGGCGGGCGGCCCGCGGGCGGGTGGTGGGCGGCGTGGACGCGGATGCGCGTCCGGATGCCGGCGGTGCGAGCGTCGTGGTCGCCACTGTGTTCTCCCCGTTGAGGTGCGTTCGTCGCGAATCGCCCGACTGGGCGGAATCACGATGGAAAGGGTTGCATAGATTCCACTGAAATTGCAACCGCTCACAACAAATCTGACGAACCCCGCGGAATATCAAGGTTTCCCAGGGGTGATGGAGCAGGATACGATGTGGAAACGGTCACGATCGGGGCGCGATGACGCGCCTCACGCAACGCGAGGGGGGCGACATGGCCATCACGATCCGCGACGTCGCCGTGCGCGCCGGGGTCTCACCCGCTACGGCTTCGCGGGCGCTCACCGGCACCGGGTCGGTCGATCCCGCGACCGCCGCGCGGGTGCGCGACGCCGCTCGTGAGCTCGGGTACGAGCGCAACCCGTGGGCGAGCAGCCTTCGGGGCGGCACGACCCGCAAGCTCGCCATGATCGTGCCCGACCTCATGAACCCGTTCTTCGCCGAACTGGTGCGCAGCGCCCAGGCCTACGCGCACGAGCTCGGATACCTCGTGCTGGTCGCCGAGACCGACGACGACGCCGCGGCCGAGCTGGAGCTGCTGCGGTCGATGGCGGACCGCGTGGACGGCAGTCTCATCTGCACGCCACAGACCGCCGAGGCCGCTCAGGGGCGGCTCGTCGACGAAGGCCCTGCTGTGTTCCTCCACCGCATGAGCCGGCTCGTGCCCTACGTCATCAGCGACGTCACGCTCGGCGTCCGCCTCGCGGTCGAGAACCTCGTCGCGCTCGGGCACCGGCGCATCGCCTATCTCGACGGTCCGGCGGAGTCGTGGTCGGCGGGCCTGCGCCGCGAGGCCGTCGCGGTGGTCGGCGCCGAGTTCCCCGACATCGACCTCGTGACCGTCGGCCAGGTGCGAGCGCGGTTCGAAGGCGGCGTCGCCGGCGGCGACCTCGTGATCGCCAGCGGCGCGACCGCCGTGCTCGCGTACAACGACGTGGTCGCGCTCGGCCTGCTGCACCGCCTCGCACGCCGGGGTCTGCGCGTGCCCGACGACATCAGCATCGTGGGCTTCGACGACGTGCCGGCCGCGGCGATGTCGTCGCCCGCGCTGACGACCGTCGCCCAGCCGCTCGCCGAGAGCGCCCGCGCCGGCGTCGACATGCTCGTCGCGCTCGCCCGCGGCGAGAAGCCGGCGCAGCGGGCGGTCGTGCTGGCGCCGACGCTCGTGGTGCGCGAGAGCACCGCGCCGCCCGCGCCGCAGCCCGCGCAGGCCTCGAGGGGCGCCGCGTGACGGTGCGGGCCCGCGCGGGCCGGGTCACGATCCACGACATCGCCGCCGACCTCGGTGTCTCGGTGTCGACGGTGTCGCGGGCGCTCACTCCCGGCGGGAACGTCAGCGTCGAGACCCGCCGCCGGGTCGAAGAGGCCGCGGGCCGGCTCGACTACCGCACGAACCGCGCCGCGCGCAGTCTGTCGACCGGCCGCATGCACAGTATCGGGCTGATCGTGCCTGACCTGCGCGACCCCTTCTTCGCCGAGGTCGCGAAGGGCGCCCAGATGCGTGCGCGCAGCGTGGACCACTCGGTGTACATCGCCGACACGGACCGGTCGGCCGAGCTCGAGTTCGAGGCGATCGACATGATGCGCCGCGACGTGGACGGCTTCCTGGTGTGCGCGCCGCTCGGCGCGGACGAGCCGCTGCGCGAGCACCTGCGGGGGACGACGGCGGTGATGGTGCACCGCGAACTCGCGGGGCTGCCCAGCGTCACCTCCGACCTCGACAGCGGGATCGCGCAGGCCGTGCAGCACCTGCGCGCGCTCGGCCACCGCCGGATCGCCCATGTCGCCGGTCCGGAATCGTCGTGGGGCGCCCGCCGGCGCCGTGCGGCCTTCGAGCGCGAGGTCGCCGAGGCCGATCGCGTGCTGCTGGGCCCCGTCGCCGACCCGTTCGAGGGCGGCGTGGCGATGGCCGACGCGCTGCTGGCGAGCGGCGCGACGGCCGTGATCGCGTACAACGATCTGGTCGCGCTCGGACTCGTCACCCGCCTGCGCGCCCGCGGTGTCAGCGTGCCCGAGGGGATGAGCGTCGTCGGCTTCGACGGCCTCGACGTGGCCACGCTCGCGACCTCGCTCACGAGCGTGTCGGTGCCCCGGCAGGTCGCGGCGCGGTCGGCGGTGGATCTGCTGCTGCGCGCGCTCGAGGGGGATGCCGGACCGGCATCCATCGTCCTTCCGACGCAGCTGATCGTCCGCGACTCGACGGCGCCGCTGCGGCTGTAGGCTCGCGGCGAACGGGAGGTGCGTCATGTCGGAGCAGCCCGGCCCGATCGATCCGGAAGAGCCGGCGCGTCGTCCGCGCGGGCGGTCGGCGCGGGCGCGTGCGCACCTCGAGGAGCAGAGCGGCAGCGCCGAGGCGTACGTCATGTACTTCAAGGAGCGCGTGTACGCGACCTTCACCGGCCTCGCGATCGTGCTCGTCGTCGCCGCGAACGACCACGCCGATCCCGAGCATGCGCTGTTCGCGCTGGTGCTCGGCGTGCTCGGCATCACCGCGGCCGGCTTCGTGTCGGATGTCATCTCGCACCTTGCCGTGCATCAGACGTTCCCGGTCGGGTCCGATCTGCGCGTGCTCCTGCGCGTCGCGGGCGGTGCGCTGAGTACGGTGATCACCCCCGGCATCCTGATCCTGCTTGCGTGGCTGAGTGTGATGCCGCTGGATGCCGCACTCCGCGCCTCCTCGATCGTCTACATCGTCACGCTCGGTGTGATCGGCTGGTTCGCCGTGCGCTGGTCGCGGCTGACCTGGGCGAAGCAGCTCCTCGTGCTCGGCATCCTCATCGCCCTCGGCTTCGCCGTCATCGCCCTGCAGACCCTCGCGCACTCGATCTGACCGCCGTCCGCTTCGATCGGGCTCGGCGCAGAATCCTGCCGACCGTACATGTCTGAGGTATGCGGACATTCAGGAGGCCACGTGACCGATGCACGGCTCGAACAGCTGCTGCGCTCCAGCGCGCCCGATGACACGGTGCCGGTCGATCTTGCGTCGAGTTCGATGGCGTGGATGCCGCCCCCTAGCACGCGAGCAGCGCATCGCATGTCCCCCCGACGAGGCGGGTGGCTTCAAGGCAGAGGGAGAGAACTGCTTGTCAGATTCGGAGTTATGTTCTAGGATCGATGTAGATCGAACTCGTGCCCACGTTTCGTTTGATCCTTCGTCGCGCTGATGCGCGTTTCGGCAAGGAGACATTGTGGGGCACCAGATCGGCAGCGGCGATGAGACGTGGAGCGCACTCAGGCGCGTGGTCTCCGACGTGCAGGCGACGCGGATGCAGATCGCACGACTGCAGGCGAAGGAGGCTCGTCTGCTCGCGGATGCCACCGGCATCGTGAGCGACCGAGAAGCCGAACGGCGTGCGAAGGGGCGCAGCGCGGTGCACGATCTGGCGCTGCGCGAGGTGTCGAGCGAACTGGGGGCCGCGATGCGCCTGAGCGACCGCACCGTGCAGGCGCGCATGTCGGCGGCGAGCAGCCTGGTCGACGGGTTCGCCGAGACGCACCGCGCGCTCGCCGAGGGGGCGGTCGACCAGGCGCATGCGGCGGCGATCGTGGAATGCGGTGTGGGCATCGTGGATCCGGTGGTGCGGGGTGAGTACGAGCGGATCCTGCTGGAGGCCGCCGGATTCGAGACGCCGCCGCGGCTCCGGGCGATCGCCCGGGTGGTGGCCGCGCGCCTGGACCCCGAGATGGCGGCTGAACTCCGGCGCCGTGCCGCGGGCGAGCGGCGGATCCGGGTGGTCGACCTCGACGACGGCATGGCTCGGCTGCTCGCCGATTTGCCCGCGGTGCTCGCCCACGCGATCTTCGATCGGCTGACCCAGATGGCCGAGGTCGAGCGTGCGGCCGAGGCCGATGCCACACTCGACCGCTCCGCGGCGGACTCGTCCGACGTCGTCGGATCCGGCGACGAGCCCGAACTGTCGACGGGGCCGACCGGAGAGTCACGGTCGCTCGATGAGCTGCGCGCCGACATCTTCGCCGACCTGGTGCTCACCGGTGCGCCGGCCGCGCACGGCGAATGCGACGCGCTCGCCGCGATCCGAGCCGAGGTGCAGATCACCGTGCCGGTGCTCACCGCGGCCGGGCTGGGTGACGAACCCGCACTGCTCGCCGGCTACGGTCCCATCGACGCGTCCATGGCTCGCGAACTGGCGGCGGGCGCCCCCGGATGGGACCGGGTGATGTATCACCCGCATAGCGGGCTTCCGCTCGCGGTCGACCGATACCGCCCGTCGGCTGAGCTTCGTAGATTTCTTCGTGCACGCGACGAGCGGTGCCGGTTCCCGGGCTGCACGCGCACGCCGACTCGCTGCGATGTCGACCACACCCGCGACCATGCCAAGGGCGGTCGCACATGTGAAGCGAATCTCGCTCATTTCTGCCCGCGGCATCACACCCTCAAACACGCGTCCGCATGGCGCGTTCGTCAACGTGGTGGCGGGGTGCTCGAGTGGATCAGCCCCACGGGTCGCCGGTATGTCGACAAGCCGCCGTCGACCGTGCAGTTCGTGCCCTCGTCCGTCTTCGCGCGATTGCTGGCGGCCGAGTACACCGGCGACGCCCCGTTCTGACCGCGTCCGTGTGGAAAACGCACCTCACAGCCGTATGCGTCACGCGTGGCGCGGCGGCATCACGGCCCGCCACTCGCGCTCCAGCAGCGCGTAGTGGCCGGTGTCGGTCCACTCGCCCTTGAGCCGCATGTGTTCGACGAAGTGGCCCTCGTGCCGCATCCCGAGCCGTTCGCAGATGCGCACCGACGCGGTGTTGCGGGGGTCGAGCTCGGCGTAGACGCGGTGCAGGCCGAGCTCGTCGAACGCCAGGGCGAGCAGCAGCCGCGCAGCCTCGGTGGCGTAGCCGCGACCCTGCGCGTGCGGGGCGAGGATCCAGCCGATCTCGGCGGTGCGATCCTCGACGGACTGCAGCTCGAAGTACATCGTGCCGAGGAACTCCCCGGCGGCCGAGCGGATCGCGGGCTGGAGGTAGTCGCCCTTGACGGCGAGGCGGGTGGCCGCGGCATCCCGTTCCAGGATCCGCGCCACCTGCTCGCGCGACCGCGCCTCGTACAGAAGGTAGCGGCACACCTCGGGGTCGCCCTGCAGGGCGGCGAGGTCGTCGAGGTCGTCGGGCCGCAGCAGGTCGAGCGTGACGCGCTCGCCGCGCAGCGCGTGGAAGTCCCAGTCGAGGGTCATGCGTCCATACTGGCCGCGAGGGGCTCGGCCTCGCGCGGCGGATTGTGCATGAACTCGAGGCGGATGCCGTCGGCGTCCTCGACGAACGACGCGTAGTACCGGTCGTTGAACCGCGGGTAGAGCTTGGGGTCGCGCACGGCCGTCCAGCCGGCATCCATCGCGATCGTGTGCAGCCGATCGACCTCGTCGCGCGAGTCGACGGCGAAGGCGAGGTGCTGCCAGCCCACGCGGCCGTGGCGGTGGGGGCCGCTGGCGGGTTCACGGGCGGGGAAGAGGATGAGCTCGACCTCGCCCTCGGTCCACCACGAGACGCTGGCCTCGGCGTCGTTCCGCGTGAATCCGAGGGCCTGCATGATCGGGTCGTACCGGGCGATGCCGCGCTCCAGGTCATCGACGGTGATGCCCAGGTGGTCGAAGACTGCCATGGCGTCAGAATGTCACAGGCGAACTTGAGTCCAGTCGTATCAACTTTGACTTGACGGATGCCGCACCTCGGGTTTATCGTTGAGTCATCGCGACTCAACCTCTGTCGGGTCGTGAGAAGACTTCCGATCAAACCCCGGGCGGCGGCATCCATCGTCGTCCAACAGAAGGAGAGAACAACATGGCACGTGCTGTGGGAATCGACCTGGGTACGACCAACTCGGTCGTGAGCGTCCTCGAGGGCGGCGAGCCCAAGGTCATCGCGAACGCCGAGGGCTTCCGCACGACCCCGTCGGTCGTCGCGTTCACGAAGGATGGCGAGGTGCTCGTCGGCGAGACCGCAAAGCGCCAGGCCGTCACCAACGTCGACCGCACCGTCTCGTCGGTCAAGCGCCACATGGGCACCGACTGGAGCTTCGACGTCGACGGCAAGAAGTGGACGCCGCAGGAGATCTCGGCCCGCATCCTGCAGAAGCTCAAGCGCGACGCGGAGGAGTACCTCGGCGACACCGTCACCGACGCCGTCATCACGGTCCCCGCGTACTTCAACGACGCCGAGCGCCAGGCCACCAAGGAGGCCGGCGAGATCGCGGGCCTGAACGTCCTGCGCATCATCAACGAGCCCACCGCCGCCGCACTGGCCTACGGCCTGGACCGGGGCAAGGAGGACGAGCTCATCCTCGTCTTCGATCTCGGTGGCGGCACGTTCGACGTCTCGCTGCTCGAAGTGGGCAAGGACGACGACTTCTCGACCATCCAGGTGCGCGCGACCGCCGGCGACAACCGCCTCGGCGGCGACGACTGGGACCAGCGTCTCGTCGACTA
Source organism: Microbacterium jejuense (assembly GCF_039544225.1). NCBI lineage: Bacteria > Bacillati > Actinomycetota > Actinomycetes > Micrococcales > Microbacteriaceae > Microbacterium > Microbacterium jejuense. Next base: position 258,669 of record NZ_BAABLG010000001.1, read on the forward strand.
CCTGATCAAGCAGTTCAAGGACACCACCGGTGTCGACGTCTCGGGTGACAAGATCGCGCTGCAGCGCCTCAAGGAGGCCGCGGAGCAGGCGAAGAAGGAGCTCTCGAGCTCGACGAGCACGAGCGTGAACCTGCCCTACCTGTCGCTCACCGACTCCGGCCCCGTGTCGCTCAGCGAGACGATCACCCGCGCCAAGTTCGAGGACCTCACCAAGGACCTCCTCGACCGCACCAAGAAGCCGTTCGAGGACGTCATCCGCGAGGCCGGCATCAAGGTCGCCGACATCGACCACATCGTGCTCGTCGGCGGATCGACCCGCATGCCCGCGGTCGCCGAGCTCGTCAAGCGCGAGACCGGCAAGGACGCCAACAAGGGCGTCAACCCGGACGAGGTCGTCGCCGTCGGCGCCGCCCTGCAGGCCGGCGTGCTGAAGGGCGAGCGCAAGGACGTCCTCCTCATCGACGTCACCCCGCTGAGCCTCGGCATCGAGACCAAGGGCGGCATCATGACGAAGCTCATCGAGCGCAACACCGCCATCCCGACCAAGCGCAGCGAGACCTTCACGACCGCCGACGACAACCAGCCGTCGGTCGCGATCCAGGTCTTCCAGGGCGAGCGCGAGTTCACCCGCGACAACAAGCCGCTGGGCACGTTCGAGCTGACCGGCATCGCGCCGGCTCCGCGCGGCATCCCGCAGGTCGAGGTCACCTTCGACATCGACGCGAACGGCATCGTGCACGTGTCCGCCAAGGACAAGGGCACCGGCAAGGAGCAGTCGATGACCATCACGGGCGGCTCGTCGCTCGCGAAGGACGACATCGAGCGCATGGTGCGCGAGGCCGAGGAGCACGCCGCCGACGACAAGAAGCGTCGCGAGGCGGCCGAGGTGCGCAACCAGGCCGAGACGCTCGCGTACTCGATCGAGAAGCTCATCAAGGAGAACGACGACAAGCTCCCCGCGGACGTCAAGTCCGAGGTGCAGGGCGACGTCGACGCGCTCAAGACGGCGCTGGCCGGCGAGGACGACGACGCGGTGAAGGCCGCGTTCGACAAGCTCAGCCAGAGCCAGGGCAAGCTCGGTGAGGCGATCTACGCCTCGAACCAGGCTTCGCAGTCGACGGATGCCGGTGCCGAGGCGCCGTCCGACGGTCAGGGTTCGTCGAACCCCGACGAGGATGTCGTCGACGCCGAGGTCATCGACGAGGACGAGACGAAGTAGCCATGGCCAAGGACTTCGAGAACGAGGTCCCCGGCGGCGAGGACCCGGAGGCGAACGCCTCCGGGTCCGACCCGCAGGAGGGGGCCGGTGAAGAGCTCACCGTCGACGACATCCTCGGCGCCGCGCAGAACGCCGACGCCGCGGCGGAGGACGCCGTGCTCGCCGACCTCGAGTCGGCGCTGCTGACCGACCTGAAGCGGCTGCAGGCCGAGTACGCCAACTACCGCCGCCGCACCGAGGAGCAGCGCGAGGTCGAGATCGAGCGTGCCCAGGGCGCGGTCGCCAAGGGCCTGCTGCCGGTGCTGGACGACCTGGACCGTGCCGAGAAGCACGGCGACCTCGAAGCGGGCTCGGCGTTCGCCGCGATCGCCGAGAAGCTGCGCGGCGTGGCCGAGCGCATCGGCCTCACCACGTACGGCGAGGCCGGCGAGGTGTTCGATCCGCAGCAGCACGAGGCGATCTTCCAGGTGCCGACGCCGGGCGCGACCGAGCAGACGATCATCGAGGTCGTCGAGATCGGGTATCGCCTGGGTTCGGTGGAACTGCGTCCGGCGAAGGTCGTCGTCGCGGTTCCCGCAGAGTAAGCCCGAGGAGGATCCATGGCCAGTCAGGACTGGTTCGACAAGGACTTCTACTCGGTGCTGGGCGTCTCGAAGGACGTCAGCGACGCGGACCTGAAGAAGACGTACCGCAAGCTCGCGCGCAAGTATCACCCTGACTCCAACCAGGGCGACGCGGCCGCCGAGGCGAAGTTCAAAGAGGTCAGCGAGGCCTATTCCGTGCTCTCGGACGCCGAGCAGCGCGCGGAGTACGACCAGATCCGCGCCATGGGCTCGGGTGCCCGGTTCACGTCGGGCGGCCAGGGCGGCACGGGCGGCTTCGAGGACGTCTTCTCGATGTTCAACCAGGGCCGTGGCGGCCGTCAGCAGGCGCAGGACTTCGACGACATCTTCGCGATGTTCAACCAGCAACAGGGTGGGGGCGGCTTCGGCTCGGGGCGCTTCGGTCAATCGACCGGCGGGTTCCGCGGCTACGGCGGCCCCACCCGTGGCGCCGACGTCACCGCACGCACGACGATCGACTTCGTCACTGCGACCAAGGGCGAGACGATCACGCTGCAGGGCGAGGACGGCAAGCCGTTCAAGGTGAAGATCCCGGCCGGGGTCGCCGACGGGCAGAAGATCCGGCTGCGCGGCCGCGGGCGCCCGTCGCCCGACGGCGGCGAGTCGGGCGACATCGTCGTGCAGATCACGGTGCGCCCGCACCCGGTCTTCACGCGCGACGGGCTGAACCTGCGGGTCACCGTGCCGGTGACCTTCACCGAGGCGGCGCTCGGCGCCACCATCGAGGTGCCGACGCTCGGCGGCGATCCCGTCAAGCTGCGGGTCGCGCCGGGCACCCCGTCCGGGCGCGTGCTGCGCGTCAAGGGCCGCGGCGTCGAGACCGCCAAGGGCACCGGCGACCTGCTCGCCGAGGTGCAGGTGGCGGTGCCGTCGCACCTCGACGAGGCGGCGCGCGAGGCCCTCGAGCGGTTCCAGAGCCTGGAGCCCAAAGAGAACCCGCGCGCCGAGATGATGGCGAAGGCCCGAGGATAGGAAGATCGGTCGTTGAGCGAGCGAAGCGAGACGGAACGCGGTGGCATCGAGATCGTTCGTGCGACCGAGGCGTTTCGTCTCGCTCGTCCCTCGCTCGCTCAACGAGCGGAGAACTGGTGAGGCTGATGGCTGAAGAACGCGACATCGATGCCGACGCGCCCATCTTCGCGATCGCCGTCGCCGCCGAACTGTCGGGCATGCACCCGCAGACGCTGCGGCAGTACGACCGCCTGGGCCTCGTCGTGCCGGCCCGCACCCAAGGCGGCTCCCGCCGCTACTCGCTGCGACACGTGGAGCAGCTCCGCGAGGTCGCCCGCATGTCGTCGGATGGCATCGGCCTTCCGGCGATCACGCGCATCCTCGAGCTCGAGGCGCGCGTGCACGAGCTGCACGGGCGCGTCCGCGACCTCGAAGACCGCGTCCGCGCCGAGCTCGAGAAGCGCCCCGGTGCGCGTGTGTTCGCCGCCGGCTCGACCGGCTCGGTCGTGACGCTGCGCCACGGCACCCGCGTCCGCCGCGCGACCGAGGTGGTCGTGTGGCGCCCGCGCACGCCGCTCGAACCGCCGACGGGCGACAACACCGCGGGCTGAGCGGCCGCTGATCGGATGGATGCCGGAGGCCCCGCATCCAGCGGGTGACTGTCAGGCTTTCTAGAGGCGGTCCCGACGCGCCGCGCCGCGCCGTCCGGCTTGACGCGCGCGGTCTGACGCTGCCCGGTGTGACACCGCCCGAACGCTGCCGGTTCGACGCTGCCGGTTCGACGCTGCCGGTTTGACACCACGCTTCGTTAACGGTTTACTAATTCCCGTTAACGGTCCACGAACTCCGGCGGACCGTACAAGTCAGCGGTTCACGAAGAAGCCGCGGTTCACGAAGAGGTGTGCAGATGGTCCAGATCCGACCGACACGGGCTCCGGCGTTGGGCGAACAGGTCGCCGCGGCCATGAGGGACCAGATCGTGCGGCATCATCTGAGCCCCGGCACCCACCTGGTCGAGGACGCGCTCGCCGAGGAGTACGACGTCAGCCGTGGTCCGGTGCGCGACGCTCTGCGTCAGCTGGAGTCGCAGGGGCTGGTCGAGTCGCGTCGTCGCGGGTACTTCGTGGTCGGCCTCAGCGAGAGCGACATCAACGATCTGTACGAGCTCCGCGAGTCGATCGAGCTCGTGGCGGTCGCCCGTGCGGTCGAGCGGGCGACGCCCGAACAGCTGAAAGCCGGGCGCGAGATCGTGAAAGAGATGATCTCGTGCGCTGATCGCGCCGCCGCGGACGAGTTCGCTGAGTCCGACATGCGCTTCCACGCTCTGCTGTACCGCATGGGGGGCAACCGCCGCCTGCAGGACGTGTGGGAGGCATACGAGCCGGTCTTCGCGAGCCTCATCCAACTGACTGTGGAAGAGGACGTCGACCTGCACCCGTCGGCGAACGACCACGGCCTGCTGCTCGATCTCATCGAGCAGGGCGACGCCGCGTCTCTGCAGGCCGAGCTGCGGACCCATCTCGACGGCGCGCGCGCCCGCATGGCCCACGCGGTGCAGACCGTGATCGAAGAGATGGCGGAGGCGTCGTGAGCGTCGCCGACCTTCAGGAGCGTGTCATCACGAGCCCCGATGAGGTCCCGGGCACCCCGGGCACGCCGCGTCGTCGATACGTCGGCGTCGCGCAGTCGAAAGCGCTGCTGCTGCTCGCGATCCCGGCACTGATCTTCTACGGCTTCGCCGTCGTCGTGCCCACGATCCGCGGCGCCGTCCTCGGGTTCACCGACTGGGACGGGCTGTCGCGCACCTACGATTTCGTCGGCTTCGACAACTTCGTGCGCATCTTCACATCGTCGAGTTCGCTCGAGGCGCTGAAGATGACGCTCATCTTCGCGCTGGCGATCACCGTGCTGCAGAACGGCATCGGCCTTCTGCTCGCCCTCGGAGTGAACAGCGGACTCAAGTCGCAGAACTTCCTGCGCGTGCTGTTCTTCGCTCCGGTCGTCATCACGCCCGTCGTCGTCTCGTACCTGTTCAAGTTCCTGCTGACGCCGAACGGTGCGGTCAACACGATGCTCGGGGTCGTCGGGCTGGAGGGGATCGCGCCGAGCTGGCTCGGTGATCCGTTCTGGGCGGCGGCATCCATCGTCACCATGGTGGTGTGGCAGCACGCCGGGTATTCGATGGTCATCTACATCGCCGGTCTTCAGTCGATCCCGCAGGAACTCGGTGAAGCCGCCGCGGTGGACGGCGCGGGCTCGTGGCGCCGGTTCTGGTCGGTGACCTGGCCGCTGCTGGCACCCGCGACCGCGATCAACGTGATGCTCACGATCATCGGCGGACTCAAGATGTTCACCGAGGTGTTCGTGCTCACCGGCGGCGGACCGGGCGGCGCGACGGAGACGCTGTCGACGCTGCTGTACAAGTCGGCGTTCCAGTTCAACGAGTTCGGCTACGGCATCGCGATGGCACTCGTGCTCGCGGTCATCGTCGCGTTCTTCTCGGTCGCGCAGCAGCGCCTGGCGAAGCGGAGCCACAGCTGATGTTCCGATACACGAAGGCGACCCTCGCCCGCGAGGTGCTGATGCTCATCATCGCGCTGGTGTTCATCTTCCCGATCTACATCCTGGTGAACATGTCGCTGCGCGCCGGCAACGACACCACCTCGCCGCTCATTCCGACGATGCCGACCTTCGACAACTTCGTCGAGGCGTGGAACCAGGCGGGGCTCGCCACCGCACTGCTCAACAGCGCGATCGTCACCGTGGTCAGCGTGACCCTCATCGTGCTGATCTCGTCGATGGCGGCCTACCCGCTCGCGCGCGTCATGTCCGGCCTGTCGACGGGCGTGTTCTGGCTGGTGCTTGCCGGCATGATGATCCCGTTCCAGGTGGCGCTCATCCCGCTGTATCAGACGATGCGCGATCTGCATCTGCTGGGTTCGCTCCTGTCGCTGATCCTCTTCTACACCGGCAGCCAGGTGCCGTTCTCGGTGTTCCTCTACACAGGCTTCCTGCGCACGCTCGATCGAGACTACGAAGAGGCGGCGGCCCTCGACGGCGCCGGCACGTTCCGCACCTTCACGAGCGTCGTCTTCCCGCTGCTGCGGCCGATCACCGGCACCGTCATCATCCTCAACGCGATCACGGTGTGGAACGACTTCCTGGTCCCGCTGCTGTACCTGAGCGGTACGCCGCAGCAGACCGTGACGGTGGCGCTGTACGCCTTCGTGGGGCAGTACGTGTCGAACTGGCCGATCGTGTTCGCCGGCCTGGTCATCAGCATCGTGCCGGTGCTGCTCGTCTACTTCCTCATGCAGAAGCAGATCATCAAGGGCTTCGCAGGCGGGCTGAAGGGATGACCATCCGCGCCTACGCGCTCCGAGTAAACGGGGTGCACGAGCCTCAGGGCGTCGTCGGCAGCCCGGTATTCTCCTGGCGCCTGCGCGAGGGTGAGGGCGGTGCGCACGGTTCGCGCCAGGTCGCGTTCCGCATCGTCGTGGAGCAGCGGATGCCGGACGGCGCGTTCGCGCGAACATGGGACTCAGCGCGCACGGCGTCCGCCGATACGACCGGGATCGTCTACCGGGGTGCGCCGCTGGTGACCTCCACCGACTACCGGTGGACGCTCGAGGTCGAGGACGAGCATCGCGAGACCACGACGGCCCGGGGCGAGTTCGCCACCGGCATCGTGCACGTCGACGAGTGGCACGCCGCCTGGATCGGCCGCAACCCCGTCTACCGCCAGGTCGCGCTCCCGCCGCAGGACACCGACATCAGCTTCACGGTCAACAAGCTCCAGCCGGTACGGCGCTTCGTGCGTCACTTCGACCTCGACGAGGTGCCCGCAGTCGCCAAGGTGCACGCGTCGGCGAAGGGCATCTACCGTCTGTACGTCAACGGGCACAAGGTCGGCGGCGACGAGTTGGCGCCGGGCTGGACGGAGTACCGCGACCGGATCACCTACCAGTCGTGGGACGTCAGCGCCCACCTGCGCCGGGGCAGCAACAGCATCGCCGCGCTGCTCGGCGACGGCTGGTACGTCGGCTTCATCGGAACCGATCGCCGGCACCAGGCACAGCACTACGGCACCGAGCCCGAGTTCTTGGCGCAACTCGTGCTCGACTCCGCCGGCGGGGGTCGCACCGTGCTTGCGACCGACGCGACCTTCAAGGAGGCGGCATCCGACATCCTTTACGCCGATCTTCTGATGGGGCAGTACGAGGACTCCCGTCGTGCGGAGCCCACGTGGCATCTCGCCGAGCACGACATCGGAGAGTGGTCGGATGCCGCCGTCAAGGGTCGTGACAGGTCGCTGCTGACCCCCGAAGTCGATCCCGGGGTGCGTGCCACCAAGCGTCTGCCTGCGGTGTCGGTGCAATCGCGCGGCGACGGTCGCTTCATCGTGGACTTCGGACAGAATCTCGTCGGACGTGTGCGACTGACTCTGCGCGACCAGTCCGCGGGTCGCCGCATCCAGCTGAACCACGCCGAAGTCCTCGACGACGGCGAGCTCTACACCGCGAATCTTCGTACGGCGGAGCCGGTCGATGTGTTCTGGACCGATGGAAGTGCCGAGCAGGTGTTCGAGCCGCGCTTCACGCTGCACGGGTTCCGGTTCGCCGAGGTGCAGGGGTACGTCGGTCAGCTCGATGCGGCGGACGTCGAGGCGGTCGTGCTGCACAACGACGTCGAGTTCGTGGGCGAGTTCGCGTCGTCCGATCCGCTGCTGGATCGTCTGTTCCAGAACATCCAGTGGGGTCTGCGCGGCAACTTCGTCTCGATTCCCACCGATTGCCCCCAGCGTGACGAGCGTCTGGGCTGGCTCGCCGATGCGCAGGTGTTCGCGCCGACGGCGCTCGCGCTCGCCGATCTCGGCCCTCTGCTGCGGCGATGGATGCGCGATGTGCGCAGCGCCCAGAACGCCGACGGTGCGTTTCCCGACATCGCGCCACACCTCATCCACCTGCGCGAGGGCGCCCCCGCCTGGGGCGACGGCGGTGTGACCGTTCCGTGGAATGTGTACCGCGCGACCGGAGACGTGTGCGTGCTCGAAGAAGCCGCCGACTCGATGATCGCGTGGGTGCGCCACATCGAGCGCCACAATCCGGACCTGATCTGGCGTGCGCAGGTCGGCAACGACTACGGCGATTGGCTGCAGATCGGCGAAGAGACCCGCAAAGACGTCTTATCGACCGCCTACTTCGCTCATAGCGCGGAGCTGACGGTGCGTGCGCTGCGCGTTCTCGGAAGAGAGAGCGATGCCGCACCCCTCGCCGATCTTCGCGAACGCGTGGCTGCCGCATACCGCGCGGCGTTCGTCACCGAGGACGGCACCGTCGCCGGAGATACGCAGGGCGGCTACCTGTTGACGCTCGCATTCGGACTGTTCCGGGACGACGCCGAGCGCGACCGCATCGCACAGCAACTGGTCGAGGCGGTCGTGCGGCGCGACGTCTCGCTCACAACCGGCTTCGTGACAGTGGGGCTGCTGTGCCCCGTTCTGGCTCAGCTCGGACGCGAAGACCTGGCGTTCCGCCTGCTGCACAACGACAGCAATCCGTCGTGGCTCTTCTCGGTCCGCAACGGCGCGACCACCGTCTGGGAACGCTGGGACGGGTGGACGCCTGAGCACGGGTTCCAGTCCGCCCGCATGAACAGCTTCAACCACTATTCGCTGGGATCGGTCGGGGAGTGGTTCATCTCCGGCATCCTCGGCATCCGGCAGTCGGAGTCCTCTGCCGGGTACCGCGAGATCGAGCTCGCACCTCGATTCGATCCTCACCTCGGCCACGCCACGGGAGCCCTCGAGACTCCCCGCGGGCGGGTCGAAAGCAGCTGGCGACGGGACGGCGACCGGATCGTCTGGAACGTCAGCGTTCCTCCCGGCGCACCTGCCACAGCGGAGCTGTGCTGCGATGCCGCACCTGAGGTGACGAAAGGAGGCGAGAACGCGACGCACTCGCACGGCGTCGCCCTGACGGATCGAAATCAACGGGGCCACCGACTGCGGTTGGAACCCGGAGCCTATGAAATCCGGATCCCGGCCAGGTGACCCCTCCACCTCTCACCACCACTTTCAGGGGCCTCGCCCCCTTCCTGCATTGGAGTCTAGTCAGCATGAAATCGCGTTACATCGCCGCCGTCGCCGGTGTCGCCATCGCGGCTGTGAGCCTGTCGGCGTGCTCGTCGTCGTCCGACGAGAACAGCGGAGAGACCCCCGAGGCGAGCAAGACGCTCACCATCGGCACCACCTCGAACAACCAGGTCCCCATGGAAGCCGTCGTCGCGGCGTACAAGGAGAAGACCGGTCTCGACGTCAATGTCACCCTCGCCGACACCGGCCAGTACCAGACCACCATCCGCACCCAGCTGTCGAGCGGCACCGCCCCCGACGTGTTCACGGTGTGGGCAGGCAGCGGCAACCCCGCTGCGATCCAGATCCTGCAGGGCGCAGGCTACCTGGCCGATCTGTCGGACCGCCCCTGGGTCGACGAGGTCGACCCAGGCACCGCCGAGCAGCTGCAGATCGACGGCAAGACCTATGGCCTGCCCTCGAAGCTCGACGCCATCGGCGCGATCTACAACAAGACGACGCTCGATGGACTGGGGCTGGACATCCCGACCACGTACGACGAGCTGCTCGACTTCTGCGGCGACGTGAAGGATGCAGGCAAGGTCGCGTTCGCGCTGGGGATCCAGACCGACTGGGTGACCCAGCTCATCCCGTACGCGCTGACCTCTTCGCTCGTCTACGGACCCGACCCCGACTTCGGCGAGCAGCTCGCCGACGGCTCGACCACGTTCGCCGACTCGAACTGGAAGAGCGTCCTCGACAAGTACCTCGAGATGAACGACGCCGGCTGCTTCCAGCCCGATCCGCTCGGCACCGACGTGAACGCCTCGTACGACCTCGTCAACAAGGGCGACGCGCTCGCCGTCGTGCAGGTCGTCGCGTCGTACGCGCAGATCGCGTCCACCGCACCGGCCGGCACGGAGTACGGGTTCTTCCAGCTCCCGGGTGACGACTCGGCCGAGGTGCCGCTGCCGCGCGGAATCGGGGTGAGCTTCGCCGTCAACGCCGAGGCGCAGAACGAGCAGAACGCGCTCGACTTCGTCGACTGGCTCGCCACTCCCGAGGCGACGAGCGTCTGGTTCGACGCCGCACCGGGCATTCCGGCGCTCACGACGACCGATGTCACGCTCGAGGGCGTTCCGCTCGAGGCGTCGGACGCCATCGCCGCCGGGCTCGGCCGTCCCTTCCCGGACTCGGAGTGGCCGAGCGCCAAGCCGCAGGCCGCCCTCTTCACCGGTGTGCAGCAGCTCTTCTCGGGCCAGGCCACGGTCGAGGACGTGCTGAATTCGATGGACGAGGCCTACCAGGGCTGATCCGTCCGGTCCCGGGGCGCACCGCCGGCGCACCCCGGGACCCCCACGCCCGCGTACCCCGCCTCTTGGGAGAGAGCACATCTATGCCGTCGCACGACATCATCACCGCCGTCCCGCTCGCCTTCGACGAGCAGGGTGCCGTCGACCTCGAAGGCAGCCGCCGAATCCTCGAATACGTCGCCGGATCGGGCGTCCAGGGAGCCCTCGTGCTGGGGACGACCGGCGAGTTCCCCGCGCTGTCGATCGAAGAGCGCAACGCCGTGGCGATGCTCTCGGTAGAGGTCCTGACAGGCATGCGCGTCATCGTGCACGTCGGTGCTGCAAGTCGGTACGAGGTCTCTCAGCTCATCGCGGGTGCGCGTGCGGCGGGAGCGACCGAGATCGCCGTGCTCACCCCCTACTATCTGCCCGCCCCTCCCGACGAGGTGTATGAGTTCTTCAGCGAGGTCGTCGCGGAGGCCGAGGGGCTCGATGTCTACGTGTACATGTTCGAGGCGCGCACCGGGATCCCGGTCGACGAAGAGCTCATCGTGCGCCTCGCAGATCTCGCCGGAATCGTCGGGGTGAAGGTGAGCGGCGAATCGCTCGATCTCATCTCGTCATTCCGCAGTCGCCTGCCCCAGGGCTTCCTCATCTACACCGGCTCGGACGGCGATTTCGCCCGGGCGGGTGCGGCCGGTGCCGACGGTGTCATCTCGGGTGTCGCCTCGGCCTTCGCCACGCCGTTCGTGCGCATGCGCGACGCGCTGCTGACCGGGGACGAAGAACAGATCTCACAGCTGCAAGCGGACATCGACGAAGTCGTCGAGGCCGTGGACGGATCGCCCGCGCGGATGCGCGCCGTCCATCGCCTTGCCGGGCGTGCGGTAGGGGGGCGGCGCATGCCGATCCCTGAGCCGGACGCTGCGGTGCTCGCGCGCCTCGAGCGCGCTGTTCCGCGATTCCACTGAAGCGACAGCACCCCGGTGCTGTCATGAAAAGGAGCAAGCAATGTCGCCCACATCCACCACGCGTCGACGGTTCTCCGTCGGTGCAGCCCTTCTCGGTGCTGCGGCACTGACAGCCGTGCTCGCGGCACCGCCGGCATCCGCCGACACCACCGCACCGCCCCTGCAGGTCGTCGACGGGCTCATCGACACGACCGACACCAACGCCCTCGGGCTGCCGCAGGCCGAGAACGCCGAGACGGTCACGATCTTCTCGCCCGGCGACGAAGACCTGAAGTTCAATCACGGCGTGGTGCTCATGCCGTTCAAGGGGCGTCTGTATGCCCAATGGCAGAGCTCAGCACTGGACGAGGATGCCGCAGACACGGTCGTGCGCTACGCCGTGAGTGACGAGAGCGGCGAGAGCTGGTCTGAGCCGATCGACCTGACGGCGCCGCGCACCGACGGCTACACCTCCAACGGGGGGTGGTGGACCGACGGCGAGACGCTGGTCGCCTACCTGAACGTCTGGCCTTCGGCACTCAAGCCGCGCGGCGGCTATGTGCTGTACCGGTCGACCACCGACGGGGTGAACTGGAGCGATGCCCAGCCCATCACCGACAGCAACGGCGAACCCGTCAGGGGGATCATCGAGCAGGACACCAAGGCACTGCCCAGCGGCCGGATCCTCACCGCCGTGCATGTGCAGCCGGGTCTGCAGGTCAAGCCTTACTACACCGACGACCCTCAGGGCATCACCGGCTGGACCCAGGGCGAGTTCGACGACCAGCCCTACCTGCCGGACGAGATGTCGCGGGAACTCGAACCGAGCTGGTACGTGCAGCAGAACGGCGACATCGTCATGACGTTCCGCGATCAGGGCGGATCCAGCATGCACAAACTCGCGTCGGTCAGCTCCGACAACGGCGAGACCTGGTCGCCGTCGGTGGTCACGAACGTCCCCGACTCGCGCACCAAGCAGAGTGCGGGCAACCTGCCTGACGGCACCGCCTACCTCGCGGGCAGCCTCACCGGGACGAAGACCCGCTTCCCGCTCGTGATCGTCCTGAGCGCTGACGGCGAGACCTTCACGGACGGCTTCACGCTGCGTGATGCTGCGGATCTGCAGCCGCTGCGCTACGCCGGCAAGTCGAAGAACCTCGGCTACAGCTACCAGAAGAGCATCGTGTGGGGCGACTACCTGTACGTGTCGTATGGCACCAACAAGGAAGACGCCCAGTACACCCGCGTGCCGCTCGACGACATCTCGCTGCGCACGGCGCCGGGCACGACGGCGCAGCCGTCCGCGGATGGCGCGGGCCGTTCGCTTGGGGTGAGTTGGACCGCCCCGGAGGGTGTCGCCCCCACCGGCTACGTGATCACCGCCACGTCCAAGTCGGGACAGAGCTCGACGCTCGAGGTCGGCGCCGACGCGACCGCCGCGACGCTGACCGGCGTGGCGCCGGGCCGCTACAGCGTGACGGTCACGGCGTTCAACGCCTTCGCCGCCGGCGAGGCGTCGGAGCCGTCACCGTGGACCACGGTGACGGGCCGAACGGACTAGCCGACAGTCCGGCCTGCCCGCGCATCAGGCGGGCGGGCCGGAGCGGACCCGCCTTCACCCTGACGGCCGGCCAGAGCGTCACCGCACGCTCGGGCGCCGCCGTCGCAGACCCCTCACCTCAGGAGACCCCATGACCGGCTACCGCCTTCCCACCGTCCGCGAGCCCCAGGCCGCGCCGCCCAGGACCGCCTACCTCATCGCGTCGGGCGACCTGCGCGAGTCGGCGAACGCCGCCGGCTGGCCCACCCAGGTCGAACTCGAGGCCGGCGTGACCGGCGTGCTGAACGACCTCGGCTGGGAGGTCATCCGCGCCAACGACGTCGACCCGGCGACCGGCCACGGCTTCATCTCGAGCCAGCGGATGGGGCTCGAGGTCTTCAAGACCATCCCCTCCGATGCACCGCTCATCGTCGCCGAGGCGGTGTGGCAGTACTCGCACCACGTGCTCGCGGGCTTGCGCACCCACGAGGGGCCGATCCTCACCGTTGCGAACTTCGCAGGGGACTGGCCCGGTCTCGTGGGTCTGCTGGGCCTGAACGCCGGTCTCACCAAGATGGGCAAGGATTACGCGTCGATCTGGTCGGTCGACTTCACCGACGACTGGTTCCGGACAGGTCTGGAGGAGTGGACCGCGACCGGCCGGATCACGCACGACGCATCGCACGTGCGGCCGCTGCCTGAGCTCCCCGACACCCCCGAGGTCGAACTCGGCCGTGCCCTGGGTGACCAGCTGCGCGCCGACAAGGCCATCATCGGCGTGTTCGACGAAGGCTGCATGGGCATGTACAACGCGATCTTCGACGACGAGCTGCTCAACCGCACCGGCATCTACAAGGAGCGGCTGTCGCAGTCGGCGCTGTACGCCGAGATGCTGAATGTGACGGATGCCGAGGCCGACGCCGCCCGCGACTGGCTGACCGACCGTGGCATGACGTTCCGCTTCGGCACCGACGAGGCCACCGAGCTGACCGAGGCACAGGTGCGGTGGCAGCTGAAGATGTACGTCGCCGCCCTGCGCATCGCCGACGACTTCGGGCTCGACGCCGTGGGCATCCAGTACCAGCAGGGACTGAAGGACCTGGTGCCGGCATCCGATCTGGCCGAAGGCATCCTCAACTCGACCGACCGGCCGCCGGTGCTCTCGCGCGACGGGTCGCGCGAGCTGTTCGCCGGGCGCGCGTTCCCGCACTTCAACGAGGCCGACGAGGGCGTCGCGGTCGACGCGCTCGTGACCGACCGGGTGTGGACCGCGATGGGGCTCGTGCCCGACAACACGCTGCACGACGTGCGCTGGGGCGAGGACTTCGACGGAGAGTTCGTGTGGGTGTACGAGATCTCGGGCTCGGTGCCCGCCTCGCACCTGGGCGGCTGGGACCAGGCCGAGGGCTGGCGGCAGGGCCCCGTGTTCTTTCCGGCCGGCGGATCGACGATCAACGGCGTCTCGAAGCCGGGTGAGGTCGTCATCTCGCGCGTGTACATCGCCGACGGCGTACTGCAGGCCGACATCTTCCGCGGCACGGTCGTCGAGCTGCCTGCGGACGAGACGCAGCGCCGCAAGGACGCCACCAACCCGGAGTGGCCGATCGCGCACGTCGTGCTGCACGACGTCACGCGCGACCAGTTCATGGCGCGGCACAAGGCCAATCATGCGCAGCTCGTCTACGCGCCCGACGCCGAGACCGCCGACCGCGCGCTGGTCGTGAAGGCGGCGATGCTCGACCGCATGGGCATCCAGGTGCATCTCGTCGGCCGTGTCGCCGGGCTGTGACCCGGGCGGACGAGGGCGCAGGGATGCCGCACGACAGCGTGGGCGGGGAGTGGGCCGAGGCCGTGACGGACGGGCGCTGGCTGCGGCCGGCGTCCGTCGGCGGCGCCCGCGAGCCGCGGTGGGGCCACCCCGGCGGACTGCAGCTCGGGCTGCATCCGCTGTCGGGGCCTCGCGGCCTGCTGCGGCTGTACACGCCGTACCTCGATCACCCGCCCGATCGCCTGCTCAACTTCGTCGCGGTCGAGCCGATCCCGGCGGGTGCCACCGAGCGCGGCTACTCCGAGCTCGAACGCAGCCGCGTCGACGACATGCCCGGGCTGCGGATGTGGTCGACGGACGACCCCGGCGATCCCGCACCGCGCGATCCGAGGGATCCCGTGCGCGGCACGGTCGCGATCGTGGACGGCGTCGAGAGGCTCACCGTCGACGTCGTGGTCGAGCTGTTCGCCAACGGCGCCGACGTGTGGGTGCGTGCCGTGTTCCGCGCCGATCGGCCGCACGAGATCTCGGTCGCCGCGTACCGGCGCACCACATCGGCCGAATTGGCGGCCTGCGTGCTCACCGCGACGATGGGCAACTGGGCACGGCTGCGCACGCTGCGCCTGGCCGGCGGCGACGCGCACGCCGCCGAGCTGTGGCCGGAGTACACCGGCATCCACTTCGCCGAGCACGCCCGGTTCGACGTGGACCGGCTGGTGCACGACGGGGCAGGGGTGTCGGTGTCGGCCCTTCCCGACGAGGCCGAACCGCACCTCGCCGCGCACGCCCCCGGCACCGCGGCGCACTGGGCGTACGTCGGTCGCCCCGCCGCGCAGACGTGGCGCGCCGACGACCCCGACCCGGCTCTCGTCGCGCAGGTCAACGGCCGGTACACGTACTGGATGAGCGAGAAACCCATCCCCGGCGGCATCGCGTTCGAGAACTTCGAGCTCGTCGAGCCGTTCCGTCAGGGCCGGGCGTTCACGTTCTCGGCCGAGCCGCTGCAGCGGGTGCGCTGACCCGAGCCGCGGCCGCGGGTTCCGTGAGATCACCCGCCCTGCCAGGATGACGGCATGCGCTTCATGCTGCTGCAGACCTATGGCCCCACGGCGTCGGACGCCCCGCCGATGGCGGAGTGGACGGCATCCGACGTCCACGCGCACATCGCGTTCCAGCAGGAGCTGAACGCGCGCCTGGCCGAGCTCGGAGAGCTGATCGACGCCGTGGGGCTCGCAGGGCCCGATGCTGCGCGCATCGTGACGAGCGACGGACGGACGTCGGTGGTGACCGAGGGGCCGTTCGCCGAGACGAAGGAGCTGCTCGCCGGCTACCGGCTGGTCGACGTCGAGTCGTGGGACCGCGCGCTCGAGATCGCGGCCCTCGTGTCGGCGGCCCCCGGTCCGGGCGGTGCGCCGGTGCAGGCGCCGATCGAGGTTCGTCAGGTGATGGGCGCGCCGGCGACCGACGACCTGTGACGCCCGAGCTCGGCCGCCGGCGGATCGAGGGGCTGCTGCGCGAGCACGGCCCTCGGGCCCTGGCGATCGTCGCCGGCCGGTACCGGGACTTCGACGGGGCGGAGGATGCCGTCCAGGAGGCGCTCCTCGCGGCCTCCGAGCAGTGGCGCTCGGGCATCCCGGACGACCCGCGCGCGTGGCTGGTCACCGTGGCCTCGCGACGACTCGTCGACGCCTACCGGTCGGCCGACGCGCGGCGTCGCCGTGAGCGCGAGGCGTGGGACGCCCGCGACGCGCCCGCGGCCGACGAGCCCGGGGCCGGCGACACCGACGACTCGCTCACCCTCGTGCTGCTGTGCTGTCATCCGGCACTCACGCCCGGCGCCGCGATCCCGCTCACCCTGCGGGCGGTCGGCGGGCTCACCACGCGCGAGATCGCCGCCGCGTTTCTCGTGCCCGAGGCGACGATGGCGCAGCGCATCAGCCGGGCCAAGGCGACGCTGCGGGCGGCGGGCGGACGCTTCGAGCCGCCATCGGCCGACGCCCGCCATGAGCGCACGCGCTCGGCGCTGCACGTGCTGTACCTCATGTTCAACGAGGGCTACCTCGCGAGCGAGGGCGACGACCTCGCCCGTCCCGACCTCGCGGCCGAGGCGATCCGGCTGACCCGGATGCTGCACGCCGCTCTGTCCGCCGACCCCGAGGTGGGCGGACTGCTCGCCCTGATGCTGCTCACCGAGGCGCGCCGCCCATCGCGCGTCGACACGGCCGGCCGGCTGGTGCCGCTCCCGGCCCAGGACCGCAGCCGGTGGAACCGGGCGCTGGTGGCCGAGGGCGTCGTGCTGCTCACCGACGCGATGCGCCGCGGCGAGGTGGGGGAGTACCAGCTGCAGGCAGCGATCGCCGCGGTCCACGACCAGGCGCGCTCGTACGCCGAGACCGACTGGCCGCGCATCGCCGGCCTGTACGGCGCGCTCGGGCGCCTGACCGACAGCCCTGTCGTGAGTCTCAACGCCGCCGTGGCCGTCGCGATGACCGACGGCATCCCCGCCGGTCTGGAGAGAGTGGATGCCGCAGCCGCCGCCCTGGGCGACCACCACCGGGTGCACGCCGTGCGGGCGCACCTGCACGAGCTCGCCGGCCACCGTGAGCAGGCCGCGGCCGAGTTCCGCGCCGCGGCCGCGCGGACGGCGAACGAGGCGGAACGGCGCTACCTGACCGACGCGGCTGCCCGGCTCGCCGGCGTGGTTCCCGAAGATTCTCGGGAGATCTCCGTCGCAGATGTCGAGAAGGGCGGATCGGCTCCGACTCCCTGATGACGCCGCCGTCCGGGCGGCCCCCACGGAAGGAACCGACATGCCTCGCATCACCCCCAACCTCTGGTTCGACGGTCAGGCCCTCGACGCGGCCGAGTACTACGCCACGGTCTTCCCGCACTCGCGCATCACCGACGTGAGCCGCCTGGGCGACGGCGGGCCCGTGCTCACGGTGTCGTTCGAACTCGACGGGCAGCCGTTCCTCGGCCTCAACGGCGGCCCCCAGTTCACCTTCACCGAAGCGGTGTCGTTCGTGATCGACTGCGCCGACCAGGCCGAGGTCGACCGCTACTGGAACGAACTCACCTCGGGCGGCGGCGCCGAGGGCCGTTGCGGCTGGCTGACCGACCGCTTCGGGCTGTCATGGCAGGTCGTGCCGCGCGCCCTCGTCGAGCTGCTCACCGACCCCGACCCGCGTCGTGCGGGCGCGGCCGGTGCGGCGCTGCAGGGCATGAGCCGCATCGACGTGGCGGAGCTGCGTGCCGCCGCCGTCGCGGCGGTGTGAAGAACCCTCGGTCGTCGAGCGAGCGAGCAACGAGCGAGACGAGACGCCTGGACCTTCCGCAAGGTCCAGGCGTCTCGTCTTCGCGCGCCAGGGCGCGCTTCGTTCAACGACCGGGTCGGGCGCCTCGAGTCCGCCGGATCGTCAGGAACGCACCGAGCGCGATCGCCGTGAGCGCGCCGAGCGGCACGAGCGGCGACACGGCACCGCCACCCGTCGCCGGCAGCGGACCGGGCGTCGGGGCCGGCGTCGGCGTCGGCTGCGTCGTCGCCGTGTTGGTGAGAGTCAGCTCGGCGGTCTGCGGCGACGTTGTCTGCGCGATCGGCAGAGTGACGCGCCCGTCTGCGTCGGGGGTCAGTGTCTGCCCGTCGACCGACCAGGTCGGCGTGCCCCAGTCCACCCCGGGAACGTCGGGCAGGTCGCCCTCCTCCGCCTCGATCACGGTGCCGACCGGGAAGTACGGCGAGAGGATCGCGACGTTCGGCTCCAGCTCGACCGGGGTCTGCGGCTCGCCGTCGAGCCACCAGTTCGCGGGGAAGGTCGTACCCGCCGGCACGGAGCCGGCCCCGCCGCCCTCGACGACCTTGGTGACGGCCCACCGCGTCAGCGCGACGACGGAGTTGGTCACTTCGAGCACCGGGGTCTCGTCCGCGCCGATGACCACCGAGCTGCCGGGATTCCAGGTGGTGCCGGCCCACGCATAGCCGGGCGGGAGCGCGGCAGCGTCCGGCGCCTCTTCGACAAGCCACACCGTCGTACCGATCGGGAAGTCGATCGGGTTGCCGTTCTCGTCGACCGGGCCGGCGGGCGTGCCGTCGGACGGGACGACGAACCGTCCGACGATGGGCGTGGGGCCGACATCGCCAGGGGCGTGCGCGACGTAGTCGACGGTGAAGGAATCGACGAGCAGCTCATCGGGGTCGATCCCTGACAGGTCCTTCTGCACCAGGAATGTGCCCTGCACCGGTGACACGTGGTTCGTCAGCGTCGAGTGCACGACCGCCTGGTCGTCCTCCCCGATGACGAGCTGAGACAGATCGAACTGCGCACGCCCCCACACCAAGTGGCGAACAGCGGGCGGCACAGCCTCGGTGTACGTCACCACGGTGCCGTAGGGGAACTGCATCGCCTCGCCGGCATCATCCACCGGGCCGACTGCGGTGCCGTCGCCCGGAAGACGCAGCGTGCCGGTGCGCACGTCGCCCGAGGGCAGGGTCGCCACCCACATGACGGTGTATTCGAGGCCGGACGGAACCTGATCGGCGGGCACGCCCTCGAACGCCTTGGAAAGGGTGAACGTGCCCTCGCGCAGCTCGTTGATCACCTCGATCGAGATGTTGCCCGTTGCGGGGAGCGGGATGTCGACGATCGCGTCCGTCAGGTCGGACTGGCCCTCGTCGAACGCGGTCGGCGAGTAGGTCGTCGTGGTGCCGTCCACGGTGACGTCGATCACCGGAAGCTCCCACGCCGCCGGGTCGACCGGGGCGCCGTCGAGGGTCGGCAGCCGCTCGGCGAGCTCCAGGGTGTCGGCGTCGGTCTCGACGTCGTCGATGAGCTGCGGCTCGCCGACGGGCAGGTCCATCGTCGTGCGCGTGCCCGGCGGGTCGGTGTTGTAGCTCACGGCGTACCCGTAGGCGGGGTCGGCGGCATCCCCCACGGCCGATTTCACGATCGTGATCGTGCGGGCGGCCTCGTCAGGGATCACAGTGTTGGTGAGTTCGACCGCGACGGTCTCGTCCGGGCCGACGATGAACGTCCGACCGGGGTTCCAGCCGGCACTGCCCCAGTCGTAGCCGGCGGGCGGGTCGATGCCGTCCAGATCCTCGGTCAGCACGATCCTCGTGCCGGCCGGGAACTGCTGGCCGACGGGGACGACGGTCCCGTCGAAGGGCACGTCGAGCGTGCCCCGGCCGACCTGCTCGCCGCCGTAGAACGCGGTCCAGTTCACGGGGACGGTCTCGGCCGATGGCGGGCCGGGCTCGCCGCCTGACAGGTCGTCGATCGTCTTCATGACGCTGAAGGTTCCCGTGAGCTGTGTCGCCGTGTTCGAGACGACGACGTCGGCGGTGCCGGCGCCGACGGTGAGCGGGTTCGGCGTGATGGTCGCATCGCCCCACTCCCATCCGGGAACGCTCTCGGGTTCGATCTCTTCGAACGTGATCACGGTGCCGGACGGGAACTGCTCGCCGGCGTCGACGGGGGTGCCGTCCGCGGGGACTTCGAGCGAACCGATGGTCACCGTGTCATCGGGTTCGACAGCCCGGTAGTTGACCGTGAAGGTCGTGCCCGCGGGCAGGTCCGATTCGTCGATGCCCGAGAGCTCCTTGCGGATGGTGAAGGTGCCGGTGCCTGCGTCGTCGCACGGGATGTTGCTCGAGAAGAGGTACGAGTGCACCTCGCCGCCCTTGATCGTGACGTCCTGGCCGATCACCTGTCCGTCCAAGGGTGCCGCGGTCACCGTGACCGACGCGTCGGGCGCGTAGATCGAGCCGTCCATGCGCGTCTGACCGGCGGTGACGTCCACGTCACCCGACAGCTGCGAGAGGTCCCACACCACGTACGGCGAGTACTGACCCTGCGGATCGATGCGCGCGCCGGTCACCGTCGTCGTGCCGGCGGGGACGCGGATCACGAGCGGATTTGCGAGGCCCGGCGTCGGGCTGCCGGTCGAGAACTGGATCAGCGTGGCGCCTGCCAGGTCGGTGTAGTCCAGGATGTTGGGCTGGTCGGCGCTGAGCGGCCCGACCACGACGCGGTCGCCGGCGTGCTCGGCGACCGTGACCGGGTACCCCATCCCTGTGGTGGGGTCGGCGATGTCGGCGAAGCACGCCGTCGCCTGCTCCCACGTCGCGTCGCGGTTCGCCTCGACGTAGTCGGCGACGGCGGTGCTCGACGTGTTCGCGGTGTAGATGCTGCCGCCTCCGGTCGAACCGGAGGGCGGCGTGGCGCTGGCCGGATACTGCTGATGCGTGGCGTCGATGAGCGGCGTCTGATCCGGGTTCGACGGGTTCTGGTTGAGACGGATCCAGTCCGCGCGGGCGAAAGGCTGCCACGGCCCGTTGCGCTGCACCATCTTGAGGTCGCCGAACAGCGCGGGGTCCGTCGTCCCCGCACTCGTGATCGCCAGGATGCCGGTGCTGCCGGTGCTGTAGCTGCCGACGAGGAAGCGGGTCGGATCCCCGTCGACGGTCGGCAGGTCGTAGTCGCCGGTGCCTGCCGAGACGTGGATGATCGAGTACGTCCCGCTGCTGCCCTGGACCGTCGCCGTCGAGCCGACGGCGATGCTGCCCTCGGTCTCCTGGTTCTGCAGGAGCGCGTCCTCACGGGCGTACACCGTGAAGCCGCCCGCGATGGCGAACGGGTTCACCGAATCGGGGTACGCGGCCGCGGCCGGCTGTGCCGGCAGCGTCGTGACGGCGACGGCGCCCGTGACGGCCAGAGCGGTCGAGAGGGCTGCGGCGAGGAATCGGCGCAGGCGGGGACGATACGTAGTGCTCACAGAAGATGCTCCTCATGCACCGCGCGGTTTCCCCCCGGGCAGTGCGACGCAGTCGGGCGGCTGTCGTGGGTCTCAGTACACCACAACCGGTGTCGGCAGTCACGTGACCGGGCGCACCGAGAGGCGCATGATGGGGGCATGACGACGCTCGACGAGGTGCGCGCGCTGGCGCTCGGGTTTCCGGGGGTCGTGGAGCGCGTCGACGGCAACCGCGGCGGCGTCACCTGGCGCACCGCGACCGGGGTGTTCGTGTGGCAGCGGGGGCCGAGCGGACGGGATCTGCAGCAGCTCGACGCCCTCGGCCGCGACTGGCCGGCGGGCGAGGTCGTGGGCGTGCGCACCGACGGCGAGCAGGGCAAGCTCGCGCTGATCGAGACGTACCCCGACGCGTTCTTCACGATCCCGCACTTCGACGGGTACCCCGCGGTGCTCGTCCGGCTCGACGAGGTCGGCCCCGACCTGCTGCGTGAGGTGGTGACCGACGCCTGGCTGCTCGGGGTGCCGAAGCGGGTCGCGAGCGAGTGGCTTGCAGCGCATCCGCCGGAATGATCGTGGATGCCGGGCGCCCGGCATCCGCCCGCTACACGCCCGCCGCTACACCCCGCGGTGCGCGCGGAAGCGCATCCAGTCCGCCCGCGACAGGTCGGCGTAGGCGTACGCCCACTCGAGGATCGCCTCACCCGCCGCCCGCCCGCTGCCGAGATAGCCCGACACCGTGGACGCGATCGGCGACTGCCCGTGTGCGCGGGCGAGCGTCGCCGCGCACGCCTCGGCGTACCAGCGGAAGGCCGGGTCCTCCAGCGCGTCCATCTCGAAGCCGCCCTTCATGTCGTGGAACTGCCGCACGTAGTACGAGCGGAAGTCCACGCCGGGCGCCTGGTCGTCCGTGACGTGCCCGAGGAACGGGTCCGACACCGCCTGCAGCACGCGCTGCATCGCGACGACCCGCGCGCCGTCGGCGAACGCGTCGATGTACCGCTGCACGGCGCGCGGCTGGCGGACCCCGCCGTGCTGGGCGAGCACGCTGCGCCCCGCCTCCTTCGCCTGCAGCAGCAGCGTGTGGCCGTCGGCGTCCTGCATCGCGATGAGGTAGCAGCGCGTGCCGACGCTGCCGACGCCCACGACCCGCCGTACGACGTCGACGACGGCGTAGTGCGACAGCAGCACGCGGATGTCGGTGTTCGCCGTGCGCAGGTAGTCGTCGAACACCTCCTCCACGCGCCGCACGAGCTCGGGGCGCACGTGGGTCATGGTCGGCGGCGTCTCGACGAAGCCGACGCGACCGTCGGCGCGGCGTTCGGTGAGCCGCCGGGCGGCGCGCGCCCCCGTCCGCTTGGTGGCGTCCTTGATGGCCGCGCGCAGCGCCCGGGCGGTGTGCCCGTCCACAGCGGCCTCGGCGGCGCGCGCGTCGAAATGGTCGTAGTAGCGGTCGAGCGGACTGCGCGTCACCGCGGCGCGCAGCGAGCGCGCGTACGTCCGCACGGCGGCGAGCGCGGCATCCCGGACCACCGCCTCGTCGCGCGAGGTGGACTGCCCGGCGATCACGATGCTCGTGATGAGCCGCTTGACGTCCCACTCCCAGGGCGCCCAGGCGGCCTCGTCGAAATCGTTCAGGTCGAACACCAGCGTGCGCTGCGGCGAGGCGTACAGCCCGAAGTTCGAGACGTGGGCGTCGCCGCACGAGCCGAGCAGCAGGTCGGTGCCCGCTGACCGCGCGAGGTCGGCCGCCATGAGGGCGGCGGTGCCGCGGTAGAACGCGAAGGCGCTCTCGGCCATGCGCGCGGAGCGCAGCGGGACGAGCTCGGGCACGCGGGTGGCATCCTGCTCGTCCAGGATCCCCATCGGGTCGCGATCGCCCGACGGCAGCTCGGCGAGCATGCGCCGCGGCAGTCGTTCGCGCAGGCGCTCGCCGCGCGCGAACTGCGCCTTCACCGGCTCGAGCGCGATCCAGTCCTCACGCAGCGACTCGCGCGCCTCGGTCGTCATGGCGACAGTGTGGCATGGGATGCCGCCCCCGCAACGCCGATCGGCGCCGGACCCGTGCGGGCCCGGCGCCGATCGTGTCGGTGCTGCGGGACTACTCGCGCGCCAGCGCCGCCAGTGCTTCGAGCTCGAGGTCGAGGTACTGCTCCTCGCTGACGTCGACGCCCACACCCAGCAGCTTGCCGCCCGAGAAGGGGAAGCTGCCGGTGTACTGGCCGCTGACCGAATCGCCGCTGTCGAAGCCGACGCACAGTCCGTCGCCGGCGAGCGTGAACTTGCCGATCTGCGCGCGCATGGGGCCCTCGGCGACGACCTGGTCGTCGACGTAGAGCTTCGCGGTGCCGATCGACTCGCCGTGCTCGCCCGCGCTCTCGCGGACGAACTCCACACCGAGCGCGTGCTTGCCCGGCGTCAGGGCACCGGACGTGAACGTCTGCTCCGGCGGGATGCCGAGGAAGTTGTACACGTAGTTCAGCTTGTTGTCCTTGATGAACAGCGCGTGACCGCCGAAGCGCGAGCCGTGCGCGAACAGCACCCCCTCGGCGCCCTCTTCGAGGATCACGTCGGCGATGATCTTGTACGACCGGCCGCGCACGTTCACCGCGACGGACTCGGCGACCGCCGTGGTGTCGGGGTAGTAGATGTACCGTGTGCGCGGCGGCTCGGACTGCGGTCGCTCGATCGTGAGCTGGTCGCGGGCGGAGCGGTCGTCGAGCGGCAGCACGAAGTTCTTGTCGGCCTCGACGAACCACGCGTCGACGAGCTCCTTGAGCTTCTCGGGGTGCTCGGCGGCGAGGTCCTTCGACTCCGAGCGGTCGACCTCGACGTGGTACAGCTCCCAGCGGTCCTCGTCGAACCGGCCGTGACCGGTGAGCGGCGCGTGGATGGCTGCGGCCTTCCAGCCGTCCTTCCAGATGCCGCGAGTGCCGAGCATCGCGTAGTACTGCACCTCCTTCTCGGTGGGGCCGTCGGGCTCCGCGTCGAACGAGTACTTCATCGAAACGCCGTCCAGCGGACGCTGCTCGACACCGCGGAACACCGAGGGCATCTCGACGCCGATCACATCGAGCACCGTCGCGACGATGTCGGTGGAGTGGTGGTACTGATGGCGGATCTCGCCCTTGGCCTTGATCCCGGCCGGCCAGTGGATCACCATCGGGTCGCACGTGCCGCCGGAGAACTGCGAGTACCGCTTGAACATCTGGAACGGGGTCGAGAACGCCGTCGCCCACCCGGTCGGGTAGTGGTTGTACGTCTCGGGGCCGCCCAGCACGCCGATCTTGTCGAGGTTCTCCTTCAGGTCGTCGGGGAACCCGTTGAAGAACTTGTTCTCGTTGACCGAGCCGTCGGGCGACCCTTCGCCCGACGCGCCGTTGTCGGCGCAGTAGAAGATGAGCGTGTT
This sequence comes from Microbacterium jejuense, assembly GCF_039544225.1. NCBI lineage: Bacteria > Bacillati > Actinomycetota > Actinomycetes > Micrococcales > Microbacteriaceae > Microbacterium > Microbacterium jejuense. The sequence goes on from NZ_BAABLG010000001.1 coordinate 283,241, forward strand.
GTCGAGCTGCCCGGAGTCCTCGAGGTAATCGATGATGCGGCCGATCTGCACGTCGGTGTACTCGCTGAAACCTGCGAACACCTCGGCCATGCGGCTGAACAGGCGCTTCTCATCGTCCGACAGCGTGTCCCACGGCTTGACGTAGTCCGCGGCGTTGGCCTGGTCCTCCGGCATCGGGTTGATCGGCGTGAGTGCGGTGTCGGCGGGGACGATGCCGCGCTCGACCATGCGGGCGAGCACCCACTCCCGGTACGCGTCGTAGCCGTCGTCGAACGCGCCCTTGTACTTGTCGATGTACTCCTTGGGCGCGTGGTGCGGGGCGTGGTTGGCGCCGGGGCAGAACCACGTGTACCAGGGCTTGGACGGGTTCGATGCGTTCTGGTCGCGGATCAGGCGGATCGTCTGGTCGGCGAGGTCCTTGGAGAGGTGGTACCCCTCTTCGGGCGAGTACGGCGGCTCGATGAAGTGGTTGTCCTCGGCGAGGTCGGGGTACCAGTTGTTGGTCTCGCCGCCGAGGAAGCCGTAGAAGCGGTCGAAGCCCATGGCGAGCGGCCACTGCTCCTTGCTGCCGCCGGTGGAGACGTCCTCCTCGGGGACGTTGTGGTTCTTGCCGATCCAGAACGTCGAGTAGCCGTTCTTCTGCAGCACCTGGCCGATGGTGGCGCACGACTCGGGGATGTGGCCCGACAGACCGGGGAACCCGTTCGTGCCCTCCATGATGTTGCCCATGCCGTTGACGTGGTGGTTGCGGCCGGTGAGGAAGGTCGACCGCGTCGGTGAGCACAGCGCGGTGGTGTGCCACTGCGTGTAGGTGAGGCCGTTCTTGGCGAGACGATCGAGCGTCGGCATGTTGATGCGGCCGCCGTACGGCGACCACGACGCCATGCCGGTGTCGTCGTACAGGATCACCAGCACGTTCGGGGCTCCCTCGGGTGCCTTCGGTCGTTCGTACGGGGCCCAGTCCGCGACCGAGTCGCGCACGTCGAGCTTGATGGTCCCCTTGAACTCTGCGGCCATGTCTCTCTCCAACTTCGTCCTCGATGCCGCGCGACGGCACGGCACGAGATCGACGCTATCCACTGACCGCGATGAGCGGAAGGAGCGACGCGGGCCCTGGATCCACCGACGTATCGGGCGGGCGTACCGCTACGGTGAGTCCGACAGTCGAATCGATCACGACCAGGAGGCCACGCCCATGGGCGCCGTCATCGGAGAGATCCTTCCCCTCGCGCTCGGTGTGGCGATCAGCCCCATCCCGGTCATCGCGGCGATCCTCATGCTGCTCTCGCCGAAGGCGCGGGTCACCAGCGTCGGGTTCCTGCTCGGCTGGGTGATCGGCATCATCGTCGCGGTCACGGTGTTCACGCTGCTCTCGTCGGTGCTCCCTGATGACGATCCGGATGCCTCCAAGCCGATCCAGGGCGTCATCCAGCTGATCCTCGGGGTGCTGCTGCTCCTCCTCGCGGTGTCGCAGTGGCGCAAGCGGCCGAAGGCCGGGGAGGAGCCGGTCATGCCCAAATGGATGCAGGCGATCGACAAGGTCACCTTCCCCGTCGCCTTCGGCCTGGGCTTCCTGCTCTCGGCGATCAACCCGAAGAACCTGCTCATGGCAGCCGGCGCCGGCGTCGACATCGGCTCTGCCGGCCTGGACACCGGTGAGATCGTCCTCGTGATCGCCATCTTCACGCTGCTTGCCGCATCCACGGTCCTGGTCCCCGTGGTCGGGTACCTGATCGCGGCCGACAAGCTGCGGGGGCCGCTCGACGCGCTGCGGGTGTGGCTCGGCAAAGAGAACGCGATCATCATGGCCGTGCTGCTGCTGGTGATCGGCGTCTCGCTGATCGGCAAGGGCATCGGCAGCTTCTAGCCCGGCTACGGTGGTCGGGTGACGTCTGCGAACCACGACCAGGTGCTGCTTGAGGGTGGCACGTTCACGATGGGCTCGGACGAGTTCTACCCCGACGAGCAGCCCGTGCACGAGCGCGAGGTCGCGCCGTTCCGCATCGACCGCTACGCCGTCACCAACGAGCAGTACGCCGCGTTCGTCGACGACACCGGGTACGTCACGGTCGCCGAGCGCGAGCTCGACCCGGCGAACTTCGAAGGCGCCGACCCTGCTGATCTCGTTCCCGGCGCCATGGTGTTCACGCCGACGCGCGGACCGGTCGATCTGCGCGACTGGCGCAACTGGTGGCGCTGGCAGCCGGGCGCGTTCTGGCGCCGGCCGTTCGGGCCCGAGTCGTCCATCGACGGGAGGCTGCGGCATCCCGTCGTCCACATCGCGTTCGAAGACGCCCAGGCCTACGCCGACTGGGCGGGGCTGCGCCTGCCCACCGAGGTCGAGCACGAGTACGCCGCCCGCGGCGGGCTGGACGGCAAGCGGTTCGCGTGGGGCGACGAGCCCTACCCGGGCGGTGTCGCGCAGGCGAACTCGTGGCTCGGCCGCTTTCCGTACGACAACCAGGGGGTGGGGGATGCCGCGCCCGTCGGCTCGTACGCTCCGAACGGCTACGGGCTGTACGACATGACCGGCAACGTGTGGGAGTGGACCACAGACTTCTACACCCCGCGCCACCTGCGGCTGTCGGACAAGCCCGTCGACGCCGGCAAGCGCGCAAACCTGCTGGCGGCCGCGAGCGCGCAGGACGGCTTCCCGTCGATCCCGCGCCGCGTGCTCAAGGGCGGCTCACACCTGTGCTCGCCGGACTACTGCCTGCGCTTCCGGCCCGCGGCGCGCTCGCCGCAGGCCGAGGACACCGGCATGTCGCACATCGGCTTCCGGCTCGTCGGCGAGGCCTGAGCGGCCTCGCCGCGCAGGCCCTCACCCCGTCGGGAAGACCTGCGACCAGTCGTCGCGGACGCTGATGACCGTCACGCCGTCGGCAGTGAGCGCCTGCTCGGCGCCCTTGTCGTAGGGGGCGTCGCCGCGGCCGCTGTCGTCGTCGTGGTGCACCAGCAGTGCGAGGCTGCGCGGGCTCCCCTGAGCGAACCGCAGCATCGGCAGGTCGCCGTTGGAGTTGCCGGCGGCGAGGATCGGGCGCCGCCCGGTGCGCATCCAGATGCGCACCGGCTTCTCAGGTCCGTCGTCGAAGAACGCGAGCTTGGGCGCGTACCGCACCGAGTTCGTCTCGGCGTCGTAGGTGAGCCCCAGGCCGGTGCCGACCACGCGCTCGGCAGGGATGCCGTAGTTCGCCTCGGTCATCGGACGCATGAAGTCGCGCTCGCCGCCCGACACGATGTACGTCGTGAAGCCGTTCGCCTCGAGGTGCCGGATGAGCTCGACCATCGGCTGGTAGATGGCCTGCGAGTACGGGGTGCCGAGCGTCAGGTGGCGGGCGTCGCGATAGAACTCGGCGACGGATGCCGCGTACTCGTCGACCGTCATTCCCCCGGACGTGCCCGCCACGGCTCCGATCAGGATGCCCAGATCGGAGTCGTCGCCGGCGTAATGCTTGTCGACCGCCGCCGCGAGCCACGACAGCTCGCCGCTCGCGGCCGCCTGGTACGGCTGCCTCTCGGCGAGCGACGGGTCGGCGGCTGCGGCCGCCTTCCACTGCTCCAGCAGGTAGTGCAGCTGGGTCACGAGCGGCTTCTCGGTCCACAGCGTGCCGTCGTTGTCGAACACCGCCACGCGCGCCTCGGGGGCGACGAAGTCCGGTCCGCCCTCGTCGGTCACGGCGGCGACGAAGTCGAGGATGGCGGTGCGAGTGGCGGTGTCGCGCCACGAGGGCAGGGAGTCGCTCATGCTGGCGACTCTAGCGGGGCGCGGCCACGCGGCGCCGGGAAGCCTCAGTTCGCGGCGACGAAGGCCTCGTAGTCCGCGCGCGACAGGTCCGCATAGGCCCGGGCCCACTGCAGGATCGCCTCTGCCGCGACGCGCCCGTTGCCGATGTAGCCCGCCAGCTGCGTCACCGTCTCGGACTGCGCGTGCGCGCGAGCCAGTGTGACCGCACAGGCCTGTGCGTACGTGCCGAACGGCACGTCCTCGAGCGTCTCGGCCGCGACGCCGCCCTTCATGTCGCGGAACTGGCGCACGTAGAAGTCGCGGCCCTCGGGCCCCCGGGCGTGACCGAGGAACGGGTCCGAGAACGCCTGCAGGGTCTTCTGCAGTGCGACCACGCGGGCCCCCTGGCCCTGTTCGGCGATGTACTGGTCCGCCTTGACCGGCTGCTCGATGCCGCCGTACTCCGCGAGCACGCTGCGGCCCGCTTCTTTGATCTGCAGCAGCAGGGGGCGTCCGTCGCCGTCCTGGAAGACGGCGATCCAGCAGCGTGTGCCGACGCTTCCGACCCCGACGACGCGCCGTGCGATGTCGGCGAAGACATAGTCGTGCAGCAGCACGCGGACACTGATGTCCGCGCTGGCGAGGTACGTCTCGATGTAACCCTGCAGACGGTTCGCGAATTCGGATTCGACGTGGGTCATGGTCGGGGGCTCGTCGACGAAACGGCGCCGCCCGTCTTCGTCCAGCTGCGTCAGCTTGCGCGCCGCCTTGTCGCCGGTGCGCTTCTTCGCCTCGCGGATCGCGACTCGCATCGCGCGCCGGGACTGCGGGTCCATGACCGCGAGCGCCGCATCCAGGTCGGAATGCCGGTAGAACCGCTCGAGAGGCGACGCCCCGACCAACGAGTGGATCGCGCGCGCATAGGCGTAGACGGCGGCGCGGACCGCGGCATCCACCACCTCGTCGTCGCGCGAAGTGGCTTGACCCGCGATGACGACGCTGGCGATCAGGCGCTTGAGATCCCACTCCCAGGGCGCCCACGCGGCCTCGTCGAAGTCGTTGAGGTCGAACACGAGGGTGCGCTGCGGAGAGGCGTAGAAGCCGAAGTTGGCGACATGCGCATCGCCGCACGACGCGACGAGGATGCCGCTGTGCGGGTCGCGGGCGAGATCCGCCGCCTGCAGTGCGGCTGTGGCCCGGTAGAACGCGAACGGGTTCGCCGACATGCGCTCGGTGCGCAGCGGGACGAGCTCCGGCACGCGTGTCCGGTTCTGGGCGGCCAGGATCGACAGCGGGTCGCGCCCGGTCGTCGTCAGGGCCGAGAGCGATCGGCGCGGCGTCCGCTTGCGGGCCGCGAGCCCGCGTGCGACGTGCTCCTGGGTGCTCACCGGCCCGACCCAGCCGGCATCTGACATGGTGTTCACGACCTCATCCTCGCTCTCACCTGCGGCCCGCCGCATCACCCGTGTCAGATGACGTGGCTGCCTTCGCGGACGTCGAACAGTCCGAGCTCGGTCGCCCGCTCGATCGCGGCGTCGCGCGAGGCGACCCCGAGCTTGCGGTAGATGTGCGCGAGATGCGTCTTGATCGTGTTCGTCGACAGGAAGCATCGCTCGGCGATGTCGGCGATGGTGTACCGGGTCGGCAGGTAGCCGATCAGCTCCAGCTCGCGCGGCGTCAGCTCGTCGACCAGCCGTTCGGTGCGCGGCGATCCCTGGCTGCGCAGCCGCTCGGCGATCGCCCTCCCGAACTCGGCGCGCCCGGTCGGCACCTCGTCGAGCAGATCGAGCAGCGCGGGTCCGACCCGCAGGAACGGCCGGACCACCCTGTCGTCGCGAGCACACGCCAGCGCGGCTTCGAGGTGCTCCCGGGCGGCGACCCGGTGTCCCTCCGCGACGCACAGCCAGGCGGTGAGCGCGTCGACCTCGATGCCGGCGATCGGGTTCGGCTGCACGCCGGCCGCCCGCAGCGCCACGAGCCGCTCGCGCGCGCTTTCCGTCAGCCCCGCCGCCACGAGGCCCGCGACCTCTTCGAATGCGACCGCCGACCACTCCGGCGTCGCCGCGGGAGGAGAGGCCGGCAGCCCCTTCATGCGCGAGTCGCGCAACGCGAACGCGGTCAGCGCGTTGCGCACGAGCGGCGGGGGCGGGCCGAGCGATTCGACGCTCTCGGGCAGGTCGTGCGGGTGGATGAGTCGCGAGACGGCGTGGGCGAGCCAGAGCAGCTGGGTGCGGTTGTTGGATGCCGCGGCCCCGACCGCCACGGCCAGCGAGGCCGCGCCCGCTCCGGCTTCGCCGCGCTGGACACAGACCAGTGCGCGTGCGAGGTGCGCGTCGGCAGGAGCGGGGTGCCCGTGCGCGCCGACATCTCCGGCGAGGTCGAGCGCCTCGTTCGCGTGCTCGGACGCGTCGGCGAGCAGACCCGACAGCGCCTCGGCGATCGCGAGCGTCCCGAGCGCGTGCACGCGGTGCCGCGGGAACGCCAGCGCGGCGGACGAGAGCGCCGCGGTGAGCATCGCGCGCGCTTCGTCGACGCGTCCGAGCATGAGCCGCGCGCGGCCTGCCGACACCCCGCTGATGAGCTGCAGCAGCGGTGGCGAGGTCAGCCCCATCAGGTCCGGCGGCTGTGCGTCGGGGTGCGCCTCCAGCAGTGCGAGCGACTCGTCCGCGATGTCGGCGAAGAGCTCGGGGTGCGCCGTGAACTGCACCTCGGCGGCGAGATAGGTCAGCGCGATCTGACGGCGGCCGATCGTGAGGCGGCGGTCGGCCACCAGCCGCTGCAGGGTGTCGACGGCGGGGCCGGCATGCCCGCTCATCGTGTTCGCGATCGCGAGCAGCAGCTCCGCGTCGGGCCGCGTCGCCCGGACTTCGACGGGCACGAGCAGGAGCCAGTGCGCGATCCTCGCCGAGCGCACCTCTTCATAGGGATCGGGGCCGAGGCGCATGATCAGGTCCATGGCGCGGTTCCAGCGGTGGCCGCGCAGCAGATACTCGATCGCGGTCTCGGTGTCGCCGGCCGCGAGGAACCAGTCGGCAGCGGCCTCGAACACCGTCTCTTCGACGGCGGCGTCGGTCGCGCGGAGGCGGTAGATGAGCAGATCGCGGAACAGCCGGTGGAAACGGAACCAGCCGGGGCGGCCCGGCACGCGCACGAGGAACAGCGAGTCGCGCTCGAGCCGTGTGAGGAACTCGTCACCGCCCGCGATGTCGGCGACCGCTTCGCCGAGTCCCGCCGACACCTCGTCGAGCACGGCCAGCCGCATGAGCGCGTCGCGGCGCTCCGGCCTCAGCCCGTCGAGCACCTCGACGCTGAGGTAGTTCATGACGAGCTGGTCGGGGTCGGTGAGTTCGTCGACCAGCTGGTCGGGGTCGTCCGAGAAGCGGAGCCGAAGGGCCGTCAGCTGCACCCCCGCCGCCCACCCTTCGGTCTGCGCCGCCACCGCGGCGGCAGTGGCGGCTGCGATCCGGCGCCCGGCGATGGCCGACAGCACCTTGCGGGTGGTCTCGTCGTCGAACGCGAGCTCGCGCTGGCGGATCTCGACCAGATCGTGCTCGAGCCGATGCCTGCTCCAGCCGAGGTTCAGATCGACACGCGACGAGAAGATCGCGTGCACGTTGCGGGGGAGCAGATCGACGAGCCGCCACAGGTCCGTCAGTACCGCCGTCTTGGCCAGATGGTCGAGGTCGTCGAACACCAGCACGAGGTCGCCGGCGTCCGCCAGCCGTTCCGCGAGGTCCACCAGGAAGGGCTCGCCCAGGCGCGCCCTGGCCGTCACGGCCGGGAGCTCGGGCGGAGAGAACCGAGGCGCGACGGCGGCGATGCCCGCACACAGCCGGCGCGCGAACGCGCCGACCGCGCGGTCGGCGGCCGACAGGTCGAACCACGCGATCGCGAGGTCGGGCCGGCACAGCGCCCACTGCGTGATGAGCACCGTCTTGCCGGCGCCCGCGGGTGCGACCACGAGCGCCAGCGGCGAGACGAGGGCCGCGTCGAGCTGACGCCGCAGCGAAGGGCGGTCCACGGCGTGCGGCGGCATCCTGCGAGGTTCGACCACTGGAATCCCTTCCCCCGGGACTTGCGGTGGCCAAATCATCCCACAGGGGTGACGTGGCGGCGAGATGCATGCACGAGAGTTGTCGCCGCGAGCCCGGATGCCACGGGCACCGTCGCCTGAAGGGGGGTCACGATGCACGATCAGACGGTCGAGATCGTGGTGGGCGGACCGCTGAGCGCCGACCTCGTCGCGACGGCGCTGGAGGGCTTCGCGGTCACGACCGACGAGCAGGGACGCACACACGTGGTCGGGCCGGTGCCCGACCAGGCGCGGCTGATCGGGCTGCTTGCGATGTTCGACGGGCTGCACGTCACCGTCATCTCGGTGAACCCGATCGACGACGAGGATTCTCACCCTCGCGGGGTGACGTGACGCCCGAGCACGCGACCGTAGCGTGTGCCGTGACGCCGGGCGTGGGGCTCGGCTCGACTGATGGAGTGAGATATGGATCTCTGGAGCTGGGTCGCCTGGTTCTTCTGGCTGTTCGTCTTCGTCGCCTACCTGATGGTGCTGTTCTCGATCATCGGCGACCTGTTCCGGGACGACAAGCTCAACGGCTGGCTGAAGGCGGTGTGGATCATCTTCCTGATCTTCGTGCCCTTCCTCACCGCGCTCGTCTACCTGATCGCCCGCGGCAACGGCATGCAGAAGCGTTCGATCGCTCAGGCGCAGGAGCTGCGCGCGCAGCAGGACGCCTACATCCGCTCGACCGCCGGGACCTCGTCCTCGTCGGCGGCCGACGAGATCGCCAAGGCCAAGGGCCTCCTGGACTCGGGCGCGATCACCCAGGCCGAGTTCGACGCCATGAAGTCCAAGACCCTCGCCGGCTGACGCGTCGGGCCGAGAGAACAGGAGAACGCAATGAGTACAGCAAGCGGCCGCACCGGGTGGGCGGGCTGGGGCGTCTTCGCCGCGGTCATCCTGCTCATCAGCGGCATCTTCACCGGGCTGCAGGGACTCGTCGCCCTCGTCGGTCCAGACGCCTACTTCGCCGTCGCCAACGGCTCCCTGTTCCTGTTCGACGTGCAGGGGTGGGGGTGGTGGAACCTCATCATCGGCGTCCTGCTGATCCTGACGGGCATCGCGCTGCTGGCGGGCCAGACCTGGGCGCGGGTGGTCGCGATCATCCTCGCCTCGCTGAGCGCGATCGGGCAGCTCATGCTCATCCCGGTGCAGCCCTTCTGGGCGCTGGCCATCATCGCCGTCGACATCCTCGTGATCTACGCGCTGACCGCCCACGGCAGCGAGCTCAAGAACAACGACTAGCCCCGAGTGAGGCTCGGCCCGGGACTGCGGTCCCGGGCCATCACCCATGATGCGGCGCCCGCCGCCGCGCAGTGGCAAAGGAGCGACATGGAAACCGTTCTCGTCATCCTGCAGGCCTGCGTGGTGCTGGGCGCCATCATGCTCGGCGTCCGCACCGGCGGTCTGGGCCTGGGACTGTGGGGTGTTGTCGGCACCACGATCCTCGTGTTCGTGTTCCGGCTCGAGCCCGGCTCGCCGCCGATCGATGCCTTCTTCATCATCATCGCGGTCATCACCGCGTCCTCGGCCATGCAGGCCGCCGGCGGCATCGACTATCTGGTGTCGATCGCCTCGAAGATCATCCAGCGCAATCCGCGGCGGCTCACCTACGTCGCCCCGATCGTCGCGTTCGTGTTCACTGTGCTGTCGGGCACGTCGAACATCTTCTTCGCCCTCATCCCGGTGATCTACGAGACCGCCTACCGCAACGGGCAGCGTCCCGAGCGCGCACTGGCCGCCTCGACGGTGACCTCGGGCCTCGGCATCACGGCCAGCCCGGTGTCGGCGGCGATGGCCGCCTACCTCGTGCTCATGGCCGGCACCGGCTACGAGCTGCCGCAGATCCTCCTGATCACGATCCCCTCGGCGATCGTCGCGTGCATCGCGACGTCGTTCGTGCAGCAGCGTCTCGGCAAGGACCTGCTCGACGACCCCGAGTTCCTCAAGCGGGTCGCCGATGGCCGCGTCGAGCTGTCGCCGGCGCTGCGCGCGCGGTACGACGCGAAGATGGCCGGGACCGCCGAGGGCGCACCCTCGGATACCGCAGGCAGAGCGCGCACGAGAACGGCCGGCAAGACGGCATCCACCGTCATCGAGCACCCCGTGCCCCCGGGCGGTCAGACCGCCGCCCTCATCTTCATCGCCGGCACGCTGCTGGTCGTGCTGCTGGGGCTGTTCCCGGGCCTGCGGCCGGCGTTCCCGGACTCAGAGGGCGAGCTGGTGCCGATCGGCATGGCCACCGTGATCGAGATGGTGATGTTCACCGCAGCACTGGTCATCATCCTGGTGCGCCGCGTCAAGCCGAGCGCGGTGGTCGAGCAGCCGTTGCTGAAGGCGGGCTACGTGGCCGCCGTCGCCCTCTTCGGTATCGCGTGGATGGCCGACACCTTCATCTCGGCCAACCAGGAGACCATCATCGAGCCCCTCGGCAAGCTCATCGTCGCCAACCCGCTGCTGCTGGCGGTGGCGCTGTTCATCGTCGCCGGCCTGACCACGAGCCAGTCCGCCACCACCAACACGCTGATCCCGATCGCGCTCGCCGCGGGCCTGGCGCCCGGGGTCATCACGGCGATGTGGCCGTCGCTCATCGGCGTGTGGCTGTTCCCCGCGAACGGCTCGCAGATCGCGTCGGTCGAGACGGATGCCACCGGCTCGACCAAGCTGACCCAGATCCCGGTCTGGCACTCGTTCACGATCCCGATGCTGGTCTCGTGGGTCGCGGTGGTCGCATCGGGCCTGCTGATCCAGCTGGTCGTGCCTGCCTGACCGAGCCGAGAGCCCAGCCGGGGTCCCGATCGGGATCCACGGCCAGGAGTCCGACCGAGAGTCCGAACGAGAAGAGGAATCATGTCCGATCGTGCGTCCGAGGTTGAGCAGCTGATGCCGGAGGTGCTGGAGCGCCTGCGGGGTCTCGTGCGGATCCCGTCCGTCGCATTCCCGGGGTTCGACCCCGAGCCGGTGCATCGGATGGGCGAGGCGGTCGTCGAGCTGTTCCAGGCGGCCGGGGCCACCGACGTCGCCCTCGTCGACGTGCCGGGCGGCTACCCGTGCGTCTACGCCGATCTGCCGGGGCCCGAGGGGTCGCCGACGGTGCTGCTGTACGCGCACTACGACGTCCAGCCGGCACCGGCGAGCCAAGGCTGGTCGATCGTCGACCCGTTCGAACCGGTCACCGGCGAGGACGGCCGCATCTACGGCCGCGGCGCCGCCGACGACAAGTCGGGGCTCGTGATCCACTACGCGACGCTGCGTCTGCTGGGCGAGGACCGCCCGTGCCGCATCAAGCTGCTCGTCGAGGGCGAGGAGGAGACGATCTCGCACCTGGAGGACTTCGTCGAGGCGAATCCCGAGCGCTTCGCCGCCGACGCGTTCGTGATCGCCGACATCGGCGGGCAGGTCGTCGGCCGGCCGGGGCTCACGACGGCGCTGCGGGGCGACGTGGCGTGCACGGTCACCGTGCGCACGCTGTCGTTCCCGGTGCACTCCGGGCTGTTCGGCGGGGCCGCCCCCGACGCGATGACCGCGATGATCCGCATCCTCGACACGCTGCACGACGAGGCGGGCGACACCGTCATCCCGGGCGTCGACACGTCGGCGTGGGACGGCGCCGCGATGGAGGAGGACGTCTACCGCGACGGCTCGGCGATCCTTCCCGGGGTCGACTACCTGGGGACCGGATCGCTGTCGGACCGCATCTGGGCGAAGCCGTCGGTCACCGTGCTCGGCATGGACCTGCCGAGCACCGCCGAGGCGTCGAACGTGCTGCTGCCCGAGGTGACCGCGAAGCTGTCGATGCGGATCGTGCCGGGGTCGGACGCCGACGCGCAGCTCGAGGCGCTCATGGCGCACCTGCGCGCGCAGCGCCCGTGGAACTGCGAGGTCGAGGTGGCCAAGGTGAAGACCGGTCACGCCTTCGCGGTCGACGAGACGCACCCGGCGATCGTCGCGGCCAAGGACGCGCTCAAGTCGGCGTACGGCGCCGAGGTCGAATCCATCGGCAGCGGGGCCTCGATCCCGCTGGTGGCGTCGCTCAAGAAGATCGCGCCCGATGCGGCCATCGTGCTGTGGGGCGCCGAAGACACCGCGAAGGCCCGCATCCACGCGTCGGACGAGTCCGTCGACCCGGCCGAGATCGCGCGCATGATCGCGGCCCAGGTCGCCTTCATCGAAGAGGTGGCGGTGTCGGCACGTTCCTGAGCCCGGTGCGCGTGAGAGGAACGGAGGGATGCCGGCGGCGCGGGCCGCCGGCATCCCTCCGTCGTAGGGCTCAGCCCACGATGCTCTCGACGCCGCTCGAGGGGGCGGGGTCGGGCAGTCGCCGCATCCGCAGCGCGTTGAGCGCGCCGGCCGCCGCCGCGAGGATCGGCACGAACAGCGCGATCTGCAGCGCGATCGGGCCTGCCTCGGAGTTGATGCGGATGACCTCGGCCGAGGTCTCGGGCGACTCGTCGGCCAGCATCTCTTCCAGGCCGGTGTTCGACATGAGCTCGGCGTCCTCTTCGAGGACGCTGGTGACCTGCGTCTTCTGGTCGTCGGTGAGCACGGTGCTCTGCGCAGTGAGGGTGGCGAAGCTGCTCGCGAGTGCGGCCAGCAGGATCGCGCCGGCGAAGGCGAGTCCGAACGAGAGACCGAACGAGCCTGCGGCCGAGTTGACGCCGGCGGCCTCGCTCACGCGCTCCTCGGCGATCGGCGACAGCGTGTAGTTGTTCAGCTGCGAGACGAGCATGCCGAGGCCGGACCCGACGATGATGAGCGGGATGGCCAGGTACCAGCCGTTGGTCGCGACGGGCACGAGCGGTACCAGGATGATCAGCCCGATCACCGCCAGCAGGAATCCGAACAGGATGATCGTCGCCGGGCGGCGCTTGACCCCGCGGCCGGCCAGCAGCGCGATCGCGAACATGCTCAGCGACAGCGGGGCGATCGAGAGGCCGGCGAGGAACGCGTTGTACTCCAGCACCATCTGCAGGTACAGCGGCAGCACGATCATGGTGCCGCCCAGAGTGATCTGCTGCAGGAGCTGACCCGTCGCCCCGGTGCGGAACGGCTTGGAGCTGAACAGTGCCGGATCGAGCAGCGTCGGCTTGCCGCGCCGCTTGCGGCGCACCAGCCAGAACCCGAGGCCGACGAGGGCGATGACTCCGAGCAGGATCGTCGCACCGACGTAGGCCGCGCCCTCCTGCCACAGCAGGATGCCGAGCACGATGCCGCCCATGCCGACGATCGACAGCAGCGACCCGAACAGGTCGATCGAGCGGTCGCCGGTGTACGGGACGTCCTTCACGAGCCGCACGCCGATGAGCACCACGGCGATCGTGAGCGCTTCGAGCAGGAAGCCGACCCGCCACGACAGGAAGGTCGTGATGGCGCCGCCGAGCAGCGGTCCGACGGCGGCCGCGATCGCGGCCGCCGCTCCCACCGTCGCGTAGACGCGGACGCGGTGGGCGCCCTCGAAGTTGCCGTGGATGAGCGACTGCATCGAGGGGAGCAGGAGGGATGCCCCGAGGCCGCCGATGATCGCCCAGAAGATGATGACCGCGGTCAGGGTGGTCGCGAGCGTCATCGCGACCGCGCCGATCGCGTAGCCGATGAGCCCGAGGGTGTACGCGAGCTTGCGGCCGATCAGGTCGCCGGTCTTGCCGCCGATCAGGATGAAGGCGGCCGACACGAGCGCCTCGAGCGCGATCGCCCCCTGCACGCCGCTCGCCGTCGCCCCGAGATCCTTCACCACCGCCGAGATCGAGACGTTCATCAGCGACGTGTCGACCACGAGGACGAACATCGCCATGGCCATCAGGATCGCCAGGCGTGAATTGAAGCGACCCGCGTCTTGCCCGCTGCTCATGACGCACAGCGAACCATGCCGCGGCGCTGCGGGAATCACCCCCCTGGGGTGACGGTCATCGGTACAGACTGACGCCATGACCCGGACCACGTCCGGCGTCACCCCGGCCGGGGCGACGCCGGAGCAGACCCCCCGCACCGAGCGGGAGGCGCTCTACCTGTCGCTCGGCGCACAGGTGGTGGGCGCCGTCTACGGCTTCGTGCTCGCGCAGTTCACCGCGGCGCTCTCGCTGACGGGCGAGGACCCGTTCGCGCTGTGGGCGGCGATCGGCGCCGCGGTGGTCGCGGCGGTGGTCTCCACCGTCGGCTACTGGCGGTCGCGGTCGCAGCCCGAGCAGCAGTGGCGGCGCGACCTGCCGTCGTGGCTGTTCACGGTCAACACGATCTCGGTCGTCGTCGTGCACGTCGCGCTCGCGTTCCTGGGCACCTATGCGCTGTATCGGCTCCTGGCGCTCGGCTTCATCGGGCTCCCCGTCGTCACCTTCTGGGCCGTCGTGCTGATGGCGGTGACTCTTGGCCTGTCGGCGTACTTCGTGTATCTGTCGTCGTCGAGCATCACGACGCAGCGCCTGTCGACGCTGCTCATGGCCTTCATCTCGATCGGCACGCTGACGGCCACGATCACCACCCCCGACCCGGAGTGGTGGACGGTGCACTTCAGCCAGCTGGGCACCTTCGACGACCTGTCGAGCTGGATCTTCAACGGCACCCTCATCGCGGGCGGCCTGCTGGTCACGACATTCGCCGTCCACATCTCGCGCGACCTGGCCGCGCTCGCCGAGGCCGGCACCCTCGCCCACCGCGGCGTCGCACGCTTCGTGAGCACGGCGTTCGTGGTCATGGGCATCATGCTGGCGTTCGTCGGCATCTGCCCGGTCGACGTCAACCTGTGGGTGCACAACCTGTCGGCCTCGGGCATGGCGGTCGCCTACCTGGTGCTGCTCATCGCCGGGTACCGGAATCTGAGCGGGATGCCACGCGCCTACTTCATCGCGTCGTCGGCGTTCCTGGCGGCCACTGTCGTCTCGGTCGTGCTGTTCATCGTCGGGTACTTCTCGCTGACAGCCTTCGAGATCATCGTGTTCGCCCTGATCTTCGGGTGGATCGCGGTCTTCATCCGGTTCCTCGGCGTCGCGGGGCGCAAGGACGACACGATCAAGGGGAGTGCGGCATGAGCGACACCACGGAAGGCCCCGAGGCCGCACCCGCGGCCGGGACCGCGATCGAGCCGCAGCCCGCGGCGCCTGTGGCACGGCGTCGGGGCGGGCCGCTGGCCGTGGAGGCGCTTTTCCAGCGTCCGCTGGTGTCGGGGTTCCTCGCGACGATCGGGGTGCTGGCAGCGATCCTGCTCGGCACCGCTTTCATGTCGATCGGCACGATCCTGCTGTACATCGTGCTCGCGATGTTCCTCGCGCTCGGCCTCGACCCGATCGTGCGCATGCTCGAGCGCAAGCGGATCAAGCGAGCGCTCGCGATCCTCATCGTGTTCGGATGCTTCGCGGTGCTCTTCGTGCTGTTCCTCGTGTTCGTGCTGCCGCCCCTGCTGGCGCAGATCGGGCAGTTCATCAAGGCGATCCCGGACGCGCTCGACGAGGTCGACCAGACGGCATGGTTCGCGAGCCTCCCGCCCGACATGCAGGCGGCCATCGCGGGCGTGGTCGAGGGTCTCGCCGACTGGATCGCGAGTCCGTCGACGCACGCCGCGATCGGCGTCGGGATCGTCGCCGCCGGCATCGGCTTCGTCGCGGCGATCTCGGCGAGCTTCATCGTCGTCGCCCTGACCCTGTACTTCCTCGCGTCGCTGGACGCGACCAAGCAGGCGTTCTACCTGCTCGCCCCGGCGCACAGCCGGCCGAAGCTGCATGAGCTCACCGAGCGCATCACGGCGTCGGTGGGCAGCGCGCTGCTCGGCTCGGTGACGCTCTCGGCGCTGAACGCGGGCACGGTGTTCGTGCTGCACCTGCTCATCGGCCTGCCGTTCGCGGCGCTGATGGCGGTGATCGCGTTCGTGATCACGCTCATCCCGCTCTTCGGCTCGGTCATCTTCCTCGTGATCGGCACAGCGGTCGCACTGTTCTCCAGTCCCACGCAGGCCGTCATCTTCCTGATCTGCTACCTCATCTACATCCAGATCGAGTCGTACGTGCTGAGCCCGCGGATCATGAACCGCGCCATCTCGATCCCGGCCGCACTGGTGCTCATCGCGGCGATGGTCGGCGGAGCGCTGGGCGGGGTCATCGGGGTGCTGGTCGCCCTGCCGGTGACGGCATCCATCCTGCTCATCATCCGTGAGATCGTCGTGCCCCGGCAGGACCTCAAGATCACCCCCGAGGGGTGAACACCCCCTCGGTAGCGTCGGACACATGACCACCGCTACCGGAGGATCCACCGAAACGCCCTGGTTCGCCCAGGAAGCGGACGCCGTCGTCGCCGGCGTCACCACCGATCGGGATGCCGGCCTGACGGGCGCGGAGGCCGAGCGCAGGCTCGCCGAGCACGGGCCGAACGCCATCGCGTCGGAACCCCCGCCTTCGGTGTGGCAGGTGGCGCTCCGGCAGCTCGCCGACCCGATGAACGTGATGCTCGTCGCGGTGGCGATCATCAGCCTGTTCATCAACCAGGTGAGCGTCGGCATCCTGGTCGGCGCCCTGGTGATCCTCAACGTGTTCCTCGGCACGCGGCAGGAGATGAAGGCCAAGGCGTCCGTCGACGCCCTCGCCAAGATGCAGATCCCGAAGGCGAAGGTCATCCGCGACGGCGTGCTGCTGCAGGTCGACGCGACCTCGCTCGTGCCGGGAGACGTCATCACGCTCGAAGCCGGCGACATCGTGCCCGCCGACGGCCGGATCCTCCGCTCGGCGACGCTCGAGACCCAGGAGGCCGCGCTCACCGGCGAGAGCGCGCCGATCGCGAAGGACGCCGCCGTCATCGCCGACCCGGAGACGACCCTCGGCGACCGGGCGAACATGGTGTTCCAGAACACGCAGGTGACGCGCGGCACGGCGACTGTCGTCGTCGTCGCGACCGGCATGGGCACGCAGATGGGACAGATCGCGTCGATGCTGTCGGCGGTGAAGCCCTCGAAGTCGCCGCTGCAGCGCGAACTCGACTCGCTGACCGGCGTCCTCGGCTGGATCGCCTGGGGCGCCGTCGCGATCATCATCATCACGGGGCTCCTGCGTGGCCAGGAGATCACCTCCGTCATACTGCTCGGCATCTCGATGGCGATCTCGGCGATCCCCACCGGCATGCCCTCGTTCGTGCAGGCGATGCTCTCGTACGGGTCGCGGCAGCTGGCCGAGCACAAGGCCGTCGTGAAGAACCTCACCGACGTCGAGACGCTCGGAGCCACCAGCGCGATCAACTCCGACAAGACCGGCACGCTCACGATGAACGAGATGACGGTGGAGTCGCTGTACTACGCCGGCGAGTGGTTCACCGTCAGCGGTACGGGCTACGAGAAAACGGGCGACATCCTCCACGCCGCCGGCCTGGCGACGCCCGACTTCACGCAGCTCGCGCTGGCGCTCACGCTCTGCAGCGACGCGACGGTGTCGGACGACGGCGACGTGATCGGCGATCCGACCGAGGCCGCGCTGGTCGTGCTGGCGGCGAAGATGGGGGCGGATGCCGCCCTCACACGTGTGCAGTACCCCCGGGCTGCGGAGGTGCCCTTCGACTCGGCCTACAAGTTCATGGCGACGTTCCACGAGCGACCGGCGGCCGGGGGCGGCACCGAGATCGTCGAGCTCGTCAAGGGTGGACCGGACGTCGTGCTCGAACGCTGCTCGTCGGTGCTCACGGTCGACGGCGTCGCCCCGATCGAGGAACGGCGACAGGCGATCCTCGACGCCAACAGGCAGCTCTCCGAGCGGGGACTGCGCGTCCTCGCGTTCGCGGTCAGGCGCCTCGCACCCGGGACGCCGGCTCCGGCGGACGCGATGGCCGAGGTGACGGACCTCAGCCTCGCGGGGCTCGTGGGCATCATCGACCCGCTCCGGCCGTCGTCGAAGGAGGCCGTGCGGATCGCCCGCGAGGCAGGCATCGAGGTCCGCATGATCACGGGCGACCACGCGATCACCGCCGCGGCGATCGGCGCGCAGCTCGGCCTCGGCGACGGGGCTGCCAGCGGCGCCGAGATCCAGGCGATGTCGGACGAAGAGCTCAAGGCGAAGCTCCCGCACCTGCACGTGTTCGGCCGGGTCACGCCGGAGGACAAGCTGCGGCTGGCGCGCCTGATGCAGGAGGACGGCGCCGTCGTCGCCATGACCGGTGACGCCGTCAACGACGCCGCCGCGCTCAAGCAGGCCGACATCGGCGTCGCGATGGGCTCCGGCAGCGACGTGACGAAGCAGGCCGGAAAGATGATCCTCGTCGATGACAACTTCGGCACCCTCGTCACCGCCGTGCAGCTGGGCCGTGCGATCTACGACAAGATCGTCAGCTACGTGCGGTTCCAGATGTCGCAGCTCTTCTCGCTCGTGCTGCTGTTCCTCGTCGCGAGCCTGTTCAACATCAACGACGGCGTCCCGCTCACGCCGATCATGGTGCTGTTCCTGAACTTCTTCATCGCGATCTTCCCGGTCATCGTGATCCTGCTCGATCCCGCGCCCGAGGGCATCATGCAGAAGCCCCCGCGGGATCCGAAGAAGACGATCGCGAACGGCGGCGCGGTGGTGCTGTGGTTCATCTACGGCGGACTCATCTTCATCACGACGCTCATCCCGCTGCTGATCTACCCAGACCAGCTCAGTTCGACGGTGCCGAACGCGCCCGTGACGATGGCCTTCGTGGTCGCCGCCCTCGGGTCGATCTTCGGCGGACTGGTGATGCGCCGCGACCCCGAGTCGGGGCTCACGCCGCCGATCCTGGTCGCCGTGAAGTGGCTGGCGATCCCGCTGGCGCTGACGGTCGCCGCGGTCGAGATCGGCTTCCTCCAGCGCCTCGTCGGCACGACGTCGCTGACCGGCACGGAGTGGCTCACCTGCCTCGGACTGTCGCTGCTGGTACCGGTGTTCATCGAGCTCGAGAAGCTCCTCCGGCGCTCGCGGCACCGTCGGCGGGCCGAGGCGTCGTGACCGGCGTGGACGGCGGCCTGGACGAGTCCTCGCCGTCCGTACTGCCGATCCTGATGACGGAGGAGGCGATCTACGGCCTCATCCTGGTGTCGGGGATGATCGTCGTCGCCGGCAAAGGAGCGTCCCTCGCCGTCCTCGTCACCGTGGTCGTCACGGTGCTCGTGTTCTATGCGGCCCATGTGTACGCCGGTGCCGTGGCACGACTGGCCGAGTCCCGGGGCAAAGCGTCGCCCGCCGGCAGCCTGGCGTTCGCCGCGCGGGAGTCCTCTGGACTCCTCGTCGCGAGCGTCGTCCCCGTCGTCATCCTGTTCCTCGGCACGTCGCACGTGATCCCCGATGTCGTCGCGAACTGGGCCGCGCTCATCGTGAACACGATCATGCTCGCCGTCCTGGGCTGGATCGCCGTCGGGCGCTGGCGGCCGAGGTTCGCAGCCCGGTTGCTCGGCGCGCTCATCGCGGGCTCGTTCGGTGTGATCCTCATCCTGCTGAAGGCGTTCGTCACCCACTGAGGGGCCGGCTGCGAATCGGCCAGGCGTCCTTCCTTCGCCGTGGGCCACCCAATAGGGTCCACAGTGGGGGCACTCGGGCGCCCCCTCGACGTGTGAACGAAGGAGAACTCCGTGCCTCGCGATTTCCAGGGGAAGATCGAACTCGACGTCCGCGACTCGGTGGCGGACTGGGACGCGTTCCTCCCATCGCAGCCGCCGAAGGACGCACCGAACGTGCTGGTGGTCCTCTACGACGACACGGGCATGGCTGCCTGGTCGCCGTATGGCGGACGCATCAACATGCCGACGATGGACCGCCTCGCCAAGGACGGCCTGACGTACACGCAGTGGCACACCACGGCGCTGTGCTCGCCGACGCGTTCCACATTCCTCACCGGCCGCAACCACCACCTCAACGGGTTCGCGACGATCTCGGAGTCCTCGACGGGCTTCCCCGGGTACAACTCCCACATCCCGGACTCCAACGCGACGATGGCGAACGTCCTGCGGGATGCCGGATGGTCGACGTTCTGGGTGGGCAAGAACCACAACGTGCCCATCGACGAGTGGACCGCCGGTGCCAGCAAGAAGCACTGGCCGCTCGCGCAGGGCTACGACCGCTTCTACGGATTCGTCGGCGGCGAGACCAACAACTGGTACCCGTCGCTGGCCGAGGACAACCACTACATCGACCAGCCGTACCTGCCCGAGGACGGGTACCACCTGTCGAAGGATCTCGCCGACCAGGCGCTCAAGATGATCCGCGACGTCAAGCAGACAGAGCCTGAGAAGCCTTGGTATCTGTGGTTCTGCCCGGGCGCCAACCACGCTCCGCATCACGCTCCCGAGGAGTACATCGCGAAGTACAAGGGCGCCTTCGACGACGGCTACGAGTCGTACCGCGAGTGGGTGCTCGACCGTATGAAGGAGAAGGGCATCGTCCCGGGCGACACCGCCCTCACGCCGCTCAACCCGATGCCCGAGGGCACGTTCTCGCAGACCGACGAGGTGTTGGCCTGGGACTCGCTGAAGCCCGAAGAGAAGGCGATGTTCAGCCGGATGGCCGAGGTGTACGCCGGTTTCAGCGAGTACACCGACGCACAGGTGGGCCGCATCATCGACTACCTGGAGGAGTCGGGCCAGCTCGACAACACCCTCGTCATCTACTGCGCCGACAACGGCGCGTCCGGTGAGGGGAGCCCGTACGGATCCGTCAACGAGGGCAAGATCTTCGGCGGCTACCCCGACGACGAGCAGCAGAACCTGTCGATGGTCGACAAGCTCGGCTCGCCCGACACCTACAACCACTACCCGACGGGGTGGGCGGCGGCGTTCTCGACGCCGTACAAGATGTTCAAGCGGTACACCTACCAGGGCGGCGTCGCCGACCCGCTGGTGATCCACTGGCCGGCAGGCTTCTCGGCCAAGGGCGAGATCCGCCACCAGTACCACCACTCGGTCGACATCGTGCCGACGATCCTCGAGGCCTGCGGCGTGACGTTCCCCGACACGTACCACGGCGTGGCACAGACGCCGCTGTCGGGTGTGTCGATGGTGCCGTCGTTCGCGGCGGCACCTGATGGCCCGACGAACAAGCAGACGCAGTACTACGAGATGTTCGGTCAGCGCGGCATCTGGCACGAAGGCTGGAAGGCGGTCACCGTGCACGGTCCGGTCAGCGGCAAGGGCGACTTCCCGAACGACGAGTGGGAGCTGTACCACACCGACGTCGACCGCTCCGAGGCGCACAACCTCGCCGCCGAGCACCCCGAGAAGCTCGAAGCGCTCAAGGCGCTGTGGCTCGAAGAGGCGAAGGCCAACCTCGTGCTGCCGTTGAACGACCTGCAGATCATCGGAAACCCGAAGGACTTCGAGACGTTCGTCGCCATGGAGTTCCACCAGCCGGCGCCGCCGTCCGGCCAGTTCGTCTACTACCCCGGCACGAGCGAGGTTCCGGAGCGCTCCGCGGCGAACGTCCACGGCGGCTCGTACAAGATCGCGGCCGAAGTGGAGTTCACCGCTGACACCGAGGGCGTGATCTTCGCCCACGGCTCCCGGTTCGGCGGGCATGCGCTCGTGGTGAAGGACGGCCAGGTGCATTACGTGTACAACTTCCTCGGGATCCCGCCCGAGGATCGCATCTCGGCGGCGGCGCCCACCTCGGGCAGGCACATCATCGGCGTCGAGTTCACCAAGGAGGGCGTCGGCGACTACCGCGAGCCGAAGGGGCCGCTGAAGCTCTACATCGACGAGCAGCAGGTCGGCGAGAAGCCGATCCGCACGGTGCTCGGCCACTTCTCGCTCTGCGGCGAAGGTCTCACCATCGGCCGTGACAGCGCCGACCCGGTGTCGTCGCTGTACGGCTACGGGTTCGACTTCGCCGGCGGTGAGATCGCGAAGGTCGTCTTCGACATCGCGGACGACACGTACGTCGACCTCGAAGCGCACCTGGCCGCGGCCTACGCCCGCGACTGACGCGCGAACAGTGAGCGGGGGTGGATGCCGCGGGCCGCGGCATCCACCCCCTGTCCGTATCGGCCCTCAGAGCTTCGAGGCGACGACCGCGGGAGTCTCGGGGACGATCCGGAGCTCCCGTGCGCGCGAGACCACGCGCCACACGAGCACCACGCCGAGCACGGCGAGGGTGAGCGGGATCGCAGGCATCAGCGTCGCCGCGAGCAGGCCCAGCGCCACGCCGATGAACGTGGCGGAGAAGATCCGGCCGCCGCGGTACGACGCGCTCGCCGCCACGACCAGCGCGACGACCTTGACGCCCGCGATGAGCGCCAGCTGGCCGGCGTCGTAGTCGGCGCGGTTCGTGAGCAGCTCGCCCATCTGCTCCCCGCCCTTGAAGAGGGTGATCCCACCGCCGATCGCGCCCAGCTGGCCGAGCACGAGTCCGCTGACCACCGGGATGACGAGGGGATGCCGCAGCCCGTGGAACGCGCGGTGCACCCACGGGAACGTGTACAGCGCCGCCATGGCGACCAGCGCCGCGAGCACGACCACGATCGCGCCCGTGAGCAGATGCCTTCGGGGGTGCCGTAGGCGGGCAGGCCGAACGACAGCGGCGGCACGCCGAACACGTGCATGGTGATCGCGTCCGCGCCGCCCGAGACCAGCGGCAGGAAGAGCTTGTCCCACACCGAGCCGCCACCCTTCATGGCGGCTGCGGCGGCGGTGAAGATGAGCGCGCCCGCGACCGGGGTGCCGAACATGGCGCCGATGGTCCCTGACGCGGCGAGCATGATCGTCGGCGACGGCGGGATCGCCGGCACGAAGCGGGCGAACAGGGCGATCAGCACGGCGATGTTGATCGCGATGATCGGGTTCTCAGGGCCGAGGCTGACGCCGACGGCGAGGCCGAGGACCAGCACGATCGCCAGGTCCGGCAGCGTCTTCAGCGGCAGCGGAGGCGCGACCAGCTCGGTCGTCGCGGTGTCGGGTCCGCCGTGCCCGGGCATGAGTCACAGCGCCAGTCCGACCGCGACGCCGGTCGCGGGTCAGCACCACGATCGTCCACCACCACGTATCGTCGGCGAGGCCCAGCGCGGACGGCAGGGAGTCTCACAGCACGCTCTCCAGCGCTACCGGCACGACGTCGAGGAGCTGCAGCATCACGGCGCACACCACACCGACGATCAGCGCCGGGATCGACATGCGCACCGGCAGGCGCGCTGAGAAGTCGGGGGCCTGCGTGCGGCAGGTGCCGGCGGCTCGGTCATCAGCGGTCCCTCATCTCGCCGCTGCCGCGGACGCGGCGGCGAGCCCCTCGTCGACGGCGGCGTGCACGCGGCCGCCCTGCTCCAGACTCTCGAACCACGGCGTCTTCCGGGCGATGGCTGTGGCCTTCTCAGGAAGCCGGGCGAGATACAGCACGATGCCCAGCTGAGCCAGCTCGCGGTCCAGGCCCTCCAGCGCGTCGAGGATCGTGACGGTGACGATGTCGAGCCGCTCGACGTCGAGCACCAGGGCGTCGACGGGCGGCGCCTGGCTGGTCGCAAGTGCGACGATCGCGCGGGCGTTCTCAGCGGCGTTGGCCGTATAAAGGCCGCGCCCGAGGTGCACGGCGACGGCGTCGCCCTCTCGGTCGATGATGTCGAGCTTGGGGATGTTCACCTCACGCAGGACGAGGACGAGCGTCATGACGACGCCGATGGCGACAGCGGGGAGCAGGCCCGCCGACAGGCCGATGAGCGCGACGACGAGCGCGATCCAGAAGTCGATCCGGCTGATGCGCGCCCAGCGCACGAGCTCGGGGATGTTGATGAGTCCCGCGACCGCGACGAACACCATGGCCGCGAGCGTCGCCTGGGGGAGCAGACTCAGTACCGGACCGAGGAACAGCGCCACCAGGATCGCGAGCACCACCGTGACGATCGTCGACAGCTGAGTCTTCGCTCCGGCGTTCTGGTTGACCGCGCTCTGCGAGAACCCGCCCGCCGCCGGCATGGTCGTGAAGAACGCGCCGATGACGTTGGCAGCGCCGGTCGCGAACAGCTCCTGATTGCTGTCGACCTGCGGCTCGGTCGCTTTGCGGATACCGCGCGCCACAGCCGCGGACTCCAGGAACGCCATGATGGCGATCGCGAGCGCGCCGGGGATCAACTCGGGCAGGTGCGTGAAGTCGGGGAGCGACGGGAGCGGGAACCCCGACGGCACCGGGTCGATGAGCGCCACGCCGGCCGCCGTCAGCCCGGTGAACGCGCTGAGCAGGATGCCGACCATGACCACGATGAGCGTCCCGGGCACGCGCGGAGCGAACCGCTGCAGCACCACGAGCGCGAGGATCGAGCCGACCGAGAGCGCGACTGTGGGCCAGTTGACGCTGTCGAGAGCCGCGCCGACCGCGACGAGGGAGTTGACGAACCCCTCACCTGAGACGTTCCCCGTCTCGCCGAGCAGCTTCGGCAGCTGGCCGACCGCGACCGTCGCGCCGACGCCGATCTTGAGGCCGAGCACGGTGGCGCCGCTGATGTTCTCGACCAGCGAGCCGAGCCTCAGCAGCCAGGCGATCAGCAGGATCGCGCCCACCAGCAAAGTCAGCAGCACGAGTGAGCCGAGCGCGGCATCGGGGTCGTCGGCCGCGGCCGCGACGCCCGCCGACACGAGCGTCGTCGCCGTGAGCGTCGCGATCGTCGAGGTCGTCGACACGCTCATCGCTCGGCTGCCGCCCAGCAGTGCATAGACCAGCATCGGCAGGATGCACGTGTAGAGGCCGATCTGCACCGGGAGGTTCGCGATCGTCGCGTACGCCATCGCCTGGGGCACCACCACCGCTCCGGCTGAGAGGCCGCCGACGATGTCGGGCGTGAGCCACTCGCGGCGGTAACCGGCGAAGGTGGGCAGCAGCCAGCGGGGCCGTCGAGAAGCGGGGGCGGTCGAGGTCACATTCGCGAATGTACCGGGATCGCCGTGGAATGCGGCACACTGCTCACGTGGACTCCGCCTTCTTCGCGAACCTCGGCTGGCTGATCGGGGCACTCGTGGTGCTCGCGATCAACATCACCGCGCTCATCGTCATCCCCAAGGGCCGCAAGCCCACGGCCGCGATGTCGTGGCTGCTGCTGATCTTCCTGCTGCCGATCGTCGGCATCGTGCTGTTCCTGCTGATCGGCAACGTCAAGCTGCCCAAGAAGCGACGCGCCGAGCAGGCTCGCATCGACGGGATCCTCCGTGACCGGGTCGCCGCGGCCGGCAGCGAGAAGGCCGATCCGTCGTCGTGGCCGACCTGGTTCACGCGGGTCACGGCGCAGAACGAGAAGCTCACGAGCCTGCCGCCGGTGCCGGGCAACCGGGCCGAGCTGATCAGCGACTACGAGGCATCCATCATCGCGATGGCACAGGCGATCGACACCGCCGAGAAGTTCGTGCACGTCGAGTTCTACATCGTGTCGTGGGACAAGACGACCGAGGTGTTCTTCACCGCGATGGCGAACGCGGTCAAGCGCGGTGTCACGGTGCGCCTGCTCGCCGACTACATCGCCTCGCGCAAGGTCGCCGATCAGGAGAAGACGTTCGCCGAGCTCGACCGCATCGGCGTGATCTGGTCGTGGATGCTGCCGGTCCAGCCGTTCCAGGGCAAGTACCAGCGACCCGACCTGCGCAACCACCGCAAGATCGTGGTCGTCGACGGCCGCACCGCGTTCGTCGGCTCGCAGAACCTCATCGACCGCACCTACAACTCGCCCAAGAACATCAAGCGCGGCCTCAAGTGGCAGGAGCTTGTGTCGCGCGTCGACGGTCCCGCCGTGGCCGAGATCGACGCGGTGTTCCTCTCGGACTGGCTGATCGAGACCGGCGTGCAGCTCGACGACGAGCACGTCCCCGCCGCGCAGGTCCCGGCATCCGGAGATCTCGTCTGCCAGCTCGTGCCGAGCGGGCCGGGCTACGAGACCGAGAACAACCTGCGCCTCTTCCTGTCGCTCATCCACGGGGCGACCGAGCGCGTCATCATCACGAGCCCGTACTTCGTGCCCGACGAGGCCATGGTCTACGCGATCACGACGGCGTGCCAACGGGGACTCGAGGTGCAGCTGTTCGTGTCCGAGATCGGCGACCAGGGCATGGTCTACCACGCGCAGCGCTCGTACTACGACGCGCTGCTGGAGGCCGGTGTGCGCATCTTCATGTACCCGGCGCCGTTCATCCTGCACTCGAAGCACTTCTCGATCGACCACGACATCGCCGTCATCGGGTCCAGCAACATGGACATCCGCTCGTTCAGCCTCAACATGGAGGTCTCGATGATGGTGCTGGGTGAGTCCTTCGTCGCCCAGATGCGCGAGGTCGAGCAGGCCTACCGCGACGCCGGCCGCGAGCTCACCCTCGAGGAGTGGCGGCGTGAGCCGGCCAAGGCGACGTTCCTCGACGGCGTGGCCCGTCTGACCTCGGCGCTGAACTGAGGCGGAGGGGATGCCGGGCGCCCGGCATCTCCCTTCCCGAGCGGTTCGCGAGACCAGTGATTCGTGCGCCGAGGCGGGGATCTGCGCGCCGAGCCGGGGGCTTTGCGCTGAGGCCGGGGGTCTGCGCGTCGAGGCGGGGGTTTCGCGCTGAGGTCGGGGGTCTGCGCGCCGAGCCGGGGGCTTTGCGCCGGTGTGCCCGGTGCCCGGTGCCTGGTGGCCCGATGCCCGGTGCCCCGGGTGCCCGGTGCCCCGGGTGCCCGGTGGCCCGATGCCCGATGCCCGATGCCCCGGGTGCCCGATGCCCGGTGCCCGATGCCCGGGTGGCCCGGTGGATGCCGGGGGCCCGGCATCCACCATCGCGGCCGTTCCGCGAAGCAGGGGATCTCTTCGGCGAAGCAGGGGAATCGACGCGAGACGAGGGGCGTGGGCCTCGGTTTCGCCGGACATCCCCTGGCTCGATGAAGCGGGGGGTCCCGCCACACGAGTTCGAGGAGGGGACCGGGCTACACCTTGAGGTTCTGACGCGGCACGACCACCTCGCGGATGATCAGCAGCAGCGAGGCGATCACGGGCAGCGCGAGCAGCACGCCCACGATGCCCATGAGCGCGCCGCCCGCGAGCGCACCGATCAGCACCAGCGCGGGCGGGATCGAGATCGCCTTGTTCATGACGCGCGGACTGACCACGTACGACTCGATCTGGATGTACACGAGGTAGCAGATCGCGAAGATCAGGGCCTGCAGCGGGCTCGTGAAGAGGGCCACGAGGCTGCCCAGCACCAGGAAGATCACCGAGCCGAACAGCGGGATCAGCGTGATCACGAACGCGATCACCGCCATCAGCGCCGGGAACGGCAGGCCGATCAGCAGGTGCAGCACGAACACCACGGCCGCGTTGATGAGCGACAGCGTCACCGATCCGAGCAGCGCCGAGCCGACGGAGTCGGTGATGCGCTCGGTGAGGTCCTCGATGCGGGTGCGGCTGCGCGCGGGGGCGAGGGCGTACAGAGCGTGCTTGCTCGCCGCGAGCGAGGCGAGGAAGTACAGCGTCAGCGCGACGACGATGAAGGTCGCCGAGACGGCGCCGATCAACCCGATGCCCGCCGACAGCAGCCCGCCGCCCAGGTGGGCGAGGGTCGACGGCGACGAGATCCAGTCGCCCGCCTGGTCGATGCCGGCCAGCACCGCCTGCTGGGCTCCGGCATCGAGGGCTCCGAACCACGCGGACTCGGGGACCGCCGCGATCGCGTCGGGGATCGCGGCGACCAGCTGGCCGATCTGCGCGAGCACCGGCGGGAACACGAACATCAGGAATGCCGCCATCGCCACCGCGAAACCGCAGAACACGATGGCGATGCCGGTGCCGCGCCGGATGCCCTTGCCCTCGAGGCGCCGCACCAGCGGGTCGAGCCCGACGGCCAGGAACATCGCCAGCACGATGTACACCAGGATCGTCGAGATCACCGTCGCCGCGAGTCCCAGGACCAGCGCCGCGAGCACGCCGATCGTCACCAGGAACCCCAGCGCGAGCGGGTGATCGAGCCCGGCGACGACCGCCCACACCCGTCGCGGTCGTTCCGCGGCGGCGACGGCGGAGCGGGGGGATGCCACGACCTCGGTGTCGGGTTCGGAAACGTTCGGGGACTCGGGGGAATCGACCATTCCCACATGATGCCGTCGAAGGCCGGTTGGGAGTAGTGTCGCGATCAGGAACGGCGCGCCGCGCTGTTCCTTTCGTTACAGAGACGGGCCTCGGCCCGTCCAACAGATTGGCATTCCGCACATGGGTTTCTGGGACCTTCTCGCTTGGATCTTCTGGGTCTTCGTCTTCGTCGCCTACCTGATGGTGGTCTTCTCGATCATCGGCGACCTGTTCCGCGACGAGAAGCTCAACGGCTGGCTGAAGGCGGTCTGGATCCTCTTCCTGATCTTCGTCCCGTTCCTCACCGCGCTCGTGTACCTCATCGCGCGTGGCAAGGGCATGCAGGAGCGCTCGATCGCACAGGCCCGCGCGCTCCAGGCGGCTCAGCAGGACTACATCCGACAGACGGCGGGCGCCTCGGCCAGCCCCGCCGACGAGGTCGCCAAGGCGAAGGCACTGCTCGACGCCGGAACGATCACCCAGGCCGAGTTCGACTCACTGAAGGCAAAGGCGCTCTCGGCCTGAGGGCGATCCGCGAAACGGAGAAGACATGACTGACTTCGACTACGGCCCCATCGAGTTCTACGCGATCGGGTTCGAGGGCGACCGCCCGGGCCCGGCCGTGCTCCAGGCCATCGACGACCTGGTCGCCGAAGGCACGGTGAACGTCCTCGACCTGGTGTTCGTCCGGCGCTCGCCCGAGGGCGAGCTGGAGATCCTCGAGCTGTCCGACACGATCGAGAGCGACGTGCCGACACTCGACCTCGAGGGTCTCGCGGGCGAGGAAGACATCCTCGCCCTCGCCGCAGGCCTCGAGCCGGGCACCTCGGCGGCGATCCTCGTCGTCGAGCTGCTCTGGGCCAAGGCTTTCGCATCGGCGCTCTACAACGCCGGCGGCGCCGTCATCGCCCGCGAGGGCGTCCCCGCGCCGATCGTCAACGCGTTCCTCGCTGAGAACGCCGACTGAAGGAGGAAGACATGCCACTCGGAAGAATGGGCCGTCCCGGCCTGATCGGCATGGCGGCGCGCACCGCCGTCGTCGCGGGCACCGCGACCGCCGTCTCGGGCGCCGTCGCCGGTCACCAGCAGCAGAAGGCCTACGCCGCTCAGGAGCAGCAGGCCTACGAGGCCCAGCAGCAGCAGGCCGCGATGGATGCCGCCGCAGCCCAGGCCGTCGCGAACGCGCAGGCCGCGGCCCCTCCGGCTCCGGCCCCGGCAGCTCCCGCCGCCGGCGGCGGGGACGACATGATGGCCAAGCTCACGCAGCTGGCTCAGCTGCACGCGCAGGGCATCCTGTCGGACGAGGAGTTCGCCGCCGCGAAGGCGAAGCTGCTCGGCTGACCCTCCGTCACACGGAACGCACGAAGGCCGCATCCCCGGGGTGCGGCCTTCGTCGTCCCCGGTCAGGTGACCGCCGGATGCCCGGCGTGGCGCGACCGGCGCCGCGCGGCCGCGGCCGGATCGTGCGCCATGATGTGCGCATGGCAACGCCTTCGCAGATGCTGCGGAACCTCATTCCGCCGACGCAGCGCCAGACCGCGGCCGAGGTGACCGAGGCCCTCGACCTCGGCTCCGGCGACCGCGCGGGCAAGCGCAGCGGGTTCCTCATCATGCTCGTGCTCGCGGGCATCATCGCGATCGCCGGCGTGCTGACCGACTCGACCGCGACGGTCATCGGCGCCATGATCATCGCGCCGCTGGGGACGCCCATCCTCGCCATCGCGCTCGGCATCGTCACAGGGCATCTGAGCCTGGTGGTGCGATCCATCCTGTGGGTGCTTGCGGGGCTCGCGATCGTGATCGTGCTGGGTCTCGCGTTCTCGGTCTTCGTCGCGACGCCCGAGAGCCTTCAGACGAACTCGCAGGTGCTCGGGCGCACCTCGCCGAGCTTCATGGACCTGGTCGCGGCGCTGGCGACCGGCTTCGCGGGCGGGTTCGCGATGTGCCGCCGCGACCTCAGCGCGATCCTGCCCGGCGTCGCGATCGCGATCTCGCTCGTGCCGCCTCTCGGTGTGGTCGGCGTCTGCGCGGGGCAGGGGCTGTGGGCAGACGCCCTCGGTGCGCTGTGGCTGTTCCTGTCGAACGTGTTCGCGCTCGTGATCGCCGGGAGCATCGTGTTCACCCTCGCGGGCTACGCACGCGACCCCGGATCGTCGCCCGTGGCGAACCGCCGCCGCGCCTACATCATCGTCACCGTGCTGACCGTGATCATCGCGATCCCGCTCGCGTTCAACTCGGTCGTGTCGGTCGCGCTCGCCCGGTGGTCGGTGTCGATCCAGCAGACCGCGACCCAGTGGCTGGCCGATGACGAGGGTGCACAGGTGGCGGGGGTCACCTGGTCGGGCACCACCGCCACGGTCGACGTGCGCACGACGGACGGCTCGACGCCCGCGGTCGACGACCTGCGCGACTCGCTGTCGACGGTGATCCCGTCGTTCGTCGGAGTGATCGTGGATGCCGGACAGGGCGTCGAGATCACGGTCCAATGATCCGCCCGCCAGGCACGTGACTTCAGGTCCCGTCGTCGGTGCGTCGGCCGTCCTCGGCGTCCGCAGGGGGCGCGGGAGCCGGGGTGGAGGCATCGGCGGCGGTGCCGGTCGCGCCGGTGCTCCCGGCATCCGCTCCGCCTCCCGTGGCGGCGGTGAGCGCGTCGATCCGCGCCATCAGCTCGCGCACCTGGGCGCGTGTCGCCGGCTCTTCGGCGTCGTTGTTGCGTGTTCCGCGCTCGACGACCCACGACGCCAGCGTCGCCGTGATGACGCCGGCCAGCGCCACCCCGCCGAGCATGAGGCCCACGCCGACCCACCGGCCGGCCGATGTGATCGGCGTGTAGTCGCCGTAGCCCGTCGTCGTCACGGTGACGCACGACCACCACATCGCGATCCCGAACGTCGTGATCGAGGCGTCCGGCGCGTGACGCTCGGCATCCAGCACCGCCAGCGATGCCACGAAGACCAGCAGCATCGACGCGCCGGCGCCGTACACGATGATCTGCGTGCGCAGAAGCGCGCCGCGCGTCGGCTTCATCCCGGGCAGCTTCGTGAGCACCTGCAGCAGCCGTACCAGGCGCAGCACCGGGATGACCGCGAACGCCAGGGCGAACAGGTGCGTGCGGAACCAGAGCCAGCGCTGGTCGGCGAGGAACAGCCGCACGAGGTAGTCGCCGATGAACATCGCCCATGTCACGAAGATGAGCACATCGGCGACGACGCGTCCCGGCCCCTGCAGGTCGGCGATCACCCGCCACGAGAACGCGACGAGGTACACCAGGCCCGCGATCATCAGCGGCACCTCGGTGCGCTGATGCCACGTCCGCTCGTCCATGCTCAGGCCTTGCGGGCGTCCAGTTCGAGCGCGGCCGTGTTGCGGATGAACAGCACGATCCACGAGAAGATCAGGATGCCCGCGACGAGCTCCACCGCGGTCAGGGTGTAGTACCCCACGCCGAAGAGGATGCCGAGCACCACCGTGACGGCCAGGAACACCCAGCCGAGCGCATAGAAGACGCGGGGCATCCCGGGGATCCACCGCGGCAGCATGACGACCAGCGCGGCGTACGCGACGACCATCCCGGTCGCGACGGTGTTGTGGATCGCGAAGAAGTCGTCGACGTGGAAGATGCCGACGCAGGCGAGGAAGATGCCGACGATGACCAGGAGGATCCGCACCCAGCGCCTGCCGTTCTCGCTTGCCGCGGGTACGCCGCGCGTCGCGTAGCGGGCGAGCGTCGTCACCAGCACCCCGGCGACGATGATCGTGATGTTGAAGGCCCACGACGACGCGTTCGACGACATGCCGAGCGCGCTGAGGTTGTCTTTCCACCAGTCCGGGTCGCTGGCGGTCATCATGCTGGCCACGACGCCGAGCACGAGGAACACCGCGAGCACGACTGCCAGCAGCTGCAGATCCATGTGGGTGGCCGAGTAGAACGCGACGTAGGCGGTCAGTGCGGCGGTCGCGCCGGCGAGCACCAGCACGGGCAGGGCGAACACCTCGGCCCCGAGGAAGGACTGCTCCAGGATCACGGCGAGCAGTGTCCAGCCGAGCACCGCGATCACCCCGTGCGCGAAGGCGAGCGCGGCGATGTCGACATAGTCCAGGAAGCGCAGCGGCGTGCCGTGGCGGCCGCGCTCGTGCAGCACGAAGCGCCCGGCGATCACCGCGAGCAGGGCGGCTACGCCCGAGGCGACGGCGGCGTACTCGCCGATCGATCCGGGACCCGAGATCGGCGTCGACTGGAACCGGAAGACGATGAGGGCCACGAGCGCGGCGATGACGAACGCGATCGCCCCGACGCTCAGTGCCAGCGATTCGAGGCCGCGCTCGGTGGAGGTGTCGAGCAGCCGCGTCGCGACCGCCTCACGCCGGGTCGGCTCGTGCGGGTCCGACGCGGGTGCCGGGTCGGCGGCATCCATCTCGTCGATCGGGGTCTGGGTCATGGCCGCCTCCCTGCGGTCTGGTGGACGGGTGCCGGGCGCGGCCGCGCGTTGCGGTCGCCCGAGAGCCAGCGCAGCCAGGTGGCGCCGGGGTCGCCCTCGAGCACGAGCGTACGTACGAACAGGGTGAGCGGGATGGACAGGATCGCGCCGAGCGGGCCGATCACGAACGTCCAGAAGATCACCGAGAAGAAGCTCAGCGTGAGGCTGAGGTCGACGGCGTCGCTCACGAACTTGGGCTGCACGAGCACCTGCAGCACGACATTGACGACGCAGTAGATCGCGATCACCCCGAGCAGCAGCGGCCACCCGCCGATCACGAACGCCAGCACCGCCGGCGGGATCAGCCCGATGACGAACCCGATGTTGGGGATGAAGTTCGTGACGAACGCGAGGATCGCCCAGGTGATCGGCGCCGGCACGCCCAAGGCCCACAGCGCGAGGCCGTCGATGATCGCCACGATGGCGCCGAAGCTCGCGTTGACGACGTAGTAGCGCCGGATGCCGGTGTTCAGCTGTCGCGCCCGCAGGATGACCGGTCGCCGCTCGGCGCCGAACACGCGCTCGGCCTCGCCGTAGCGGGCGGCGTCGGCGGCCATGAAGATGACGTAGGCGAACACGAAGAACAGGGCGGTCGCGACGCCGACGACCGTGCCGCCGAGGCTCGACACCAGCCCGAGGATCGTCTTGGGGTCGACGGCGGCGGCCGTGGCATCCGCCGCCTGCTGGTCGAGGCCGAGCGACTGCAGCCACGCGACCACGTCGTCGGCGCTGGAGCGCAGCTTGTCGGCGTAGTCGGCGATGAGGCCCGCGAACTGGGTGCCCGCGATCCACAGCAGGGCCGCCATGCCCAGCAGCACCAGGTAGGCGACGACGATGACGGCTGTCGTGCCGGCCCATCGCGGCCAGCCCAGTCGCTGGAACGGACGCCGGGCGGGTTCGCAGATGACGACGAGCACGATCGCCAGGGCGAGGGGTCCGAACACGCCGCGCGCGAGGGACACACCGGCCAGCACGACGGCGGCCGCCGCGAGCGTCAGCAGCACGCGCAGGCTCGGCGACAGCAGGGGCTGAGCGGGCACGGGAGGCGGTGTATCGCGCTTCACGTGCTCAGGCTAGCGGCGCGGAGCCTGCGCGGACGGTTGCGTCGATCAGTTCTTCGGGTCGATCCGCAGAACCTCGGGCGCCTCGCCGATCGTGACGTCGTCGACGACCCGCAGCGTGCGGGCGATGTCGTCGACGCCGCCGATCACGGTGCCGAACCGCTCGCGGTCCGAGCACACCGCCGTGACGGTCACGAAGTGCGTGCCGGTGTCCCACGTGTAGGTGGCGAACGGCGGCGTCCGCTGGTCGGCCGGCAGCGCCATCTCGAGCTTCTCGCCGACACCCAGATAGGGGTTGCGGAACGACTCGGTGTCGTCGTACTCCATCGGCATCATGGCCCGCGCGGCGCGCAGGTCGTTGTTGGCCTGCTGGACCTGCGCCATCACGACCACGAGTTCGGGGTCGGACTTGAAGACCCACACCAGCACGCGGCCGGCGGCCCGGCGCATGAGGAACGGTGCGGCCTGACTCATCGCCCAGGCGGCGACGCCGCTGCCGGGCCGCGGCTCGGCGCCGGCCGCGCCGCCGGCCTGGGTCAGCAGCATCCGGATCGCCGCCTTGCGGTGGCGGCGTCCGCGGAAGCCGAGGGACTCGGTCACCGGCACCCACAGGTTCGGATCGGCGTCGGCCTGCAGTCGGGGCATGACCCCCAGGGTACGTGCCGCGTCTGGCGCGTTCCTGGGGAGCCTTCGGAAGCGTGTGAAGTAAGGTGGATGCCGCGCCTCGACCAGCCCTCGTCGCGCGTCCGCCGCACAGAAGGCCCCCAATCCGTGACCGATCCTGCGACGCCCGACGAAACCCCCGGCGCTTCCGAGCGCCCGCTGACGATCCTGATCGGCGCCGACACGTTCCTGCCCCACGTCAACGGCGCCGCCCGCTTCGCGGAGCGCCTCGCGGCAGGCCTCGTCGCCCGGGGCCACGACGTGAACGTCATGGCCCCCAGCAAGACGCACCGTGAGCACGGCACCTTCACCGAAGAGATCGAAGGTCAGCCGATGACGATGTACCGGCTGCCGGCGTGGCGCTTCTTGCCGCACGACTGGCTGACCTTCGTGCTGCCGTGGATGTCGAAGCACTACGCGCGCCGCGTGCTCGACGAGGTGCAGCCCGACGTCGTGCACATCCAGTCGCACATCGTGATCGGCCGGGGCCTTGCCCGCGAGGCGCACAAGCGCGGCATCCCGATCATCGCCACGAACCACGTGATGGCAGAGAACATCCTCGACTTCACGACGCTGCCGGACTCGCTCGACCGGGTCATGGTCAAGATCGCGTGGGCCGATGCGAAGCGCACCTTCGACCTCACCCGCGCCGTGACGACCCCCACGCGCAAGGCCGCCGACTTCTTGGAGTCGACGATCGAGATCGAGGGCGTCATCCCGATCAGCTGCGGCATCGACGCCGGCAACTACACGGCCGACCTCGAGCCCCGCGACGGCAACCGCATCGTGTTCGTCGGGCGCCTCACGACCGAGAAGCAGATCGACGTGATCCTTCGCGCGATAGCGAAGCTCGATCCCGCCCTCGACGTGCGCTTCGACATCGTGGGCAGCGGCGACCAGCGCCGCAACCTCGAGAACCTCACCGGCGAGCTCGGTCTGTCGCAGCGCGTGCACTTCCATGGGCACACCACCGACGAAGAGATCCGGTCGCTGCTGACGAACGCGAGCGTGTTCGCGATCGCCTCGATCGCCGAGCTGCAGTCGATCGCCACGATGGAGGCCATGGCCTCGGGGCTGCCGGTCGTCGCGGCGGATGCCGTCGCGCTGCCGCACCTCGTGCACGACGGTGAGAACGGGTACCTCTTCCGCCCCGGCGACGTCGACGACCTCGCGGCCAAGCTGACGACAGTGCTCACGCTGCCCCAGGACGAGCGCGTGCGCATGCAGCAGGCGTCGCTAGAAGGCGTCAAGGTGCACGACATCCGGCGCACGCTCGACACGTTCGAGGCGCTCTATCGCGACGAGCCGCTGCCCGAGTAGGCCGCCGTGCACGTCGTGATGTTCGGCGACCAGCATGCCGAGACGCTGGGCGGGGCCCAGGTGTCGATGCGCCTGCAGCGCCGCTTCCTCGAGAAGGCCGGGCACACGGTGACGGTGGTGGCGCCGGGCATGCACGGCCCGCGGGCGCGGGCGGGCGCCGCCGATCCTTCGTACCTCGATCTGCCGTCGATCCCGATCACGGTCGACCGCGAGTACGCGATGACCTGGCCGGGTCGGCGCACCGATCGACGGGTGGATGCCGCCCTGCAGCGCCTGCTCGAAGACACGGGTCGTCCGCCCGTGGATGTCGTGCACGTGCAGGCCGACTTCTGGGGCGCGTTCATCGGGCACCGGTTCGCGCAGCGGCACGGGCTGCCGCTCGTGCACACGATGCACAACCGCGTGGACGTCGGCATCGAG
This sequence comes from Microbacterium jejuense, assembly GCF_039544225.1. Lineage (NCBI taxonomy): Bacteria > Bacillati > Actinomycetota > Actinomycetes > Micrococcales > Microbacteriaceae > Microbacterium > Microbacterium jejuense. Next base: position 318,941 of record NZ_BAABLG010000001.1, read on the forward strand.
GCGACCGCGCCGTTCCCCAAGCTCGTGCTGCGCGTGCTGAACGCATGGCAGCGGCGGGCGCTCGGCGTGCACGACGCGAAGCCGGTCGGACGCGACGGCTGGGCGTATCTGCGGCGGCTCGCGAACCGGTCCGATGCCGTCACCGCGCCGTCGACGCACTTCGCCCGGCGGCTCGAGGCGCACGGTGCCGTGCCGAAGGATCGTGCCCGTGCGCACGCCGAGGCACCGCCGGTGGAGCCGGCCGTCGACGTCATCTGGAACGGGATCGACGATGACCTTCTCGAAGCCGCGCTCGTCACCGCGCCGGCCGAGCGCGCACCGGGACCGCCGCGGTTCGTGTGGCTCGGGCGCATGAGCCCCGAGAAGCGGCTGCTGCCGTTCCTCGAAGCCCTCGCGACGTCGGGCATCGAGGCCGACGTCGAGATCATCGGCGGCGGCGGCCAGCTGCGCGCGGCGCAGCGGCTGGTCGAGAAGCTCCGGCCGCGCGCCGCCGTCACCTTCGCGGGACGCATGCCGTACGCCGAGACGCTGCGGCGCATCGCCGCCGCGGACGCCGTCGTGCAGACCTCGATCGGCTTCGAGACGCAGGGCATGACGATCTTCGAGGCGGCCTCGCTCGGCACTCCTGCCATCGTGAGCGATCCCGATCTGGCGGCCGAGCTCGGCAGCGGGTTCTGGGCGGTCGGCGCCGGCGACGGCCCCGATGCGTCCATCGCCGCGCTGGCGCAGGCGCTGCGGGCGGCGGCATCCGACATCTCCGCCGGAACGCCGCGCACCCCCGACCCGACCGTCCGCGAGCGCTTCCGCCAGTCGTCGCGCACGGCCGCGATGGTCGAGGTGTACCGGCGCGTCAGCGCGTGATGCCGTGCGTCAGCCGTAGACGATGCTGAGGATGCCGCTGTAGATCAGGTTGCCGAGGATCGCCCAGACCGTGGCGACGCCGATGCCCAGTCCGACGCCCGCCGCCCCCTTCGGAGCGCCCTTCTTGGCCAGCCCGATCGCGCCCAGCACGACGGCGGCGAGGGCCATCAGACCGCCGATGCTCGTGAAGACAGTGGTCACGAGGTTGACGAGCATGTAGTCGTAGTCCGGCTGCAGCATCATCGCCGCCTGGCTGATGAGCGTCACTGTCGACAGCGCGAGTGTCGCCACGGCGATGATCAGCGCGATGAGGCCGAGCGGGTTCTTCGCACCGGGTGCTGCAGAGGAGGGCGCCGCGGGGGCTCCGGGTTGCGCCGGAGCCGCGTCAGGCGCCGGGATCGGCTGGTCGTGGGGGGTTTCGGGGGTGCTCGGGGGAGTCGTCACGTGCCGAGCTTAGGGGGCCCGGCGGACGCTGTGTGGGGCGCGGCGTGGACGCTGCGCGTCAGGGCAGGCGGGTGCGGTCGGTGGGCACCTGGCGGTAGCCGTCGCTGCGGAGGGCGACGACGGTCGAGGCAAGGGCCCAGGCCGACAGTGCGGCGAGAACGATGATCAGGAACATGGCAGAAACGCTACGCTTGCGTAAGAACTGCCACGAGTGGCAGGATGGACACACATCGCACGAAAACTGCCACGCTTCGGCAGGCTCAGCGGCCGAGGAGCGGAAGTGACCGAGGAGGTTCCGATGAAGACCGTCGCCTGCATCGTCGTGGACGGGTTCGCGCCGTTCGAGTTCGGGGTCGCGTGCGAGGCGTTCGGCCTCGACCGCACCGATGACGGGGTGCCCAACTTCGACTTCCGCGTGGTCACGGCCGATCCGGGCGTCGTGCGCTCCAAGCTGGGCTTCTCGCTGAACGTCGAGCACGACCTGTCGTTCGCGTACGAGGCCGACCTCGTGGTGGTGTGCCCGACGCCGCGCGAGTACTGGGGTAACACCGACCCCCGCGTCATGGCCGCCGTGCGCGCCGCCGTCGCTCGCGACGCATGGGTGCTGAGCGTCTGCAGCGGCTCGTTCATCCTCGCCGAGGCCGGCGTTCTCGACGGCCGCAAGGCCACGACGCACTGGATGTACGCGCACATCATGGCCTCGATGTACCCGTCGATCGACGTCGACCCCGACGTGCTGTACGTGCAGGACGGCCGCATCATCACGAGCGCCGGCACCGCTGCCGGCATCGACGCCTGCCTGCACCTGCTTCGGCAGGAGCTCGGCGCGGAGCTCACCAACAAGATCGCCCGCCGCATGGTGGTGCCCCCGCAGCGCGACGGCGGGCAGGCGCAGTTCATCGCCAGCCCGCTGCCGGCGACGACGTCACTGTCGCTCGCGCCGGTCACCGACTGGATGCTCGACAACCTGCGGCTGGACCTCACCGTCGACCAGCTCGCCGCGAAGGCTCACATGTCGCCCCGCACGTTCGCGCGGCGCTTCAAGGCCGACCATGGTGCGACGCCCGCGGCGTGGCTCGCACGCCAGCGGATCATCCACGCCCAGCGGCTGCTCGAGAAGACCGACCTCGGCCTCGACCGCATCGCGTACGAGAGCGGGTTCGGCTCGGCGGCCGTGCTGCGCCAGAACTTCGCGCGCGTGCTCGGCACGACCCCCACCTCGTACCGCGCCCGGTTCGCCTGCACCGACGAGGTGTGCGCGGAGGACGAGCTGGTGGATGCCGGAACGGCCGGGGCCGCGGCATCCGCTCTCGAATCCGTCGCGTAGCGGCGAGGGCGCCCGAGACAGCGGGGGAGCCGTTCGCTAGCGTGTCAGCGTGGGGCTCAATCCGCGGACGTGGTTCTCGCGCAAGACGCTGCGCCATGACCTCGTGGCGGGGCTGACGCTCGGTGTCGAGAGCGTGCCCGACGGGCTCGCGCAGGGGCTGCTGTCGGGGCTCAATCCGCTCGCGGGGCTGTATGGGCACCTGTTCGGCATGGTCGGCGCCGCCCTGTTCACGAGCAGCGCGCTCATGACCGTGCAGGTCACCGGGGCGATGGCGCTCATCGTGTCGGATGCCGGGCTGCAGACGCTGGCCGACCCGGACCGCGCGCTGTACACGCTGACCGTCATGAGTGGGATCATCCTCGTCGTCGCGGGCCTGCTGGGGGCGGGCAGACTGGTGCGATTCGTGCCGACGGCCGTCATGACCGGGTTCGTCACCGCGGTCGGCGTGAACATCGTGCTGGGGCAGCTGTCGAACTTCACCGGGTATGCCGCACAGGGCGACAACCGCATCGCGAAGACCATCGACCTCGGCCTGCACGTCGTGCAGTGGAGCATCCCCGCGCTCGTCGTGGGCGCGATCACGGTGCTCATCATCGTGCTGCTGCAGAACACCCGGGTGGGTGCGCTGGGAATGGTGGTCGCGGTGGTCGTCGGCTCGATCTCGGCGGTGCTGCTCGACCTGTGGGTGGCCACCCCCGTCACGCAGCTGCGCGACCTGGTGGCCGTGCCCGGCTCGCTCCCGACACCGGTGCTGCCCAGCCTCGACGACGTGGTGTTCCTGATCCTGCCCGCGATCTCGCTCGCGTTCGTGGCGATGGTGCAGGGCGCGGGAGTGTCTGCCGCGATCCCGGCCGAGGGCAAGCCCGCCGACACGTCGCGGGACTTCATCGGGCAGGGCGCGGGCAACATCGTGTCGGGGATCTTCCGGGGGATGCCGGTCGGCGGTTCGTCGTCGGGCTCGACCCTCGTCGCCGCAGCGGGGGCGCGGACGCGCCTGGTGTACTTCGTGGCTGGCGTCGTCATGTCGCTCGTGATCCTGCTGGCGTCGGGGCTCGTCGCCTACATCGCCATGCCCGCGCTCGCCGGTCTGCTGATCGTCGTCGGGGTGACCGCGGTCAAGCCGAGCCGCGTGTATTCGGTCATCAGGAGCGGGCCGCTGCAGACCGTCGTGATGGCCGTCACCTTCGTGCTGACCCTCGTGATCCCGCTGCAGTTCGCGGTGCTCGCCGGCGTCGGCCTCGGCATCATCCTGTTCGTCGCACAGCAGTCCAACCGGGTACGGGTGCGCCGAGTGGTCTTCGCCGACGACGGGCGCATGCGCGAGATCGATCCGCCGCACCGCATCCCGCCGCACGAGATCGTGGTGCTGCAGCCCTACGGCAGCCTGTTCTTCGCGAGCGCGCCCACGTTCGAGCGGCAGCTGCCCGAGGTCACGGCCGAGTCGGCGCGCTCGGTCGTGATCGTGCGCCTGCGCGGCGTCGACGAGGTCGGCCTGTCGTTCGTCGAGGTGCTGCGCCGGTACGCGCGCGAACTGCGGGCCGTGGACTCCGACCTCAAGCTCGTGGTCAGCGAGGCGCGGGTGATCCGCCAGCTCGAGGCCGGCGGGCTGCGCGCCGAGATGGGCGAGGCGAACCTCTACCGCGGCTCGGAGTGGGTGGGGGCCGCGCTCCGGCGGGCTTACGACGACGCGCGCGACGAACTGCGCGCCGAGCCGCGCGAAGACCCGCGGGAAGGACCCCGCGAGGGCTGAGGCGTCTTGCCGCGGCATCCCTCTCTTGGTAAACTTGAGTCATCACGACTCAACTTTTGCGACGAGTTGGGTCTCACAGATTTCAGGAGACATATGAACGCCACGCAGCAGCCCGGACAGGAGGACGCGCAGAGCGCCCTCGAACAGTTCGGCATCAACCTCACCGACCGTGCCCGTCAGGGCAAGCTCGACCCCGTCATCGGGCGCGACAGCGAGATCCGTCGCGTCAGCCAGGTGCTGACCCGTCGCACCAAGAACAACCCCGTCCTCATCGGCGAGCCCGGCGTCGGCAAGACCGCCGTCGTGGAGGGCCTCGCCCAGCGCATCGTCGCGGGCGACGTCGCCGAGTCCCTCAAGAACAAGGAGCTCGTCACCCTCGACATCTCCGCCCTCGTCGCCGGCGCGATGTACCGCGGCCAGTTCGAGGAGCGACTGAAGAGCGTCCTCAAAGAGATCACCGAGTCCGACGGCCGCATCATCACCTTCATCGACGAGTTGCACGTGCTGATGGGCGCGGGCGGCGGTGAGGGGTCGGTCGCCGCATCCAACATGCTCAAGCCCATGCTCGCCCGCGGTGAGCTGCGCCTCATCGGCGCGACCACGCTCAACGAGTACCGCGAGTTCATCGAGAAGGATGCCGCGCTGGAGCGCCGCTTCCAGCAGGTGTACGTGGGCGAGCCGAGCGTCGAAGACACCGTCGCGATCCTGCGCGGGCTGAAGGAGCGGTACGAGGCGCACCACAAGGTGGCCATCGCCGACGCGGCTCTCGTGGCCGCGGCATCCCTCAGCCACCGCTACATCCCGAGCCGGCAGCTGCCCGACAAGGCCATCGACCTGATCGACGAGGCCGCGTCGCGCCTGCGTATGGAGATCGACTCGGCCCCGCTCGAGATCGACGAGCTGCGCCGCCACGTCGACCGCCTCAAGCTCGAAGAGCTCGCGCTCAAGAAGGAGAAGGATGACGCGTCGAAGGAGCGTCTCGCCGCACTGCGCGAGACGCTGCGGGTCGAGCAGGAGCGCCTGGGCGAGCTGCAGGGCCGCTGGGAGCGCGAGCGCGCGTCGCTCAACCGCGTCGGCGACCTCAAGACCAAGCTCGACGCCGCCCGCATGGAGGCTGAGCGCGCGCAGCGCGAGGGCAACCTCGAGAAGGCCTCGCGCCTGCTGTACGCCGAGATCCCCGCGCTGGAGCGCCAGCTGGTCGAAGCGGAGCGCGAAGAGCCCGCCGGCGACCGCATGGTCAACGACCAGGTCACCGATGAAGACATCGCGGCCGTCATCGCGGCGTGGACCGGCATCCCCGTCGGGCGCCTGATGCAGGGCGAGACCGAGAAGCTGCTGCATCTGGAGGCCGAGCTCGGCAAGCGCCTGATCGGGCAGAAGGATGCCGTCAAGGCGGTGTCGGACGCCGTCCGGCGCTCCCGCGCCGGTATCAGCGACCCGGGTCGTCCGACCGGCTCGTTCCTGTTCCTCGGCCCGACCGGCGTCGGCAAGACCGAGCTCGCCAAGGCGCTCGCCGAGTTCCTGTTCGACGACGAGCACGCCATGGTGCGCATCGACATGTCGGAGTACGGCGAGAAGCACTCGGTCTCTCGCCTGGTCGGCGCCCCTCCCGGGTACATCGGGTACGAGCAGGGCGGCCAGCTCACCGAGGCCGTCCGCCGGCGCCCGTACTCGGTCGTGCTGCTCGACGAGGTCGAGAAGGCGCACCCCGAGGTCTTCGACGTGCTGCTGCAGGTCATGGACGACGGACGTCTCACCGACGGTCAGGGGCGCACGGTCGACTTCACGAACGTGATCCTCATCCTGACGTCGAACCTCGGTTCGCCGATCCTCATCGACCCGACCTTGACGACCGAGCAGAAGCGCGAGTCCGTCATGGCGATCGTGCGGCAGGCGTTCAAGCCCGAGTTCCTCAATCGCCTCGACGACATCGTGATGTTCTCGGCGCTGAGCGAGGACGACCTCGCGCAGATCGTCGAGCTCGCGGTGTTCGCGCTGCAGCGGCGGCTGCGCGACCGGCGCCTGTCGCTGGCCGTCACCCCGGATGCCCGCGCGTGGCTGGCCGAGCGCGGCTACGACCCGGTGTTCGGCGCGCGGCCGCTGCGCCGGCTCATCCAGTCCGAGATCCAGGACCGCCTTGCGATGGCACTGCTGTCGGGCGGGGTGCGCGACGGAGACGTCGTGCGCGTCGACGTGGCGGCCGACGGCTCGTCGCTCGTGCTCACGAGCGACGGCCCGGCCACGCCGGAGCCTGCCGCCGACGAGGATGACGACGTGATCGAGGCCGAGCTGCTCGACGACTGACGTTCCGGGGACCGCCCTGAACCCTGGTGTCACCTGTGCCGGAGACACGGATGCCTCGCCCGCACGCTGCGGGCGAGGCATCAGTGGTCCGGGGCCGGGGTGCGTCAGTCGTTCACGAGGACCGACTCGGCGACGGGACGACGCACGCGCGGCGCGTTCTCGCGCGCCTGCAGCTCGTCCGAGGCCTGCCGGATGTCGCCGAGCTCGCCGACGGCCATGACGGTGACCGGCGTGAACTCGTCGCCGAGGCCGAAGCCGGCGGCGATCGCATCGCGGTCGAAGCCGCCCATCTGGTGGGTCGAGAGGCCGTTCGCGTGCGCCTGCACCGTGAAGTGGGCGGCGACCTGACCGGTGTCGTACTGCGCCCACATCATCGGCTTGCCGTCGCGCTCGGTCTCGGCCACGAAGACGACGAGGGCCGCCGCGTCTCCGGCCCAGGCGCTGTTGAAGCCGGCGAGGGACGCGAGCACGGTGGCGTGCGCGGCGGTGCCGCGTCGCGCGACGACGACGCGCCAGGCCTGCGTGTTGGCGGCCGTCGGCGCCCAGCGGGCGGCCTCCAGCGCGCTGGCGAGTGCGGCCTCGTCGATCACGGCGTTGCGGTCGAAGATGCGCGTGCTCCAGCGTTCGGCCAGGACGTCGATGATGGGGGCGTCGGTCTCGGCGGTGCGCGTGATGGTGGACATGGGGCGTCTCCTTGCTGTCGTGCGATGTGCCGGGACGCCGTCGGCCCAGGTCCATGCAACCGCATATATCTGAGAGTCATTCCCGGTTCGCAGCCGCGACCGGTCAGCGCCTTCCGTGTGCAGCCGCACCAGGAGCGCGTGAGCGGGGTCGCCGGTTGCGCGGTGGCCTCGCTGAACAGGGAGAAGGGGATGCCGCGACCGACCCTGCACGGCGGCCGCGGCATCCTGGTCCGTGTCAGGGGGTGGCAGCCTCGGCCGGCGCCTGCGGGAGGTCTCGCATCGTCCAGAACGGGCCGATCACGACGAACAGCGCGGACGCGAGCTCGATCACGGCGGAGATCCAGAGCGTGGGGACGACGCCGAGCCATTGGCCGAGCACGCCCGCGAGGATGGCCGAGATGGGCATGACGCCCCACACCACGAAGCGGATCGAGGCGTTCATGCGGCCGAGCAGGCGCGGCGGGGTGATCCGCTGCCGGAACGTCACCTGCGTGATGTTGTACACCAGCACGGTGAAGCTCGCGATGAAGCTCTGCACCACCAGCAGCGGGAACGCCACGGCGGGAAAGATCGCGGCGAGCAGCACGCCGGCGCCCGCGACGCTGAACGCGATCGCGCTGACCGGGATCGCCCGCGCCTCGCCGATGCGGGCGACGATGCGCGGCGTCGCGATGGCGCCGAGCAGGCCGCCGATGGCGCCCAGCGAGAAGATGATGCCGTACGCCTGGGGTGTGAACTCGAGCTGGCGCAGCACGAAGATCGGCAGCATCGTGTAGGCCATCGTGCTGGCGAAGTTCGACACCGCGGTGGTGCCGACGATGCGGCGCAGCAGCGGATTGCCGAACACCCACCGCAGGCCCTCGCCGATCTCGCGCATGATCGGCTGGTGGTCCTCGGGGGCGCGGCGCTGCTCGTGGTCGCGGGTGCGCAGCAGCGCGAAGAACGAGATGGCGTAGGTGACCGCATCGACGAGGATCGCGACGGGTGCGGTGACCACGGCGACCAGCCAGCCGGCGATCGCGGGGCCGGCGAGGTGCGCGATCTGCTGCGTCGATTCGAACTTGCCGTTGGCCTCGCCGATCTGGTCGGTGCGAACGAGCGACGGGATGATGCTCTGGTAGGACACGTCGAAGAACACCGTCGCGATGCCGATCACGAGTCCGACGGCCATCAGCTGCCAGATGTGCAGCAGGTCCAGCGCCCACAGCACGGGGATCGACGCCAGTGCGAGGGCGCGTACGGCGTCGGCCCAGATCATGACATGCCGCTTGCGCATGCGGTCTATCCAGGCGCCCGCCGGCAGGCCGACGAGGAGGAACGCGGCGACCTCGGCGGCGTTGAGCAGGCCCACCTCGAATTCGGTCGCATCCAGCAGGATGACCGCGATCACCGGCAGCGCCACCATCGTGATCTGCGAGCCGAACTGGCTGAAGGCCTGGCCCGTCCACATCGTGAGGAAGTTGCGGTCGCGCCACAGCGAGCCCTTGGGGTGGTGGGGCTCGGGCGCCGCGCCGGCGGCATCCTGGTCCGCTTCGACGGCGTCGTCGACTCTGCTGGCGAGAGGTGTGGATGCCTCGGCCCGCGCTTCTGCGAGCGCCTCCGCCGCGAGCCCCGAGGCGGCGCCGTCGTCGGCGCGGTGCTCTTCTGATTGGGACATGTCAATCAGTGTGCGCCACTGATTGAGATCTGTCAATCAGTCTTGCTACGCTGAGCTCGTGACAGACCGGGAAGAGCGGATCGTCCTGCATGAGGGGGACCCCGAGGCAGAGGCGCGGATGCGTGCGCTCAGCTCGCCGCTGCGTCTGCGCGTGCTGCGCCTGTGCGCCTTCGAGTCCCGCACCAACAAAGAGCTCGCGGAGCTGCTCGGCGTGAACCCGGGCACGATGCTGCACCACGTGCGCACGCTCGTGCAGACCGGCTATCTCGCCGCCGAGCCCGAGCGCGCCGGCGCGCAGGGCGCGCGCGAGGTTCCGTACCGCGCCACCGGCCTGTCGTGGCGCACGTCGATGCCGGGCGGTTCTCCCGTGCTGCTGGAGACGTTCCTGCAGCAGGTCCAGGGCGTGCCCGACGACGAGCTCGACGTGACCTGGATGGGCCTGAAGGTCAACGCCGCCCACAAAGAGGAGTTCCAGCACCGCCTGTACGAGCTCGTCAACGAGTTCAAGGAGCGAGGCCCCGACGCCGACGGCGACACCTACTCGTTCTTCAGTGCGCTCCACCCCGACGACAATCCCCCCGCGGCCCGCTGACATCCGTCCGTCCCTCAGCGTTCGACGAACGAACTGATCTTGCGACGGGCAGAATGCGGGGCGAACTTCTGCGGGGGAGGGATGCCGGCGGCCGCTGCGACGGCCATAGCCTGGGCCGCATGACGATCGCCACGGCAGACCTCTACGACGAGCGCGGCGACGAGCTCGACTCGCTCGCGCTGCAGTTCCACGACCTCGGCGGGCGCACCGCCTTCGACGGCCCGGTCCGCACCGTGCGGTGCCACCGCGACAACGCCCTCCTCAAGGCGCTGGTCGCGACGCCCGGCGCGGGCGCGGTGCTCGTGATCGACGGCGGGGGATCGCTGGAGTCGGCGCTCGTGGGCGACCTCATCGCGGGCTCGGCGGTCGCCAACGGCTGGGCGGGGCTCATCGTGCACGGTGCGATCCGCGACCGGGTGGCGCTGGCGGGCCTGGACCTCGGCATCAAGGCGCTCGGCTCGAACCCGCGCAAGAGCGCCAAGGACGGCCTCGGCGAGGTCGACGTGCCGGTCACGATCGCCGGCGTGACGTTCGTCCCGGGCCGTCATGTGTGGGCCGACGCGGACGGCGTCCTCGTCGAACGCTGAGGGTGATGCGCGAGCGACCCGGCGCTCGTATGGTGGAGGCCTGATGTCCTCCATCGACGGAGCGCCCGCCCAGCATCTGGCCCGGGCCATCGAGATCGCGACCGAGAACGTCCGCAACGCAGGCGGGCCGTTCGGAGCCCTCGTCGTGTCGGCCGACGGGCAGGTGTTCGAAGGCGTGAACCGGGTCACCGCGGACCTCGACCCGTCGGCGCATGCGGAGGTGACCGCGATCCGGCGGGCGTGCCAGGGGCTCGGCACGTTCGACCTGGCCGGCGCGACGCTCTACTCCAGCTGCGAGCCGTGCCCGATGTGCCTGGGCGCGGCGCTGTGGGCGCGCGTCGGGCGCGTCTACTTCGCGGCGGACCGCGAGGATGCCGCAGCCGCCGGCTTCGACGACGCGCTGTTCTATCGCTACTTCGACGGCCATCCCGAGCACCGCGACATCATGCCGGTCACCACGATCGCCCTGCCGGACGCGCAGCGCGTCGCGCCGTTCGACGAGTGGCGGCGCACGTCGACCCGCATCGAGTACTGACCGCCCGGCGATCGTCTGTGCCGGTCGTCGAGCCGGCGTGGCAGGCGCCCTTCCGGTCGTTGAGCGAGCGAGGCACGAGCGAGACGAAACGTGGCGAGACGCTCTCGAGAACCCTGCCCCCGCGCGTGTGTCTCAGATCGGTTCTGTCCGATCGGCGGGCCTACGGCGTGTCGTCTCGCTTCGCTCGCTCACGGACCGGGAGGGGAGGACCGGTGGTGGCCGCCTGCTCGATGAGCTGAAGGATGCCGGCGGCCACGCTCACGGCGATCGTCGCGGGCTGTTTGCCGGTGAGGCCGGGCAGGCCGATGGGCGTCGTCACGCGGGCGAGCGCGTCCTCGTCGTGCCCGGCATCCGTGAGCTTCGCGCGGAAGCGGGACCACTTCGACCGCGAGCCGATCAGCCCGATCGAGGCGACACCGTCGGTGCGCAGCGCCTGGTCGACGATCGCGAGGTCTTCGGCGTGGTCGTGCGTCATGACCAGCACGTGCGTGCCCGGCGGCACATCGCGCAGCACCGCCTCGGGCACCGGCGCATGATGCACGTGCACCTCGGCGACGGCGTCGGCCAGCGGAGCGAGCCGGGCCGCCGCCAGCATGTCGGCGCGCGAGTCGACCAGATGCAGGGCAAGGCTCTGGCGCGCCAGGATGCGGGCGAGCTCGAGCCCCACGTGCCCGATGCCGAACACCGCCACCGAGGGCACGACGCGCACCGGTTCGAGCAGCAGCGTCACTTCGCCGCCGCAGCATTGCACGCCGTAGTCGGTGCCGGCCTTGTCGCTCAGCGTGAGGGTCAGCAGCTCGGGCTCGGCGGCGCCCGACGCGAGCATGACCTGCGCCCGCGCCACCGCGGTCGCCTCGAGGTTGCCGCCGCCGATCGTGCCGAACGCGTCGCCGGGCGAGACGACCATCTTGGCGCCGCCGTTGCGGGGCGCATGCCCGCGCACCATCGCGAGCGTCACGACGACCGCAGGAGTCCGGGCGTCGCGCAGCCGCTGCAGCGCGTCGAGCCAGTCCACGGCGGGCCTCACTCCGCCACGGGGACGGCGGTCCCCGCAGGCTGCGACGCATCGTGCGCAGCGCCGGCGGCGCCGTGCGCCGGGCCGCCGGCATCCACCGATCCCGACGCCGCCTCGCGAGCCGCCTCGATCGCCCAGAACACCGCCTCGGGGGTGGCCGGCGACGCGAGCTCGACGACGTGGCCGGGCGGGCCGAACGAGCCGATCGCGTGGCGCAGGGCCTCGCGGGCGCTGAAGGCGAGCAGGAACGGCGGCTCGCCGACGGCCTTCGAGCCGTACACGGCGCCGTCCTCGCGGGCGTCGTCGAACAGGCGCACGTGGAAGTCGCCCGGGAGCTCCGAGAAGCTCGGCAGCTTGTACGTGCTCGCCGACGGGGTCTGCAGGCGGCCGCGGGTCGGGCCGTCGCCGGTGTCCCAGCGCAGCTCCTCCATCGTGAGCCACCCGACGCCCTGCACGTAGCCGCCCTCGATCTGGCCGACGTCCAGCAGTGGCGACAGCGAGTCGCCCACGTCGTGCACGATGTCGACGCGGCGCATGCGGTGCGCGCCGGTGAAGCCGTCGATCTCGACCTCGGCGGCCGCGGCGCCGTACGCGTAGTACTTGAAGGGCGATCCCTGGTTGCGCTGCGCATCCCAGTGCAGCCCCTCGGTGCGGTAGTAGCCCGCGGCGAACAGCTGCACGCGCTGCAGGTACGCCGTGCCGACGACCTCGGCGAAGGCGAGGCTCGGGCCGGCGGCATCCAGGCCCGTCACGACGCCGCCCGAGAACCGCACGTCGCGCTCGTCGACGCCGAGCATCCGTCCGGCCACGGCAGCGAGGCGGCCACGGATCTCTTCGCACGCGGCCTTGATCGCCCCGCCGTTGAGGTCGGCGCTCGAGGACGCCGCCGTCGCCGACGTGTTGGGCACCTTGTCGGTGCGGGTCGGTGCGAGCCGCACGGCCTCCAGCGGAACCCCGAGAGCGGTGGCTGCCACCTGCATCATCTTGGTGTGCAGTCCCTGGCCCATCTCGGTGCCGCCGTGGGTGATCAGCACCGAGCCGTCCTTGTAGACGATGACGAGGGCGCCGGCCTGGTTGAACGAGGTGAAGGTGAACGAGATGCCGAACTTGACCGGCGTCATCGCGAGGCCGCGCTTGCGGTCGGGGTGCGCGGCGTTGAAGCGGGTGATCTCGTCGAGCCGCTCGTCGAACGCGCACCCGTCGCCCAGCTGCGTCCAGATCCTCGGCAGGCGCTCGGCGTCCTTGACCGGCTGCCCGTACGGGGTGGTGTGACCGGGCCGGTAGAAGTTGCGCGCCCGCAGCTCGTGGGGAGGGATGCCGAGCGCCGACGCCGCGCGTCCGAGAACCTCCTCGATCACGAAGACGCCCTGGGGGCCGCCGAAGCCGCGGAAGGCGGTGTTCGACGGCTTGTTCGTCTTCGCGATGCGGCCGTGCGCGCGCACGTTCGGGATCCAGTACGCGTTGTCGACGTGCGCGAGCGCGCGGCCGAGCACGGGTTCCGAGAGGTCGAGGCTCCAGCCGCCGTCCGACGTGAGCGTCGTGTCGAGCGCCTGCAGCATGCCGTCGGCGTCGAATCCCGCGCGCCACTCCAGCAGGAACGGGTGCCGCTTGCCGGTCATCGTGATGTCTTGCGTGCGGGTCAGCCGCAGCCGCACCGGGCGGCCGGTGAGCTTCGCGCCCAGTGCGGCGATCGCGGCGAACCCGTGCGGCTGCATCTCTTTGCCGCCGAACCCGCCGCCCATGCGCAGGCATTCGACGGCGACCTCGCTGGAGGGGATGCCGAGCACGTGCGCGACGATCTCCTGCGTCTCGGACGGGTGCTGCGTCGAGCACTCCACGAAGTAGCGGCCGTCGGGCTCGCGCACCGCGAAGGCCGCGTGCGTCTCGAGCGAGAAGTGCTCCTGCCCGCCGATCTCGATCTCGCCCGCGAACACGTGGGCGGCGCCCGCGAGGGCGGCCACCGTGTCACCGCGCTCGATCGTCGGCGACGCGCCCTGGAACGACCCCGCCGCGATGGCCTCGCGCACGGTGATGAGAGACGGCAGCTGCTCGTACGAGACCTGCACCGCCGCGGCGCCGCGGCGTGCGGCATCCGTCGTCTCGCCCAGCACCCACGCGAGCGCGTGACCGTGGAACATCGCCTCGGACGGGAACAGCGGCTCGTCGTGCTTGACGCCCGCGTCGTTGATCCCCGGAACGTCGTCGGCGGTGAGCACGCGCACGACGCCCGGCACCTCGTAGGCCGGCTCGACGTCGAGCGAGACGAGCGCGTGCGCCGATGTCGAGGCCACCGGCCACGCCGTGAGCACGCCGTGGGCGCGCGCGGCGAGGTCGTCGGTGTACATCGCGGCGCCCGTGACGTGCAGCGCCGCGCTCTCGTGCACCGCGGGGCGTCCGACGACGGCGTCGGGCGGGCGATCGGCGAGGCCGCTCATGCCGGCACCGCGGTCGTCGAGGCGTACAGGGCGGGCAGCGCCGTGCCGAGCATGCGCGTGCGGTACGCGGCGCTCGCGCGGTGGTCGCTGAGCGGTGTCCCCTCGCTCTGAAGGACGAGGGATGCCGCAGCCGCCGTCTGCGCGTTCCACGGGCGTCCGACCAGCGTCCGTTCGGTGGCGTACGCGCGCAGCGGGGTCGCGGCCACTCCGCCCAGGCCGATGCGCGCCGCCACGACGACCCCGTCGTCATCGATGTCCACCGCCACCGCCACGGCGACCGACGAGATGTCGTCGAACCGCCGTTTCGCCACCTTCACGAACCCGCTGACCTCCCTCCCCACCCCCGGTATCGCGCGGCGCGCGGGGATCCGGATGGTGCGGATCAGCTCGTCGCGGCGGCGCACCGTCGTGCGGTAGCCGGTGAAGTAGTCCGCCAGGTCGACCTCGCGCTCGCCGCCGTCGGCGGAGACGAGGACGATGGTCGCGCCCAGCGCGAGCAACACCGGGGCGGCGTCGCCGATGGGGGACGCCGTGCCGAGGTTGCCGCCGAGCGTCGCGCGGTTGCGGATGAGGCGCGACGCGAACTGCGGGATCAGCTGAGCGAGCAGCGGTACGTCGCCCGCGATCCGCCGCTCGAGCTCGGTGAGCGGCACGGCCGCTCCGAGCTCGACGACGTCGTCCGACACGGTCGTCGTGCGCAGCTCGGGCAGACGGTCGATCGCCAGCACGAGCCGGGCGCGGGCCGCCCGCAGGTTGACCTCGACACCCCAGTCTGTGGAGCCGGCCACGGGCACGGCGTCCGGTTCGTCGCGCAGCAGCCGCAGCGCGTCGGCGAGGGTCTCCGGTCGCACGAAGCGCGCGCCGTCGACGTCGATGTCGGTCGTGGCGGGCGGCGGCGCCCCGCCCTCCGACCGACGCCGCAGCGGATCGCCGGGCTGCGGCATCCCGAGGGCGAAGGCGGCGTCGCGGATCGGGCGGTAGCCGGTGCAGCGGCACAGGTTGCCGCTCAGCGCGTGCAGGTCGAAGCCGTTGGGGCCGTGCTCGGGGTCCTGCGCCTCGGGTCCCGTGCCCCCGGGTGCGGGCGCTCGATCGGGACGGTAGTAC
Source organism: Microbacterium jejuense (assembly GCF_039544225.1). Lineage (NCBI taxonomy): Bacteria > Bacillati > Actinomycetota > Actinomycetes > Micrococcales > Microbacteriaceae > Microbacterium > Microbacterium jejuense. The sequence continues at coordinate 334,235 of NZ_BAABLG010000001.1, forward strand.
TCGGCCGCCATCGCGCAGACGAACCCGGGCGTGCAGTAGCCGCACTGCGACCCGCCGGCCGCGGCGAGACCCTGCTGCACCGGGTGCAGCTCGTCCGGGGTGCCCAGTCCCTCGGCCGTCACGACCTCCTGGCCGTCGAGCGCGTGCGCCGGAACGAGACAGGCGTTGACAGGCGTCCACACGGTCCCGCCGTCCGGTCCCTCGGTGGCCAGCAGCACAGCGCACGCGCCGCACTCGCCTTCGGCGCAGCCCTCCTTCGCGCCCGTGAATCCGACGCCCCGCAGCAACTCCAGCGCGGTGGCGTGCGGCACCGTGCCGGCGAGCGGGACCTGCCGCCCGTTGACTGTCACTTCACTGTCACGGTTCGTGCGGATGCCGGGAGTCTACGCCGCGTGTCCGGTGCCGCGAAGGAGAGCACGGCGACCCCTGGACAGCCTCGTCAGGCAAGAGGATCGTTGATCCGGGGCCGATCACTGGGAGGATGAGATGTTCACCACAGCACAGGCGTATTCGAGCTTCGCCGTTCCCGACATCGACGAGGCCGTGGCCTTCTACCGCGACACCCTGGGACTCGACGTCACCGTCTGGGAGGAGATGGGCGGAGGATTCACGTTCAAGCTCCCCGCGGGCGGCAGCGTGTTCGTCTACCCGAAGGAGGACCACGAGCCCGCCGTCTTCACGATCCTGAACTTCGGGGTCGACGACGTCGACGCGGCCGTCGATGACCTCAACGCGCGCGGCGTCGTCACCAAGATCTACACCGACCCCGACTACGGCACCGATGAGAAGGGCATCTCGCGCGGTTTCATGGGCGGACCCGACATGGCGTGGTTCCGCGACCCGGCCGGCAACGTGATCTCGGTCGGCGTCATGACGCCGGAGATGATGGGGGACTGACAAGCGGACGGACGCGGCGCACCGGTGCGCCGATAGGGGGGTTCACCCGATACCGGCGAGGACCGTGACCGGCTTGGCTGGTCGCATGCGACCCCTCGTGCTCCTGCGGACCCACGCCTCCGTGATGCTCGGCTGCCTGCCGCTGCTCGCGCTGCTGCTCGTGCCTCAGCTCATGCGCAGCCGCGCCGGCAGCGAGTCGCTGCTGATGGCCGGCGTGCTCGCGCTGCTCGTCGTGCTCACCGCCGCGGTGATCCTCGCCCCGGTCATGAGCGCGTTCGCCGCGCCGGGAGACGGGTGGCGGCCGCGCACGGCGCTCGGGGCGACCCGCCGGGTGTGGCGCACGCGGCGCGCGCAGGCCTGGCTCGCGCTCGGCCTGTCCGCCCTGCTCTACGCCGCTGGGCAGGTCGCCGGCTACGCGCTGGCGGAGGTCGTGCCGTATGTGCACGACAACCCCGCGGCCGCCGGTGATCCGACCGCGTCGCCGTGGATCATCGACTACCCGGCCTACGCGCTGCAGGCCGCGGTGATCTACCTCTTCACGACCCTGGCGCTCGCCGTCTACGCGGTGCGGCTGCGGTCCCTGGCGACGGCAGCCCCGGTCAGTGCGCCGGCGCCGCCGTCGGGGCGGGAGCAGGCATCCGCAGCAGGAGCGTGAGGTTCACCGCGAGCGCCGGCAGCAGGACGCAGGCCACCACGCCCGGCACGGCCCACATCGCCGTCTCCAGTGCCGGAAGCCACTCCCGCACCCGCAGCGGTGAGTCAGCCCGCGAGCGCCTCCGACAGCTTCACGCGGCCGCCCATGCGCAGCAGCGAGTTCTGGTAGATCCGCGCCGCCACCAGGATCGCCGCCACGCACGTGGCGACCAGGATCACGAGCGACACCAGCGGCTCCCACCACTGCGCCTGGCCGAGGAAGATGCGCATCGGCATGCCGACAGGAGCCGAGAATGGCACGTACGACATGATCGTCAGCACCAGCGGGTTGTCGTTGAAGAAGATGACCAGGAAGTACGGGGCCATGATCAGCATCGTGATCGGCATCGTGGTCGACCCGATGTCCTCCTGACGCGAGACCATCGACGCCGCGGCGGCGAACAGCGACGCCAGCAGGATGAATCCGAACAGGAAGAAGATCGCGAACCACGCGATCGGCGCCCCGAGGCCCTGCAGCATGGCGGTCTGGTCGGTCACGGTCAGGCCGATGATCGCGATCGACGCGAGCACGAGGATCTGACCCATCGCGAGGATCGTGTTGCCGATCACCTTGCCCGCCAGCAGCGCCCGCACCGGGATCGCCGAGATCAGCAGCTCGACCACGCGGGTCTGCTTCTCTTCGACGACGCTCTGCGCGATGGTGCTGCCGAACAGCGAGGCCGCGAGCAGGAACACGATGCCGAAGCCGATCGCGGCGATGTAGCCGAGCGCGGCGGCCTGGCCGCCCTCGGGGTTCAGCAGCTCGACCGGGGGCAGCTGCGCGAGCGACAGCAGCAGCTGTGTCGGCGCGGAGTCGTCGGCGATCACCAGAAAGCCCATCGGCGACGAGGAGTCGGCGACGACCGCGGCGTCGACAGCGCCGTCCTTGACGAGCGCCTCGGCGGCGGCCTTGTCGGCGACATCGGTCACCTCGAGGCCGGGAAGGCCCTCGACGTACTGCTGCGCGTCGGCGGTGACGGCGACCGGCGTGCCGGACTGGTTGGCGGCCTGGAAGCCGCCCCAGATCACGAGCACGAGAGAGCCGAGCAGCAGGATCGCCGTCGAGATGACGAAGGCCTTGCTGCGCAGCTTCGAGGCGATCTCGCGCTCGGCGACGAGCCAGATGGCCTGGGGCGCGCCGAGGCCGGGCGCCGTGTCGGCGGAGCGGGGTGCGGTGCTCACTGGATGACCTCCTTGAAGATCTGGGCGAGAGAGGGATGCTGCGGCGCGAAGCTGGCCACATCCCCCTGTGCGACGGCCCGGCGCAGCACGCGCTGGGCGGTCTCGTCGCTGTCGGCGTCGAACACGGCGAAGCCGCCGTCGAAGTCGAGCACCTCGACGCCAGGCTCGGAGCGCAGCCAGCCGGCGTCGCCGGCCGAGACCAGCTCGAAGCGGCGGGTCGAGTGCTGGGCGCGCAGCGTGTCGCGGGCGCCGGCGGCGCGGATCGTGCCGCCCGCGATGATGACGAGGTCGTCGCACAGCCGCTCGACGACGTCGAGCTGATGCGACGAGAACAGCACGGCGGCGCCGGCCTTCGCGCGCTCCTGCAGCACGCCCGCCACGACGTCGACCGCGAGCGGGTCGAGGCCCGAGAACGGCTCGTCGAGGATCAGCACCTCGGGGTCGTGCACGAGGGCGGCGGCGATCTGCGCCCGTTGCTGGTTGCCGAGCGACAGCGTCTCGACGTTGTCGTTCAGGCGCTCGCCGAGCCCCAGCTGCTCCAGCAGCGCACGGGCGCGAGTCGTGGCATCCGTCTTCGAGAAGCCGTGCAGGCGCGCGAGGTACACGATGTGCTCGAGCACCTTCATCTTGGGGTAGAGCCCGCGCTCCTCGGGCATGTAGCCGAAGCGGCGGCGGTCGGATGCGGTCACCTCGGTGCCGTCGAGCGTCACGGTCCCGGCGTCCTTGGCGAGCACGCCTAGCACGATGCGCATGGTCGTGGTCTTGCCGGCGCCGTTGCCGCCGACGAAGCCGGTGAGACGGCCCTGTCGCACGTCGAACGACACCCCGTCCAACGCCCGGCGCCCGCCGTAGCTCTTGGTGACACCGCTCAGCTGCAGCATCTGGTCCCCTTTCGTCATGCCTTCGACGCTAGAGGGGGCGTCTCGGCCGCGCCTCCCCCGCAAGGGGGAGACCCGTGGCGGCGTGGGGAAGATCCCGCCGCTTTGCATACGCTGGAATAGATCTCAGGTTCATGTGCTTGCATGGAGGTGGAACGTCCACGGTGGATCCCCACCGGGGACGCCTTTTTGTCTTCAAGGAGCAGGAACATGACCGACCGGACCATCGGCTACATCGTCGGCAGCATCTCGAGCAGCTCGATCAACCGCCGCCTCGCGAAGGCCCTCGAGCGCCTTGCACCCGAGGGCACCACCCTCGTCGAGATCCCGATCAAGGACCTCCCCTTCTACTCGCCCGACTTCGACGCCGACTACCCGCAGGTCGCGCGCGACTTCAAGCAGGCCATCGACGACGTCGACGGCGTCATCCTCGTCACCCCCGAGTACAGCCGCTCGATCCCGGGCGTGCTCAAGAACGCGCTCGACTGGGCCGCCCGCCCGTGGGGCCAGGGCTCGTTCAACGGCAAGCCCACCGCCGTGATCGGCACGTCGGGCGGCGGCATCGCCACCGCGGCCGCGCAGCAGCACCTCAAGGCGATCCTGAGCCACTACAACGCCCCGACGCTCGGTCAGCCCGAGGGCTACGTGCAGTCGACGCCGGGTCTGTTCACCGAGACCGGCGAGGTCACCAACGAGCAGACCGCCGAGTTCCTGACGGCCTACCTCGAGGCCTTCGGCGCGCTCATCGAGCGCTACGCCCCGGTCGCCGTCGCGGCCTGACACCCTCGTGGATCGGCGTCTCGCCGATCCCGTTCCAGCCGGTGGATGCCTCGGCTCCGGCCCTTCGCGGGCCTGGAGCCGAGGCATCCGTCGTCTCCGGCCCCGCCGTCTCGTTCAGGCCAGGCCGTGGCGATGGGCGTAGACCACCGCAGCCACGCGATCGCGGGCGCCGAGCTTCTGCAGCACGTTCGACACGTGCGTCTTGACCGTGGCCTCGCCGATGTACAGGCGCCGGGCGATCTCGGCATTGCTCATCGCCTGCGCGACGAGCTGCAGCACCTCGGCCTCGCGCTCGGTGAGATCGACGACGAGGCGCGCGTCGGCGGGCTCGGCGACGCGGGGCGTGGCCGCCTGCCGGAGCGCCGGCACCGGCGACGCCGCGAACCGCGCGATCACGCGCCGGGTGACCTCGGGTGCGAGCAGCGCGTCGCCGGCGGCCGCCACGCGCACGGCCGAGATGAGCTCCTCGGGGCCGGCGTTCTTCAGCAGGAAGCCGCTCGCCCCGGCCGCGAGGGCGTCGAACAGGTAATCGTCGCGGTCGAAGGTCGTGACGACCACGACGGCCGCCGCGATGTCCTCGTCCGCCACGATCCGCCGCGTCGCCTCGAGCCCGTCCATGTCGGGCATCTGGACGTCCATGCAGATCACGTCGGGCTGAAGGGCGGATGCCGCAGCCACCGCCTCGGCGCCGTTCGAGGCCTCGCCGATCACGACGATGTCACCCGCGGACTCGAGGATCATGCGGAAGCCGGCGCGCATCACGGCGTGGTCGTCGACCAGCAGCACGCGGATCGGCGCGCTCACGCGACAGCCTCCGCGTGCGCCGCGAGCGGTACGCGCAGCCGCACCCGGAACCCTCCGCGCGACCGGGGTCCGGTCTCGAGCTCGCCGCCCGAGGCTGCAGCGCGTTCGCGCATGCCGACGAGTCCGAGCCCCGGCCGCATGGGCGTGGTCATCGCCCGGCCGGTGTTGACGACTTCGAGTTCGACAGCATCGTCGTCGTAGCGCAGTCGCACGTCGGCGGCGGCATCCGGTCCGCCGTGGCGGCGCGCGTTCGTGAGCGCCTCCTGCGCGACGCGGTACACGTTCACCTGCACGAGGTCGGGGAGGGGCGCCGGCTCGCCGACGATCGTCAGCGTCGTGGGCAGGCCGTTGTCGTTCGCGTACGCGACCAGGTCGGGCAGCGCCGACAGGTGCACGGTCGAGCCGCCGTCGCCGTCGGGCGCCGAGGTGCGGAGGGTCTCGAGCAGCTGGCGCAGCTCGACCAGTGCCGAGCGCGCCGACGCCTCGACGCCCTGCAGCGCCGAGCGTGCGGCATCCGGGTCCCGGTCGAGCACGGCCCGTGCCGCGCCCGCCTGCACGCCCATCGCCGAGACGTGGTGCGCGACGACGTCGTGCAGCTCGCGCGCGATGCGGACGCGGTCCAGGGCCACCGCCTGCGCCGCGGTCACCTCGCGCTCGCGCTCGAGCTCGTGCGTGCGCTCCTCGAGCGCGGTCCGCTCCATCGCCGCCGCATAGGCGCGGTCGCCCATGTAGTAGGCGCCGCCGAAGAACGCGGCGTTGATGAGCAGCTGGATGAGCATCATCGCCGCGAACGGCGAGAACAGCCCGGCCTTCGAGAGCGCATCGTCGGACGGGTCGATCGCCGCCTGGAACATCGTGGCGAGCAGCCACACGAACATGCCGACGATGACCGCCGCACGCACCCACATCGCGCGGCGCCGATCGTCGACCCACGCACCGACGGTGTACATCGCGATGAACATCGACACGTTCGCGACGTACAGATCGGGGATGCGGAAGGTCACTCCCACGAAGAACACGATCGCCACGACCACGACGACGATCTCGGGGTGGCGGCGTCGCACCGCGAGCGGGGCGGTGAGTGCGAGCGCGTAAAGGAGCGCCCACTGCAGCCCGTGCGCAGCATCGGCGCCGTAGACGCCGGCGACCGATCCGAGGGCGCTGCTGAGGATGGCCGAGACGAACAGTCCGGCCGCGAGCCACACGTCGTTGCGGAGCTCTCGCGACGACGGCGGAGTGCGCCGGAGCGGGTGGGCGGACGGCTGGTCGGGCATACCTCCACGGTACGGATAGCGGGGCGGCGCGGCATCCGTCTCATGGGGGAGAGAGACCTCTTACTTGCTATTGACAAGCAGACTTGTTTTTTGCAACCATGGTCGCGCAGGCACAAAGAGACCAAGGAGCAAGGCAATGACGCACATCTTCGTCAACATCCCGACGAGCGACCTCGAGCGTTCGAAGGCGTTCTACACGGCCCTCGGCGCCACCCTCAACCCCACGTTCACCGACGACAACGCCGCGTGCATCGTGTGGGACGAGAACGTCTACTTCATGGCGGTCACGAACGAGTACTTCGCGACCTTCACCGACAAAAAGACCGTCGACCCCCGCACGCACGCGCAGGTGCTCATCGCGCTCAGCCGCCAGTCGCGCGCCGCCGTCGACGAGATCATCGCTGCGGGTGTCGCTGCGGGCGGCAGCGAGCCCACCGAGGCCAAGGACTACGGCTTCATGTACAGCCGCGACCTCGACGACCCGGACGGCAACGGCGTCGAGTTCTTCTTCATGGAGCCGCAGGCCGTCGAGCAGGGTCCCGACGCCTACCTGGCGGAGCAGGCGAACGCGTAGGTGGCGTCCCGCAGCTACGGGCAGTACTGCGGGGTCACCACCGCCGTCGAGCTGATCGGCGAACGATGGGCGCTGCTCATCGTCCGCGATCTGCTCGTCGGTCCCCGCCGGTACACCGACCTCAAGCAGGGACTGCCCAAGATCCCCACCAACATCCTCTCCACGCGGCTCAAAGAGCTGCAGGAGAGCGGTGTCGTGCGCCGCGTGCCGATGCTGCACTGCGGCCTCGTGTACGAGCTCACTCCGTACGGGCGCGAGCTCGAGCCCATTGTGCTGGCGCTCGGCCGGTGGGGGTTCGCGCAGATGGGCGACCCGCAGCCCGACGACGTCGTGACGGCGGACTCGCTCACGATGGCGCTGCGCACCGCTTTCCGGGTGGATGCCGCCGCCGCCCTCGATCCGGCCGACTACGAGCTGCACGTCGGCGACATCGTGCTGCGCGTGCAGGTCCACCCGTCCGGGCTCCGCGTCGCGCAGGTGCGGCCGGCCGGGCGACCGGTGGACCCGCGCCTGGGCACCCAGGCCTCGACCGCCGGCGACCCCGACCTCGTGTTCGCCGCGGGCCCCGGCATCCGTCGCCTCATCTCGGGGGAGCTGACCCCGGCCGAGGCGATCGATCAGGAAGTGCTGGCCGTCGTCGCGGGCGACGCGACGCTGCTGGAGCGGTTCGCAGAGACGTTCCGCATCGAACCGGGGGTCGTGCTCGTCGCGTGAGGCGGCTCCCCTGTGGAGAGGAGGCGGCCATGACCGGCCGCATCTGCATCGATCTGTTCACCACGCTCGACGGCGTCGCGCAGGCGCCCGGCGGGCCCGAGGAGGACCCGTCGGGCGGGTTCCCGTTCGGCGGCTGGCAGGCGCCGTTCCCCGACGAGCAGATCGGCGCCGCGATCTGGGAGGGCATCGAAGGACTCGACGCCCTGCTGCTCGGCCGCCGCACGTACGACATCTTCGCCGGGTACTGGCCGCAGCACACCGACGGTCCGGAGGGCGGCATCGGGCGCAAGTTCGATGAGGTCCCGAAGTACGTCGCCTCGCGCGGCGCCCCCGACCTGCCCTGGGCCGGGTCGACGCAGCTGGGCCCCGACCTCGCCGCCGAGGTGCGCGCGCTGCGAGACCGGCATGACAGCATCCACGTCATCGGCAGCATCGACTTCGCACAGACCCTCCTGCGCGAGCAGCTGTTCGACGTGCTGACGCTGTGGGTGTACCCCGTCGTGCTCGGCCAGGGCAAGAAGGTGTTCCCCGACGGCGCCGCGCCGGCGAACGTGACGCTGCTGGAGCCTGCGACCTCGGGCCCGCTCGGAGTGGTGCAGCTGCGCTACGGTCCCGCCGCGGGACCCGTGCAGACCGGCACGATGGGCGACTGAGCGCGTCCTGCGTCGTCGCTCCGTCGCGCTTGTGTCCCCGTGCGATGGGCGAGGCATCCCGAGGCAGAGGATCCTCGCGTCGAGCCAAGGGGTTCGCGGCGAGACAGAGGGCGTCGTCCTCGGGTTCGACGAGAGCCCCCGGTCTCGGCGAGACGGGGGATCTCTGCGGCGAGACGGGGCACGCCAAGGGGCGCGGCGCCGCGTCAGCGGGCGCGGACGTGCAGGGTGACGTAGGCGACGCGGCCCTCGGCGCCCGTCGCGGCGTCGACGTAGCGGATGCCGATGACGTGATCGCCGGGCGACACGTCGTACACGACGCGGCGGAGCGGTGCGCCGGTGAGGGTGTGCAGATTGCCGGTCCAGCCGCCGTCGACCGAGACGGCCACGGTCCTGCCGCGCTCGCCGCTCAGCAGCAGCGTCACGTCGTCGGCGCGGAAGTCGAAGTCGAGGTCTTCGAGGCGGGCGTCGAGCGTGCCGTCCTTGGCGGTCGCCGTCGGCACCGGCAGGGCGAACGGGCCGACGGGCGAGCTCGGATCCGAGGGCCGCAGGCCCGGGCCGGTCTGCACGGCGCGCACCGTCATGCCCTCGTGCAGCAGGTCGCCGGGGATCGTCGCCGAGAAGCGTCCGTCGTCACCGGCGGTGGTCCGCGCCAGGGTCGCCCCGGCCTCGTCGATCAGCACGACCGTCGCGTCGGCGACACCCGCTCCGGTGATCGGCGCGGGCACGGGTGCCGACAGATCCGCCGGCGCGTCGAGGCGCGCGGTCGCGGTCACCGCTGGCTCCGGATCCGGCGTGGGGGTCGGGGTCGGCGTGGGGGTCGGGGTCGGCGTCGGGGTCGGGGTCGGGGTGGGTGTCGGCGTGGGCGTCGGAGTCGGCGCGGGCGTGCTGGGTTCCGGCGCGGGCGTGCTGGGTTCCGGCGCGGGCGTGCTGGGCTCGGGCACGGGCGTGCTCGGCTGCGGGCGGGGCGCAGGTGTGCTGGGCACCGGCGCCGGCGTGCTCGACTCCGGCGTGGGCGTGCTCGGCGCGGGTGCGCGGTCCGGCGCTGCGGGCTCGCGCGTCCCCGGCGCCACCGGTGCGGTCACGGGGGCGTCGGCCAGGGCGTCCGTCGCGGGCGGCGCGTCCGCCGGCTCGGCTTCGTCGACGTCGGCTGCCGCATCATCGGGTGCGCGGTCGGCGGTGTCGGCGGCATCCCGATCCGTCGTCGTGTCGGCGGCGGCCGGCTGCTGAGCCGGCGCGCTCCAGGACGGCGCCAGGGCCAGCGCGACCGCTGCGGCCGCGGCGACGGCGAGCACGCCGACGCCGATCCCGATCGCCGCGACCGGGACGGCAGCGGTGCCGGCGCCCCCCGCGCCGGCACCCCCGCCGGAGGCGCCCCCCGGCGCCTGTCCCCCGGAGCCGGATGCCCCGCCACCCCCGGTGGGCGATCCGGCGACCACCGATGCCGCGGCCGGGGCGGCATCGGAGGTGTAGGCAAGGGCCCCAGCCCCGCCGAGGACAAGAGGCAGCAGCACCAGACGGAGCTTCTGCGACACGTGTTCGAGGTCGGCCGCGACGATGCGGCACGCCTGGCAGCCGTGCAGGTGGGTGTCCAGGCGCCGGCGGTCGCCGCGCTTGACCGGCTTCTTCTCGCTCGCGACGAGCAGCTCGCACACCCAGCGGCATTCGGCCGGGCGGGCGGGGTCGCTGATGTGCGCCTGCAGCCACGCCTGCTTGAAGCCCTCGCGGGCGCGGTACACCAGGGCCGACACCGCGTTCGCGCTCATGCCCAGCAGCGGTGCGATCTCGCGGGGCTTCATGCCCTCGACCTCGACGTACCAGAGCAGCTCCCGCCAGCGGGCAGGAAGCTCGCGGAACGCCTGGGCCAGCACGGAGCGGTCGGCGACGAGCTCGGCGAACTCGGCCTCGGAATCGGCGGCCCGTTCGTCGAGGTCGTCGAGCGGCAGCTCGCTCGTGCGACGACCCCACGAGGCCGCGACGTTGCGGATCGTCGCGAAGAGGTAGGGGCGGAAGCCCTCCTGCGGGCCGCCGCCCTTGCGGATCGTCGACAGGATCGAGGTGAACGCCTCCGACACGAGGTCGTCGGGATCGACGTTCGGGCTCACGGCGCGGGCGGCGTTGCGTCCGCTCGCGGAGTGACGCTCCCACAGCACCGCGTATGCGGCGTCGTCGCCCGCGCGGGTGGCGACGACGAGCTCTTCGTCGGAGCGCTCGCGCAGCGGACCGCCGGCGACGGCGGGGGTGGGGGTGGTCACGTATCTCCTCGCCGGATGGCGCTCGGGGGGTTCAGCCGGCGACGGCAGATCGGCGCCAGGCTAACGACACGCGCTGGGAAACCGCTGGTGAGCGGCCCCGCGCGCAACGGGGGGACACAGTGCAAGACGCCGCCGGAACGCGATCATGACGCGCCCCGAGAAAAAAGTTCGAGAGATCGGCTGGGGCCGGTGGGATGCCGCCGATCGCGGCATCCCGTGACTAGAAGATCATCGGGCGATCGTCGTCGTCGGGCCCCTCGAGATCGAGGTCGACGACGACGGGGACGTGGTCGCTCGGCGCCTCGCCCTTGCGCTCGTCGCGGTGGATCGTGGCGCCGGTCACGGCGTCGGCGATCGCATGCGAACCGAGGATGAAGTCGATGCGCATGCCCTCGTTGCGGGGGAAGCGCAGCTGCTTGTAGTCCCAGTAGGTGTAGCCGGTCGGGATGAGCGGACGCACGACATCCTGCAGGCCCGCGGCCTCCAGGGCCGCGAACGCCTCGCGCTCGGGCGGCGACACGTGCGTGGCGAAGCCCTGCACGACGGTCGGGTCGCCGTTGTCGGCATCCGTCGGGGCGATGTTGAAGTCCCCGACGAGGGCGAGCGGCAGATCGGGGTTCGCCGCCAGTGACTCGCGCGTGTACTGCTCGAGCGCCGACAGCCAGTCGAGCTTGTAGAAGTAGTGGGGGTCGCCGAGCGAGCGGCCGTTGGGCACGTAGAGGCTCCACACCTCGACACCGCCGATCGTCGCGCCCATCGCCCGCGCCTCCTGCGGGGCGTCAGGGCCGTTGTGGCCCTTCTCGAAGCCCGGCATGTCGGGGAACGCGGTGCGCACGTTCGTCATCGGCTCGCGGCTGGCGATCGCGACGCCGTTCCACTGCGAGAAGCCGTACGCCTCGACGTGGTACCCGGCCTCTTCGAACCGGTCGAACGGGAACTGCTCGGTCTTGCACTTGATCTCCTGCATCGCGAGCACGTCGATGTGCTCGCGCACCGCGAAGTCGACGATGCGGTCGACCCGCGCGCGGATCGAGTTGACGTTCCAGGTGGCCAGGCGCATGGGGTCAAGCCTATGCGGGACCGCCGACGTCAGCCCCTTGCCAGACCCGTCGGGGACTGAGAGGCTCGCGCTACCCAGGGAAGGGGTATGACATGCGCAAACCCGCGCTCGCACTCGCCGCTGCCGCAGCGGCCCTGCTGTTCCTGTCGGTCGGCACACCGGCCCAGGCCATCACCGACGGCGTGCCCGACGGCGACGGCCACCCCGACGTCGGCCTCATGGTCGCCTTCGACGACGAAGGCCCGGCCTGGCGCTGCAGCGGCACGCTCGTGTCGCCGACGGTGTACGTCACGGCGGGCCACTGCACGTTCGGGGCGACCCACGTCGAGCTGTGGTTCGACGACGACGTGAGGGATGCCGCGGCCCACGGCTACCCGAACACCGGGGAGGTCTCGGGCACGCCGTACACGCACCCGCAGTACGACGATGCGGCGTTCTACCTGTACGACCTGGGCGTCGTCGTTCTCGACGAGCCGGTGATCCTCGACCACTACGCGTCGCTGCCGGCCCTCAACCAGCTCGACGTGCTGGCGAACAAGAAAGGCCAGCAGGACCGCAGCTTCACCGCCGTCGGCTACGGCCTGCAGAAGAGCTTCCCCGACGCCGCGTCGTGGAAGACGCAGGCCGAGCGGCTGCGCATGGTGTCGACGCCCCGGTTGATCTCGATCAACACCGGCTACACCGGCGACGGGTCGATGATCCTGTCGAACAACGCGAACACCGGCGGCACGTGCTCGGGCGACTCGGGCGGTCCGAACTTCATCGGCAGCTCGGACGTCATCGCGGGCGTCACGTCGTTCGGCAAGAACGCGACGTGCGCGGGCACGGGCGGCGTGTACCGCCTCGACCGCGCCGACGACCTCGACTGGCTGGCGACGTTCCTCGGCTGATCGGCCGACCGGGCTCGGGCGTGGGGATGCGGCATCCGTAGAATCGACGGCATGACCGCCGCCTCCACGCCCGAGCTCGAAGCCGACCGCCAGCGCCTCATCGGCCTCATCAAGGGCGAGGCGGTGTTCCACGGCGACTTCACGCTGTCCAGCGGCAAGAAGGCGACGTACTACGTCGACATGCGCCGGCTCACGCTCGACCACCGCGCCGCTCCCGCGATCGGGCGCATCATGCTCGACCTGATCCGCGACGTCGACGGGATCGTCGCCGTCGGCGGGCTCACGCTCGGCGCAGACCCGATCGCCAACTCGGTGATGCACGAATCGGCGCGCACCGACGCGCCGCTGGACGCCTTCGTCGTGCGCAAGGAGCCGAAGGACCACGGCCGCGGCCGCCAGGTCGAGGGTGCCGACATCGTGGGCAAGCGCGTCGTCGTCGTCGAGGACACCTCGACCACCGGGCAGTCGGCCCTCAAAGCCGTCGAGGCGCTGCGTCGCGAGGGCGCCGAGCCGGTCGCGGTCGCCGTCATCGTCGACCGCAAGACCGGTGCGCAGTCGGCCGTCGAGGCCGAGGGACTGCAGTGGCTCGCCGCGATCGACCTGGACGACCTGGGCCTGGCTCCGCAGTAATCTCCGACGGGGCTGTCACACGCCGGCGACGGCCGGTGTCTCCATGTGCGAAGGACTCGTTCCCACACATGGAGGAAAGACATGAGCACCACGACCCGCATCCCCGCTGCGGAGATCACCGGCCTGAAGGGCGCCGCCATCAAGGCGGTCGCCCGCAAGATGGCCGGCAAGGTCCCCGACTCCCTCGGCGTGCTGTGGCACCACCAGGGCGTCATGAAGGACTCGATGAGCATCGGCCGCAAGACCGAGGGCTGGCACGAGCTCGACCCGAATCTCGCGTCGTACGCGGTGATGGCCGCGGCGGCGACGATCGGCTGCAGCTTCTGCCTCGACTACAACTACTTCGTGGCGCACAACCACGGCCTCGACGAGACGAAGGTGCGCCAGGTGCCGCGGTGGCGCGACGCGACAGTCTTCACGCCGCTGGAGCGCCGGGTCATGGAGTACGCCGAGGCCATGTGCGAGACCTCGCCGACGGTCACCGACGAGCTGTCGGACGCGCTGCTCGCCGACCTCGGGGCTGCCGGACTCGTGGAGCTCGCCGCACGCGTCGCGTTCATGAACATGTCGGCGCGCATGAACGTGGCGCTCGGCATCCATTCCGAAGAGTTCGCCGACGCATGCGGGCTGGCACCGCTCGCCGAGCGACCCGCCGTCGGGTCGGCCGCGTAGGCTCGCGCGCATGAGCACGCCCCACGCCGACGACCCGTTCGTCGCGCACCGGAACCTGCTGTTCACCGTCGCGTACGAGATGCTCGGCTCGGCCGCCGACGCCGAGGACGTGCTGCAGGAGTCGTGGCTGCGCTGGGCGGCTGTCGACCGCGACACCGTGCAGGAGCCGCGCGCCTACCTGGTGCGCATCGTCACCAGGCAGTCGCTCAATCAGCTCCGCACGGTGTCGCGGCGGCGCGAGGACTACGTGGGGGAGTGGCTGCCCGAGCCGCTCCTCACGAGTCCGGACGTGGCCGAGGACGTCGAGCTCGCCGAGAGCCTGTCGATCGCGATGCTGACGGTGCTCGAGACCCTCGGACCGGCGGAGCGGGCGGTGTTCGTGCTGCGCGAGGTCTTCGACGTGCCCTACGAAGAGATCGCGGATGCCGTCGGCAAGACCCCTGCGGCGGTGCGGCAGATCGCACACCGGGCCAAGGACCATGTCGCCGCCCGCCGCCCGCGCGTGCCGGTGAGGCCCGCCGAGCACGAGGAGGTCGTCGAGCGGTTCGTGACGGCGCTCAACACGGGCGACCTGCAGGGGCTGATGGACGTGCTCGCGCCGGACGTGGTGTCGGTGGCAGACGGCGGCGGCAAGGTGCGCGGTGCGGCGCGGCGGCCGATCATCGGGTCCGACAAGCTCGCGCGGTACCTCGTGGGCAGCATGGCCAAGGTCACCGGCACGCTGGTGGCGACGCCGACCTGGATCAACGGGCTCCCCAGCATCCGGATGGAGCTCGACGGAGCGCTCGCGGGCGTGGTGACCCTGACCGTCGAGGACGGCCGCGTCACGCAGATCTACTCGATCGCCAACCCCGACAAGCTCGGCTGGGTCGACGCCGAGGCGGTCGTCGCGCGCTGAGCGTCCCGCCAGCGCGAGAGGAGTCAGTCGCCGCGCTTGCCGCGGCCGCGCCACAGGCGCCACACCAGCACGACCAGCGTGCTCAGCACGATGAGGGCCGACACCCACAGCAGGATCGTCTGGTCGCTCTGCGAGATCATGCCGCGACCCTATCGGTCTCCGGCGTGATGGGGTTCACTCGCGCTGAATGTACGCGGATCAGCCGCCGAGCCGTACGTTCAGCCCAGGTGGACCGAGTCAGCGCGAGCCCTGGACGACCCGCGCGAGCAGCGCCACCGCTTCGTCGACGAGCGGGTCGGCGAGGTCGCCGTAGCCGAGCACCAGCCGCTCGGGCGCGGGCGCGTCGGGCGAGACGCGGTAGCGGCGGATGTCGGTGAGCCCGAGGTCGTGCGCCTCGGCCGCGCGCACGACGTCGGCCGCCCGCACGCCCGGCGGCAGGTCGAGCACCACGTGGAGCCCCGCGGCGATGCCCGACACGCGGCACTCGGGCAGCTCACGGCCGAGGGCGGCGAGCAGTGCCTCGCGCCGTCGCTTGTAGCGGGTGCGTGCCGCGCGCAGGTGCCGGTCGAGGCCGCCCGCCGTGAGGAACCGCGCGAGGGTGAGCTGGTCCAGCGTCGAGGGCGCCGGGGTGCCGGCATCCCGGACCGACCCCTGCAGCCACGGCGGCAGCACGAGCCAGCCGAGGCCGAGGGCCGGAGAGGCGGTCTTGCTGAGGCTGCCGGCCAGCACGACGCGGTCGGGCGCCATCGCCTGCAGTGCGCCGATCGGGCGGCGGTCGTAGCGGAACTCGGCGTCGTAGTCGTCCTCGATCACGACGCCGTCGCAGGCGCGGGCCCACGCCAGCAGCCCCTCGCGGCGCTCGGGCGACAGTGCCGCGCCGATCGGGAACTGGTGCGCGGGGGTCACGAGCGCTGCGCGGGCTCCGGTGCGGGTGGATGCCGCCACCAGCGCCTCGACGTCGACGCCGTGGTCGTCGACCGGCACGGGCACCGTCGCCAGCCCCTCGGCGGCGGCGACCTGGCGCATGCGCGACCACGAGGGGTCCTCGACCAGGAGCGCGGTGTGGCCGAGGCTCCGCAGCGTGCGGGCGACGCGGCGCATGCCGTCCGTCGCGCCGTGGGTGACGACGACCGCCGACGCGTCGGCGCGGGCGAAGCGCGAGCGCGACAGGTACGAGGCGACGGCGGCACGGGCCGCCGGCACATCGGGCTCGAGCCGGAACAGCTCGGCGTCAGGCGTATCGGCGAGCGTATCGGTCATCGCGCGCAGCCACAGTGCGCGCGGTGCATGACGCAGGTCGGGCACTCCCGGTGCGAGGTCGAAGCGCGGCCGACGCAGCGGCGCGGCGGGCGCGGGCGCCGGCCGGGGCGCGGTGATCCCGACCGAGGCGGCCACCCGTGTCGCCGACCCGGTGCGGGCGTCGAGGATGCCTTCGGCGCCGAGCCTTCCGTACACCTCCGTCACGACCCATCGCGAGAGGCCCAGCGACGCCGCGAGCAGCCGGCTCGGGGGCAGAGCGGCCCCGGCCGGCAGACGGCCGGAGGCGACGGCATCCCGCACCGCGAGCTCGAGCCGCACATGACGCGGGCCGTCGTACGCGGCGAGGTCGAGCAGAGTCTCCCAGGCGACCGGATTGGTCTGGATTTCGGCCATGTAATCGGATCTTACTCCCAGACCGCTCGCGCTCCACCATGGAGTCATCCCACCGAAAGGACCGTCATGCAGTACCGCACCATCTCGAACGGATCGACCTCGTTCGATGTCTCGACCCTGTGCCTGGGCACCATGTTCTTCGGCACCCGCACCGACGTCGACACGTCGCTGAGGATCCTGGACCGCTTCGTCGACGCGGGCGGGACCTTCGTCGACACCGCCAACAACTACAACGTCTGGGTCGGCGGCCATGGGCGCGACAGCGAGGACGTGCTGGGCGAGTGGATCCGCCGCCGCGGCGGGCTCGGGGACGTGCGTCTGGCCACCAAGCTCGGCGCCGCCCAGAAGGACCCGGCGCTGCCGCTGCAGAACGTCGAGCCGACCAACTTCCAGGGCCTGTCCGCCGGGATCGTCGCGGGGGAGGCCCGCGAGAGCCTGCGCCACCTCGGCATCGACCGGCTCGACGTGCTCTACGGCCACGTCGACGACCGCGAGACGCCGGTCGCCGAGACCGTCGCGGCGTTCGGCGAGCTGCAGCGCGAGGGGCTCGTCGGCATCTCGGGCATCTCGAACATCGCCGTGTGGCGCCTCGTCGAGGCGCGCGAGGAGGCGCTGCGCCAGGGCGTCGACCCGTACGGCGTCGTGCAGCAGGGGTACAGCTATGTGTACGCGAGCCCTGCCGCCCGGCGTACCAGCGACGTGTCCGTGGACCTCCTGGACTACGTCGCCGCGGCCGGCGTCGATGGGCGCCCGCCGCTCACCGTCACCGCGTACTCGCCGCTGCACCAGGGCGCGTTCACGCGCGACGACAAGCCGATGTGGCCCGGCATGCGACACGCGTCCAACCGTGACCGGGTGCGCCTGCTGCACGATGTGGCCGCCGAGATCGGAGCCACGCCCAACCAGGTCGCCCTCGCGTGGCTGCTCGGCGGCGACGTGCCGGTGATCCCGGTCATCGGGGCTTCGACCGTCGCGCAGCTCGAAGAACTGCTCGCCGGAGCCGACCTCGTGCTCGACGCTGACGTGCGCGCGCGTCTGGACGCGGCCGACCTCGACGTCCGCGCGGCCGTCGCCGTCTGACGCCGCGGGCCCGTGCGGAGACCGGGCTACAGCAGCTCGGGGTCCTCGGACTCGACGGGCTCGGGGTCCAGCAGCTCGGCCACCGACGTCAGCACCTCGTCGGGGCGGAACGGGTAGCGGGCGATCTCGGCGGCGTCGCTGATGCCGGTGAGCACGAGCACCGTGTGCAGGCCCGCCTCGATGCCGGCGACGACGTCGGTGTCCATGCGGTCGCCGATCATGCCGGTGTTCTCGGAGTGGGCGCCGATGCGGTTGAGCGCCGAGCGGAACATCATCGGGTTCGGCTTGCCGACGACGTACGGCTCCATGCCTGTCGCCTTCGTGATGAGCGCCGAGATCGCGCCGGTCGCCGGCAGCACGCCCTCGGTCGACGGGCCTGTCGCGTCGGGGTTCGTGGCGATGAACCGCGATCCCGCGCCGATGAAGCGGATCGCCTTGGTGATCGCCTCGAACGAGTAGTTGCGGGTCTCGCCGACGACCACGTAGTCGGGGTCGGTCTCGGTCATGATGAACCCGGCCTCGTGCAGGGCGGTCGTCAGGCCCGCCTCGCCGATCACGAACGCCGAGCCGCCCGGCATCTGCGACTTCAGGAAGTCGGCGGTCGCGAGCGCCGAGGTCCAGATCGCCTCCTCGGGGACGATGAGCCCCGAGGCCCGCAGCCGCGCCGACAGATCGCGCGGCGTGAAGATCGAGTTGTTGGTGAGGACGAGGAAGGGGACGCCCTGTTCACGCCACTGCTCCAGGAGCTCGGGAGCCCCCGGGATGGGCGTGTTCTCGTGCACGAGCACGCCGTCCATGTCGGTGAGCCAGCATTCGATGTCGGACCGGGTGCGCATGCGTCCAGGCTATGCCGTCGCGTGGCGTGTTCCGGGTGCGCGGCGGGCGTAGGGTCGAAGCCGTGACGTGGGACCCCCGCAGCCTTCCCGACCTGTCCGGTCGCGTGTACCTCGTGACCGGCTCCAACGCCGGCCTCGGTTACTTCGCGTCCGAGCAGCTCGTGCGCGCGGGTGCGAAGGTCATCATGTCGGCCCGCCATCCGAACCGGCTGTCGGCCGCGCGCGCCGCCATCCGGCGGAGAGTGGATGCCGCGTCCGACGCCACCGAGCCGCTCATCCTCGACACGTCCAACCTGGGTTCGGTGCGCTCGGCCGCCGCCAGCATCCGCGGGCGCGGAGCGCTGGACGGCGTGCTGCTCAACGCCGGCATCGTCCACGCGCCCAAGACCCGCCAGACCACGATCGACGGGCACGAAGTGGTGTTCGCCACGAACGCGCTCGGGCACTTCGCGCTCGCCGGCGAGCTGCTGACCGCGCTGGCCGAAGCCTCGGGGCGCATGGTGTGGGTCGGCAGCATGTCGACCGCGCTCACCCCGTACGACCCGGTCGATCCGCAGCTCAAAGACGGCTACTCCGCCTGGCGCGCCTATGTGCAGTCCAAGGTCGCGACGACGTCCTTCGGCTTCGAGGCCGACCGGCGCCTGCGCGACGCGGGCGTGCCCGTCGAGAGCGTCGTCGCCCACCCCGGGTACTCGACCGGCGGCCGCACGCCCGGCATCGTCGGCGTGAACGAGCCGTCCCGCGCGAAGCGGTTCGCCGACAACCTGCAGGCCGTCGCCGCGCAGTCCAAGGAGCACGGCGCCTGGCCGCTCGTGCGCGCGCTCGTCGACCCCGATATCGACGGTGGTGAGTTCTGGGGCCCCCGCACCGGCTCGCGCGGTGAACCGCGCCGGCAGACCGCTGCCAAGGTCACCCGCGACCCTGAGATCGCCGCCCGCCTGTGGGCGTTCGCCGAGAACGCGACAGGCGTGGCGTGGCCCTTCGCCCGGGCCGCCGCCGTCGCGGCTCGACGCTGACCGCGCCCACCGGCGAGTCACGCGTGCCGGTCGAGTCAGCGCCGCGCGGCATCCCCTCCACAGACTCGGATCCGCACCCGCAGACGGGCGAAGGCACTCCTCGCCCGATGCTCCGGCACCGCGTGCCGGACGCCTGATCCACACGTGCGCATCAGGCGTTGTGTCGCGGCGGATGCCGGCGGCATGACTGCCAGACTGACCGCAGGAGGCCGGATGTGGTGTCGCTCCCGCTGACATCGCTCGTCGCGGCCGGCGTCGGCCGGCTGTCGGCGGTGCGGATGCTGATCCGCAGCCTCACCGTCGGCCTCGGCACGATGGGCGTCAGCTACCTGGCGGGCGTGCTCTTCTTCTGACGGCGGGGGATGCCGCCGGCCTCGTCGTGCGGGCGGTCAGGAGCTCAGCCACACGGCGTCGGCCGCGGCCTCGGGCAGCGCGACGTCGGTCTCGCCTTCGCCGTCGGCGGTCCGCAGGCGCAGGGTCGCGGCATCCACCACCGTCACCGTCGCGCCGACGGCCACGCCGGACGCCTCCACCGCGCGCAGCAGGTCGGCGTCGCGGTCGCTCACGCGCAGCACGCGGCCGACGTGCCCGGCCGGCGCCCGGCCGAGCAGGACGAACGGCTCGCGGTGGACGTGGCCCTCGCCGTCGGGGATCGCATCGCCGTGCGGGTCGAAGCGGGGCCGCCCGAGCCGCTCGTCGATGCCCTCGAGCAGGCGGTCGCTGATGGCGTGCTCGAGCACCTCGGCCTCGTCGTGCACCTCGTCCCACGCGTAGCCGAACTCGCGCACCAGCCAGGTCTCGATGAGCCGGTGCCGGCGGATGATCGCGGCCGCCCGAAGCTCGCCTGCCTCGCTCAGCGATACCGGACCGTAGGGACGATGGGTCACGAGGCCCTGCGCGGCGAGCTTCTGCACCATCTCGGTGACGCTCGACGGTGCGAGCCCCAACTCGGCGGCCAGCTGCGACGGCGTGATGCGGTCGTCCTGCCACTCGGTGTGGTGGTAGATCGTCTTCAGGTAGTCATCGACCGCGGGGGAGGGCACCGCCCCAGGCTACCCGCGGGGTCCTCAGCCGGTCAGGCGCCCGTGAGCAGCAGCCACAGCAGCACGCCGTTGAGCGCGATGAGGAAGACGGATGCCGCCACGCCCGCGATCGTCGTCCACACACGGTTGCGGAACGCGCCGAGCACCTCGCGGTCCGCCGTCAGTGCGACCAGCGGCACGAGGGCGAACGGGATGCCGAACGACAGCACCACCTGACTCAGCACGAGGGCGAGCGTGGGATCGAACCCCAGTGCCAGGATCACGAGCGCCGGGATCAGCGTCACGAGCCGCCGCGCGATCAGCGGCACACGGATGTGCAGCAGGCCGTGCATGATCTCGGCGCCCGCGTACGCTCCGACCGACGTGCTCGCCAGGCCGCTCGCGAGCAGTCCCACCGCGAACAGCGTGGCCACGAGGGGGCCGAGGCCCGCGTACAGCGCGGCGTAGGCGCCTTCGAGCGAGTCCGTTCCCGGCACGCCGGCGAGGTTCGCCGCCGCCAGCAGCAGGATGCACAGGTTCACGGTGCCGGCGATGAGCATGGCGATCGACACGTCCCACTTGGTCGCGCGCAGCAGACGCCAGGTCGGGATGCCGCGCAGCTCGTCGAGCGACCGGTCGGGCGTGCTGCGGTCGCTGAGCGGATGCGCAGCTGTCGGGTCGGCCTCACGGACTTCGCGGAATCGCACGGGCTTCGATGCTGCGGCTTTCGCGTGAATCTGCGAAGTCCGTGAGCCGCCGGTCGGGGCGAAGCGGTCGCGCGCCAGGGCGCTGTGCGCGTAGATCGCGTGCGGCATGATCGTCGCACCGAGGATCGAGGCGGCCAGCAGCACCGAGCCGGTGTCTTCGAACCGCGGCACGAGCCCGCTCATCACGCCCGCGGCGTCGGGCGGCGCGACCAGCACGCCGAACGAGAAGCCGAGGGCGATGATCGCCAGCAGCCCGATGACCGCGAACTCGAACGTGCGCGGGCCGCGGCGCGACTGGATGAGCAGCAGCGCGATCGACACGGCGCCGGTGATCGCACCGCCCCAGACCAGCGGCACGCCGAACAGCAGATTGAGGGCGACGGCGCCGCCGATCACCTCGGCGATGTCGGTGGCCATCGCGACGAGCTCGGCCTGCAGCCAGTACGCCCGGCGGGCCCACGGGTTGCGGATGCGGGCGCCGAGGGTCTCGGGCAGGCTCCGCCCCGTGACGATCCCGAGCTTGGCCGAGAGGTACTGGATGAGCCACGCCATGACGTTGGCGAGCACCACGACCCACACCAGCAGATACCCGTAGCGGGCGCCCGCCGTCATGTTGCTGGCGACGTTGCCGGGGTCGAGGTAGGCGACGCCGGCGACGAGCGCGGGGCCGATCAGCCACGCGGCGCGGGGCAGGCTCGGGGAACGCGGTGCGGCGGTGGCGGCATCCGGAGCCGTCGCTGTTTTCGGCATACCGAAAACGTACCCTGTTTTCGGTGCGCCGAAAAGACGGCGCGGCGAGCTCGCCGTCGAGCTTTCAGGAAGAACCGCGACGGCACGCCGGTGCGTGGGGGACGAGTGACGCCTCTTCCTGAATCCTCGGCGCGCGCGGGGCGATTAGCCTGGGCCGGTGACGTCACCCGACCGGCCCGCGCCGCACGCGGAACAGCCCGAGCCCACGCTGCCGGTGGGAGTCGGGCCATGGCCCGGGGGGCCCGAGGCGTGGCCCGATGACCCGCGCTTCGACCGCGAGCTGCTCGCGCACGGCGATGCCCGCAACGTCGTCGACGGTTACCGGTACTGGACGATGGACGCCATCGTCGCCGACCTCGACGAGCGCCGGCACGGCTTCCACGTCGCGATCGAGAACTGGCAGCACGACATGAACATCGGCTCGATCGTGCGCAGCGCCAACGCGTTCCTCGCGGCCGAGGTGCACATCATCGGCAAGCGCCGCTGGAACCGCCGCGGTGCGATGGTCACCGATCGCTATCAGCACGTGCGGCACCACGAGACCGTCGAGGCCTTCGCGGAGTGGGCGGCTGCGGCATCCCTCCCGGTCATCGCGATCGACAACGTCGACGGTTCGGTGGCGCTGCCGGCGGCCGACCTGCCCCAGGCGTGCGTGCTGCTGTTCGGGCAGGAAGGTCCGGGGCTCTCGCCCGAGGCGCTGGCAGCGGCATCCACCACCGTCGAGATCGAGCAGTACGGCTCGACACGCTCCATCAATGCGAGCGCGGCCGCCGCCGTCGTGATGTACGAGTGGTGCCGCCGCTGGGCATGAGCCGCCTCAGGCGCCGACGGTCATCCAGGTCGAGCCGCGCACCCGCCAGCCGAGGGTGAGCAGGCGCGCCAGCATGTAGACGCCGAAGAACGCGACCGCGAGCCATGCGAGTCCGGCCGCTCCTGTCGGCTGCACCATCGCGATGATCACGAGCGCCGGCACGAACGGCACCAGGTTCAGCACCCCCACGATCGCGAGGTACCGGGCGTCGCCGGCGCCGATGAGCACGCCGTCGAGCACGAAGACCACGCCGCACACCGGCTGCGCGATCGCCAGCACGATGAGCGCGGGCTGCACGAGGGCGGCGATCGCGGCATCCCCGGTGAAGAGCAGTCCGATCACGCCCGACAGGACGCCGATCAGGACCCCGGTGATGATGCCGAACCACGCGCCCCAGGCCACGGTGCGGCCGAGCACGCGGCGTACCGTGTGCGGATCCTCGGCGCCGAGCCCCTTGCCGACGAGCGCCTGCGCGGCGATCGCGAGGGCGTCGAGCGCGAATGCGGCGGTCGAGAAGATCGTGAACGCCACCTGCCAGCCGGCCAGCTCGTCCGTCCCGAGACCGGTCGCCACGCCCACCGTCGCGAGCAGGGCCACGCGCAGCGACACCGTGCGCAGGAACAGCCAGCCGCCCGACCTCGCTGAGCCGCGCACCCCGTCGCGCTGGGGACGCACGGATGCCTCATGCCGCCGTGCGAGCCGGCCGACGACGACCACGTACGCGGCCACCATGCCCCACTGCGCCACGACGGTGCCGAACGCGGAGCCCGCGATGCCCCAGCCGAAGCCGTAGATGAACAACCAGTTCAGGAGCGCGTTGGCGCCGAAGCCGAGGCCGGCGATCCACAGCGGCGTCACGGTGTCCTGCATGCCGCGCAGCAGTCCCGTCGCCGCGAACACGACGAGCATCGCAGGCAGCCCCCACATCGAGATGCCGAGGTAGATCTCGGCCTGCTCGGCGACCTCCGCCGGCGCGCCGAACAGCGTCACCAGGAACGGCGTCGCGAGGTAGCCCACCACCGCCAGCACCGCACCGAGGCCGAGGGCGAGCCACATTCCGTCGATGCCCACCGACACCGCGCGTGACGGGTCGCCGGCGCCGAACCGGCGGGCGGCGGCGGGTGTCGTCGAGTAGGCGAGGAACACCATGAGCCCGACGATCGTCTGCAGCACGGCCGACGCGATCCCGAGGCCCGCCAGCGGCACGACGCCCAGGTGGCCGACCAGCGCAGAGTCGACGATGAGGAACAGCGGCTCGGCGATCAGCGCGCCGAGCGCAGGCACGGCGAGCCGCAGGATGTCGCGGTTCAAGGTGTCGCGGGCGCTCGTCACCCTCCGAGCCTAGGGCGAGCCGCCGACGCCCCGAGCGCGCCACCGGCGCACGGCCGGCCCCTCAGGGGCGACGGGTAACGACCCCGCTACGGTGTCGGCCCACGGCTTCCCGTGCTCGGCCGGGCGGCTAACCTGGAACGCATGACCGACGCCCCCCGCTCCGGTCTCGCGCTCGAGGAACTCAGCGCCGAGATCCGCCCTCAGGATGATCTGTTCCGCCACGTCAACGGCTCGTGGATCGAACGGACCGAGATCCCCGAAGACAAGGCGCGCTGGGGGTCGTTCCACCTGATCGCGGAGCAGGCCGAGAAGGACGTCCACGCGATCGTCGAGGAGTCGCAGCAGGCCGACGAGGGCACCGAGGCGCGCAAGATCGGCGACCTCTACACGAGCTTCATGGACACCGAGCGCATCGAGGCGCAGGGTGCGGCTCCGCTGGGCGACACGCTGGCCCGCGTCGACGCCGTCGCCGACATCCCGGGCTTCCTCCGCACGATCGGCGAGCTCGAGCGCGACGGCGTCGCCGCGCTGATCCACCTCTACATCGAGCCCGACCCGGGCAACCCGCAGCGCTACGTGCCGTTCTTCCTGCAGGGCGGGCTGTCGCTCCCCGACGAGAGCTACTACCGGCTCGAGAACTTCCAGGAGACGCGCATCGCGTTCCGCACGCACGTGCACCGCATCCTGGAGCTCGCCGGAGTGGCCGAGCCCGAGGCATCCGCGGACCGCATCGTGGCGCTGGAGACCGAGCTCGCGACGCACCACTGGGACAACGTGACCAGCCGCGACGCCGTCAAGACGTACAACCTCAAGACGTGGGACGAGGTGCAGGCGCTCGTGGGCGTCGACCTCACGCCGTGGCGCGACGGCGTCGCCCCCGAGCACGCCGAGGCGTTCGCCGAGATCAACGTCTACCAGCCGAGCTTCTTCGAGGGCCTGGGCGCGCTGCTGGTCGAGGACCGCCTCGAGGACTGGAAGGCGTGGCTGCGGTTCGCCGCCGTGCACTCGGCGGCGCCGTTCCTGTCGGACGAGTTCGTGAACGAGAACTTCGGGTTCTACGGCACGCAGCTCACCGGCGTGCCGGTCAACCGTGAGCGCTGGAAGCGCGGCGTGAGCCTCAGCGAGGCGGCGATGGGCGAGGCCATCGGCCGCGTCTACGTCGACCGCCACTTCCCGCCGGCCGCAAAGGTCGCGATGGACGAGCTCGTCGGCAACCTCATCGAGGCGTACCGCCAGTCCATCACCGACCTGGAGTGGATGAGCCCCGAGACCCGAGAGCGCGCGCTCGCCAAGCTCGACGCGTTCACGCCGAAGATCGGGTACCCCGAGAAGTGGAAGGACTACACCACGCTCGAGATCGACGCCGAGGACGTCGTCGGCAACGTGCGCCGTGCGCACGTGTGGGAGCACGACCGCCAGCTCGCCAAGGTCGGTCAGCCGATCGACCGCGACGAGTGGTTCATGACGCCGCAGACCGTCAACGCGTACTACAACCCGCTGATGAACGAGATCGTGTTCCCCGCGGCGATCCTGCAGTACCCGTTCTTCGACGCCGACCGCGACGCGGCCGCGAACTACGGCGGCATCGGCGCGGTCATCGGCCACGAGATCGGACACGGCTTCGACGACCAGGGCAGCCGCTTCGACGGCGACGGGTCGCTGCGCGACTGGTGGACCGACGACGACCGTGCCGCGTTCGAGGAGCGCACCAAGAGCCTCATCGCGCAGTACGACGAGCTCGTGCCGCAGGGGCTGGCCGACGAGAACCACGTCAACGGGGCGCTCACCATCGGCGAGAACATCGGCGACCTCGGCGGCCTGGGCATCGCGATCCGCGCCTACGCCCTGTCGCTGGGCGCTGACGAGCAGGGCGAGCCGGTCGCGGCGCCCGAGCTCGACGGGTTCACCGGCATCCAGCGTCTGCTCCTCAGCTGGGGGCAGATCTGGCAGCAGAAGGGCCGGGATGCCGAGACCATCCGCCTGCTGACGATCGACCCGCATTCGCCGAACGAGTTCCGGTGCAACCAGATCGTCCGCAACATCGGCGCGTTCTACGACGCATTCGGTGTCACCGAGTCGGATGCGCTCTGGCTCGACGAGGACCAGCGCGTCACCATCTGGTGACCGCAGACCCTCTACCCCCGGCGCCGCGCTCGAACGGGCGCCGCCACCGCATCACACCGAGACCTGGGGAAGGACGCTCCGTGGGCATGGAGCCCCGAAAGGACGCCGAGTCGCTGCGGGGGGCGCGACGAAGCACCGGAAAACGACTGCCGAAGCGAGCGGCGGTAGGCCGTCGTTCGTTCGCGTCGACGCTGAAGGCGCTCGACGACCTCGCCGCATCGGGCGCCAAGATCTCGGTGCGGATCACCGACCTCGACCGCGGCACCGCCGTGCTCTCGGGCGACGACTTCGTGACCCTGCCGGTTGCGGGTCTGGGCGTGGTGCCGCTGCTGATCGAGGTCGCGGCCGCCTTCGAGTCGGGGCGTCTCGAACCGCTCGAGATCATCGACCGGGCGAACTACGACGCGGTCGGCGTCGCCGGGGTGTGGCAGCACCTGAAGGCGCCGGCGCTGCCGTTGGTCGACCTCGCCGTGCTCACGGCATCGACCGGCGATGCACTGGCCGCCAATGCGCTGCTGGCGCGGGTGGGGCTGCCGGCGGTGCGCGCCCGGATCGAGCAGCTCGGCCTGTCACGGTCGGCGCTGCTCGACCGCTTCCGCGACGAGCGCGGGCCCGACGACGCCCCGCACTTCGCGCTGGGTTCGGCCCGTGAGCTCGCCGAGGTGTTCGCGGCCCTTGTCAACTCGCAGGTCGTCTCGCCCGGCGTGAGCGCGCAGGTCGCCGAGTGGCTGAGTCTCAACCACGACCTGTCGCTCGTCGCCTCCGCGACGGGCCTCGACCCGTTCTCGCACGAGAACGACGAGCACGGGCTGCTGTTCATCAACAAGACCGGCCGGGATGCCGGCATCCGGGTCGAAGCAGGTGTGCTCGCGGGTCCGCGCGCCGGCGTCTCGTACGCGCTCATCGTGTGCTTCGACGATCTGTCGATCTCGCACCGGCTGCGGGCACACGAGGCCTTCCGCATCCTCGGCACCGACCTCATGGAGTACGTGTTCTGATCCTGCGTCGTGTAGACACGTGATCACGACGCGAAGAGGAGTCTGCCCGTGGCCAACCGCACCGCCGTGATGCCGGAGCTTTCGAGGATCGAGATCGAAGAGCGGCCGGTGCCGCAGCTCGACCCGCGGCAGGCGCTGGTGCGCATCGAGTCCGTCGGGGTGTGCGGCTCCGACACCACGTACTTCACCGTCGGCTATATCGGCGACTGGGTGGTGAACGGCCCGATCGTGCTCGGACACGAGGTCGCGGGGACGGTGGTCGAGGTCGGCGCCGAGGTGACGCAGGTGAAGGTCGGCGACCGGGTCGCGATCGAGCCCGGCACGCCGTGCCGCGACTGTGAGGACTGCCTCGCCGGGAACTACCACCTGTGCGCGGATCTGGTGTTCCTGGCGACGCCCCCGTACGACGGGGCGCTGACGCAGTTCATGGCGATGGACGAGCGCAACCTGTTCCCGATGCCCGACGGCATGAGCTTCGACGAGGGCGCGATGCTCGAGCCGCTGTCGGTCGGCATCTGGGCGTGCCGCCGGGCGGGCATGCGGCCGGGCGACCGCGTGCTCGTGACCGGCGCAGGACCCGTCGGCGTGTTCGCCGCGCAGGTGGCGCGCGCGTTCGGAGCGTCGAGCGTCCGCGTGGCCGACATCTCGCCCTACCGCCTGGAGCTCGCCGCGTCGCTCGGCTTCGAGGTCGAGCAGGCGGGCGGCGGCAGCCACGAGCCGGAGTTCGATGTGCTGCTGGAGTGCTCCGGCGCCCCCACTGCGCTCGCGGACGGGCTGTGGCGGCTGCGCAACGGCGGCCGGGCGGCGATGGTCGGCATGCCCAAGCAGGCGGTGGAGCTGCCCCTGTCACGCCTGAACGTGCGCGAACTCACGGTGTCCCTCGTCAACCGCTACGCGCATACCTGGCCGACGGCCATGGCGCTGGTCGCGTCGGGACGAGTGGATGCCGCAGCCGTCGTCACCCATCACTTCCCGCTCGACGCCACCGCCGAAGCCCTCATGCTCGCCAGGACCGAGCCGAACTCGATGAAGGCGATCATCCACCCGCAGCGGTGATGGCGGTGCCTCATCCCCGCATCGAGCTGCCCGGTGGGCCGGCATACCCCGGTGTGTTCGACGACTCGATGCCGACGGGTCAGAAGATGATCGTGTGGTTGCCGTGCCGCAGCACGCGGTCCTGCGCGTGCCACAGCACGGCGCGCGAGAGCACCTGGCGCTCGACGTCGGCGCCGCGGCGGGCGAGCTCGGACGCCGAGTCTGCGTGGGTCACGCGCACCGTGTCCTGCTCGATGATCGGGCCCTCGTCGAGGTCGTCGGTGACGTAGTGCGAGGTCGCGCCGATCAGTTTGACGCCCCGTTCCTTGGCCTTCTTGTACGGCTCGGCGCCGATGAAGGCCGGCAGGAACGAGTGGTGGATGTTGATCACCGGCACACCCAGCTCGGCGAGGAAGTCGCCCGACAGGATCTGCATGTAGCGGGCCAGCACGACGAAGTCGACGTTGCCCTTGAGCAGCTCGAGGATCTTCGCCTCGGACGCCGACTTGTCGGGCCCCGGCACTCCCGGGACGTGGAAGAACGGCACGCCGAACGAGCGCACGTCCTCGGCCGAGGTGGTGTGGTTCGAGATCACCATCGGAACCGTCACCGGCAGATCGCCTCGGCGGTGCCGCCACAGCAGGTCGAGCAGGCAGTGGTCCTGCTTGGACGCGAGGATCGCCATGCGCTTGGGCACCGACTGGTCGGTCAGCGACCACTCCAGCTCGAATCCGCTGAGCGTCTGCGCGATCTCGGCCTCGATGAGCGGGCGGTCGGCGGCGAAGCCAGGCCGGTGGAACACCACCCGCTGGAAGTACGCGCCGCCCGTCGGGTCGTCGGAGTACTGGTCGAACGCGACGATGTTGCCGCCGATGCGTGTGATCATCGCCGACACCGCCGCGACGATTCCCGGCTGGTCGCTGCCGTGCACGATGAGGCAGACGTGATCGGGCTTGAGCTGTTCGGCGGCCATTGTTCGATTCTGCCCTGTCGCGACCGGCCTGGGTTGCGCAGGTGGCCTCCCATCGAGCGAACCGCTGTCGTACGCTGAGCGCATCGGGCAAATGCCCGATGTTCGACTGGGGTGAACCGGGTGCGGTCCGCGGGCCGCATCGTGCGGGGCGGTGACGCGTGGAGTTGCTGGGGCGTGAACGTGAGCAGTCGCGCCTGCGCGGCCTGCTCGACGACGGCCGCCGGTTCGTGGCGGTGACCGGGCGCCCCGGCGTCGGCAAGAGCGCGCTGCTGGCTTCGTTCTCACGGTCGCCGTCGCTGCTCGCGGACGCAGACGTGTGGCGGGTCGATCTCGACGGTGCCACGGCGACGTCCGGACTGTTCGCCGACGTCGCCGGACGTCTCGGCATCGGCGGGGGATCCTCGAGCGGGACCCCGCGAGTCCCGGCGGAGCGGCTGGCCCGCGTCGTGGGAGACAGTTCCCGCGTGCTCGTCCTCGATCATGCGGAGGAGGGCGTGTTCGACTCCGGCGAGGTCGAGATGCTGCTGGACCGTTGTCCGCGGCTGCGCATCGTCGTCGCTCACGCGACCTCGGTCGACGGCGTGGACGGCCAGGTCGCGCTGCTGCCGCTGGATGTGCCCGACGAGGGGGCGACCGTCGACGACGCGTCGACGAGCGCCGCGGTGCGGCTGTTCGTCGACCGGGCGACGCGCGGCGACGTGCGCTTCCGTCTCGACGAGCACACGGTCGACGACGTCGTGCGGATCTGCCGGCTGGTCGGCGGTCTGCCCCTGGCCCTTGAGCTCGCCGCCGCGCGCGTGCGCACGCTGTCGCTCCCGCGCCTGGCGCGCGAACTCGAGATGGGCGAAGAGGCGCTGGACCTGCTGAGCGCGCGGTCGGATGCGTCGCGCGGCGGAGTGCGTGAGGCTCTGGCGGGGACCGTCGGCGCGCTCGACGCACGAGACCGCACGCTGCTCGAGTCGCTCTCGAGCTTCGCGGGTCCGTTCGCATTCGCGTCCGCGACGGCCGTGAGCGGGCGCCCCGCCGGCGATGTCGCCGACGCGCTGGAGCGCCTGCAGGACCTGCGGCTGCTCGAGCCCGCCGGCGCGGTGCGCGATGAGCCGGTGTTCGCGATGCTGCCCATCCTGCGGCGGTTCATCGAGGAACGCGGCGTGCGGCCGGTCGTCCGTCATGCGTACCGCCGCCACCTCGGCGAGGTGC
Source organism: Microbacterium jejuense (assembly GCF_039544225.1). NCBI lineage: Bacteria > Bacillati > Actinomycetota > Actinomycetes > Micrococcales > Microbacteriaceae > Microbacterium > Microbacterium jejuense. The sequence goes on from NZ_BAABLG010000001.1 coordinate 364,623, forward strand.
TCACCGACGCTGCGGCCGCGCAGGCGCGGGCCGACCGGCCCTCCGCCTGCGCGCTGGCGCACGTCCTGCGCCGAGATCTCGCCGCCGAGGCGGAGCGTCTCGTGGCCAGTGGCGACGAGGGTGCGGCGGACTGGCTCGTCGGCTGCGCGGCCGTCCTTGAGAGCGAGCCCGAGGGGGCGCTCGTCGGCGGGCAGCTGGAGCGCCTCATCGCGAGCGACGCCGTCGCGGTCCTGAGCCTCGCGCAGCAGGCGCGCGTCTGGCTGTGGTCCGCGTACGCGCTGGCGCTGACCCCTGACGGGGTCTCGCTCGCCGAGACCATCGACGAGCGCTGGCAGCGCGGCTTCGCTCTCGTGCCACAGGACGACGAGCCGGAGCTCGCACTGCAGGCGCTCATGATCTCGGTGCTCGTCGGCATCACGACCGGCGACCTGGGCGCCACGATGGCCTCCGCAGTCGAGGGGCGCCGCATCGCCGTCGCGCGGGCGCGCGCCACGTGGGCCGCCCGCTTCGACGTGTGGATCGCCGCGGGCCGGCACGCGACCGGTGATGTGGCGTCGGCGGTCGAGCTGGCGCTGGACGCTCTGCGTCATGCCGAGCGGGTCGCGGACCCGCAGTCGATCGTGACGGCATCCATCATCCTTCACACGGTGCCGCCGGGCAGCGTGCCCGCCGATGCCGCGGTGCCGACGCTCGCCGATGTGCTGCGCCTGGCCCACGACGAGCGAGACGCCGTGCGGGAGTGGTTCCTGCTCGGCGTGATGACGCGCGTCGAACTGGCCGCCGCGCGGCCCGGGGACGCCGCGCGCTGGTGCGCGCTCCGGCTGTCGGCCGGCGCTCAGCGGGGCTGGTCGTACCTGTCGGCGGTCTCGCTCATCCACACCGTCTTCATCGCGGTGGCGTTCGGCGACTTCGCCTTCGCCGGCCGCATCCTCGGGGCCGTCGAGGCCGACCGCGAGCGGGTGCTGCGTTCGATGGCGCCGGCCTCACGAGGAGAGCTCGAGCGGGCGCGGGTGCTCATCGCCGAGCGGCTCGGCGCGCGCCGCTCGGCGGCGGCGCTCGCCGGCGGGGGCATGATGTCGCTCGCCGAAGCGGCGGCCGAGGCGGTGCCGTGGCTGCGAGGCCACGCGTCGGCACCGGCTGTCGATTCCCACGAGGACGACGCGCTCACCGTCCGCGAGCACGAGGTGCTGGAGCTGCTCGCCGACGGACTGACCAACAAAGAGATCGCGGTCCGGCTGCACATCACCACGAAGACGACGATGCATCACACCGGATCGATCTACCGCAAGCTCGGGGTGCGCGGGCGGGCCGAGGCGACCGCCTACGCGTTCCGCCACGAACTGGTCGGACGTCCGCCGGAGGTCGATGCCGCGGTGTGACGAATGGATGCCGTCACGCCGCGGCCACGGCATCCACCAGGTCGCCGTGCTCGGTGAGCTGCAGGAACCGGGCGACCGCGTCGCGGCTGCGGGTCAGGCACGCGAGGCGCTCATCGAGCACGGCGAGCTCGGCGGCGAGCATCTCGGCGAGCTCGCGCGTGCACACCGGGGCGGCCGTGCGGCAGGCCGACTCGGCGTCCAGGACGACCTTCGCGAGGCGCGTGGTCAGCCCGGACTGCACGAGCCCGCGGGCGCGTGCTGCGCGCTCGACGTCGCTCTCGTCGTACGCGCGGTAGCCGTTCGCCGACCGTCCCGACGACAGCAGCCCCTGGCCTTCGTAGTAGCGCAGCATGCGCGTCGGGATGCCGGTGCGCTCCGACAGTTCGCCGATCTTCATGGGGTGCCGCCTCCTGTGTCGTCGCATATCGGCCGAAAGGTTGACATTGACATTGATGTCAAAGTTTAGCCTCGCTGCATGACCACGTCCACGGCCCCCGCCGCCGTCTCTTCGCCCCCCGCCGTCCGCTTGCCGCTCGGCGCGCTGCTGCTCCTCTCACTCGGGGTGTTCGTCACCGTGACCGCCGAGTCGCTGCCCGCCGGGCTCATGCCCGAGATGGCGGCCGACCTCGGGGTCGACCCGCTGCGGATCGGACTGCTGGTCTCGGTGTGGGCGGTCGTCGTGATCGCCACGAGCCTTCCGCTGGCCCGCGCCACCCGTCGGATCGACCGCCGCGTCGTGGTCGCTGCGGCGCTGGCCGTGTTCGCCCTGGCCAACGTCGCCACCGCCTTCGCGCCGAGCTACGAGTTCGCGTTCGGCACGCGGGTGGTCGCCGCCACCGCCCACGGGGTGTTCTGGGCGATCGTCATCGTCTACGCGTCGTCGCTGCTGGCCGGATCGCAGCTGGGCAAGGGGCTCGCGATCGTCACGGGTGGCGGCACGGCCGCGACAGTCCTGGGTCTTCCGGCCGCGACGGCGCTCGCGCAGGTGACGAGCTGGCGGCTCTCGTTCGCCGCGATGGGCATCGGGATGCTGGTGCTCGCCGCCGTCGTGCTGCGCCGGCTGCCGCGCTCGGTCGTGGAGCCACTGCCCGCGGGGGCACGCGCGCCGCTGCGACACGACCGCTCGATCCCAGCGCTGCTCGCCTTCGGGATCGCGGGGCTGCTCATCGGGCTCGCGCAGTTCCTGTCGTTCGTCTACATCCGCCCGTACCTGGCGGACGCCGCCGGAGTGGCCGACACGTGGGCGAGCGTCGTGCTGTTCGTCTTCGGGGCCGCGGGGATGGCGGGCGTCGCGGTCGCGGGGATCCTGGCCGACCGGTTCCCGCGTGCGGCGCTCACGGCGACCCTGGTCGTCTTCGCGCTGGCGTTCGCCGCGCTCGCGCTGTTCCCCGGGCGGATCGAGGTCGTGGTGATCGCGCTCGCGCTGTGGGGCGCGGCGACCGGCGCGGTCTTCCCGCTCATCCAGACGGCGCTCATGCGGGCGGCGTCGGACCGGCTGCGCGACCTCGCGAGCGCCGCGATCATCGTGCTGTTCAACGTCGGGATCGCTGCCGGCTCGTGGGCGGGCGGTCAGCTCACCGCCGCCTTCGGGCCCACGGCGAACCCCGCCGTGTCGGGTGTGGCCGTGCTGCTGGCCGCCGTGCTCACCGCGGTCGGCGCGGTGCTGGCATCACGGCGGCGGTGAAAGGGTGCCGGCGCCCGGGGCACCGGGCGCCGGCATCCATCCGTCGTCAGCGCACGCCGCGCATGAGCTTGAGCACCGGCTTCACCGACGCGAGCAGCGCGAGGCCGAGGACGATCGCGATACCGCCGAGGATCGTGAAGTACGGGATCTCGTTCTTCGGGTCGTAGAACTGCGCGAGCCAGCCGGCGATCGCGGTGCCGAGGGCGATCGACAGGAAGTACAGCGCCACCATCTGCGTGTGGAAGCGCTCCGGTGCGAGCTTCGTCGTCACCGAGAGGCCCGGGGGCGAGATGAACAGCTCGGCCACGGTGAACACGAACAGGATCAGCACGATCGCCAGCAGCGGCGTCGAGTTGGGAGCGCCGTTGGCCCACGGCAGGAACAGCAGGAACGCCACGCCCATGATCATCGCGCCGAGCGAGAACTTCACCGGGGCGGACGGAGCGCGATCGCCGAGCTTCGTCCAGATCACCGCGAAGACGCCCGACAGGATGATCACGAAGACCGGGTTGATCGAGTTGACCCACGGGATGGGCATCTCCCAGCCGAAGATCATCCGGTTGAGGCGCTCGTCGGAGTAGATCGTCAGCACCGTGAACTGCTGCTGATACAGCGACCAGAAGCCGACGTTCACGATGAACAGCGGAATGAAGCCGATCACGCGCGAGCGCGCGTCGCCGCTGATCTGGCGCGAGCCGATGATGACCGCGAAGTACGCGATCGCCGCCGCCAGAGTGACAAGGATCACCACGCCGGCGAGGTTGTCGGCGCGGATGACGCCGGTCAGCACGAGCACGACGATGAGGGCGAGCCCGGCGGCGGCGACGCCGATCATGAGACCGCGACGGTTCGCGGGGAGCGGGTTGGCGACGACGCGGGATGCCGCGGGCAGCTGCTTGCGGCCGAACGAGTACTGGATGAGCCCGAGGGCCATGCCGACGGCGGCGGCGGCGAAGCCCCAGTGGAAGCCGAGGCTGCTCTGCAGCGCACCCGTCACGATCGGGCCGAGGAACGCGCCGAGGTTGATGCCGAGGTAGAACAGCGAGAAGCCGGCGTCGCGCCGGGCGTCCTTCGGCGAGTACAGGGTGCCGACCACGGCTGTCGCATTCGCCTTGAGCCCGCCCGAGCCGACGGCCACGAGGACCAGGCCCACGCCGAGCCCCCACACGTTCGGCAGCAGCGCCAGCGCGATGTGCCCCGCCATGATGACCCACGCGCTGAAGAACAGCACGCGCTCCGAGCCGAGCAGGCGGTCGGCCACCCACGCGCCGAGGATCGTCGACAGGTACACGGTGCCGCCGTAGGCGCCGACGATGCCCGTCGCGGTGGCCTGGTCGATCCCGAGGCCGCCCTCGGCGACCGAGTAGTACATGTAGATGAGCAGGATGCCCTGCATGCCGTAGAAGCTGAACCGCTCCCACATCTCGACGCCGAAGATGTGCGCCAGTGCCCACGGCTGCCCGAAGAAGCGGGTGTCGTGGTCGGAGCCGTCGTCGGCGGCGAGCGACGTGGCGGCCGATGCCGCCGCGGCCGAGACCGGGGTCGCCGCCGCTACGGCGCCGTCGGGTGGGCCGACGGGGTCCTGCTCGGGCGCGCGCCCTGCCCCGGAGTCGCCCTCGTCACCCTGAAATCCCTGATCACGCCCGTCCATGCGTTCGCTCCCGTCGCCCCCCGGATGACGTCAGGCTAGCGACGACCCGCAGCTGCGCGATAGCCCCCGCGCCGCGTCGGCGGTTCGCGGGCGCACGCCGGGAGTACGGTGCGGGAATGCGGATCGGCATCATCGGCGGAGGGGCGGCGGGCCTGTCGACGGCGTGGCTGCTGGAGCAGCATCACGACGTCACGCTGTTCGAGAAGGACGATCGCCTCGGCGGTCATGCGCACACGATCGACATCGAGGTGGCCGGGCGCACGCTCAGCGTCGACGCCGGGTTCCAGTTCTTCGCGCGCACCGCCGCGTACGCGACGTTCACCCGGCTGCTCGACGCGCTCGATGTGCCGCGCACCTCCTACCCCGCGACGCTCACCATCGCCCGCGACGACGGCTCCCGGCCCGTCGCGATGCCGCCGGTGCGGGGGTGGCGCCCCGTGTGGGCCTCGCTCACGCCGCGTGCGATCGTCGACATGCTGCGCTTCCGGTCGTTCGTGTCGGGCATCCCGGTCTTCCTCGCCGCGCACGACACCACGATGACGATCTCGGAGTACGTCGAGCGGCGCCGGCTGCCGAGGCGGTTCGTCGACGAGTTCCTCTTTCCGCTGCTGCTCGCGTTCTGGTGCGTCGACCTCGCCGACTTCCGCGGGTTCGCGGCGTACAACGCCCTGTACTACCTGGGGGCCAACCTGCCGAAGGGCATCACACCGCCGGAGCAGAGCGAGATCCCCGGCGGCCTGCGCGTCTACGTCGACGCCCTGGTCGCCTCCCTGCAGCGCGCGAGCCTGCACGCGGGCGCACCGGTCGACTCCGTGACCCGGGACCCTGACGGCTCGTTGAGGGTCACGGCGGCAGGGGAGCGGCATCGCTTCGACCATGTCGTGTTCGCGTGCGACGCGAGCGCGGCGCACGACCTGCTCGCGGGGGTGCCCGAGACCGCCGCGATGCGTGCCCAGCTCGCCCGCTTCGGCTACTTCGACACCACGATCGCGATCCACGGCGACACCCGGCTCATGCCGCGCGACCGGTCTGCGTGGTCGGTCGTCAACGTGCGCACCGACGGCGCGCACAGCCAGCTGTCGATCTGGAGCCCCGGCCGCGGCATCCCGGTCTTCAAGAGCTGGGTGACCTACGACGCCGAGCTTCCGCAGCCGCTGTACGCGACCGCGACGTACCGGCACGGACTCATCGACACGGCGTACTTCGACGCGCAGCGACGCCTGCGGCCGCTGCAGGGAGCGCACGGCATCTCGCTCGCAGGGCTGTACACCGCCGACGCCGACTCGCACGAGAGCGCGATCCTGTCGGCGGTCGCCGTCGCCGAGCGCCTGGCGCCCGATTCGGCACGACTCGCGCTGCTGAGGCCGGGCGGCTGACGGGACGGTCACTCCGGGAGCGAGGGATGCCGCTCCTGGGGCGCATGCCGGCGCGGGATGAACAGCGCCACCACCAGCGCGATGACCGCCGCGGCGCCGCCGAGCAGGAACGACAGCTGGAACGCCGAGGGGCCAGGCACGGGGGTGCCGTCGAGGTCGACCACGAAGGTCGCGAGCACCGCGCCGACGACGGCGGCCGCCGTGCTCGTGCCGAGCGAGCGGAACAGCGCGTTCAGGCCGTTCGAGGCGCCGGTCTCGGACTGCGGCACCGAGCGCATGATGAGCATCGGCATGGCGGCGTAGCCGAAGCCGATGCCGAACCCGATGCCGATGTTGGCCAGGAGGATCTGCCACACCTCGCTCGCGAACACGAGCGTGAAGCCGTACGTGACGACGAGGGCGATCGCGCCGAGCACGAGCAGCAGCTTGGGGCCGACCGTGCGGGCGAGCCGGCCCGAGAAGGGCGAGAGCACCATCATGACCAGGCCCGCGGGCATCACGACGAGGCTCGCGGCGACGAGCGACAGTCCGAAGCCGCCCACCGAGACCGGCAGCTCGAGCAGCTGCGGGTACATGACGTTCGACGCGAACAGCGAGAATCCGAATGCGATCGACGCGAGGTTGGTGAGCAGCACCGGGCGACGCGCGGCGACCCGCAGATCCAGGAGCGGGTCGCTCGTGCGCAGCTCGTACCAGCCCCACACCAGCAGCACGGCGATGCCGCCGAGGCCGCACACGAGCACCGCGGGCGAGCCCCAGCCCCACTCGTTGCCGCGCGAGACCGCCAGCAGCACCCCGATGAGGCCGATCGCGAGGCCGGCGGTGCCGAGGTAGTCGAACCGGCCGCCGGTGCGCAGCGCGCTGACCGGCACGATCCACAGCACGAGCGCGAACACGATGACGCCGAGCGCGGCGGCGACCCAGAACAGCACATGCCAGTCGCTGCGCTCAGTGATGAGCGCGCTGATCGGGAGCCCCAGGGCGCCGCCGACGCCGAGCGTGGCGCTGATGAGCGCGATGGCGCCGTCGACGCGGTCCTCGTGCAGCACGTCGCGCAGGATCGAGATGCCGAGCGGGATCACGCCGGTCACGGCGCCCTGCAGGGTGCGCCCGATGATCACGCCCACGATGCCGGGGGATGCCGCGGCGATGACGGAGCCGACCACCATGACCGCCAGCAGCACGAGCACGATGCGCCGCTTGCCGTACATGTCGCCCAGGCGGCCGGCGATCGGCGTCATGACGGCCGCGGCCAGCAGGGTGGACGTCACGACCCAGGCGGTGTCTTCGCGGCTGGCGTTCAGCAGCTCGGGGAGCTTCGACTGGATCGGCACGACCAGCGTGAACATGAACGACGAGGCGAGTCCGGCGATCGCGAGCACCGCCACGATGGCGCCCTGGCGGGGCATCCGGGTCAGTCGTCTTCTCTCGTCGTCCTCACCCGCGCCCATCCCTTCAGGCTATCGGCGCTCGCAGACACCGGCTCCGGCGGCGCCTCGCGGGTGGACACCGGCGGGTGCACACTGGAGGCATGGCCGAGACCGCCACGCCGCCCGGCGTCGACATCCGCCCGCTCGACACGGTCGGCGAGGTCCACCGCGCGTCGGTGGTGCTCGCCGAAGTGTGGGGCGGCGACCGGGGCGGCATGCCGCCGAACCTGCTGCGCGCGCTCGCGCACTCCGGCAATTACGCGGTGGGCCTGTACGACGGGGAGAACATGGTCGGGGCATCCGTCGCGTTCTTCGCGGCCCCCGCCACCCGCTCGATGCACAGCCACATCACCGGCGTGCTGCCGTCGCACCAGTCGCACGGACTCGGACGCCTGCTCAAGCAGCACCAGCGCGAGTGGGCCCTGGCGCGCGAGGTGGGGCACATCACGTGGACCTTCGACCCGCTCGTCGCGCGCAACGCGCACTTCAACCTGCGCGTGCTCGGCACGCGCGCGACCGAGTACCTCGTGAACCACTACGGGCCGATGGACGACGGCGTCAACCGCGGCGACGAGACCGACCGCATCATGGTGTCGTGGGCGCTCGCCGCGCCGCCGGTGCCCACGCCCGGGACCGAACGCGTGGTCGCGTCGGTCGCGGTCCCGCACGACATCGAGGCGCTGCGCCGGGATTCCCCGGTGGATGCCGCCGCCTGGCGCGTGCGCGTGCGCGACGAGCTCGTGGCGCACCTGGCCGAGGGCCTCGTGATCGGCGGCTTCGACGACGACCGCGGGTACCTGCTCGTACAGCCCTGATCCGCGGCTCCCGGCTGCCCGATCATCACGATCGCGACGCGGGAGCTCCCCCGGTCGATCGACGACCGGGGGAGCTCCCGCGCGGGCCTGCAGGGCCACGAGGTCAGAGGCGCGGATCCTCCTGGACCTTCAGGGCGTTGATGATCGGGTCCCGCTCACCGATCTCACCTCGGAACTCGACGGTGAGGTCGCCGCCGGGATGCTCGACCGTGGCGGTCTGCACGTCGGCCGTCAGCCCGCCCACCGTGCCTGCGACATCGTGATCGTGGAGGACGGGGTTCCCGTCGACCAGCACGTCGAACGCCCGCTTCCCGGCCTTCACCTTGTCGATCTCGGCCAGGTACAGCCCGATCCGGTACGTTCCCGCGGGTGCATCCCGGAACACGTAGCTGAACGTCTTGCCGGTCCGCTGGGTGCGCAACAGCCCGTCGTCCTCGGTGCCGGCGATGTCGGCCGCGGTGGAGCTCTTGGTGCCGCCGATGTAGCCCCACGCCGCGGAGCCCAGCTCGCGGTCGGGCGACCAGACGAAGCCGTCCGCGCCGTCGAACCCGGATCCGCCGGCGTCGACGCCCTGCCAGTATGCCGAGGTCGCCAGCTGCGCCGTCAGGAACGGGGACGTGTCCTTGCCGGCGTCCGACGCGACGAGCACGTCGCCGACCAGCACGCCCGGTTCGATCCCGGCGTTGTCGACCTTCGCCGTGACCGTGGTGGACTCGCCGACCGCGAGGCGGACAGTGCCGGCCGCGGCCGCGCCGGTGAGCGTCAGCCACGGCAGGTCGGCGGCCTCGTGCCCGCCATCCTCCGTGCGCCGCTGCTCGCTCAGCTGGACGTCGAGCGGGGCGGTGCCCGTGTTCGTGACGGTCATCTCCGCCGACGCCGTCTGCCCCTGGCCCAGGAACCAGTCGAGCGCTCCTGCGGTGACCGTCGCGACGCCGGTGGCCAGCGCGGTGTCGAGCACCTCGGCCTGGTCCTTCGCGGCGATGGTCACCGGCTTGCTCACGGCGATGTAGTCCGGCGCCGAGACCTGCACGGTGTTCTCGCCGACGAGCGCCTGAGCCTTCCACCGGCCCAGCTCGTCGGCCGTGATGACACGGTCCCCGGCCGGCCCGGTCAGCGTGACGATCGCGCCGGGGATCGGCGCGCCGTCGTTCGCGTCGGTGACCGTGCCCTCGATCGTGCCCGATGCCGGGAGGGTGTACTCCAGCCCGAGTCCAGCCGTCAGCGCCGTCTCGTCGAACGAGTACTGGCTCGCCGGATTGCGGGTCAGGCTCTCGATGCCGACCGTCGCCGACGACCCCCGGGTGAGGGGGTTGTCGCCGCCGACGCCGTCGCCGTACCCGATCTGGATGCGGCCGTCCGCGATGAGGGTCACCGAGAAGCTCACCCGCGCGGTGCGGTCGCTGTAGAAGGTGGCGTTCCGCCACTCGATGACCTCCGCGGCCATCCCGTCCACCTCGGTCTGACCGAAGTAGATGCCTGCCTCGTCATCGACGATCAGGTCGTCCCACAGCGGATAGACGGCGTCGACCGGGCTCCGCGACGGCAGTGCCGTGTTGTTTCCGGCGGTGCTCGCCCGGTCGAAGACGAGAGCGCCGTTCGTCGTCACGCACACGCCGTCCCAGGCCGTGTCGTAGAACGGGAACACGAAGCTCGTGTCGAACCACAGCGGGCCGCACAGGTCGTCGCCACGCCACCCGGAGTCCGTGGTGCCCTGCCGGTACAGGCCGTCGGTCACCTTCATCGAGTAGGAGCGACCGGCCGGAGCGACGGGCACGGGGCCCGGTTCCGGCTGCTCGGGCTCGGGCTCCGGTGCGACAGCGTCCCCGCGCGGGTCGCGCGTGACGCGCAGCGCCCCGATGCTCGGCGCCCGCAGGCCCTTCGCGCCCCGCAGCTCGACGGTGAGCGCACCGCCCTCGTGCTGCACGACGGCGGTGTGCCAGTCGGCGGCGTTCGGTCCCACCGCCGCGGCGGCGTCGTACGCGTACTGCGTCAGTGCGCCGTCGACGAGGACGTCGAACACCCGCTTGCCGGCGCCCGCCTTCTCGGTCTCTGCGAACCCGAGATCGACGGCGTAGGTGCCCTTCGGCGCGTCGGGGAACGTGTAGACGAGGTCCTTGCCCGACGTGGTGCGCTGGGTCTGGAACAGGGCGGCGTCCTCGGTGCCCGCGATCGGGCTGCGCGTGGACGTCGCCTTGTCCTTCCCCTGGAAGCCCCACGTGGCCTCGCCCGCGGCCTGGTCGGCCGACCACAGGAAGCCGGTCGCGTCGGTGACCGCGGCGCCGCCGGCGTTGACGCCCACCTGGTACGCCGTCGTGGTGAGCGTCACCGGGACGTAGGTCTTGGGCTGGCGTCCCGAGTCGGATCGCACGACGATGTTCGCGCCCAGCGTGCCGGGATCGACGCCCGACGCCGAGATCGCGACAGTGACCGTCGTCGACTCTCCCGGAGCGAGGGTGCCGCCGTACGACGAGAGCGACAGCCAGGGCAGGTCGACGATCAGGTCGTCCTCGACGTCGACGAGCATGACGTCGTCGGCCAGCTGATCCACGGCCCACAGCGCACCGGTCGCGTCAGTCTCGAGGCCGCCGCCCGCGCCCACCTTCTGGCCGGGGAACCACCACGCGTTGACGAGCGAGCAGTCGTCGGGGTCGACCTGCAGCAGACGCGTGGGCCGGTTCGACGTCAGGTCGGTGTACCAGATCGTGTTCGATGCCTGGTTGTAGGCGAGGCCCATGACCTCCGGGAGCGGCGGCGCGCAGAACGACAGGAGTGCGCCGGCGTTCTCGTGGGACGTGCCCGCGACAGTTCCGATCATGCCGTTGTACCGGCCGCCGACGTAGAACACGTCCGCAGCGGGGTTGTAGGCGAGCCCGGTGAGGGGCAACGTGGACCAGTCGCCCTTGATCTGACGCGTCTCGGCGCCGGTCTCCCGATCGAAGCAGTGGATGAAGCTGGCGGGGCTGTCCTCCATCTGGCACATGTCACCGGTCTCGGTGTCCAGCGCCATGTCGAACGCCCGGTAGTCGGGGTTCCAGGCGGCGTCGAACACCTTGCCGGTCGGCGTGCCCGTCACCGTGTAGGCGGTGTTGGTCCGCTTGACGTAGTCATGGACCCACACGTCGCCGTCGTACCCGACGCCCGAGGGCTCCTTCTCGGCGATGGTGCCCGGGATCTCGATCCGGGTGATGACGTCACCGCCCGCCGTCGCGCCGACCTGGGCGGCAGCCGTCTGCTCCGCGGCTGCGGACACCGTCAGCTCGCCGTCGACGTTCGACGCCGCGGGGTCTCCCGCACCCGTCCGCCATGCGGTGAGGTCGATCGTGCTGTCGGCGCCCGTCCCGATGCGGGTCGTGGCTCCGGCGGCGTCGAGCTCGGGATGGCGCTCGGCCTCGCCCAGCTGGTACGTGAGCGGTGCGGAGCCGTTGTTGGTCAGCGTCAGCGAGCCGACGCCGTTCTGGCCCGTACCCATCAGGGCGTCGAGGCCCTCGGCCTTCAGATCGGCGGCGCCGGTGGTCAGACGCGCGTCGATCGTCGCCTTCGCGTAGAGCTTGCCGAGTGTGAAGTCGTACGAACCCGTCACGTAGTTCGGCGCCTCGATCGTCATCGTGTAGTCGGCGACCGGAAGCTGACGGTGCACGATGCCCGTCCCGCCCGTGGTGACGGTCTCGACCAGGCCCTCGTCGTCGGTGAACGACACCTTGGCGCCGGCCACCGGCAGTCCGTCGTTCTTGTCGACGACGGTGGCGTCGAGGTAACCCCAGTCGGGCAGGTCGTACGTGACGATCATCCCGTCGTGGAGCACTGGTGAGTTGTCGGAGAACCGGATGCCGTCGACACCTGCCCAGCCCTGGATGCCGCTGGCGGCGCGCAACCCGCCGGTGACAGGGTTGTCGCCGCCGATGCCGTCGCCGTAGCCGAGGACGACCTTGCCCGAGCGGGTGAAGGCAGCCGAGAAGTTGACCTTCTCGTCGGTGTAGGCGGCACGGTCGGGCCACTCCCACAGGCGCACGTCGCGGTACTCGACCACGAATGCGTCCTCGCCGTCGACGGTGGCCGTGCCCGTGTACACGCCGCCATCGTCGAGGTTGACCGCCGTCTGCATCCAGAACGGGAAGACGCCGGCACCGCCCGTGCCCGGACCCGTCGAGGTGTCGGGGGAGATCACTCCGCGCAGACCGATGCCGAGCGTGTCGTGGGTGCCGTTGTAGAGCGCGATCGGGAACGGCAGCTTCACCGTCGCCCAGACGCCGCTCGTGAAGGCGACGCGGTCGGTGCCCCGCAGGAGCTCCCCCTCCGAGACGGCGCAGCTGTATCCGCCCTCGTCCACGACGAGCCCCACCGGGACCTCCAGCGCCTTGTTCTCGGCACCGACCTTCAGCGGGACGGAGGTGGGTGAGAAGCAGGCGTTGGGCGTGACGGAGAGGCCGTAGTCGCCCTCCGGCACGTCGGCGATCGCGAACTCGCCCTCGGCGTTCGTGCGGACTGGCTCGAGCGGGGTGTCCTTCACCGACACGTCGGCGTTCGAGACGGGGTGGCCGTCCTCGTCGACCACCGTGCCGCGGATGTCGTGGCGTGCGGCGGCCGAGAGCGGGAGGGCGGCCGAGGACTCCTCGCCGAGAGCGATCGAGACGTCGGCGGTCGCGGTCAGATACCCGAAGACCTTCGTGCTGAGCCGGTAGTCGCCGACGGGCAGGTTCACGGAGAACCGCCCGTCCGCACCCGTCCCGACGGAGCGGCTGAACGGGCCGCTGATGGTCACGTCCGCGCCGGCGACGGGCTGGCCGTCCGCGCTGACGACGCCGGTCAGGGTGCCGCCCTGGCGGGGTGCGAGCTCGAGCAGGCGGGGCAGATCGAGCCGGCCCTCGCCGTACATGTTGTTGAAGTCGGCGGTGCCGCCGCACGACGTGTCGTCGACATCGACAGCCGCCTCGCCGAGCAGCCGGCGGGTCTCCTCGACCTGCCCGATGAGCGTCGGGTCGTAGCTCCACAGGTCTGCGACCGCGCCGGCGACGTGCGGCGCCGCCATCGACGTGCCGGACATCTCGACGTACTGGTTGCCGGGGTAGGACGAGCGGACCGCCACCCCGGGAGCTGAGATCTCGGGTTTGATCTGGCCGCTCTCTCCTTCGCCCTTGCGCGAGAAGGATGCCAGGGCGCCGTTCACGTCGTACGCGCCGACGGAGTAGGCGCTCGGGGCCGAGCCCGGCGAAGAGACGGTGTCGCAGGCCGCGCCCGGTGAGGTGTTGCCCGACGACCAGACGCTGAAGATGCCGGCCGCCGTCCAGGCCTCGTCGACGGCGCGGAAGAAGCCGTCGAAGTTGTGCTCGGTGTCCTGGCCCCACGAGTTGTTGATGACGTGCGGACGCTTGGCCGGATCCGGGTTCCTGCCCTGCAGATCGGTCGGGGCCAGCAGCCACCAGCCCGATTCGAGCAGGGACTCGACGCCGGAGCTGTCGCAGCATCCGTTGGTCGCGATCCAGTTCGCGTCCGGGGCGACACCGACATGGTTGGTGCCGTCGTCGCCGACCATCGTGCCCATGGTGTGCGTGCCGTGGCCGTTGTCGTCGCAGGGCGCGTCCGAGCAGGTGCCGCGTGCGGCCATCCAGTTGTAGTCGTGGTCGAACGTGCCGTCCGGATTGGCGCCACGATACTTCGACACGAGTGCGGGATGGTCGAACTGCACTCCCGAGTCGAGGTTGGAGACAGTGATGCCGGCGCCGGTGGCGCCCATGGCCCAGGCCTCGGGAGCCCGGATGGCGTCCACGCCCCAGGCATCGACGCCCGCGCCGGTCGAGGCCGCGGCGTCGGGGCGGACTGCCTCATCCGTCGGCGTCTCCTCGTCGACGGGCGCGACGAGTGCGACCTGCGGCGACGCCTGGATCTCGGCGACCTGTCCGACCGACGCGAGATCGAGCGCGAGGTCCTGCGAGCCCCCCTTCACCAGCACGGCGTTGACGAGCGGGTACGAGGTGTACTTCACGCCGGCCGCGTCGAGTTCGGCGGCGATGGCCGCCTCGGAGGCCTTCGCCGACTTCTTGAGCGCGTCGTAGACGAACTGACCGCGCTCGCCCCAATCGCTGATGTCCCTCGCCGGCGCGAGGTCGGCGTCGGTGGTGAACGTGATCCAGAAGTCCGCGACCGGGTCTTCGTGGAAGCGGTCCTTCAGATCGCTCGTGATCTTGGCGTCGGGCGGGCCGCTGTCGGGCGCGGCTGCCGCTGGGAGGGGCGCACCCATGCCCAGGCCGGCCGTGACGGCCAGTGACGTGAGGATGGCGGTGAGTCGCATGGGGGAGCCCTCCGGTCTACAGGGGTTGGTAAGGGTCGTGACTCTGGTGGTGCGGACGGTCGGCGGCGCCGTCGGGGTCGACGGGGTCGTCGGAGGAGCCCGATCCGCCCGACAGGGGCGTCTCGGGGTCGGCGCTCAGGTCGTCGCGCGCGGCCGCTTCTGGGCGCGGGGGCGACTCCGGGTCGTGGGACATGCAGCCATGCTCGGGCAGACGGCCCGCAGCTAGCTATCCGGCGAATACGTCAATCTTTGTGAGACGTTCACGCAGGATCGGTATCGTCCAGCAAGCCCGCCTCGGTCACCTTGACGGCGAGGGCGGTTCGAGAGGTGACCTCGACCTTGCGCATCGCCGACCTCAGCTGCTGGTCCACGGTGGCCGGCGACTTCGCGAGGATCTGGCTGATCTCGCGGTTCGTCCTCCCCGCGACGACCAGGCGGACCACCTCCAGCTCGCGGGGCGAGAGGCGGTCGCCGTACCCCTTCCGCCCGCCCCGCCACAGCCGGGGCACATCACCGCCGTGCTCGCGGAGGCGCTGGGCGATCCGGTCGGCGTCGGCGCGGGCGCCGAGCCGGAACAGCCCTTCGTACTGGGCGGACAGCAGCTCGCGGCCCTCGGCGGTCCGGCCCGCGGCGAGGAGAGCGACGGCCCGGCGCTCGCGCGCACGCAGTGCGTCGTACGGCCGCGGCAG
Source organism: Microbacterium jejuense (assembly GCF_039544225.1). Classification (NCBI taxonomy): domain Bacteria; kingdom Bacillati; phylum Actinomycetota; class Actinomycetes; order Micrococcales; family Microbacteriaceae; genus Microbacterium; species Microbacterium jejuense. The sequence continues at coordinate 379,933 of NZ_BAABLG010000001.1, forward strand.
CGCGTCCCAGGCCTGCGCCGCCTGTTCGTAGGCGTCGGCCGTCCGGGCCGGATCGTCCGCGGACGACACGTGGGCCCGGCACAGGGCCAGCGCGGCCAGGGGAGCGGGAGCGGTGTGACCCCGCAGCCCCTGCGAGAGCTCGTCGGTGAGCGCCGTGGCCGCCTCGACATCGTCGGCCCCGAGCAGGGCCTCGACCCGTACCGGCGCGAGGTCGGTCGCCCACAGCCAGATGTCCTTCGTCCGGACGGTCCGCAGCGGTGCGTCGGTGATCCGGAGGGCCGCGTCGATGTCGTCCTCCGCGAGCCACAGCCGCGCGAGCTCCGCGGCGGGCTCCATCGTGTCGTCGGCGGCGCCGAGTCGCATCGCCTCGTCGAGCACGAGCCGGAACTGCTCCTCGGCCTCGCGCCGGCGTCCGGTCGCGGCGGCGAGCCGGGCCGTCAGCCGGACGGCGGCCAGGTGGAGCGCCGGCCGGTCCGCGTGGGCCTCGACGAACCCGGCGCTGCGGTCGGCCAGCCCCTCCCACCGGCCTTGGAACCAGTCGAGGTTCGCCCGTTCGAGGTGGATGTTGTCGTGCAGCCTCGAGGACTCCTCGGCATCCGCGAGCCGCAGCGCGACGCCGAAGTGCCGTTCCGCGTCGGCGTAGCGGCCCCACAGCACGGCGCCCGTCCCGATGTTGGTGTGGATGCGGGCGATGTCGAGCCGTTCCGGCGCGGCGGCGCCGTCCAGCGGCAGCCCTGCGACGATGTCCCAAGCTTCGTCGTCGCCGAGCATGAGGAACGCGGCGGCGCGGTTGCCCGCGAGGTTCAGCCGGACCGCAGGCGACTCGATCCCGGCCTCGAGCTCCGCGGCACGGCGCAGCCAGCGCCGGTGCGTCGAGGCGGGCCAGGGCGACGCGTACGCCCAGCCCAGGTACGTCATCGCCTTGGCCGCTTCGGCGGGGTCGTGGCCGAGGTCCGAGACGGCCTGCTCCAGCTCCACCCGCGCGGCGGCCGCCTCGCCGCCGGTGATCAGGAGGCGCCCCAGCGGGTTGCGGACCTCGGCCTGCTCGCGGGCGGTCAGGCCCGGACTGTCGAGCACTGTCCGCAGGCCGCGCACGACGCGGTGGTAGACCTCGTCGACCGGCTCTCGCCGACCCAGCGCGGCAAGCCCCGCCGTCCGGGCGATCCTGGCCAGGTCTGTCGGCGGGAGCGCCCGCTCCGTCAGGAGGTCGACCAGCAGGACGACGGCGGCGGTGTTGTCGCCCGAGGCCATGGCCTGCGCCGCCGCGAGCTCGGCGTACCGCGCCCACGGACCGGTCTCGCCGGCTTCGCGGAAGTGATGGGCCAGACGCGCGACCGGCCGGGGGTCGACGGCCTCGAGCGCTTCGCCGGCCCGGCGATGCAAGAGCGCCCGGTCAGGACGCGCGATGGCCTCGTAGACCGCCGTGGCGACCAGGACGTGCCGGAACCGCCATCGGCGGCGGTCGTCCTCGGCCAGGATCCGGGCCGAGGCCGCCTCGGCGATGCCGGCGCGGACCCGCTCGATCGGCAGACCGGCGGTCGCGGAGATCGCGGCCTCCGAGGACCACTCCGCCAGGACCGCTGCCGCGCGCAGTGTCTGCTGGGTCGCCGGCGCCAGGCGGTCCACCCGCTCCCGGGTGGAGTCGCGGACGGTCGGCGGCACCTGGAGCTCGCTGAGTGCCAGCCGGACCCACTGTCCGTCGCGGAAGACGATGTCGGCGCGGTCGCACAGGAGCCGGACGGACTCCTCGATCGCCAGGGGAACACCCCCGGTCCGCTGGTGCAGGAAGGCGCGGAACTCGTCGGAGACCGGCTCTCCACCCAGCATCGACGACACGAGCGACGCCGTGTCGTCGGGGCGCACGGACTCGAGGGCGATCCTCGCCCCCGTGACGCCGACGGGCAGGCGAGAGGTCAGCCGCAGGAGCAGTGACCCGGCATCCACCTCCTCCGGACGGTACGAGATCACCAGGCTCGCTCCGTCCGAGCGCTGCCGCGAGATGAGGAACAGCAGGAACTCCAGTGTCACCTCGTCGGCCCAGTGCGCATCCTCCACGACGAGGACGTCCACGCCGAGCGCCCTGAGCAGCTCGTCGAGCGCGCGGAACAGGCGATGCCGCGCCGCCTTCGCGTCGTCGACCGGCTCGAGGGCGGGTGGCAGGTCGGCCGACCACTCCGGGAACAATGGGCGCAGCGCGCCGGCGAGACCGGTGAGGGGCAGCCCCGCCACGAGGCTGTCGATCCCCTGGAACGCGTCGACGATCGGCCCCAGCGTCAATGACTCCCGCAGCGGCGGACAGACCGACACCAGCGCCGTGGGCGCCTCCGGTTCGGCGAGCCACTCCTGCAGCAGCCGGCTCTTGCCGATGCCCGCCTCGCCCTCGACCAGCACGATCGCGGGCGGCCGGGCGACGGCGTCGCGGAGCTCTGCCAGCTCCCGATCGCGCCCGACGAAGCCTGGCGTCGAGATCAGGGGAGGATTCGGGTCCGGACGGCCGGCCGTCCGAGCAGGACTCATCGGGCCTTCTCGAGGGGCTCGCGCACATCCATGCCCATGACGTTCTCCTTGGGATGCGACGGACGCTCGGCCGCCGATCGGGTGGGGTCACCTGTGACGCTACCCACGGTAGGTCCCCGCGGCGGAACTCGTCTCCGTCCGAAATGCGACGGACCCTGGCAGACCGGGTGGATGCCGCGCGCCTAGGCTCGCGGCATGCCCGAGTATCGCGCCCACTTCGACTTCGACATCCGGTTCGCGAACGGGGGCGGTCTGTCGGGCGTCGGCTTCCGGCTCGACCTTCCCTCCGCCGAGATCTCGGACGACGAGCTCGGACGCCTGCTCGTCGCCCACCTCGGCCTCGCGCTCGTCGACGAGGTGGAGCTGCGCGGCGTGCGGGTCGTGGAAGAGCCGCATCGGGGGAGCCGCGGCGTCGAGGTGGCGGCATCCGCTTCTCAGACACGTGTCGTGGACCTCAGCCATCCGATCCGGGCCGGGCTCGTGACCTACCCGGGTCTGCCGGCGCCGACCATCACGCCGCACCTCACGCGTGAGGACTCGCGCGCCCGCTATGCACCGGGCACCGAGTTCGCGATGGACGTCATCCACCTGATCGGCAACACCGGCACGTACCTCGATTCGCCGTACCACCGGTACGCCGGCGGCCGCGATCTCGCCGGGCTCGACCTGTCGACGCTGGTGGGGCTGCGCGCCGAGGTGTTCCATCTGGAGGACGCGTGGGATGCCGCGCGCCGGGGCATCCGTCCCGAGACGCTCGCGGACCGCGACGTGCGCGGCGCCGCGGTGCTGCTGCACACCGGGTGGGACCGCTGGTTCGGGGCGCCGGAGTACGGTGTCGGCGCACCGTTCCTCACCGGCGAGGCCGCGCAGTGGCTCATCGACGCCGGCGCGGTGCTGGTGGGCATCGACTCGCTCAACATCGACGACGCCGACCCGTCGACAGGCTCCGGCGGGGGCGAGCGGCCCGCGCACTCGCTGCTGCTGGGCGCCGGCGTGCACGTCGTCGAGCACCTGACGAACCTCGGCGCGCTGCCGCCGCGGGGTGCCCGGTTCACCGCCGCGCCGCCCGCGGTGGAGGGGTTCGGCACCTTCCCCGTGCGCGCGTTCGCCGAACTGCCGGCGTGAGCGGCCGCGGCGGCCGGTAGCGTCGCGGGTATGGGTGATGGTCCGAAGCCGACGGCGCCGGGGTTCCTCGAACGGCGGCCGCCGCTGGACCGGATTCCCGAGGCGTTCCCCTGGCTGGACTGAGGCATCCCGTCGCTGTCGGTGGCCCCTCGTAGCGTGGGGACATGGACGCGTGGCGCGTCCGCCGATCCGAGGTATCAGCAGAGGCGACCGCGGCTCTTCCGAGGGGAAGGAGCAGTCATGCACGAGCACATCGAGACCCTGATCATCACGGCAGGCGAGGCGCTGCGACGCGCCGAGCGACGCCTGACCGAGACCGAGCCGCGCCGCCGGCGTCCGCGCTCGGCCCGCTCGACCTACATCCCGGTCCGCCGCGACGCCGCGACGCTGCGCCTCGCGCACTGAGTGCCCCGCTCGCCCGATCTCAGAACACCTGTTCCCGCGAGACGCGTCGACGCCCGGGCGTACGCTGAGCGCATGCCCATCGCCCGGCCCACCGGACCCGTCACCCTCGAGGGGTTCGAGCTGCGCGTGCTGCACCTTCCGCTGGTGTCGCCTTTCACCACGTCGTTCGGCACCGAGACGGTGCGTGAGGTGATCGTGGTGCGCGCGCTCACGTCCGACGGCGACGGCTGGGGCGAGATCGTCACGCAGGCCGATCCGCTGTACTCGAGCGAGTACACGCAGGGCGCGTGGGACGTCGCGCTGCGCTTCTTCGCCCCCGCGCTGCTCGACCGGAGAGTACTCGCCCCCGAGCACGTCGCCGCAGTGCTCGAGCCCTTCAAGGGGCACCGCATGGCCAAGGCGGGACTCGAGCTCGCGGTGCTCGACGCGGCGCTGCGCACCGAGGGGCGTCCGCTCGGCGAGTACCTCGGCGCCGTCCACGACCGCGTGCCGAGCGGGGTGTCCGTCGGCATCCAACGGGATCCGGCCGCCCTCGTCGACACCGTGGCGGAGTACCTCGACGAGGGCTACGTGCGCATCAAGATCAAGATCCGGCCGGGTCGCGACGTGGACGACACCGCCGCGGTGCGCGACGCATTCGGCGCGATCCCGCTGCAGATCGACGCGAACTCCGCGTACACGCTCGCCGATGTCGACACGCTGGCCGAGCTCGACCGCTTCGATCTGCTGCTGATCGAGCAGCCGCTGCAGGAGGACGACCTCGTCGACCATGCCACCCTGGCGCGGCGGCTGCGCACCCCGGTGTGCCTGGACGAGTCGATCGTGTCCGACAAGGCGGCAGGCGACGCGCTCGCGCTGGGCGCGGCATCCATCATCAACATCAAGGCCGGCCGCGTCGGCGGCTACCTCGAAGCGGTGCGGATCCACGACCGCTGCCGGGCGGCCGGTGTGCCGGTCTGGTGCGGCGGCATGCTCGAGACCGGCATCGGCCGCGCCGCCAATGCGGCCCTCGCGGCGCTGCCGGGGTTCACGCTGCCAGGCGACGTGTCGGCGTCGAGCCGCTTCTACACGCGCGACATCGTGACCGAGCCGGCGGTGCTCGAGCAGGGCCACGTGCGGGTGCCCACCCTGCCCGGCCTCGGCGTGCAGATCGACCCCGTGGCGCTGGACGAGTTCACCGTCGCCCGCGAGACGCTGTCCCGCTGACATGCGCACGCGCGCGATCGTCGGCGGGGCGCTCGTGCTGATCGCCGCGCTGTCGGGCTGCGCGGCGGGCTCTCCGCCGACGCCGGCGCCCACCCTGCCGTCGGGCGTGACCGTCGAGCTGCAGCAGCTGCGGTCTGACGTGTCGTCGCGTCAGGCCGAGGTACACGTGGTCAACGGCTCCGACGCCGCACTCACCGTGGGCGAGGTGCGCGTCGAGGATCCGCGGTTCGAGCGGCCGTCGGCACGCGTGATCGCCGACCGGGTGAGCACCGTGCCCGCCGGCGGCGCCGTCGACATCCGCGTCCAGCTGGCCGCCGTAGACTGCGACGCCCCCGACGACGGCGACGCGCGCGTCGTGCTCGAGATCGTGCGGGATGCCGGCACCGTCGAGGCTGCGGCATCCGCCCCCGACCCGGTCGGGTTCCTCGCGCCGCTGCACGCGCGCGAATGCCTTGAAGAGCAACTCGCGGATGCCGCGGGCCTCGCTTTCACCGGCTTCACGGCATCCGCGCCCGGCGACCCCGCGTCACTGGAGCTCACCGTCACGCCGACCGGGTCGGCGGCCGCCGCAATCACCGGGATCGAGCGCACGAATCTGCTCGACTTCGCGGCCCCGGACGATGACGACCTCTACCCGCTCGACGTCGCGGTGGCGGCCGACGAGACGTCGCCGGTCGTGGTCGCGGTGCCGATCATCCCGTTCCGCTGCGACCCGCACGCCGTGCAGGAAGACAAGCGAGGCACGATCTTCGACGTGCAGATCTCGCTCGACGGCAAGCCGGGCGAGATCGAGCTGTTCGTCGGCGAAGAGCTGCGCGGCCGCATCCTCACGTGGGTCGGCCAGTGGTGCGGCTTCGGCGGCTGATCCGAGAAGGCCGACGGCCGGCCACCCGAAGGTGACCGGCCGCCGGCATCCGCGATCCCGCTACTTCTTGACGGTCACCGTGATGGCCTTCGAGGTGGTCGTCCCCGCGGCGTTGGCGAATTCGGCGACGTACGTGTACGTGCCGGGTGCGCGTCCGGTGATGGCCGTCGCGGCCTGCTGCGCGTTGGGGGATGCCGCCGCGACTGTCTGCTCGTCGATCAGCGTCCCGTTCTCGTACAGCCGGTACGAGGTGGCGTTGGTGCCCCACCAGAGGTTGGCGGTGACGGTGTAGTTGCCGTCCTTGTCGTAGTTGTCGTGCGAGAGGACCGGGACGCCGGGTGCGGCATCGGTCACCTTGACCGTGACCGGGGTGGTCGCGGTGGTGCCCTTCGCGTTGATCAGCTCGCCCGTATACACGTAGGTGCCGTTGGGTTTGCCGGTCACGTCGACGGTGGCCAGCTGCGCCTTCGGCGAGTTCGCGTCGAGCAGCTTGGTGGCGATCAGGGTGCCGTTCTCGTACAGCTTGTAGACGGCGCCGTTGACCCCCGACCACAGGTTCATCGACACGGTGTAGCGGCCGTCGCTGAGCCCGCTCTCCCATCCGGAGTCGGAGGAGAGGATGCCGCGACCGGGCGCCTTGGCGGCGCCTTCGTCGTCGAACACGAGCAGCTGCACCGACGCCTGGGCCACCAGACCGTCGTGGTTCACGGCGTTGACGGTGAGCGTGTGCACGCCGACCTTGTCCTTCAGCGCGATCGCGGCACCGGGTGCGACGGGCTGCCCGTCGAACGCGATGTCGAGGTTGCGCACGCCCGACTCGGGGTCCTCCGCCGCCACGGCGACGGTGAACGTGCCGGTGCTCGGCAGCAGCGTGCCGTCGGCCGGGAGACCCGAGAGCACCGGGGCCGTGGCATCCCCCGCACCGCTCGGGTCGCCGGTGACGGCGATCCGCGGGGCGGCCGGCTGGGTGAACCCGTCGCCGAGGAAGAAGCTCGTCTGCGGGGGCTGGTTGTAGCCGGTGTTCTGCCAGGCGACCGACAGCCGGTAGACCGGGTCGTGCATGAGGGTGCGCAGCCGGATCGCGGTCTCGTCGGTGGTGGAGTAGATGCGCAGCTCGGTCGAGTCCGCCGAACGCCACGCGATCTCTTCGCGCCAGTCGCCGAACAGGTCCGCCTGCAGGTTCGGCGTGCCCTTCGTGGAGTTGTTGGAGCGTGCTCCGTCGGCCTTGAGGATCACGTCGGTCGTCTCGGTCTCCCAGTTCCACTTGCCGATCGTCGGCACGCCCTCGGACGTGTCGGCGTTCCAGTCGTGGTCGACGATCTCGCGCAGCGGGTCGCCGTCGAACCATGCCAGGAAGTTCGCCGCCGGGATCTCGGTCGAGATCAGCTCACCCGTCGACGACATCAGCTGCCCGACGGGGGAGTTCCAGGCGGCGTCGCCGCCGACGGCCCACCCCTCGGCGCCCTCGTGGCGCGGGTCGATGTCACCGGACGCGGCGCGCCCGGTGTCGACCGTCGCGGGGATCGACCACAGGATCTTGCCCGTGCGCGCATCGCGCATGGTGGCCCCGCGGTTGCCCGAGGCGTGCATCTCCTCGTGCGCGGCGAACACCTCCAGCCCGGGGTTGGACGGCACGAGGTCCGACACGTGGATCGCGTCGCCGTGGCCGAGCCCCGTCGAATAGAGCAGCGAGCCGTCGTCGTCGACCGTGGCCGAGCCGTAGACGATCTCGTCCTTGGCGTCGCCGTCCACGTCGGCCACCGACAGATTGTGGTTGCCCATCCCGTAGAAGCCCTCGTTGCCCTCGTCGTTCGAGTCGAGCACCCAGCGCTGGTGCAGCTTCGAGCCGTCGAAGTCGTACGCGGCCATCACCGCGCGGGTGTAGTACCCGCGGCTGAAGATCGCGCTCGGGTGCTCGCCGTCGAGGTAGGCGGTCGCCGCGAGGAACCGGTCGACCCGGTTGCCGTACGTGTCGCCCCACGCCCCGACGTCGCCGCGCGGCGGCACGTAGTCGATCGTGTCGATGGCGGCACCGGTGAGGCCGTTGAACACCGTGAGGTACTCCGGACCGCTCAGGATGTAGCCCGAGCTGTTGCGGTAGTCGGCGCTGGCGTTGCCGATCGGCTGCCCGACGCCGTCGATGGTGCCGTCACCGGTCTTCATCATGACCTCGGCGCGGCCGTCGCCGTCGTAGTCGTACACCTGGAACTGCGTGTAGTGCGCGCCGGCCCGGATGTTGACGCCGAGGTCGATGCGCCACAGCCGCGTGCCGTCCAGCCGGTAGGCGTCCAGAAGCACGTTGCCGTTGTAGCCGGCCTGCGAGTTGTCGTGCGAGCGGGCATCCCACTTCACGATCAGCTCGTACTGCCCGTCGCCGTCCACGTCGCCGACGCTCGTGTCGTTCGCCGAGTAGGTGTAGGGCTGGCCGTCCTTCGTGTAGCCGTCGGCGGGCTTGTCGAGCGGCACGCTCAGGTAGTCCCCGTCCTGTACGCCGAACGTCTCGCTCTCGGTGGTCTCGATGCCGTCGAGCACCTTCGTGATGAAGTACGTCGAGTCGGCGGTTCCGGTCTTGTCGAGGTAGTTCGTCGACTCGGTGATCGGCGTCTTCGTGAGGCGCTTGCCGTCACGGTAGACGTGGAAGGCGACGCTGTCGGGGTCGGTGCCCAGCATGCGCCACGACACCAGGGTCCCGGCATCCGTCGACACCGCCGCCGGAGCCCGGTCGAGGTACTCGGCCTGCCGCTGCAGGACGGTGACCGCGTCGGTCTTCAGCTGGTCGGAGGCCGCACCCGCACCGCCCGCGTTCACCGCGACGACCGTGTAGAAGTACGGGATCGTGGTGAGGACGGTGGCGTCGGTGTAGCGGTTCGCGTCGGACAGCCCGATCAGGTCGCCCCGCTCACCCTCCACCTCGGAACGGAACACCAGGTAGTACAGCGCGTTCAGGGGCTGCGCCCACGACAGGTCGAGCGACCGCTTGCCGATGGTGTCGACCGAGAGGCTCGTGGGAGCCGTCGGCGGCGTGACCGACGCGTCGACGAACGACACCTCGACAGTCTTCGACGGCACCGATTCGAGCTTCGTCTGGTCGACGGCGGTCACGTGGTACTCGTAGTCGAGGCCGACGCGGGCCGTCGTGTCGAGGAACGACGGCTGGTCGACGGATGCCACCAGCACCGGCTTCGCGTCGAACGGCGACTGGCGGTACACGTTCCATGTCAGCCCCGCCTCGCCCGTCCACGCCAGCGAGACGCTGGGGGCGGCCGGGTCGGCGTTCACGTCGGTGACCTTCAGCCCCACCGGACCGAGCAGGATCGGCGTGATCTCCAGGCCATTGAGCCGCGAACCCGCCGCGGCGCCGTACGCCTCGATGTTCAGCTGGCCGTCCGTGACGAGGTAGGGGCCGCGCAGAGTCTCGTTGACCGAGCCCTTGCCGGCGTTGCCCGACCCGGCCTCCTTGCCCTCGACGCGGAAGCTCGTCTTGCTCGAACCGATCCAGTCGCCCGAGTACGTCTTCACCGAGTACGTGCCGTCGGGCACGTCGAGGGCGAAGGTCGAGCTGTCGCCGGGCAGCACGAAGTCGCGCACCAGGTCGTTCGACCCGTCTGCGGCGCCGCGGTCACGACCGGCGTTCGCCGGCAGGGCGTTCAGGAAGCCGTACCCGCGCTCGGCCGTGTAGCCCGCGTCGGGGGTGACCTCGGTGTAGCCAGCCATCAGCGGGTTGCCCGCCAGCTGGAAGTCGTACTTGTACAGCGCCTGCTTGGTCGTGAAGGTGACGACCGCGCTCGGGGCCGACTCGCCGCGTCCGTTGACGGCGACCACCTGATAGCGATAGCCCGTGCCTTCATTGAGACCCTGCACGATCGAGCTGGTCTGCGTGACCATGCCGACAAGAGTCCAGGTGGGCTCGGGGTCGGCGACGGCCTGCCGGTAGATCTTGTAGATGTCGGCGGTCGGCGAGGCATCCCACTGCAGCGTCGCGCCGCCGTTGCTGATGGCACCGGCGACCACGTTCTGCGGCGCGACGGGAACGTCGGCGGGCGGTTCGACGTCGGTCACCTTGCCGGCGAGCGGGTCGTCGAGCGCCTTGACGTCCTGCGCGACGAGGCGGGCCATCTGGATCGCGCCGTACTCCTGGAAATGCGTGTCGTCGGCGATGCCGGCGGGCCGCTGCGGGAAGACGCCCGGGTCGGCGTAGAGGAACACGGCCTTGGCGGCGTCGGGGCCGATCTGGTCGAGGTACGCACGGCTGGATGCCGACAGATCGACGAGCAGCACGTCCTCCTCGGCCGCGAGCTCCTTCATCTTGTCGACGTACTCCGGGAAGCTCACATTGAACAGGCCGGTGTCGGCGTTGAACGAGCGGCGTGAGACCGGCGTCACGAGGATCGGCGTCGCTCCGCGCTGGCGGGCACCGTCGACGTAGACGCGCAGGTACTCCTTGTAATCCGCGGGGCTCGCGTACCGGTCGTCGACACCCTGCGTGGCGTCGTTGTGCCCGAACTGCACCATGAGGTAGTCACCGGGGCGCACTGCGCGCAGGATGTCGTCGAGGCGGCCCTGGCTGATGAAGTTCTTCGACGAGCGGCCGCCGATGGCCTGGTTCGAGAACGCGACGTCCGACGCGAAGAACCGGTCGATCATCTGACCCCAGCCGGCCTGCGGCGCGTAGGCGATCGGGTCGTAGGTCTGCACCGTCGAGTCGCCTGCGATGTACGCCGTGGGGATGGCTCCGGCGACGCGGTCGGGCAGGCGCGTGATCGTCAGTGCGTTGACGACGGGCACGTCGCCGCCGAACACCAGCGTCAGGGTGCCGTCGACGAGTGCGATCGTGAACGTCATGTCGAGGTACGAGCCCGCAGGTTGCGGGTTCTCGGTCACCTTGGCGATGCTCTCGGCGGTGATCGTGGTGGTCGTCGCCTGCGTGGCGTCGCCCGAGACGAGTCGCACGGAGTAGTCGCCCGCGCCGAGGTCGACCTCGAAGGTCGCGCCGGACGTCGATACGAAGTCGCCGCGCAGAGCGTCGGTGCCGCCGCGGTCGATGTCGGGCGTCGTGGCGGTCGGGGCGGTCGAGAAGCCGTAGCCCCACTCCGGGTTGTACGCGGTCGCGCTGGTGACAGACAGGGCGCCGTCGGCGACCTGGCCGGGACCGAAGTCGAAGGTCACGACGTCACCGGCGGGCAGCGGCGCGGGCGCCGAGTAGACCGCCGACGTGACCGCGGTGGACGGGGCCGACGAGCCCGCCTGGTTGCGGGCGATCACGCGGTAGGTCCACGCCTGCGCCGTGTCGACGGCATCCGTGTATCCGGGCGTCGCGACGGCCGTGACCTGCGAGAACACGCCGTCGGCGCCGGCGCGCTCGAGGACGTACTCGTCGCCGTTCGCGACGGCCGACCACGACAGCACCACGGCGTCACGGGTCACCTGCGCGACGGCGAGGTCGGCCGGCGCGGCGGGTGCGACGAGGGCGGGGATCGTGCCCGAACGCACCTCGGCCGAGGCCGGCGAGACGCCGCCGTACGCGTCTACCGCGGTGACGGCGTACGCGTACGCGTCGCCCTCGGTCACGGACGTGTCGGTGTAGGCGGGGTCGGTGACCTCGGCGAGCTGTGAGAACTCGCCGGTGGTGCCGCCGGTGACGTCCGCTCGCAGCACGCGGTACTCCGCGATGCCCGCGACCGCCGACCACGCCAGATCGACGCCGTTCCACGCGACCCGCTGAGCCACGAGGCCTGCCGGGGCGGCCGGCAGCGCCGGCGTCACCACCAGGCCGTTGAGGTAGGCCCCCAGGCCCGAACCGGCGAAGCCGACGGTGAGCTGGCCGTCGGTGACGACCGCCGTGTAGGTCGCCGTCGCGTTCACGCCCTTGCCTGACGTGAGGCGGGCCTGCGCGACGCCCTCGAGGGTCACTGTCGCGTTGGTTCCGGATGCCGAGCTGAGGCCGTCGCCGATGGTCACGGTGACCGAGTACGCGCCGGCAGGCACGCCGTCGAGCTGGAAGCCCCAGTTCGTGCCCGCGACGAAGTCGTCCTCCATGGCTCCGGCGGGCGAGCCGTCGGTGCTGCGGTCGCGGTCGAACAGCGTCACGCCGTCGGGCACGGTGATGCCCCAGCCGGTCTCGGCCGTGTAGCGCGAGGTGGTCAGCACCTGCTGGAAGCCGTCGGCGACGGCGCTGGTCGCGGTGCCGAAGTCGAAGCGCCAGGCTCCGTCGTCGGCGGGCGCGAGCAGCGCGGCGGCCGGTGTGGCGGTGATGAGCGCCGCGACCATGGCAGTGGCGCCGGCGATCGCGGTGAGACGCAGCCCGCGCGAGGTGCGGGATGCGGGGGCGTGGTGAGCGGGTCGCGTCGCGCCGTCGGCGCGTGCGGACACGTGGGGCACGGTTCCTCCTGTTGTCAGCATCGGCAAAGGATGACGGTGTCCGCCGCCGCGGCGTCGCGGTGGCGGGTCGTCGTGAACCGGGCGCGTACGGACTCGAGCCCTGTCCGGTGAGTGGACGGAAAGCGTATTCCATTCACTCGCCTGGCAGTCTGGCACGGCGGGGCGGCCGACGGCAAGCGAAATCATGAAACGTTTTTGTCGGCCGATGCCGCCGGCTTGTGCGCGGTCCCAGTCCTGGTCTATCGTCGCCGGCGAACGCTTTCCCACGCCCCCGCCGTCGGCGCGAATACGGACCGCACCGGCGGCGGGCCCCTTGTCCGGAATTCCGTCTGCGCATCCCCGGCCGGCAGCCCGACGGGTGCCATCACGCGCTGCCCGGCCATCTGCCGGCGCGCAGAGACTGAATGCCGAACCGGGATCCTCCTAGGCTGAGGCCCATGGCTCAACGCAGTGCCGCCCCCGACGACCCCGCCGCCGCATCGCGCGGCATCTCCCGGCTGACGCAGTCCGACATCTACCGCGCCGGCATCAGCGGCACCCGCCCGCGCGTTCCGGTCGACGCCGATGGCCTCGAGGCCGCCGCCGCGAAGGCGCTGAGCGCCGAGGCGTTCGCGTACATCGCCGGCGGAGCGGGCGCCGAGCGCACGGTTGCCGCCAACCGCGCCGCATTCGGCCGCTGGCAGGTATGGCCGCGGCCGCTGCGCGACGTGTCGAGTCGTGACCTGTCGATCGACTTCCTCGGCGCGCGCCGGCCGACGCCGCTGCTGCTCGCCCCACTGGGCGTCATGGAGATGGCCCACCCCGACGCGGATGTCGCGGTCGCGCGGGCGGCGGCATCCCTCGGCGTCCCGTACACCCTCTCGAACCAGGCCTCGGTCGCGATGGAGGAGGTGAGGGATGCCGCACCGGCCGCCGCGCGTCTGTTCCAGCTCTACTGGTCGGCGTCGGACGAGCTCAACGCATCGCTGCTGCGGCGGGCCGAGGCATCCGGCTGCGAAGCGATCGTCGTCACACTCGACACGCACCTGCTCGGCTGGCGCACGCGCGACCTCGACCTGGCGTATCTGCCGTTCACGAGGGCGATGGGCATCGCGCAGTACGCGAGTGATCCGGTGTTCCAGCAGCTCGTGCGCGAGCGGGTGCGCGGGGCGGGCTCGACGGCCGAGGGCGCCGACGCCGCCCCGCCGGTCCGGATCACGCCGAAGGCGGTCGCCGCGGGCATGCGCATCGCCCGCAAGGGCTCTGCCATCACCGGCACGTCCAGCGTGCGCGAGAATTTGCGCTCGCCGCTGCCGCGTGCGGCGGTCGAGACGTTCCTCGACGTGTTCTCGACGCCCGCGCTGACCTGGGGCGACCTCGCGAAGGCCCGGCAGTGGACGACGCTGCCGATCATCCTCAAGGGCATCGTGCATCCTGACGATGCGATCCGCGCCCTGGACGCGGGGGTCGACGGCATCTGGATCTCGAACCACGGCGGACGCCAGATCGATCAGTCCGTCCCGACGCTCGAGGTGCTGCCGACCACCGCGGAGCGCGTCGCCGGCCGCGTGCCGATCGTGTTCGACTCCGGGGTGCGCCAGGGGTCCGACGTGTTCATCGCGCTCGCCCTGGGCGCGACCGCGGTGGCCCTCGGCCGGCCCTATGCGTACGGGCTGGGCGTGGCCGGCGAGGCCGGCGTCGCCGAGGCGGTGCGCAACGTCCTGGCGGAGTTCGACATCACGCTGGGGCTCGCCGGCCTGACCTCGATCGGCGAGATCGACCGTCACGCACTGCGCGAGGCGTGACCCGTCCACCCTGCTGCCCCTAGTCTGGGGCGGTGACCACTCCTCCTCCTCCGCCTCAGTACCCGTACGCTGCGTCGCAGCCGCAGCCGATGAGTCCCGCCGACGAGAAGCTGTGGGCGACGCTCGTCCACGTGGGCGGCATCTTCTTCGGCCCGCTTCCCGCGCTAATCGGCTACCTCGTCCTGAAGGACCGCGGGCCGTTCGTCCGCGCCCACACCGCCACCGCCCTGAACTTCCAGCTGACGCTGCTGATCGCCTACATCGTGGGCAGCATCCTCAGCATCGTGGTCATCGGCATCTTCGTGCTGATCGCCGCGTACGTGCTGAACATCGTGTTCAGCATCATCGCCGCCGTGAAGGCCAACCGCGGCGAGTGGTACAAGTACCCGCTGACCATCCCGTTCCTCAGCTGAGGCTGATCGTTCGTCAGCGCACGTGCACAGTCACCGCGCGGCGCCGTCTTCGGTGAACCCGAAGATCGGCGTCGCGCCGGCGAACTCCGACGCCGGGAGCGGGTCGTGTGCGACAGGGTCATCCGGCCAGCCCGGGATGAGGACCGCGGTCAGCTCGTCGCGGTCGCCCGCGTAGCAGCCCGTCTCCGCGCGCACCGAGATCGAATCCGCGGATGCCGCACCGTCGCGGATCTCGATCGTCAGACTGTCGACGTGCAGCGCGTCGTTCCGCGCCCGCACCGTGGTCGTGCCGTCGCCCGAGGTTCCGACGGGCCGGGTCGTCCAGCCGCGGTCCGCGAGCCACTGCGCCGTATGCGCGCCGAGCATCGGGCCGTCGACGTGCGCGTCGCCGTCGAGCGTCCACCCCTCGGGGGTCGTGCGGCCCAACGAGAACGCGTAGCCTCCGTCGCAGTCCACCGGCAGGTCGCCGTACTCCTGCACCTGCCAGGCGCTGTCGTAGAGATGAACCTGCACCGCCGCGACGGTCTGCTTGAACAGCAGGTTCTGCTGCCGCGCCGACGCGTAGAGCGCGTCGGCCGCCGGCTGCGGGACGGCACAGCCGGCCAGCGGACCGGCCAGCGCACCTGCCAGCACCACCGTCGCCACGCGCCGGGCGTGCGTCGCGGAGCGGAACATCGTGGGTCCTCCGATCGACCCGTTCAGGCTAGGCCGGACCAGCTCCCGCCGGTATGGGCGGTGCACGTCGCCGAGGCCGCACCGCCCGGCTGAGAGGGCGGCCAGCGGCGCGGGGTCGCGCGGCATCTAGAATCGATGGATGCCGCGCTCGCGGCATCCTGCACCTTCGTGCATCCCCCTCCCGACCATTGGAGCCACCGTGGCCGAGCAGTCTCGCCTCGACAAAGTCATCGCCCTCGCCCGTCATCGCGGGTTCGTGTTCCAAGCGGGTGAGATCTACGGCGGATCCCGGTCGGCCTGGGACTACGGCCCCCTCGGCACCGAGCTGAAGGAGAACATCCGCCGCCAGTGGTGGCAGACGTTCGTGCGCGGCCGCGGCGACATGGTCGGCCTCGACTCGTCGATCATCCTGCCCAAGCGCGTGTGGGAGGCCTCCGGTCACGTCGCGACCTTCACCGACCCGTTGGTGGAGTGCCTGCACTGCCACAAGCGCTTCCGCGCCGACAACCTCATCGAGGACTTCGAGGCGCGCAAGGGCCGCAAGGCCGAGAACGGCCTCGCCGACGTGCCGTGCCCCAACTGCGGCACCAAGGGCCAGTACACCGAGCCCAAGGAGTTCTCGGGTCTCGTGAAGACCTACCTCGGCGTCGTCGATGACGAGTCGGGCCTGTACTTCCTGCGCCCCGAGACGGCGCAGGGCATCTTCGTGAACTTCTCGAACGTGCTCACCGCGAGCCGCAAGAAGCCGCCGTTCGGCATCGGCCAGGTCGGCAAGGCGTTCCGCAACGAGATCACCCCCGGCAACTTCATCTTCCGCACGCGCGAGTTCGAGCAGATGGAGATCGAGTACTTCGTGCCGCCGGCCGACGCGCAGGAGTGGTTCGACCACTGGGTCCAGGAGTGCTGGAACTGGTTCATCGACCTCGGCATCGACCCCGACAACATGCGCCGCTTCGACGTGCCCGAGGACGACCGCGCCCACTACTCCGACGGCACGATCGACGTCGAGTACCGCTTCGGCTTCGCCGGCAAGGAGTGGGGCGAGCTGATGGGCGTCGCCAACCGCACCGACTACGACCTGAGCAGCCACACCGAGGCGTCGGGCCAGAGCCTCACCTACTTCGACCAGGCGTCGGGCGAGAAGTACACCCCGTATGTCATCGAGCCGTCGTTCGGTCTCACGCGCGCCATGATGGCGTTCCTCGTCGACGCGTACCACGAGGAGGAGGCGCCGAACGCGAAGGGCGGCACCGACACCCGCACGGTGCTCAAGCTCGACCCGCGCCTGGCCCCCGTCAAGGCGGCCGTGCTGCCGCTCAGCCGCAACGAGCAGCTGTCGCCGATCGCCCGCGAGGTGGCCGAGAGCCTCCGCGGCGACTGGAACATCGACTTCGACGACGCCGGCGCGATCGGCCGCCGCTACCGCCGCCAGGACGAGATCGGCACGCCGTTCTGCATCACGGTCGACTTCGACTCGCTCGATGACCGCGCCGTCACCGTCCGCGACCGCGACACGATGGGTCAGGAGCGCGTGCCGCTCGAGGGCCTGCACGCCTACCTGGCGGAGCGCCTGCGCGGCGCCTGACCGTCTGAACAGTGGATGCCGCCACCGGGCCGGGTGGCGGCATCCACTCGTTCCGGGGGAGTTCCGGTCGCGGCGGGGAGTGCCTACCCTGACCTCATGGCCAGGGACTATCGCGGCACCACCGCGCTCATCACGGGCGCCAGCGCCGGGCTCGGCGTCGAGTACGCGACGCAGCTCGCCCGGCGGGGAGCCGATGTCGTCCTCGTCGCCCGCCGCGAGGACCGCCTGCGCGACCTCGCCGAGAGGCTGGCCCGGGACCACGGGGTGCGGGCGACGCCCATCGCCCTCGATCTGACGCGCGCCGACGCCACCGCGGTGCTGCGGCGGGAGATCGATGAGCGCGGGATCCGCGTGCAGAGCCTGGTCAACAACGCCGGCTTCGGCATGAAGGGCTCCTTCGCCGAGGCGGATGCCGCGAGGATCGGCGAGATGGTGCAGGTCAACGTCGCCGCGCTCGTCGCGATCACGCGGGAGCTCCTGCCCGAGATGGTCGCCGACGGACGGGGCGTGCTCGTGGGCATCGCGAGCACCGGCGCCTACCAGCCGTGCCCGAACATGGCCGTATACGGCGCGACGAAGGCGTTCGTGCTGAGCTTCACCGAGGCGCTCTCGTACGAGACGAAGGGCACCGGGCTCGGCGTCATCGCGGTGAGTCCGGGCGCGACCCGCACGGAGTTCTTCGACATCACGGGCGCCGACGCGGCGGTCGGGCGCTTCCAGCTCCCCGCGCAGGTCGTCGAGCTCACGCTGCGTCGCCTCGACCGTGACGACGTGCCGCCGAGCGTGGTGTCGGGCCGCGCGAACGCGTTCAGTGCGTGGGCGGCCCGGGTGATGCCGCGCCGGATGACGCTCGCGGTCAGCGGCCGGGTGCTCAAGTAGCTGACTGGCCGGACGAGGAACGACGGAGCGCCCGGTCCCGCGAGGGGCCGGGCGCTCCGGAGAAGCCGCGTGTCAGCCGATCTTGCCGACGGCCGCGGCGGCGTCCTTCACGGTGGCCTTCGCGCCCGCGCCCGCGGCGTTCAGCGCCGCGGCGGCCTCGGGCCCGGCGGACTTGATGGCGTACGCCTGCAGGATCGTGTTGAGGTCGAGGCCGGTGAGCCCCTTCACGACCTCGGTGCCCTCGCTCAGCACCTTGCCGACGGTCTTCGTCATCTCGGACGCGCCGTCGGTCGAGACCACCGTGAGCTTGTCGATCGAGGCGATCGGCTCGGCGGCCGCGCGCACGATCTCGGGCAGGCGCGAGATGATCTCCTGCGCCAGGGCGGCCTCGCCGTACTTCTGCAGCGCGAGCGCCTTGGCATCGGTCGCAGCGGCCTCGGCCAGACCTTCGGCCTGGATCGCGGAGGCGCGGGCCTCACCCTCGGCCTTGATACCGGCCGCCAGCGCGACCTGCTTGTCGCGCTCGGCCTCACCGGCGACGCGGACGGCCGTGGCGGATGCCTCGGCGTCCTGTACGGCGGCCACCTTGTTGGCCTCGGCGATGCGGGTGCGCTTGAACGCGTCGGCCTCGGTCGCGGCGTTCGCCGCGTCACGCAGGGCGGTCGCGCGCTGCACCTCGGCGTAGGCCTGCGCCTCGGCGGGCTTGCGGATCTCGATGTCGAGCCGCTCCTGCGTCACGAGCGCCTGCTCGGTGAGGGCTTCGCGCTCCTGGACGGCGACGAGCTTGTCCTGCTCGGCGGTGGCGAGCTGGCCGGAGGCCTGCGCCTCGGCGTTGGCGCGGTCGGTCTCGGCCTTGATGCCGGCCTGCTTGAGGGCGAGGGCCTTCTGGCGCTCGGCGATCTGCTCGGCCGCCTCGATGCGGGCGAACTCGCTGGCACGGGATGCCTCGGCCTCGCTGATCTCGGCGACCTGACGGGCGCGGGCCGCCTCGGCGCGGCCGAGGTTGGCGAGGTAGTCGCTGCCGGGCGTCGAGATGTCGCTGATGTTGAGCAGGTCGACCTGCAGGCCCTGCTCGACCAGGTCGGTCTTGGTCTCGGCGACCACGCGGTCCGACAGGCTCTTGCGGTCGGAGATGATCTGCTCGATCGTCATGTCGCCGACGATGGAGCGCAGCGACCCCTCGAGCGACTCCTTGATGATGTCGGTGAGTGCGCCCTGCTGCGAAAGGAAGCGCTGGGCGGCACGGCGCACCCCGTCCTCGGTGCCCGACACCTTGAAGTTGATCGACGCCTTGATCGCGATCTTGATGCGGTTCTTGTCGACGCCCTCGACGGTGATGCCGATCTGGCGCTGCTCGAGCGAGATCGAGAAGCCCTGCTGCAGGATCGGCCACACGAAGGTGCGGCCGCCGATGACGACGCGCTGGCCGCTGCCGGACTCGCCGGGTGCGGGCTTGCCGGCGCCGCGGCCGACGATGACGAGCGCCTCGTTGGGGGGAACGCGGCGGATGCGCCGCGCGATGAACGTGATGAGGCCGAGCACCGCGACGACGAGCGCGATGACGGCGATGACCTGGATGAGGGTCGAGTCGAGCATGGGTTCCTTCGGGTGCGGGGTGGGTGGAACGGGGGTGGCGCCTACTCGGCGACGACCTTGACACGCGTGCCGGCGTGCTCGATCACGCGGATGCGCACGCCCTCGGGGATCGGCGCGTCGGAGTAGGCGAGGCGGCGCTCGACCTCGCCGGGACCGTCGAGGCTCACCTCGCCGCCGGAGGGCGTGATGTCGGAGCGCGAGACGCCCGACAGACCGAGGGCGGTGGTGGGTGCGCCGTCGGAGCTCCTGGTCAGGCGCTTCACGAACAGCACCGCCACGAGGTAGGCGAGCACGGCGAGCACCGCGGCGAGCACGTACGCCCACACGGTGGCCAGGCCGGAGGTGTACGTGATCACGCCGGACGCGCCGAACACGACAGCGGCGATGCCGAGGGCGGTGCCCGAGATGGCGCCGTCGCCGATGTCGAAGTGGTCGAAGATGTCGCCGATCAGCAGCGAGATCAGCAGGACGGCGAGGCCGACGCCTCCGACGATGAGGAAGGGCAGCATGGTGTCTCCGTGTCGGGGGGACAGGGGCGGGTCCCCCCACCCTAGCGGCGCGCGGCAGCGGGACGGACCACGTGTGGATAACGTCGCCCCTGGTCAGCGAGCGGAAACGGGGATGCCGCGACCTGCGTCGCGGCATCCCCGTTCCCTCGGAAGGCGGACGCGGCCGGCTGGAACCGGGGATCGACCCCCGACCGCGCCCGCGGCCTCAGTCCTGCGCCTTGCGGCGGCGCAGGAGGAACGCGACGAGCACGCCCGCCGCCAACAGGCCCACACCGGTGAGCGCGAACGGCAGCACGGGGCCGGAGCCGGTCAGTGCGAGTCCGTCGGTCGGACCGCCCGCGTCCGCGGGAGGTGCCGTCGGGGTCGGCTCGGCCGGAGTCGGCTCGGCCGGCGGCGTCGGCTCGACGGGCGGGGTGGGCTCGACGGGCGGGGTGGGCTCGACGGGCGGGGTGGGTTCGACGGGCGGCGTGGGTTCGACCGGCGGGGTGGGCTCGACCGGGGGTGTGACCGGAGGGGTGGGCTCGACCGGGGGTGTGACCGGCGGGGTGGGCTCGACCGGGGGTGTGACCGGAGGGGTGGGCTCGACCGGGGGTGTGACCGGCGGGGTGGGCTTGACCGGCGGGATCACCGGCGGCGTCGGGTCCGTCACGTCGTACGTGTTCGTGTAGGTGCACGTGATGGGGGCGGCAGCCGCATCCCGCGCCGACAGGTCGCCCGCGATCTCGATGCGCTCGCCGGACGTGATCGGCAGCGTCGCGCCGATGCCGTCGACGCACACGAGACTCGTGAACGCCCACGGCTCGGCGGCGGCGCCTTCGACGATCGTCAGGGTCTCGCCCACGACGACGTCACGCGTGACGGATGCCGCACCCTCGGCACCGAGCGCGGTCGGGGCGAGCGCGAAGCCGTCGGCCCAGGCCGAACCCGGCGTGCGCGCGTCGGTGGTGAAGTCGAAGGCCGGGATCGCGTCGGGCCCCGTGTCGGTGGCCTCGGCGGTCTTGACCACGGTGAGACTGCGGACCTGCTGGAACTCGCCGTAGAGGCATCCATACGTCGACGTGCGCTCGACGGTCTCGAAGCGGTTGATGGCCTCGCCCGGATCGGCGAGGGTGGGCGCGCAGGTGCCGTCGGCCAGGGGCGCCGCGAAGCCGCTCACGACCAGCGTGTAGCGGTTGCTGTCGGGGCCCTCGAACGAGTGCTCGCTGACGGTGTTCACGAACTCGAGCACGTCGTTGTTCGCGGGATCCTCGGGCGGATTCGCCTGGTTCGGCGTCTCGTGCAGCTGCCACCCGTAGCTCAGGTCGAGGCCGAGCAGGCGCACGTCCATCTCGCCGCGGAACCGCTGGTTCGTCGTATACACGGGATTGTTGCGGTGCACCATGCGGCCGAGGTTGAACGCGACGCCGGTCTGGACCGACGCGATCGAGGCCGGCGAGAAGCCCACGGCGCTCTGCGACGACAGGTCCAGGCGCGCGCTGCAGTTCGAGCCGCCCCGGCCGTGCGCCGAGTAGGCGGTCGTGCCGGTCGCGACCCACGCGGCGGCACCGTCGGCCCACGCCGCGGACTGCGTGCCCGGCGAGCCGCCCGGATTGTCGATCGAGCCCGACGTGACGGTGTCGGCGGCCGTGCCGTAGCGCACGCAGTCGCCCGTGCTCGGATCGGCGGCGGTCTGGCCGTTCCACCCGGTGTGCGAGGTCATGCGCGTCTGCACGCCGTCCGTCACGGGGATCGACAGCTCCGCCGCGGCGGCGGGTGCGGCATCCATCGCGACCCCCGCGACGACGGATGCCGGAGCCACCAGCAGCGCGGCCGTCATGGCCGCCGCCAGCAGGCGTCGGCCGCGACCGGCGCGTGTCGGCTCGGTATGGGTGAAGGCGCGCGGGCGCGCGAAAGCATCGTGCATGGAACAGCCCCCAGCGGCGCCTCGGGTCGGGCGCCCTCGATTCGGTGCACGTCGCGGGTTTTCGGGTCCGCCGACATGCGCTTACACCGTGCAGGACGCACACTGTCCGGTTTCATGACGCGGACGCGAGAATCCGTTGCGGCAGCGTCCGCGCCGGCGTGACAGTCGCGTGACAGTGCCGCGACACCGCCAGGGGTCCCGCGACAGCGGTGCGACAGCGACCCCGGAGCACTGTGGACGACATGACCATCACCAGTTCCGCATCCCGCACCCCCGCGGTCCGCGCCGAGGGGCTCGTCAAGACCTTCGGCAGCAACCGCGCGGTCGACGGCGTCGATCTGACCGTCGAGGCGGGCACCGTCTACGGCGTGCTCGGGCCCAACGGCGCGGGCAAGACCACCACCATCAGCATGCTGTCGACGCTGCTGCGCCCCGACGCCGGACGGGCCGAGATCTTCGGCTACGACGTGGCGCGCGAGCCGCAGATCGTGCGCCAGCTGATCGGCCTCACCGGGCAGTTCGCGTCCGTCGACGAGACGCTGTCCGCTACCGAGAACCTCGTCATCTTCGCCCGCCTGCTCGGGCTCTCGCGCATCGACGCGAAGCGCAAGGCGGCCGAGCTGCTCGAGGAGTTCTCGCTCACCGAGGCCGCGACCCGGCCGCTCGCGAAGTTCTCCGGCGGCATGCGCCGCCGCCTCGACCTCGCGGCATCCCTCATCGCACAGCCGCCGCTCATCTTCCTCGACGAGCCGACCACCGGGCTCGACCCGCGCACC
Organism: Microbacterium jejuense; assembly: GCF_039544225.1. Taxonomy (NCBI): domain Bacteria; kingdom Bacillati; phylum Actinomycetota; class Actinomycetes; order Micrococcales; family Microbacteriaceae; genus Microbacterium; species Microbacterium jejuense. Next base: position 402,549 of record NZ_BAABLG010000001.1, read on the forward strand.
CGCGGGCAGATGTGGGACACGATCCGCCGGCTCGTCGCCACCGGCTCGACTGTCGTGCTGACGACCCAGTACCTCGACGAGGCCGACCAGCTCGCCGACCGCATCGCCGTCATCGACCGCGGCACCGTGGTCGCCGAGGGCACCGCGCTCGAGCTCAAGGCCTCGGTCGGCCAGGCATCGCTGCTGCTGCGCCTGCGCGGCGGCTCCGACATGGCCGAGGCGCAGCGCGAGATCGCCCGCGTGCTCGGTGTGGACGCGATCGTCTCGCCTGAGGCGGCCCGCCTCACCGTGCCGATGAGCGACCCCGACCGCGTCGCCGACCTGCTGGTCGCGTTCCGCGCGGCCGACCTGCACCTCGAAGAGCTGAGCGTCCAGCAGCCGACGCTCGACGAGGTGTTCCTCACCCTGACCGGCAAGGGCGTGCCGGAAGACGACGAGGCCGCCCACGCGACGGCCGACGAACTGGAAGGAGCTCGCGCATGACCGCGATCGCCACCCCCATCGTGCCGGTCGCCGACCGGCAGCTGTCGAACCGCTCGAGCCTCGCGCTGACGGTGCAGAACACGCTCACCATGGCCTGGCGCGGCATCCTCAAGATCCGCCGCACGCCCGAGCAGCTCGTCGACGTGACGGTGCAGCCGATCATCTTCACGCTGATGTTCACGTACATCTTCGGCGGCGCGATCGCCGGCGACGTCGCGAGCTACCTGCCGATCATCATCCCCGGCATCCTCGTGCAGACTGTCATCACGACCTCGGTCGTGACCGGCGTGCAGCTGCGCGAAGACATGGACAAAGGCGTGTTCGACAGGTTCCGCTCGCTGCCGATCGCGCGCATCGCGCCGCTGTCGGGCGCGCTCCTGGCCGACACCCTCCGCTACACGATCGCGACGACCATCACGTTCGTCATGGGCTTCATCATGGGCTTCCGCCCCGGTGGCGGGCTCGGCGGCGTGGTCACCGCGGGCCTGCTCGTGATCGCCTGCTCGTGGGCGATGAGCTGGATCTTCGCCTTCTTCGGCGTCATCGCACGCACCGCGTCGAGCGTGCAGGGCATCTCGATGCTCATCCTGTTCCCGCTCACGTTCCTGTCGAACGCCTTCGTGCCGGCCGACACCATGCCCGACTGGCTGCAGTGGTTCGTGAACGTCAACCCGGTCTCGCACCTGGTGACCGCGGTGCGCTCGCTCGTCAACGACGGCGTCGTGACCGGTGACGTCTTCGTCGCGCTGCTGGGCGCCGCGATCATCGTCGCGGTGTTCGCGCCGCTCACGGTGCGCGCCTACATGCGCAAGGCGTGAGCGACGGATGCCGCCGGCTGAGGCGTGCGGAAGGGCCGGGGCCGATGGCCTCGGCCCTTCCGGCGTCCCCCAGGCGCGCCGATCGCACGCGCTCCCGCCGGCCCTTTCATCGGATGGGGGTATCGGATGGCAGCACCCCGTCGACTCATGTCGCGGGTCCGGCCGCCCATGGGCTGCGCGGTTCGTCACGGCCGGACGGCGGCGGATGGTTGACTTGGCCGGTGGATCCTGAGCGGTGCCGGCCGGACGATGTCCCAGCGCTGACGGCGTTCCTCCATGAGGTCGATCTCACGCTGAGCGGCCTGAACGCGGCGAGCGTGCGGTTGTGGATCGAGCGCGATGAGACCGGCGCGATCGTCGGTAGCACCGGCTACGAAATCAGCCGCGACGGTCACCACGCGCTGATCCGCAGCGTCGCGGTCAGCCCGACGCGGCGTTCCCGTGGGCGCGGCAGTGCCCTCGCGAGTTTCGCGCTTGATCGTGCGGTCGAGGAGGGTGCGAGCAGGGCGTGGCTGTTCAGCCGCCGGTCGGGCCCGTTCTGGCGATCCCTCGGGTTCGAATCGGCGGATCGTGACGAGCTTGCCGCGGCGCTGGCGGACGCGCATCAGGTGCGGCTGTTCCAGCAGACCGGGCAGCTGGGCCGGGAAGTCGCGTGGTCGCGCCCGCTCTCTGCGGCCTGACGGTTCGTCGGCGAGTTCGTGCAGGCCGAGCGACTCTTGTCGATATCGAATCTTTGTTCTATGCTGGAATGAGATCGAACTCGTGCCCACGTTTCGTTTGATCCTTCGTCGCGCTGACGCGCGTTTCGAGAGGAGACATGGTGGGGCACCAGATCGGCACCGGCGACGGCACCTGGAGTGCGCTGGAGCGCGTGGTCTCAGATGTGCAGGCGGCGCGGGTGCAGATCGCCCGGTTGCAGGCTGAAGAAGCTCGTCTGCTGGCGGATGCCGCCGACATCGTGAGGGCACGAGAGGGCGAACGACGGCTTATGGGGCGCAGCACCGTGCACGACCTCGCGCTGCGGGAGGTATCGAGCGAACTGGGTGCCGCGATGCGCCTGAGCGACCGCTCCGTGCAGGCGCGCATGTCGGCGGCGAGCAGCCTGGTCGACGGATTCGCAGAGACGCACCGCGCGCTCGCCGAGGGTGGCATCGATCACGCGCACGCGGCGGCCATCGTCGATTGCGGCGTGGGGCTGCTCGACGAGACCATGCGTGGCGAGTACGAGCGGATCCTGCTAGAGGCCGCCGAGTTCGAGACGCCCCCGCGGCTGCGTGCGATCGCCCGCATCGTTGCGGCGCGCATCGACCCCGAGATGGCGGCTGAGCTGCAACGGCGTGCACACAGCACTCGCCGCGTCCGCGTGATCGACCTCGAGGATGGCATGGCGAGGCTGCTCGCCGACCTGCCGGCCGTGCTCGCGTATGCGATCCTCGATCGGCTGACGCAGATGGCTGAGATCGAGGACGAGGCGGATCGCGCGGCGGCAGCGGCTGCTGTCGTTGCGGTGGGTCTGGATGCCGTGCCCGACGCCGCGGGCGAGGTCGGACCCGAACGACCCGTGGAGGGCAGCGAACCTCCGCTGTCCACCGTCGACGAGGCCGTTCCCGCAGACCGGAGCGACGAGGGTGAGTGCGCCGCCGAGCTGTCGACGGCTCCGGGAGCCGAGCAGCGGTCCCGTGATGAACTGCGCGCCGACATCTTCGCGGACCTGCTTCTGACCGGGGCGCCCGCCGCGCACGGTGCCGGCGGCGCGCTCGCGTCGATCCGCGCGGAGGTGCAGATCACCGTTCCGGTGCTCACCGCCGCGGGGAAGGACGACGAGCCGGCGCTGCTCACCGGGTACGGACCCATCGACAACGAGATGGCGCGGGAGCTCGCCGCCGGCGCGCCTGGCTGGGATCGCGTGATGTACCACCCGCACACCGGTCTGCCGATGGCCGTCGATCGTTACCGACCGAGCGCCGAGCTTCGAAGATTTCTCCGCGCGCGCGATGAGCGGTGCCGCTTTCCCGGATGCACGCGACGGCCGTCCCGCTGCGACGTCGATCACACACTCGATCACGCCAAGGGCGGTACCACCTCGGAGTGCAACCTCGCTCACTTCTGCCCTAGGCATCACACCGTCAAGCACGCGACGGCCTGGCGGGTGCGGCAGGCCGGCGGCGGAGTGCTCGAGTGGTTCAGCCCCACTGGGCGCCGGTACCTCGACCGGCCGCCGTCGGTGGTGCAGTTCGTGCCGTCCCGGACGTATGAGCGGCTGCTTTCGATGCCGTATGTCGGGGACGCTCCCTTCTGAGCCGCACTGCGGTATGCGGGCTACACGCAACGCGCCCTACAGATCACGCGAGCAGTGCCCTGAGCACCGCGACCTCACGCTCCGCTTCGGCCGTCGCCTCCTCGGCGCTCGACGCGGCGTCGGGCTGCGCCGCGGACTCCTCAGGATCGGGGATCGCGCCGGGCGAGGCGGCCGCAGTGGGATCGAGTGCGTCGGTGCCCAGGCGCTCGCGCAGCACCCGCAGGAACGGCTCCTGGGCATCGACGCCGCCGCGGATACGGGCGGCGGCGGCCAGCGCGCGGACGGCATCGGCCTTGCGTCCTTCGGCCGCCAGCCACCCCGCGATCGAGATCGCCACGTCCGACACGATCGGGTGGTCGCCGCTGCTGACGGCCGCGGGCAGTGCCGAGCGGAGTGCGGCCGCGGCCTCGTCGTCCCGGTCCAGCAGCACGAGCGCCTGCGCCCGCTTGGAGCGGGCCCACGCGACGAGCTGGTCGGGGAACGACGGCATCGCATCGGCGTCGACCTGGTCGAGATGACGCAGCGCGGCCGCGCCGTCGCCGACCGCGATCTCGATGGTCGCGGCGCTCATCTCGGCCTGCGCGATGCCCTGCGGCGACTCCTTGTCGCGCGCCAGCTTCTCGGTCTGCTCGAGGCGGACACGGGCCTCGTCGATGCGGCCGAGCCGCAGCAGCAGTCCGATGCTCTGCGCGCGCTGCTGCACGAGGTCCGCCGTCGAGGTGAGCCCCGTGAGCGCCTCCGTCGAGGTGTCGGCCACCTCGAGCGCCTCTTCGAGTCGGCCGGCCAGCTGCAGCCATTCCGAGCGCATCTGGCTGGCGAACGCCGCGCCCCACACGTCGCCCAGCCGCAGGAAGGCCTCGAGCGACCGCTCGCTCTCGACACCGAGCGTGACGGTGTCGCCGCTGTTCTGCGCGATCGCCGAACGCATCATGCTGACGAACGCCTGCGACCACTCGGGAGCGTCGGCGAGCCCGTCGCCGTCGATCACGGTGGCGCGCGGCCAGGGGCGGCCCGGCGGGGTGTCGCGCGCGGTCGCGGCGACACCGCGCAGCAGCGGCCCGACGACGGCCGACAGTTCGCTGCGGTGCACCGCGGCGGCAGCGATGACCGCGGGCGATTCGCTTTCGAGGAGCGCCAGTGCCGCACCGGGCGTGCCCGTGTCGGAGAGCAGGTCGCCGTTCCCCGCCTCCGCCGGTGCGAGGCGGTCGGTCTCGCGCCGGCTGATGTCGAACGCGCGGGCGAGCAGGCCAACGCCGCGCACGACGACCGCGGGCTCGGAGTCGAGCGATCCTGCGACGTCGAAGAACCGCGTGATGCCGCCGGCGAGCTCCTCGAAGCGCTCGCGCATGAGCCACGTCCACAGGTTCGCGCGGACGAGCCGCAGTCCGACATCCTCCAGGCCGGGCTGCTCGGCGCAGGTGCGCAGCGCCGCGCTGAGGTTCTCGTCGTCGGCGTCGAACCACGCCAGTCCCTCTCGCACCGCGGGGCCGCGCAGCCGGGCGTCCTCGCGCGTGGCGAGCTCGACCATCGCGCGGGCCTGGATGCCGCGGAACTCCCCCTCGCGCCCCTCCCCACGCAGACGATCGATGCCGTACTCGCGCACTGTCTCGAGCATCCGCAGGCGCCGTTCGGAGCGGTGCAGCAGCGACTTGTCGACGAGGGCGTCGAAGGACGAGGCATCCACTCCGAAGGCCCTCGCGACGATCGCGATGTCGCCCGCACCGATGCCGTCGGGGAACACGGCGGCCGCAAGCAGGGCGGTGCGCTCGTCACCGGTGAGCGTCTCCCAGCTCCAGTCGATGAGCGCGCGCAGCGTCTGATGGCGTGCCTCGATCGCGCGCGGGCCGGTGGCCAGCAGGGCGAAGCGGTCGTCGAGGCCGGCGTCGATCTCGCCGATCGTGAGGGTGCGGGCCTTCGCCGCGGCGAGCTCGAGCGCGAGCGGCAGTCCGTCGAGGCGCGTCACGATGCGCTCGACGGCCTCGGCGTCCTCGGGACCCGGCGGGGTGCCGCGCGCGGCGCGCACGCGACGGGCGAACAGCTCCCGCGCGTCGCTCTCGGGCAGCGGCCCGAGGTCGACGAACGCCTCGCCCGCGAGCCCGAGCGGTTCGCGGCTGGTCGCGAGGATGCGCGTGCCCGGGGCGCCGCGCAGCAGATCGAGGGCGACGACGGCGGCCTCTGCCGACACGTGTTCGCAGTTGTCGAGCACGATGAGCGCGGTACGCCCGGTCAGGGCTTCGAGCACGCGGTCGCGCGCACTCGTCGACACCAGCTCGCCGACGCGGATGCTGCGCCCCACCGCGCCGGCGACAGCCGCCCACACCTCGCCGGGAGCGGCCGGGGCGAGCTCCACGACGATCGCGCCCGGGCGCCGGCGCGCGGTCTCGAAGGCCAGCGTCGTCTTGCCGGCGCCGCCGGGGCCGATGAGCGTCACGAGCCGTTCGACGCCGAGCTGCCCGTCGATCAGGGCGAGCTCGTGCCGCCGGCCGATCAGCGGCGTGAGGGCCGCGGGGATCGGCGCGGCGTCGGTCGCCGACACGCCGGCCGGAGAAGGCGGGACGGTGGATGCCAGCCGCTCCGCGTGCGCGCGGTCCTCCAGCAGATCGCGCACGACCCAGTCGAAGCCCTCGCCCGGCGTCCACGGGTCGCCGATCCACAGGTCGAGCGCGGCGCGCGCGTCGGCGGCCGCGGCGGAGGCGTCGTCCGAGCGGCGGGCACGTTCGACGAGGTCGGTGAAACGGGCGAGGTCGACGTCGGCGCGGTCGACGGCCAGACGGTACCCGCCGGGCGTGGCTTCGAGCGTGCCGGGCGGCAGCGCGCGGCGCAGGCGCGACGCGAGCGACTGCAGCGAGGCGCGCGGGTCCTCGGGCGGCTCGTCGGGCCACACGTCCTCGGTGAGGGCGCGGTACGCGACGGTGGTGCCGGCGTCGAGCGCGAGCCGGAAGAGCAGCGCCTCCTGCCCGCGCCCGCGGACCTCGACGGGGGCGTCGTCCGCCTCTGCGTCGAAACCCCCGAAGAACCTCAGCCGCACGTGCTCCACCTTAGGGCGCACCCTCGTCCGGCCACCGCTGCGTCGGCTCGCGTCCGCCCGCTGTGCCGATCCGAAGATCGGACTTCGTGCCCGTTTCCGGAGCGCGGCGGCGGAATGCTCCGGAGAACGGCGGATTCTCCGAGATCCGGAGCGGCACCCGACGACGCCGCGGCACATCGCCCGCCCGACCGAGCGCGGGCCGAGCGCATCAGTCGGCGGAGGCCTCGCGGGCGCGGCTGCCGAACGTGCCGGCGGTCAGCGTCTCGTACGAAGAGCGCACGACGGCCTCGAGCACGTCGAGGTCGATGGCATCGAGGCTCTTGAGGTAGAGGCATCCCACCCCCGACGTATGCGGCCCGAGCCTCGACAGCGCGTCGGCATGGGCCTCGACGCCGTCGGAGAGGTAGACGACGGTCGCGGTCCTGCGCGGCGCGAAGCCGGCCGCGGCCGCGTCGCCCGAATGCCCCGACGCGTACTCGTAGTGGTACCGCCCGAAGCCGATCATGCCGGGATGCTGCAGCACCGGCTCGTGGCCGGTCACGCGGCGCATCAGTCCGACGAGCGTGCGCGCGTCGCGCTGCCGCACCGCGGGCGTGACGCCCGCCAGGAACTCGTCGACCTCAGCGCTCATGCGCTCAGCCCTTGGCCGCAGCCTTCATCGCGCGCTTGTGCTCGCGCACCTTCGCGAGCGAGTCGGGCGAGACGATGTCGGCGACGCTGCGGAACGATCCGTCCTCGCCGTAGGGAGTGGATGCCTCACGCCAGCCGGCGCCGGTGTACCCGTACTGCTTGCCCAGCAGCGCGAGGAAGATCTTCGCCTTCTGCTCGCCGAAGCCCGGGAGCGCCTTGAGCCGCTTGAGGACCGTGGCGCCGTCGGGCTCGCCCTGCGTCCAGATCGCGGACGCGTCGCCGCCCCAGTCCTGCTCGACCGCCGCGCACAGCGCCTGCACGCGGGCCGCCATCGACCCGGGGAACCGGTGCACGGCCGGCGTCGTCTTGAACAGCTCGGCGAAGGCGTCGGGGTCGTAGCCGGCGAGGCCGCCGGCGTCCAGGGTCCCGGCGCGCTCCGAGATCTTGAGCGGACCGGCGAAGGCCGTCTCCATCGCGACCTGCTGGTCGAGCAGCATGCCGATGAGCAGAGCGAGCGGGTCATCCGTGAGCAGGGTGTCGGCGGCGGTGTCTCCGGTGATGTGAAGGGCCATGGGCCCAGTCTCCCACCGCGGACGCGGCGCGCGGGAGCACCCGGGGACCTGGGGAGGCCGAGTGCGGGAATGCGCTTGTCGGGTTAGGTTGGCAAGACGTGCGCTGGGGTTCGCCGGCGCCGACACCTGCCACGACGACGTCGCTCACGTCGCCGACCCGACCCGCGGAGGACCGAGCCCGATGCCCGATCGTTCCGCACCGGCGTCGGCCGCACGCCTGCTGCGGAAGCGATCGGCCGCCCGCGCCGGGCTGCTGGCCAGCGCCGCCGCCACCATCGCGGTCGCCGTGGCGACGGTGTGCCTCGTGCTGGCGTGGCTCGCACACGCCGTCGCGGGCGCGGGCGACCCGCCGCCTCCGGGCGTCGATGCCGAAGACGTCGCCGACCAGGTCGCGGCCGGCGCCGCAGCGCTGGCCTCGGCCTCGCCTGCGCTCGTCCTGCTCGTCGCGCTGCTGGCCGGCACCGCCGTCGCGCAACTCGCCCGCCTCATCGCCGCCGCGCGCGAGCACGAGACGGCCACCGTCCGTGCGCGCGGGTTCTCGCGCGCGCAGGCCTGGACGACGGATGCCGCCGAAGGCGCTGTCGTGGCGCTCGCGGGCACGGTGGTCGGACTGATCGTCGCCGCTGCGGCCTCCGCGCTCGTCGGTGCGGGGGCGCTCGCCGGACTCGCCGCGTGGCCGTGGGCGCTGGCGCTCGCGGTGCTGCTGACCGCCGTGTTCGCCGTCGCCCTGCGCCGCGGCGAGGGGCGACGCACGTCGGCGCGGACCACCCGGACCACCACCGCCGCCGTCGTCGTGGTGCTGCTGCTCGCAACGGGACTCGTGGTGTGGCAGCTGCCGCTCGCCCGCGGCGCGGGCTTCGACCCCATCGTCGCCATCGCGCCTGCCGTCGTGCTGTCGGCCGCGGCGGTCGTGGCCCTCGCCGTGTTCGGGGCCGCGGCGGTCGCCTGGGCCCGGCCGGCGGCATCCTCTCCCGCGCTCGAACCCGGCTATCCGGCGCGCCAGGTCGCGCGCCGCATCCCGATCTTCGCCGTCGCCGTGCTGCTGGTCGCGTTGACCGTCGCGCAGGCCGTGTTCACCGCCGCGTACGGCGCCACCTGGACGGCCGCGACCTCCGACTCCGCCGCCGTGCGCGCCGGCGCCGACCTGCGGGTCGACACGACGCCGCAGGCTGTGACACCCACGGAGGTCGCCGACGCGTCGGCCGTGCCGGGCGTCGTGGCCGCCGCCGGCGCTCTCGCGACCGACATCGAGGTGGGTGAGCTGGACGCGCAGCTCGTGGCCGCTCCGGTCACGTCGCTCGACACCGTCGTGACCACGGCCGGCGACCTCATCGACACCGCGGCCCTCGCCGCGACCGTCGACGGCACCGTCACCGCCGAACCGGTGGATCTCGGGGATGCCGCCACCGGCCTGCGCGTGACGGTCCAGGTCGCCGGGCAGAACGGCACGAACGCGATCCCGGTGCTGCTGTCGGCCGTGCTGCTCGACGCGACCGGCACACCCGCAGTCCTCACGCTCACGGGCGACCCCGCGCCGCAGGGGCAGGCACTGGTGACGTATACGGCGCAGGGCGATCTTCCGGACGGCACGGCACCGTGGCGCCTGCTCGCCCTGCTGCTCGGCACACCCCTCACCCCCGTGCCGCCCCAGGAATCGGTGACTGTCGTGTCGGCCGAGGCCATCGGCGGTGCGACGCTCGAGCTCGACGGCTCGGCCTCGCTCACGAACCAGACGCGCGAGTCCGTGCTGTGGCTGGCCGACGGCGGCGACGGCGCGACGGGTGCCGAGCCGCCGAGCGTCTCCGCCGCCGTGACGCACGCGCTCGCCGAGCGGCTGGGCATCGGCGTGGGCGACCAGGTCGAGTTCCGGTACTCGGGTGTCGGACGCCGCGGCGCCGCCACCATCGCGTCGCTCGTCGACGCCGTGCCCGGAACATCGGCCGCTCTCGCCCTGTTCGTGCCGATGGAGACGCTCCTGGTCTCACAGCTGCAGCGCGGCACGTCGATCGTGCCGCCCGACGCGGTGTGGGCCGCGGGCGACACGGCCGCCGCCGACGCTTACAGCGCGGCGCTCGACGACCGCCCCGTCGAGACCTCGGCGCCCGGCGTCACGGCGAGGGTCGTCGGCGCCCTCGTCCCCGGCTGGTGGATCGCGACGGTCGGCTCGGCGGCGCTGTCGCTCGTCGCCGCGCTCGCCATCGTCCAGACCCTCGCGATCGCCCGGCGCCGCGAGCTCGGCGTGCTGCGGGCGGCCGGCGTCACCGCGGGCCGCCAGGCGCGCATGCGCGCCGCCGAGCTCGGCGGTGTGTTCGGTGCCGCGGTCGTGCTGGGCGCCGCGGCCGGCGTGCTCGTCTCGGTGCTGATCGTGCCGTCGCTCGTGCGGGCCGTGACCCCCGGCATCCTGTCCATCGCCGGCGGCGTCGACATCGCGTGGGTGCCGCTGGGCCTGGCCATTGCGGCTCTCGTCGTGGGACTCGGGGCCATCGTCGCCGCGGCCGCGGCCGGTGTGCGCCGGGCCGCCCGCACCGCGACCGTGGGGGAGGAGTCGCGATGACCCGCCGCGTCACGACCCGCGCCCTCGTCGCCCACCACCTGCGCTCGCGCGCCGGCGGCGCGGGCATCGTCGCGACGCTCGTGCTGGTGCTGACGGTGCTCGCCACGGCCGCGCCGATCGCGCTCGGGATCGCGGGGGATGCCGCGCTGCGCGACCGTCTCGACGGGCTGCCGCCGACCGCGCGCGACGTCTCGTCGACCAACGTCGGCTTCCCGCAGCTGCCGGGCGGTGTCGCCGGGGCACGTTCCGAGGTGCCGTCTTCGACCGAGGAGGTCTGGGGCCCGTTCGAAGGCGCGGTCGAGCAGGTCCGCACCGGTGCCGACGCGCCCCTGCCCGGCATCCTGCAGCCGGCGCGCATGGTGACCACCAACAGCGACAACGCGGTGCGCGGATCGTCGAGCCCGCAAGAGGTCACTGTCGCGTTCGACCCCGATTACGAGGACGAGATCCGGATCGTCGAGGGACGGATGCCGGAGGCCGCCGCATCCCGGCTTCCCGGCGTGGTGGGCGAGCCGACAGGCGACGAGCCGCCGCTGGTGCTGAACCGCATCGAGGTCGTGGTCTCGGAGGACACCGCCGCAGAGATGGAGTGGGCGGTCGGCGAGACTCGCAGCGTCGGGCTGCCGAAGTGGCCGGTCGAGATCGTGCTGGTCGGCCTCTTCGAGCCGGTCGACGCGGACGGCGACTACTGGCAGCACGTGCCGTCGGTGCTGACGCCGAAGGTGTTCGACGACGGCAACAGCGCCCGCAAGCTCACCGGCACGGCGTTCGCCCACCCGGCTTCGCTCGTCTCGGAGGGCCTCACCGGGGGCTATTCCACCTCGGTCTGGTATCCGACGGACGCCGATGCGATCAGCGGCGACGACGCCGAGCAGACTGTCGCCGCCCTGACCCGGTTCACCTCGGTGTCGCACACCGTGGCATCGTCGGGCGATGGCCCCGGCATCCTGAGCCTGCGCTTCGACGCCGACATCACTGGTGAGATCGAGCTCGCGCTCGCGCAGGAGGCCTCGACGGCAGCGGTCATCGCGATGCTCGTCGCCGGGCCGGTCGGCGTGGCCGCCGCCGTTCTCGTGCTGGGCTGCCGGCTCATCCTCGAAGGACGCCGGCCGAGTATGCGCCTGCTCTCGGCACGCGGCGCCTCGACCGGGCAGCTGCGCGGCCTGCTGGCTGTCGAGGGCGCCATCGCGGGCGCCGTGCCCGCCCTGCTCGGCGCCGTCGCGGTCACCGTCGCCGGTGCGCTGCTGTTCGGGGCGCCGCCGACGGCGATCGGTGTCGTGGCGGCCCTGCTGCTCGCCGTCGCCCCGATCGTGATCCTCGTCGTGCTGGCCCCGTCCGTCGCGGAACGGCAGGCCCGCGCCGATCTCGGCGTGCGCGGCTCACGGCTGCGCCTCATCGCCGAGGGCGTGATCGCGGGCCTTGCCGCCGTCGCCCTCGTGCTGCTGTTCGTCCGCGGATACAGCGACGGCGTCGATCTGCTGATCGCGGCGACGCCGCTGCTGCTCGCCCTCGTCGCCTGCCTGATCACGTTGCGCGTGTACCCGCTGCCGCTGCGCGCGGTGCTCGCACGGGCGCGGGCCTCCGCCGGCTCCGACGCCTTCCTCGGCGCGGCACGGGCGCTGCGCGAGCCCTCGATCGGACTCACCCCGGTGCTCGCCCTCGTCGTCGGCGTCTCGGTCGCGGTGTCATCGGGCATCCTGCTCTCGGCCCTGCAGAGCGGCATCACCGAGACCGCGCAGGCGCAGGTCGGCGCCGACGTGCGCATCACGGGCGGCACCTTCACCCGCGATCAGCTCGACCGGATCGACGGCGTCGACGGCGTGGCGGCCGCGACCGGGATCTCGGGCGCCGACCCGGCGACCCTCGACGTCGACGGCGTCAAGCGCAACACGTCGGTGTTCGTCGTCGACGCGGCCGACCTGCGCGCGGTGCAGGGCGACGGTCCGGGGATGCTGCCGCCCGGCATCTCGCTCGAACCCACCGGCGGCAAGATGCCGATCGTCGTCGCCGGCGCCACCGCCGACGTGATCGGCGACACCGAGAAGCTCGATGTGGGCGGTGTCGACGCCGAGGTCGTCGGCGTCACGCGCGGGCCCGTGCCCATCGGCGTCCGTGAGAACTGGGTGGCGCTGGACTCCTCGTACGCCGAGGACGTGCTCGGGCGCGACCCGAGCGACCGCACGGTCCTCGTCAGCCTGGAGGAGGGCGTCGGACTCGCCGACGTGCAGGACGACCTCACGGCGGTGGTCGGCGACGCTGTCACGTTCGCGACGCCCGACGACATCGCCGGCACCATCGAGTCCGGCCCGGCGGTGCAGGGCGTGCGGTGGGCGCTGCTGGCCGCCACCGGGATCGCCGCCCTGCTCAGCGCGCTCGCCATCGTCATGACGCTCGCCCTCGCCGCCGGAGCCCGCGCCCGCGTGCTGGCGCTGCTGCGCACCCTGGGCGCCCCTCGTCGTGCCGCGACCTCGCTCGCCCTGTGGGAGATCGGCCCGCCCGCCGTCGCGGCGGTCGTCGCCGGCACCCTGTTCGGCCTCCTCGTGCCGCTCGTCGTGCTGGCAGCCGTCGACCTGCGACCGTTCACCGGATCGTCGGTGGCGCCGGCCTACCAGGTCGACCCCGGCATCCTGCTGCTCACCCTCGGCGGGTTCCTGGCGCTCGCCGTGCTGCTCACTGCGATCGCGCTGTTCGTGTCGCGGCGCATCCGCGCCGCGGGCGCGCTGCGCAACGTGGAGGAAGGATAGGCATGAGAATTCCCGACATGGACGCCGACATCCTGTGCGTCGACCTCGTGCGCATCTTCAAGGTCGCCTCGGCCAGCGGGCCGGGTGTCGAGGTGCAGGCGCTGCAGGGCCTCAACCTGCGCATCGATCCGGGCGAGCTGGTCGCGGTCGTCGGCGCGTCGGGCTCGGGCAAGTCGACGCTCCTGTCGATCCTGTCGAGCCTCGACCAGCCCACCGCCGGCGTCGCGTGGGTCGCCGGCCACGACCTGCTCACGATGACCGAGAAGGAACGCGTGATCTTCCGACGCCACAGCGTGGGCTTCGTGTGGCAGCAGACCTCGCGCAACCTTCTGCCGTACCTGTCGGCGAGCGAGAACATCGCCGCCGCCCTCGCGATCCCCGGCCGGGTGAAGGGTGCCGCGGCCCGCCAGACGCGCGTCGCCGAGCTGCTGGATCTGCTCGAGGTGTCGCACTGCGCCGAGCGCCGCCCCGGCGAGATGTCGGGCGGCGAGCAGCAGCGCGTCGCGATCGCCGTCGGCATCGCCAACGAGCCCCGGGTGCTGCTCGCCGACGAGCCCACCGGCGAGCTCGACGACACCGCGAGCGCCCACGTGCTCGAAGCCATGCGCTCGGTCAACCGCGAGCTCGGCGTGACGACGCTCATCGTGACGCACGACCCCGCCGTGTCGGAGCACGTTGCGCGCACCGTGCAGATCCGCGACGGCCGCACCTCGACCGAGGTGCTGCGATCGACGCGGCTCGACGAGCACGGCGCCGAGCAGCACGTCGCCGAAGAGTACGCGGTGCTCGACCGCGTCGGCCGCCTGCAGCTGCCCGACGAGTTCGTCACGGCCCTCGACCTGCGCGAACGCGTGCGACTGGCCCTGGAGCCCGACCACGTCGGCGTATGGCCCGGCCAGCAGTCGCCTCGGCAAGCGCCGGACGGGCAGCATCCGGCCGCGGCATCCGATCTCCCCACGGAGGAGCCCTCATGACCCTCGCCCTGCGCGGAGAGAAGCTGACCCGCACGTTCTCGTCGGCGGCGGGCGACGTGCACGCGTGCGTCGAGATCGACATCGAGGTCGCCGCGGGCGAGCTTGTGGTGGTGCGCGGTGCGTCGGGTGCGGGCAAGACGACGCTGCTGAACATGCTCGGCGGGCTGGACACCCCCACCTCGGGCAGCGTCTGGATCGGCGACGTCGAGGCCACCGCGCTCGACGAGGACGCCCTGGCCGCCCTCCGCCGTGAGCGGCTGGGCTTCGTGTTCCAGTCGTTCGGGCTCATCCCGATCCTCTCGGCGGCCGAGAACGTCGAACTGCCGCTGCGCATCGCGAAGACGGCGCCCGCTGAGCGCGATGCACGCGTCGCCGAGGCGCTGCAGCTCGTGGGCCTCGCCGACCACGCCGCGCAGCGGCCGACCGAGCTGTCGGGCGGGCAGCAGCAGCGCGTGGGCATCGCCCGTGCGATCGCGGCGCGCCCGCACGTGCTGATCGCCGACGAGCCCACCGGTCAGCTCGACTCGCGCACCGCCGCGACAGTCATGGACCTCATCGGCGACCTCGTGCACTCGCAGGGCCTCGCCGCCATCGTCTCGACCCACGATCCGCTGCTCGTGCAGCGCGCCGACCGGGTCATCGAGCTGCACGACGGCCGGGTCACGTCGGTGACCGGACGGTCGGTGGATGCCGGTGGCCCGTCGCTCCCGGAGCCTGAGGCCGAGTCGTTCGAGGCCGACGAACCGCACGCTCCGCGGACGCGCGCCGAGGCCCGCGAGCAGCGGCACGGCCACTGACCTGACGCCGGGGTCGCCCCCGGTCGTTGAGCGGAGCGAGGGACGAGCGAAGACGAAACGCGGTGAGCCGTCGATCGGACCGAGCCACTCCGCGACGTCTGCGCCCGGCGGATCCTCGAGAGCGGCTCGCGACGTTTCGTCTCGCTTCGCTCGCTCAACGAGCCGGGCGTGAGTGTCCGCCCTTCGCTCGCTCGACGACCGGGGCGGGCACGCAGAGCACCGGTGCGAGGATGGAAGGCGTGCCTGACTCCGCCGAACCGCTCCAGGAACTCGTCGCCCACGCCCGCGACACCCGCGTCGTGGTGATCGGCGGCGGCATCGCCGGACTCGCCGCGGCGTGGGAGTGCGCCAAGGTCGGCATAGGCGTCACGGTGGTGGAGGCATCCCCCCGCCTCGGCGGAATGATCGGCACGGCCGAGACCTCGGGGCTGCGCCTCGACGTGGGCGCGACCTGCTGGTCCACGCGCGGCGGCGCGGTGCGGCGCCTCGTGGACGAGGTGCTGCCGGATGCCGTCGTCGTGCGCCCGCGCGAAGAACGCGCGTGGATCGCGGGCCTGCCCAAGGGGGCGGCCGCACCGCTGCCCCCTGACACGCTGCTGGGCATCCCGGCCAACGCCTGGGACGAGGGCGTCCGCCGCATCATCGGCTGGGGCGGGACGTGGCGCGCCTACCTCGACCGGCTGCGGCCGCCGCTCACCATCGGCTCCGAGCACAGCCTCGGGCGCCTGGTGACCAGCCGGATGGGTTCCACGGTGCGCGACCGCATGGTCGCGCCGCTCAGCGTCGACCGCTTCGGCCTCGACCCCGACGACGTCGACGTCGAGGTCGCGGCGCCGGCGCTCAACCCCGCCCTCACGCGCACGGGGTCGCTCGGCGGCGCGGTCGCCGAGCTCGCCACCGATGCCCCCGGCTCGTCGATCGAGGGACTCGACGGAGGGATGCCGCAGCTCGTCGCCGCACTGCACGCGCGTCTCGGCGACCGCGGCGCCACCGTGTACACGGGCATGCGCGCGACCGGTCTCGTCCGCGACGGCGAGGCGTGGACCGTCGTGCTCGCGCCGGAGGAGGGCGGGCACGTGCCGGAGGTCGACCCTGCGCCCACTGAGTTCACCGCCGACGCCGTGATCGTCGCGACCGACGAGCCCGCCGCCCGCGCCCTGCTCGGCCCGGCCCTGCACGACAGCGCGTTCGCGGCGGCCGAGCCCGCCGGCATCGCCCGCGAGGTCGTCACGCTCGTCGTCGAGGCGCCCGCCCTCGACGCGGCGCCGCGCGGCGCGCACGTCCACGCCGTCCCCGGTTCGGGCGCTGCGACGGGCCTCGTGCACGAGACGGCGCGGTGGGAGTGGCTCGCGCGCGACGCCGGCCCCGGCCGCCATGTGCTGCGCGTCGCGTTCGGCGCACCCGGCACGGCGCCGGCCACCGCCGGGCTCGACGACACCGCGGCCTTCACGCTGGCGGCGCGTGAGGCATCCACTCTTCTCGGGGTCGCGGTCGAGCGCATCGTGGCCGCGCACCGCGACAGCTTCAGGCTGGTGCCGCCGGCGTCGGCGAGCGGCCAGCGGGAGCGCGCGACGGCCGCGCGCGCCGCCGTCGCGAAGGCGCGCGGACTGGCTGCCGTCGGGGCGTGGCTCGCGGGGAGCGGGCTCGCGCAGGTCGTCGCCGATGCCCACGCCGAGGCCGATCGGGTGCGTCGCGGCGCGCTGTGGGGCGACGAACAGCCCGAGTGACGCATCGCCCGGCGAGTGGATGCCGGAATCGGCATACGGGGCTACCCTGGGGAGGGTCGTCAGGTGCACACCGAGTGTGAGGAGACCCCATGAGGGGCAAGGCTGGACTCGTCATCGGACTCGCCATCGGGTACGTCCTCGGCACGCGCGCGGGGCGCGAGCGCTATGAGCAGATCAAGGCGCAGTGGCTGAAGGTGTGGAATCTCGACCCCGTCCAGGAACAGGTCGGCAAGGTCAAGGACTTCGCGAAGAGCCAGGCGATGGCCCTGCCGTCCACACTGTGGGACGCGGGCGTCAAGGTCGTCAAGGCCGCCGGCTCGCAGGGCACGCCCGGGCAGAAGCTCGACGCCGCCATCAAGGTGGGCAAGGACTCGCAGGACGACCTGGGCAAGGCCGCGCAGACGTCGGCCAAGGCCGTGAAGGATGCCGTCGAGGACGCGGTCGACGACGCCAGCGGCCAGGGCGGGGCCTGACGTGGAGACGCGCAGACGCGGATTCCGCGACCGCGCGGACGACAGCCTGCTGACGCTCCTCGGCGAGGTTCCGGAGCTCGTCCGCAACCTCGTCATCGCCGAGATCGACGCCGCCAAGGCGTGGCTGGCCCGCACGGCCAAGGACGGCGGCTGGGGCGCTCTGTGGGTGTTCGCTGCCCTGTTCGTGCTGTTCTGGTCGGTGCCCGTGCTCGGCACGTTCGTGATCGCCGGGTTCTCGGAGTGGTGGGGCTGGCCGGTGTGGCTGTCGGCCCTCGTGGTGTTCTTCGTGATGCTCATCGTGACCGCGGTGCTGGCGTGGCTCGGCATCCTGCGGTTCCGCAAGATCGGCGCACGGCAGAACCCGGTCCAATCGATCGCCCAGGACGTGAAGGAGGTGCGCGATGAGCTCTGAGGCTCCCGTGCCCGTGCCCCGCACCGCCGTGCCGCTCGGCATCACCGACCCGGTGGAGCAGGCCCGCGCCGAGCTCAAGGCCGCCCTCGCGGCGATCGAAGAGAAGGCGAACGTCCCGCGGCGGGTCGGCCGCGTGGTCGACGAGCGCGTCGCTCAGGCCCGCGCGTTCAACCGGAGCAACCCGGCGCTGGCCGCGGTCGCCGTCGTCGTCGGCGCGGTCGCGATCGGCGCAGCCGTCTGGGGAGCGGTCCGGCTCTACACGCGCTGAAGCCCCGGCTGCCGGGCTCCCTGAGCACCCGCCGACGCCACCGGCGCCCACCCGTCCGGAGCGGAGTCCGTCCGTTCAGGAACGGGGGGTATGCTCAGAGGTCGAGGCAGTGCAATGGTGCGTATGCTGCCGATCGCGCGAACCCGATTCGAATCGCGCATCGGCTGCTCGAACGTCATGGGCGGCCGACTGAGCACCAGCGAGAGTCGACCCCCCTTTATGAACACAGCCGCAGCATCGCACCAGCCCGTCAAGCCCCTGACCGGCTGGCGCGTCCTCGTGCCCCGCGGGGGCCCCTGGGGCGACGGTGTCGCGGCCAACCTGCGACGTCAGGGCGCCACCCCGGTCATCGCCCCGCTCATCAACTTCGCGCCGACGAACGACCAGGCCACGCTCGATCAGGCCCTCGCCGACCTGGCCGCCGGCGCGTTCGACTGGCTGACCGTCACCAGCGCCACGACGGTGGACGTGCTCTACGCCTATCGCGCCGTCGTTCCGGCCACCACCAAGGTCGCCGCCGTCGGCGAGACCACGGCGGCCGCGCTGCTGGCCGTCGGCTACCGGGTCGATCTCGTGCCCGAGCGCGACAACTCCGCCGCAGGCATGGCCGAGCAGCTCATCGGGCTCGAGCCCGAAGCCCGCGACATCCTCACGCTGCGCAGCGAGATCGCCAAGCCGGTGCTCACCCGGATGCTCACCGAGGCGGGCCACCGCGTGCGCAGCGTCGTCGCGTACCGCACGGTCGGCGTGCCGGTCACCGAGCGCATCGCCGAGGACGTCCACTCCGGCCGCATCAACGCCATCCTCGTCACGAGCGGCTCGGTCGCCCAGCAGGTGCACGAGCAGTTCCCCGAGCTTCCCGAGACCACGCTCGTCGCGGCCATCGGACCCCGCACCGCCAAAGACGCGCGTCGTGCCGGCCTCGATGTCGACGTCGTCGCCGAGGCCCAGACCGTCGACGCGCTGATCGATGCGGTGGCCAAGTTCCCGCTGCCGCACGCGACCGACGAGTTCGCGCCGAAGACCGGTGTCCTTCCGCAGCTGCACGCCAAGCACCAGGGCTGACGGCACGTGACGCGCGCGCCTCGCATCGTCGTGCTTGCGGGCGGCGTCGGCGGCTCCCGGTTCGTGCTCGGTGTGCGCGGCGCCCTCCGCGCCCGCGGACTCGACGACACCGCTGTCGCGCTCACCGTCGTCGTCAACACGGGTGACGACCTGTGGCTGTCGGGCGTGCGCCTGCAGCCCGACGTCGACTCGATCACGTACGCGCTCGCCGGCGTCAACGACACCGAGCGCGGCTGGGGGCGCCAGGGCGACACCGAGCGGGTCAATCACGAGCTGCAGGAGTGGGGCGCCGGCTGGCCGTGGTTCACGCTCGGCGACCTCGACCTCGGCACCCACCTCGCCCGCACCGGCTGGCTGCGCGAAGGCCTCACGCCGACGCAGGTGCTCGAGCGCATGTCGCATCGCTGGCCGCTCGGCGCGCGCCTGCTGCCGATGACCGACTCCGAGGTCGACACGATCGTCGTGCTGCACGACGGCACCCGCCTGCACTTCCAGGAGTGGTGGACGCGGCACCGTGCGACGCTCGCGCCCGCGGCGTTCGAGAATCCCGGGGTCGCGGCATCAAGACCCGCTCCCGGTGTCGTCGAGGCCATCGCCGACGCGGACGTCGTATTGCTGGCGCCGTCGAACCCGGTCGTGTCGATCGGCCCGATCCTCGCCGTCCCCGGCATGCGCGAGGCGCTGCGCGCGACCGCAGCCCCTGTCGTCGGCGTCTCGCCGATCATCGGCGGCAAGGTCGTGCGCGGCATGGCCGATGTGTGCCTCACCGCCATCGGCGTCGAGACGTCCGCCGCGGCCGTGGCCGGCCTCTACGGCGCGCGCACCGACGGCGGACTGCTCGACGCGTGGCTGCTCGCCGAAGAGGATGAGCACGTGGCGGACGAGGTCGCCGGTCGCGGCATCCGTTCCCTCGTCCGTCCGCTGTGGATGACGGATGCGGCGCGCTCGACCGCGCTCGCCGAGGCGGCCTTCGCGGCGGCAGAGGTCTGATGCTGCCCGACCTCGCGTGGTGGGCGTGGGCTCTGCTCGGCGTCGCGGCCGTCGTCGTCGGGCTCTCGAAGACCGCCGTCCCGGGTGCCGGGACGATCGCCGTCGCGATCTTCGCCGCCGTGCTGCCGGCCAAGCAGTCCACCGGCGTGCTCCTGCTGCTGCTCATCGTCGCTGATGTCTTCGCGGTCACGATGTACCGGCGTCACGCGGACTGGAAGACGCTGCTGCGCCTCGCACCGGCCGTCGTGGTCGGTGTGCTGCTGGGGGTCGTCTTCCTGTGGTTCGCCGACGACCTGTGGGTCAAGCGCACCATCGGTGTGATCCTGCTCGCGGTGATCGCGCTCACGCTGTGGCGCCGACGGGTCAGCGGGCCGGTCGCGGGTGAGGGCGGCTCGCATCGCGTCGCCGCGGCCACCTACGGCACGCTCGGCGGGTTCACCACGATGGTGGCGAATGCCGCCGGACCGGTCATGTCGATGTACTTCCTCGCGGCGAGGTTCGAGGTGAAGGCGTTCCTCGGCACCGCCGCCTGGTTCTTCGCGATCGTGAACCTGTTCAAGGTCCCGTTCTCGATCGGCATCGGGATCATCACGGTCCCGGGGCTGCTCATCGACCTCGTCCTGGTGCCGCTGGTCGTCGTCGCGGCGTTCCTCGGACGGTGGCTGGCCGACCGCATGCCCCAGTCGGTGTTCGAGAAGCTCGTGATCGCGTTCACGATCGTCGGCGCCGTGTATCTGCTGATCGTCTGACGGGCGCCGGTAGCGGGGTGGCGGTCATGCCGGGAGGGATGCCTCGTTCCGCGCGATCGCCGTGATCCACCGCTCGGCCGACGCGGGGAGCGTCGACTCGGCGACTTGCTCGGGTGTCCAGCCGGCGGCGGTCAGGGCGGCGGTCAGGCCCGCCTCGTCCCAGTAGGTGAAATGCCGGGGGTCGTCGAGCTTGACCTGCGTCCAGGCGTCGCCCGCGCCCTTCTTGAAGCTCGCGACGAGGACACCGTCGGGCCGGCACGCGCGGCGTGCGGTGGCGAGCACGCCGGGCAGGTCGGCGCGTGGGACATGCAGCAGCACGGCGTTCGCGAAGACGGCGTCGTACGGGCCGCCGAAGTCGGCGGATCGCACGTCGAGCACGCGCGCCTGGTGACCTGCTGCCCGCTGCGCCTCGACGAACGCGGCCGCCCCGTCGGTGCGGTCGACGGTGAGGCCGGCCGATTCGAGGGCCCCGGCATCCCTTCCGGGCCCACTGCCGAGCTCGAGCACGTGCGCCCCTGCCGGGACGCGGGCCAGCAGCGCGTCGACCTCAGGAGCCGGGGCGGCCGCGGTGCGCTCGGCGTACTGCTGCGCGCCGCGCTCGTATGCGGCGAGGGTGGCGTCCTGCGGGCTCAGTTCCACGGTGACGGGCGCTCGGGCGCGCGACGGCTGTCGTCGGGGAACTCCGGAAGCTCCTGCCCGCCGGCACGCAGGCACAGCCAGCGCAGCTGTTCGGGGCTGTCGGGCAGTGCGCGCCACGTGCGGAACACGCCCTGACCGACCCGCACGACCGTGCCGGGTCCGACGTCGACGATGTCGTCGTCCAGCGCCATCTGGCCATGGCCGCCGAGGAACACGTAGACCTCCTCGATGTGTTCGTGCACGTGCCAGTACCCGGCTTCTTCACCGGGCTCGAAGGCGTTGGCGGTCATGCCGATGTACTGCATCGTCAGCTCGTGGTCGACGACGCGCCGGCCGTCGCGCGACTTCTCCGGAGTGAATCCGCCGTAGTGCCCCCGCCACTGGTCGAGGCCGCCCATCTCCAGCACCTGGTAGTCGCTCATCCCGTCAGGCTAGCGACGCATGCGAGGGCGCATCTTGTGGACTGTGCACAAAGAATCTGCGGAGGTCTGCGCGGCGGCTGACGCGCGCGGCGCCGTCAGATCGCAGCCCCTGCCAGCAGCGCCGCAGTGCGGGGGCCGAGGCCCAGCGCGCGGGCGGCGTCGAGCTGCGCGGCGGTGTCGACGTCGCGGCGCAGGGTCGAGGCATCCGGGATGTCCAGCGCCACGCACCCGAGTGCGACGTGCCGCGTGAACGACCCGTCGCCGAACGACGACGCCCAGTCGACGCCGGGGCCGGCGGCGACCAATGTCGACCCGGTGCCCTCGGCGTCGGGGACGACGGCGCGGGGGAGGGATGCCGCGGCCCGCAGCGCCTCGCCCAGATCCTCGGGGCGCAGCGACGGCAGGTCGCCCAGAAGGGCGGCGCGCGGCATCCGTCCGCTCGGATCGATCGCCGCGACACCGGCGGCCACCGCGGCGTCGAGCCCGCCGGCATCGCCCTCGGGCACGAACCGGAGCGCCGGGATGATCGCCGCGTCGCGGGCGAGGGCGGCGTCGTCGGTGACCACGACGACCTGCGCGACGACGTCGCACGCGGTCGCCGCCTCCAGGGTGTCGAGGGCGATGGCCCGGGCGAGGTCCTTGCGGGCGACGCCCGGCACGTCGAGACGGGACTTGCCGTGCGCCGACGGCTTGACCGGCACCACGACGACCCAGCGCGGCGTCCGCAATTCAGTATGCGTGTCGGCGGCGGCGTCGGCACGCCCAGACTGAGTACTGCGCGCCGACGATCGCCGGAACCGGCCGAACAAGCCCGTCACGCGCCGTACTTCGCGCGCAGGCGCGGCAGGATCTCTTCGCCGTACATGCGCAGGAACGCACCCTGGTCGTGGCCGGGGTCGTGGAACACGAGGTGGCGGAAGCCGAGGTCGATGTACCAGCCGATGCGCTCGACGTGCTCGTCGGGGTCGTCCGACACGATGAAGCGCGAGGCGGTGCGCTCGATCGGCAGCTGCTCGCCGAGGCGCTGCATCTCGATGGGGTCGTCGACGCCCATCTTCTCCTCGGGCGTGAGCGCCAGCGGGGCCCAGAACCGGGTCTTCTCGCGCGCCTCGTCGAGGGTGGGCGCGAGCGACACCTTCACCTCCATGAGCGTATCGATGGCGTCGGCGGGGCGCCCCGCCTTCTCCAGTCCCTCGTGCAGCGCAGGCAGCAGCGTGTCGGTGTACAGCTCGCGCTTCTTGCCGCTCGTGGTGATGAAGCCGTCGGCGATGCGACCGGCCAGGCGCGTGGCGGCGGGCCCTGCGGCGCCGATGTAGATCGGCACCGGCTCGGGCAGCTTGTCGTAGATCGTGACGTTGTGCGCGTGGTAGTACGTGCCGTCGAAGGTCACGCGGTCCTCGGACCACAGCTGCCGGATGAGGCCGATCGCCTCTTTGAGGCGCTGGAACCGCTCGGGCGGGTCGGGCCACGCGATGCCCAGGTTCGCCTCGTTGAGCGCCTCGCCGGTGCCGACGCCGAGGATCACGCGCCCCGGATACAGCACGCCGAGTGTCGCGAAGTCCTGCGCGACCACGGTGGGGTTGTAGCGGAACGTCGGGGTCAGCACCGACGTGCCGATCAGCACGCGCGACGTGCGGGCGCCCAGCGCACCGAGCCACGGGATGGATGCCGGCGCATGGCCGCCGTCGTGCAGCCACGGCTGCAGGTGGTCCGAGATGAACACCGAGTCGAACCCGGCCTCCTCGGCCTGGACGGCGTAGTCCAGCAGCTCGGCCGGGCCGAACTGCTCGGCCGAGGCCTTGTATCCGAAGCGCAGCGGGATCGTCATGCGGAGGTTCCTTCCAGCAGGGGCGTGAGAGACGGCGCGGAGAGGAACTCCGAGCCGTCGGCGCGGTCGAGCCGCGCACGGAACGCGTCCACGGTTCCGGGCCACAGCAGGGTCAGGCGCCCCGACCGCTCGTCGACGTACCAGTTGCGGCATCCGCCCGTCATCCAGCGAGTGGATGCAGCGGCCCGCGCGATCTCGTCGGTGTAGGCCTGCTCGGCGGCGGGGTCCACGCGCAGCACGCCGCCGGCGTGATGCCGCAGCACGCGTGCGGCGTATGCGGCCTGCTCCTCGATCATGAGCACGGACGACGAATGCCCGAGCGAGGCGTTGGGGCCGTTCAGGACGAAGAGGTTGGGGAAGCCGGCGACGACCGTCGAGGCGAACGAGGTCATGCCGCCGGACCAGTGCTCGGCGAGGGTCTGCCCGCCCTCGCCCGCGACGAGCTCCGCATAGGGCTGGCGGGTCGATGCGAAGCCCGTCGCCAGCACGAGCGCGTCGATCGTGTGCGCGGAGCCGTCCGCGGCGACGATCGTCGAGCCGTCGATCCGGTCCACCGCGGACGGCACGAGCGTCACAGCGTCCGAGGCGACGGCGGGGTAGAAGTCATCCGACAGCAGCACGCGCTTGCAGCCGAACGCGTAGTCCGGCGTGAGCAGGGCGCGCAGCGCCGGGTCGGCGACCTGGGACTCCAGGTGCGCCCGGGCGATCGCCTCCGCCTCCGCGGCGGCGGCCGAGTCGCCCGAGCGCGACGCGAAACGGGCCTCGCCCTCGGCGTAGAGGTCGGCGCGCAGCGCTTCGAGCGCTTCAGGGTGCGCAGCGAAGCTGTCGCGGTCGGTGTCGGAGTAGACGTCGCCGCCGCGCGGCACGATCCAGGCGGGCGTCCGCTGGAACAGGGTCACGTGGGCGGCGGTCCGCGCCAATTCGGGCACGATCTGGATCGCACTGGCACCGGTGCCGACGACGCCGACGCGGCGGCCGGCGAGCGGCGCGTCGTGGTCCCACCGTGCCGAGTGGAACATCGGACCCGGGAAGGTCTCGAGCCCCGCGAGCTGGGGGATGGCCGGTTCGGTGAGGCGGCCGCAGGCCAGTACGAGGGCGCGGGCGGTGACCTGTCCGGCGGGGCCACTCGCGATCGCAGTGTCGAGAAGCCACGCCCCGCGCTGAGCATCCCAGCGGGCGCCGCGCATCGCCGTGTTCAGGCGGACGCGGTCGCGCAGGCCCTCGGCGTCGACGACATGCTCCAGGTAGGCGCGGATCTCGTCGCCGCGCGCGTAGGTGCCCGACCACGACGGGTTCGGGTGCGCCGCGAAGCCGTAGAGGTGCGACGGCACGTCGCACGCGATGCCCGGGTACGTGTTGTCGCGCCAGGTGCCGCCGATGGACGGCGCCCGTTCGAGCACCACGAGGTCGTCGATGCCGGCGTGGCGCAGCGCCATCGCGATGCCGATGCCGGCGAACCCGGCTCCGACGATCGCGACCTCTACGTGGGTCATCCGGACACCTGCCCGTAGGTGGTCGTCCGCCGCCGGAACGGTCGGAACAGTCGCGCGACCATGGCTGCGGCGTCGGCCGCGGGCAGCTCCTGGCCGAACTCGATGCCCGCCTCCGGCTTCACGCGGCCGTCCAGGAGAGTGCCGCCGAGGTCGTCGCCGCCGGACTGCAGCAGCGTGACCGAGGCCTCGCGGCCCACGCGGGTCCACGGGATCTGCACGTGCGGGATGCTGCCCGACAGCAGCAGTCGCGACACCGCGACCATCGCGCGGTGCTCGTCGAGCGGCACACGGCCGGGCACGAGCGGCACGCCGCCCGCGGGACCGGGCAGCGGGATCGGCACGAATTCGGTGAACCCGCCCGTGGCGGACTGGATCGCGCGCAGCTGCCGCAGGTGCGCGATGCGCTCTGGGGCCGTCTCGACGTGGCCGTAGAACAGCACGCTCGTGGACCGGAACCCCGCGCGATGCGCCGCTGTGATGCCCTCGACCCAGCGGTCGATCTCCAGGTCGGCGGGCGCGACGAGTGCGCGCACACGTTCGCTGAGAACCTTCACCCCGGTACCGGGAACGGTGTCGACGCCCGCGTCGCGCAGCGCCGCGAGGGCGCCGTCGAGGCCCAGCCCCGACCGATCGGCGAGGTCCTGCACATCCTGCGGGCGGTACGCGTGGAGGTGGATGCCGGCGGCCCCGCGCTTCACGGCACGGGCGATGTCGAGGTACCCGGCAGGGTCGGCCTCGCGCGGCAGCATCCCCTGCACGCAGATCTCGGTCGCACCGAGGTTCCACGCGTCGGCGGCGATCGCGGCGACGTCGTCGAGGTCGAAGACGGTGCCGAGGCCGGAGGACGTGAGGTTGCGGTTGACCACGAGCGTCACCGCCTCGCCGACGGTGTAGCGGCGCACGTCGTCGGCGGTCGCCGTGAGCACGTCGAGGTCGTCGCCGGTCGCTTCGAGCAGTGCGGTCCACTCGGGGTCGTCGAGCGCGAGCGGGTCGGCGGCCGCGGCCTCGGCGAGGCGGCGCACGTCGTGCGCGCGTCGAGGAATCAGGAGATCTGTGGCCGGTGGGGCGCTGCGGGTGCCATCGACCGGCGTGTCTCCTGAATCCTTGACGGTGTCGGCGGCGAGCCCCGTCGCGGGGTCGGCCAGAGCTGCCACCGCGGGCCGCAGCTCCGGGGCGATCCACGTGTCGGCGGCCTGCACGAACTCGGGCTGGGCCGTCAGGCGCTCGCGCAGCGCGAAGCCGAGCTCGGCTGTCATGCGCTCGAGGTCCGACAGGTGCGGCCACGGCCGCTCGGGGTTGACGTGGTCGGCGGTCAGCGGCGAGACCCCGCCCCAGTCGTCGGCGCCGGCGCGCACGAGCAGGTCGAACTCGGTGGGGTCCGACAGGTTCGGCGGCACCTGGATACGCATGCGCGGACCCATCACGAGCCGCGCGACGGCGACCGCCGCGACGTACTCGATCAGCTCCGCGTCGGGTGCGCCCTGCATCGCGGTGCGCGGCTTGGCCCGGAAGTTCTGGACGATGACCTCCTGCACGTGGCCCTGGCCGTCGACCTGATGCCCCTCGTGCGCCTCGCGGATCGCAACGAGCGAATCGGCCCGGTCGCGCACCGTCTCTCCGATGCCCACGAGGATGCCGGTGGTGAACGGCACCCGCGCGCGGCCGGCGTCCTCGATGACCTGCAGGCGCACCGCGGGGTCCTTGTCGGGCGAGCCGAAGTGCACCTGCCCGGGCTCCTCGTACAGGCGCCGCGACGTCGTCTCGAGCATCATGCCCATCGACGGCGCGACCGGCCGCAGCAGGCGCAGCTCGTCGGCCGACATGACGCCGGGGTTCGCGTGCGCGAGCAGCCCGGTCTCGGCCGTCACGAGGCGCGCGACATGGGCCACGTACTCGATCGTCGAGGCGAAGCCGTGCTCGTCGAGCCAGGCGCGGGCCTCGGGCCACCGCTCCTCGGGCCGGTCGCCGAGGGTCAGCAGCACCTCCTTGCAGCCGAGGGCCTGGCCCTGCCGCACGACCGCGAGCACCTGCTCCGGAGACATGTAGGCCGGCTTGTGCTTCTTCAGCAGCTGGCCGGGGGTGTCGACGAAGACGCAGTAGTGACAGCGGTCGCGGCACAGCGTCGTGAGCGGGACGAAGACCTTGCGCGAGTAGGTGATCACCCCGGGACGACCGGATGCCGCGAGCCCGGCATCCCGGATCTGTGAGGCCAGCGCGAGCAGACGTTCGAACTGCGCGCCCGTCGCACCGAGCAGCGTCTCGGCGTCGGAGGCGTCGAGGCGCGCACCCGCGGCGGCGCGCTCGAGCACGAGGTCGACCTCGGCGGCCGACGGGGAGACGACGATGGGGGACGCGACGGTCACCGGTCCAGTCTCGCACCGAGTCCGGGGGTCCGGGCCCGGGATCGTTGCCCTCCCGTAAGCAAATCAGCCCGGATCCGGTGGACGGCGCTGGCAGACTAGGCACATGGTGACACTGCTGCTCGACTCGACGCAGCTCGAGGTCGTGCTGTCGGTGTCCGAGCGCGCCCTGTCATTCCGCAAGGGGAATGTCGTCATCGAGCGCTCCACGATCACCAAGGTGCAGCTCACCGACGACGCCTGGACGTGGCTGCGCGGCATCCCGAGCCCCGGTACGCACGTGCGCGGCGTCATCGCGATGGGCACGTGGCGCTCCGCCGGCGGGGAGGACTTCGCGGTCATCCGCCGGCACCGCCCGAGCGTCGTGATCGACCTGGAGGGGCACCCCGAGTTCCAGCGGGTCATCCTCACCACGCGTCACGGGCTGGCGCTCGTGCAGGCGCTGCAGGTCGAGGTGGCCGAAGAGCCGGTCGACGTCGTCGAGATCGCGGCCGAGACGGGCACCACTCCGGTCATGCCTGAGAAGAAGACCCGCAGACGCAAGACGTCCGCACCGGCTCCCGCGGTCTGACGCTTCGACACGCTCTGAGACGGGGAAGCCGCCTCAGCTGATGTCGCGGCGCCAGCTGACGAGGTGCCCGAGCACCACGAACACGATCGCGTAGCCGAACAGCACGAGGGCGCCCGCCCACCACTCCAGCCCGTCGGAGGTTCCGGTTCCGGTCGCGGCGATCGTGAACACGCTCGATCCGACGAGGGCGTCGCTGGCAGCCCCCGGCAGGAAGCGGGTGACGTCCGACAGCCCGTCGACGAAGGCCGCAGCTGCTCGGCCGATGGGCTCGAGGAACTGCGTGAACACGAGGACTCCGACGATCGCGCCGACCTGGTTGCGCACGAGCGCCCCGACGCCGATGCCGATGAGCGCCCACAGCACGTAGGCGAGCAGCATCCGTCCCAGCATCGCCCACATGTCGGGCGACGTGAGCTGCGTGTCGACCCCGAACCCCGCGAGGATCGCGGCCGACACCCCGACCGACGCCAGCACGCCGACCACGCCCAGCAGGACGCCGAGCGCGACGCCGACAGCGAGCTTGGCGACGAGCACGCGGCCGCGGCGCGGTGTCGCGAGGAACGTCGGGGTCAGCGTCTTGTGGCGGAACTCCGCCGTCACCATCAGTGTGCCCATCAGCAGCGGGAACACGTACCCGACGGCCGTGGCGGTGCTGTAGAGCGTCGCCGGCAGCACCTCTTCGGGCAGTGCCGGTGCGTTCGCCTCGCC
Source organism: Microbacterium jejuense (assembly GCF_039544225.1). Taxonomy (NCBI): domain Bacteria; kingdom Bacillati; phylum Actinomycetota; class Actinomycetes; order Micrococcales; family Microbacteriaceae; genus Microbacterium; species Microbacterium jejuense. Next base: position 431,153 of record NZ_BAABLG010000001.1, read on the forward strand.
CGGCAGCCCGCCGGTCGCCGAGAGCGAGAACACGAACCCGAGCACGCCCGCGGTGAACGCGATGTACACGAACAGCACGATCGCGAGGATCCACCAGATGCTCGTCGAGAACAGCTTCGTCGTCTCGGCGCGGGTCGCCGCCGTGAGGCTCATCGCTCGCTCCCTTCCCCGTCGTGGCCTTCGGGCGAGGGAGTGGATGCCGCGTCCTCGGCCGGTCCGCCGGCGCCGGGGTCGTCCGGGTCAGGGTCGTCCGTGCCGTCGGGGCGTTTCGTCTCGGTTGGCTCGCTCAACGAGCGGGGGTCGTCGGAGTCTTCTTCCTCCGGTCGCCCCGCGGAGGGCGCTCCAGCGTCCGGAGACGAAACGTCTGTGCCGTCGGTGGGCTCCGAGCCGGTCGGCCCGTCTTCCGGTTCGGCGGCGGCTTCGGCAGACTCCGCGGCCTCACCGCCCTCGGCACCCTCGCCGGTGTCGAAGGACGAGAAGAACGCATCGGCCTCGACGTCGGCCTCGGTCTTCACGTAGTTCTCCCACGGACGGTCGTCGTCCTCATCGGGCGGCTCCGGCGTCGCCAGCTCGTCATCGATCGTGCCGAGCTCCTCCACGTCCGGGTCGGCGTCCTCCGGCAGGTCGGCGGCGTCGGCCTCGTCGAAGCTCTCCGCCTCGGCGGCAGCGGGCGGGACGATGTCGATCACGCCGGTGCTCGCCACCGCGAATCCCGCGCCCGTCGTCACCGCGGGCTCGGCCGCATCCGAGGCGGGCTCGGCGTCGCGCTCCGCGATCCAGGCTGCTCCGGCGGCGGCACCCAGGGCAGCCGCGGCGCCGGGCGCGCCGGAGGCCTCGGCGTCGAGCTCGGCGGCGGCGAGCGCCGACTCCTCGGCTTCGCGGGCCTCCGCCTCGGCCTCGGTCTCGTCTTCCGGTGCGGGCGCCGTGCCGCCGGCGGCGGCGAGCGCCACTCCCGCCGCAGCGGGGGCGGCCTCCGCGGCCGGCGCCGCCGCATCCGGCTGCACGTCGGCCCCGCCCACCTCGGGTTCGACGGCCTCGGCCTCGACCCTCTCGGCTTCGACGGCAGGCGCGCCCGCGGAGGCGGCATCCACCCCCTCCGCTTCGACTGCGGCGGCGACGGGTGTCATCGCGCCCACGGCGCCCGCGGCCGAGCCATGCACGCGCGTGCCGTTGACCAGGTCCAGGAACACCTCTTCGAGCGCGGGGCCCCGGCGCTGCAGCGCCGACAGGGCCACACCGCCGGCAGCAGCGGCGGCTCCGACGGCCACCGGGTCGGCGCCGCGCACCGTGAGGCCCGAGCGCAGCACCTCGTACGGCAGGCCGGCGGCAGACAGGGCGGCGGTGAGGGCCTCGCGGTCGGGGGCGTCGACGACGGTGGCGAACTCGGACGGGTCGGCGAGGTCGTCGATCGACCCCTCGAACACCAGGCGTCCGCGCGAGATGATGAGCAGCGCGTCGACGGTCTGCTGCACCTCGGCGAGCAGATGCGACGAGACGAGCACGGTGCGTCCCTCGGCGGCAAGCTGCTGAAGGAATCCGCGCATCCACCGGATGCCTTCCGGGTCCAGGCCGTTCGCGGGCTCGTCGAGCACCAGCACGCCCGGGTCTCCCAGCAGCGCGTATGCCAGCCCCAGGCGCTGGCGCATGCCCAGCGAGTAGCCGCCGACCTTGCGGCCGCCGGCATCCGCGAGTCCGACCAGCGCGAGCACCTCGTCGACGCGGCTGCGCGGGATCCCGGCCGCCTGCGCGTAGATCGTCAGGTGTGCGGCGCCGGTGCGACCGGGGTGGAAGCTGGATGCCTCCAGCACGGCGCCGACGCTCTGCAGCGGCCGCCCGAGCTCTGCGTAGCGCTTGCCGCCGATCGTCGCGTGACCCCCCGAGGCCCGGACCAGGCCGAGCAGGATGCGCAGCGTCGTGGTCTTGCCGGCGCCGTTGGGGCCGAGGAATCCGGTGACGCGGCCGGGCTCGACTCGAGCCGAGAGATCCGACACCGCGGTGACCGCGCCGAAGCGCTTGGTGACACCTGAGAACTCCAGCGACTGGCCGTCTGGCATGCCGAACCCTCTCGTCGTGTGGGCGGGAGGCCGCCCCGTCGCGGCACTCCGTCCCATCCTGGCGGAAATCCAGCGTCACCGTGGGAGAACTTGCCCCGCGCCCGATCGGCGCCGGTAACGTTGCGCTCGTGACCGACCCCGCTGCCGCCGAGCCCACCGTCGTCGTCCGTGCCCGCGCGGGGCTCGGCCGCCTGACGCTCAACCGCCCCCGGGCCATCAACGCGCTCGATCTCGGCATGGTGCAGCGGATGCGGGAGGCGCTGGACGCGTGGGAGCGCGACACCGACGTCGACGTGGTGCTGCTCGACGGCGCCGGCGAGCGGGGCCTGTGCGCGGGCGGAGACGTCCGAGGCCTCGCCGAGCAGGTCACGAGCGGGCGTGCCGAGGACGCAGCGGTGTTCTTCCGCGCCGAGTACGCCCTCAACGCGCGGATCGCCGAATATCCCAAGCCGTTCGTCGCCTTCGCCGACGGCATCACGATGGGCGGCGGCATCGGGGTCGCCGGCCACGCCTCGATCCGCGTCGTGACCGAGCGCTCGCAGCTCGCCATGCCCGAGACCCGCATCGGCTTCACCCCCGACGTCGGCGGCACGTGGCTGCTGGCCCACGCCCCGGGCCGCCTCGGCGAGTACCTCGGGCTGACCGGCGCGGTCATGGACGGCTCCGACGCGATCTACGCCGGGTTCGCCGACCACTTCGTGCCGTACGAGAACCTCGACGGCTTCCGCGATGCGCTCGAGACGCGCGCCGACCCGTCGCTGGCCGAGCTCGTGTTCCTGTTCGACGAGACACCGGCGCCCTCCAGGCTCGAGGCCGCGCGCGCGTGGATCGACGACGCGTTCGCCGCCGACACCGTCGCCGGGATCGTCGAGCGGCTGCGCGCCCGCCCCGAGCCCGAGGCCGCCGCGACCGCCGACCTGCTCGGCGAGCTGTCGCCCACGGGCCTGGCCGTCACCCTCGCGGCGGTGCGCAGCGCGCGCGAGCTGCCCGACCTGCGCGCCGCGCTGGAGCAGGAGTACGGGCTCGTGATGTGGTTCGCCACCAGTCAGCCCGACCTCGCCGAGGGCATCCGGGCGCAGGTCGTCGACAAGGACCGCAGCCCCCGCTGGACACCCCCGACCCTCGCGGACCTGCCGCCGGATGTGGCGGCATCCGCGCTCTCGTACCGCCCTGCGATCCCTCTCTGGGGCTGACGGAGGCGCGATCGTGACCAGCCGGCGCCGCACATACTCGATCGGGGTCGCCGTCGACTGGTTCTTCTTCGTGTTCGCGGGCGTCGCGGCGCTGTGGCTGGCGTACCTGAGCCTCACCGAGACGTTCCACGTGGGGTGGTGGGGCATCCCGTTCTTCATCGCGTTCTGGGTGCTGCTGGCCTACCTCGTGCTGCCGCGGCTGCACCGCATCCTGACCTCGATCTATGTGCCCGACTACTTCATCGGCCGCACGCGCACCTCGGACGGGCTCCTGGGCGACCCCGTCAACCTCGCGTTCCTCGGGACCGGCGAGCAGATCGAGGCCGCGCTCGCCGCCGGGGGCTGGACGCGCGCCGACCCGGTGACGCTGGGCTCGTCGTGGCGGATCATCACGTCGACGATCACGCGCCGCAGCTACGACGAGGCGCCGGTGAGCCCGCTGTTCCTGTTCGGCCGGCAGCAGGACTTCGCGTACCAGCAGGAGGTGGCCGGCAACCCCGCGCAGCGGCACCACGTGCGGTTCTGGCGCTGCCCCGACGGCTGGCTGCTGCCGGGCGGCCGCCGCGTCGACTGGCTCGCGGCCGGAACCTTCGACACCCGCGTCGGCCTGTCGCTGTTCACGCTGCAGGTCACCCACAAGATCGACGCCGACACCGACGTCGAGCGCGACCACATCGTGGCCACCGTGCAGGGCGCGGACCCGCGCGTCGCGGTCGACGTCATCGGCGACTTCGCGACGGGCTATCACGCCCGCAACGGCGGGGGCGACAGCATCCGCACCGACGGCGACCTGCCGATCGTGGATGTGCGCGCTGTGGAAGGCGGTGCGGCATGAGCGACGAGGGGATGCCGGCGGCCGAAGGTGCGCCGTCGGCCGGTGTGCCCGGCGGCGCGTCCAACGGACCCGGTGCCGCGGGCGAGCCGCTCAAGCGCCCGGCATACGAGCCCGCGGCGCGGCTGCTGCGCCCGGTGCACCACGACCCCGACATGCCGAGGCCCGCGTCGACGATCGCCGGCGGGGTGCTGGTGCTGCTGCGCGCGGTCGCGGGCCTGCTCGTCGGCGGCGCGATCGCCGCCCTGTGGCGCGACATCCTCGCGGACCCCGACATGCAGCTCGCGCTGGAAGGCGTCGACGCCGCCGACGCCGACATGCGGCAGACGGCACTGTGGATCGTGGTCGGCATCGTGCTGGCCTCGGTCGCCCTCGACGTGCTGTTCGCCGTCTTCGTGCTGCGCGGCAGCAACCTGGCGCGCGTGGCCGTGATGGTCCTCTCGGTGATGTCGATCTCGACCACGTTCGTCGCCTGGTGGGTGCAGGGCCAGGAGATCCGCGTCGACGAGACGTTCGTGCCGCTCGCGCTCGACATCCTGGTGCTGCTCGCGCTGTCGAGCCGCAGCGCCGCCGCCTATGCCCGGCGCAACGAGACGCGCCCGGATGCGGCCGGGTGACGTAGCCTGAACTTCCGAATTCCCGCGCGGCCCGTCCGCGCGACGCGCTGAGGTCCCGGGGGAGGATCCGTGTTCGACAGCCCGCTCTCGGCGTCCGCCTACGAGGTGCTCGTCGTCGACCCCGGCGTCGACGACGACGCGTTGCGCAAGGCGTACCGGCTGCGGCTGCGTCAGACGCACCCCGACACCGGCGGCGACGCCGCGGTGTTCGTCCAAGTGCAGCGCGCGTGGGAGCTCGTCGGCACCCCCGAGGCCCGCGCCGCGTACGACCGCGGTCATGGCTTCGGCGAGGCTGCCGCGCCGGACTATTCGGCCGCGGGGTCGGGCTGGCGCCCGCCGGCCGCCCGCACCGACACGCGTCCGCGCGCCCGATCGTTCGGGCAGCCCGGCGGATGGCGGCGCGAGCGGTACCTCTCGCTGATCCGGGAGTGGGTGGGCCGCGGCGTCGCGCTCGACGACCCGTACGACCCCGCGCTGGTGCGCTCGGCCCCGGTCGCGCTGCGCCGTCTTCTCGCCGACGCGCTCGCCGAGGAGGCGACGGCCCGTATCGTCGCCGACCTCGGCATGGGCTACACCGTGTGGCACGACGTCGCCGCCGGCGGCTCCGACGCCAAGATCGACCACATCGTGCTCGGCCCGAGCGGCCTCTACGGCGTGCTGTCGGAGGACTTCGGCGGCCCGGTGCGCATGCGCCGCGGCGAATTCCTCGGCGACGGCGTGCCCGGCGCCCCGATCGCCGAGCTGCTCGGCCACATGCGCACGGTCGCCCGCGCCGCCGGAGTGCGCTTCAGCGGTGCGATCGTCGTGCTGCCCGACGAGGACGTGCTGTCGCCCATCGACGAGATCGGCAAGGTGCGCGGCATGCGCGTCGCCGTGGTCTCGCGCAGTGCTCTGGCGACGGTCCTGCGCCGCGGCATCACCGGCGCGCGCGACATCGGCGGCAACGAGGTCTTCGACGTCCGCACGCGCCTGCAGCAGACGGTCCGGTTCGCCTAGCCTTCGGGGTGCGGCGGCCGCGGGTGCGGCATCCCTTCTCCTCCCGGAGGACTCCCCACTCGCGCTCCGAATATCGGAGAACCACGACGTTTCCGGAGGACCGGGCGCGAATGCTCCGGAAACAGGCAGGAAGTCCGATATCCGGAGCTGCGCTGCGCTGCGTCAGGAGCGGTCGCGGGCCTGGCGCAGCCAGCGCTCGATGCCCGAGATGTGCACCTGGGCGGCGGCGGTGGCGAGCTCGACGTCGTGATCGGCGATCGCGTCGAGGATCGCCTGGTGCTCGGCGAGCGTGCGCTCGACCGCGCCCGCCTGGGTGAGACCGCGCCAGGCGCGCGCCCGCACGGTCTGACTCGTGAGGCTCTCGAGCAGGCCGGCGAGGTAGCCGTTGCCCCCGAGCCGCGCGATCGCGGCGTGGAAGCGGACGTCGTGCTCGACGAGCGCGTCGATGTCGGTGCCGAGCGAGACGCCGGCGATCTCGGCGTTCAGGTCCGCCACGTCGGCGGCCTCGGCCCGCTGGGCGGCCAGCCCGGTCGCGTGCGACTCCAGCACTCGGCGCACGGCGAAGATCTCCAGCAGCGAGTCGTCGTCGTGCAGGTCGACGACGAACGAGATGGCCTCCAGCAGCAGGGTGGGCTCCAGGCTCGTCACGTACGTGCCGTCGCCGCGGCGCACGTCGAGCACGCGGATGACCTCCAGGGCCTTGACGGCCTCGCGCATCGAGCTGCGCGAGAGTCCGAGGGTCTCGGCGAGCTCTTTCTCGGGAGGGAGCCGCGACCCGGGCGACAGCTCGCCGCGGACGATCATGTCTTTGATCTTCGAGATCGCTTCGTCGGTGACGGCCACGACCCCATCGTAGACTTCCTGGCCGCAGACATCCGATGTCAGGATGGTGCGCATGCGCGTTGTGGACGGCCATCTTCACCTGTGGGACCCCGAGAATCTCGACTATGAGTGGCTTCGCGGCCCGCTGCTCCGATCTTTCGGGCCCGTCGAGCTCGACGGGGCACTCGCCGAAGCACCGTCCGCGGACTACGGATTCGTGTTCGTGCAGGCCGACTGCGCGCCTGACCAGTCGATGGCCGAGGTGGACTGGGTGACCTCGCTCGTGCCTCACGTCGCCGTGCGCGGCATCGTCGCGCGCGCACCCCTCGAAGACCCCGCCGCCACCGACGAGCACCTCGCGGCCTTCGCGGAGCGTCCGCTCGTCGTCGGCGTGCGGCGTCTGCTGCAGTCCGAGCCCGACGGCTTCGCCGCGCGGCCCGGATTCCGCGCATCGGCGCAGGCCGTGGCATCCGCCGGTCTCGTCTTCGACGCGTGCGTCCGGGCGCATCAGCTGGCCGACGTGATCGCGCTCGCCGACGCGGTTCCCGACCTGGCGATCGTGCTCGACCACCTCGGCAAGCCCGCCGTGGGGACGGTGGATGCCGCAGCCCCCGCCGCCGGAACGCCCTGGTCGGCGGCGCTCGCGGCCCTGGCCGAACGGCCGAACGTCGTGTGCAAGCTGTCGGGACTGCCCGGCGAGTCCCCGGACGGGTGGTCGGACGCGCAGCTTCGGCCGTTCCTCGACGTCGCGCTGGGCGCGTTCGGCCCGGACCGGCTGCTGTTCGGCGGCGACTGGCCGGTGTCGGGACCTTACGGCCGCTGGGTCGAGACCGTCGCGACGTGGGCCGTGGACCGGTTGGGCGACGCCGAGGCTGTTCTCGCCGCCAACGCCGAGCGGGTGTACGGACTGCGCTGAGGCGGTGCCCGCTCTCGATCCCCGTCTCGCTTCGCTCGCTCAACGACCGGGGGCGTGCACCCCTCGGCCGCCCCGCGGAGCGAGGAACGAGCGGAGACGAAACGCGGCGAGACGTTCTCGAGAGCTCGGGGCCGGGATCAGCTGCCGACGGGGCGCAGCCGCAGCGCGGCCATGCCGCCGTCCACCTCGATGGAGGTGCCGGTCGTCGAACCCGACCGGGGGCTGACGAGGTACAGCACCGCACCGGCGACCTCGTCCGGCGACACCAGGCGGCCGTGCGGCTGCCGGGCCTCGAGCGCGGCGCGCTCGGCGGCAGGATCGGGGGCCGAGTCGAGCAGCCGCCCCACCCACGGGGTGTCGGCGGTGCCCGGGTTGACGGCGTTGACGCGGATGCCCTCGCGGAGGTGGTCGGCGGCCATCGCGCGCGTGAGCGAGAGCACCGCGCCCTTCGACGCGCTGTACAGCGCGCGCTGCGGAAGGCCCGCGGTCGCGGCGATCGACGACGTGTTGCACACCGCCGCCGCCGGCGACTGCCGCAGCCACGGCAGTGCGGCGGCTGTCACACGTGCGATGCCCGTGACGTTGATCGACAGCACGCGCGCCCACTCGTCGTCGTCGTTCGCGGCGATGTCGCCCTGGGCGCCGATGCCGGCGTTGTTGACGAGGATGTCGATGCGGCCGAAGCGTTCCGCCACGGCGGCGACGGCGGCATCCACTTCCGCCCGCGACGAGACGTCCGCCGCGAACGCGGCGAACCGAGGATCGGCACCCGCGGGATCGCGGTCGAGCACGGCGACCTGCGCACCTTCGTCGGCGAGCGCGTGCGCGACGGCGGCGCCGATGCCCGAGGCGCCGCCGGTGACGACGGCGACGAGTCCGTCCAGCTGTGCGGTCATCGCGATGCCTCCCATGCGACGAACTCCTGGCGCTGCGCGCCGAGCCCCTCGATCTCGATGTCGACCACGTCGCCCGGCGCGAGGTACGGGAACCGGCCCGACAGCGCGACGCCCTGCGGGGTCCCGGTGAGCACCAGGTCGCCCGGCTCGAGCGTCAGGAACTGCGACAGGTGCCACACGATGTGGTCGACCGGAAAGATCATGTCGGCGGTCGACGAGTCCTGGCGCGGTTCGCCGTTGACGTGGCTGCGCAGCCGCAGCGCCTGCGGATCGACCTCGTCGGGCGTGACCAGCCACGGGCCGGTCGGGTTGAATCCGGGGGCGCACTTGCCCTTGGACCACTGCCCGCCCGACACCTCGAGCTGGAACGTGCGCTCAGAGAGGTCGTTCGCGGTCACGAACCCGGCGATGTGCGCCGCGGCGTCGGCGGGGGAGTCGAGGTACGACGCGCGGCGGCCGATCACGACACCGAGCTCGACCTCCCAGTCGGTCTTCTCGCTGCCGCGCGGGATCGTCACGGTGTCGTACGGGCCAACGACGGTGTTGGGCGTCTTGAGGAACACCACCGGCACCGGTGGCGGTGCGGAGCCCGACTCCGCGGCGTGCGCGGCGTAGTTCATGCCGATGCACACGACGGCGCTCGGGCGCGCGAGGGGGGCGCCGACGCGCAGCCCGTCCGCGCCGTCGAGCTCGGACAGCTCGCCCGCGGCGATCGCCGCGGCGGTGCGGCCGACGGGATCGCCGGCGAGGAAGTCGCCGTCGATATCGGAGGTGAGGGGGCGCAGGTCGAGGCAGCGATCGCCGTCGAGGACGACGGGGATCTCGTGACCGGGGTCGCCGAGGCGCGCGAACTTCATTGGTCTCCTGGTGGTTCCGGGGCGGGCGCGAGCGCTTGTCGCGACCGCGTCTCTGGGCAGCGGGGCGTGATTGACAGTATAGACATCCGATGTTTAACTGCGGGTAGTTCGTATCTCGAACCCGAAACCCCCGCAGGAGACCCGCCATCGTGAGCCGCATCGTCGCGTTCGAGACGACAGACATCCGATTCCCGACGTCGTTGAGCCTCGACGGCTCCGACGCGATGAACCCTGACCCCGACTACTCCGCCGCCTACCTGCGGATCGTGACCGACGCCGACGACGGCATCGACGGCCACGCCTTCGTCTTCACGATCGGGCGGGGCAACGACGTGCAGGTGGCGGCGCTCGACGCGCTCGCCGCGCACCTCGTGGGGCGCGAGGTGGAGCCGTTCCTCGCCGACATGGGCGCGGCCAACAGCGAGCTCGTCGGCGACTCGCAGCTGCGCTGGCTCGGCCCCGAGAAGGGGGTCATGCACATGGCGATCGGCGCGGTCGTCAACGCGCTGTGGGACCTCAAGGCCAAGCGCGCCGGGCTGCCGCTGTGGCAGCTGCTCTCGCGCATGACCCCCGAGGAGATCGTCGCGCTGGTCGATTTCCGCTATCTCACCAATGCGCTGACCCCCCAGGACGCCCTCGCCATCCTGCGCGCGGCCGAGCCGGGCCGCGCCGAGCGCGAGGCGGAGCTGCTGGCCACCGGCTACCCGGCCTACACGACGAGCCCGGGATGGCTCGGCTACTCCGACGAGAAGCTCGCCCGGCTGTGCCGCGAGGCGATCGCCGACGGGTTCGGGCAGATCAAGCTCAAGGTCGGCGCCGACCTCGACGACGACATCCGGCGCCTGCGCATCGCGCGTGAGACGTGCGGCGAGGGGTTCCCGATCGCGATCGACGCCAACCAGCGCTGGGAGGTGTCGGAGGCGATCGCGTGGGTGAACGCGCTCGCCGAGTTCGACCTCGCCTGGATCGAGGAGCCCACGAGCCCCGACGACGTGCTCGGCCACGCCGAGATCTCGCGCGGCGTCGCCCCGGTGCGGGTGGCCACGGGCGAGCACGCACAGAACCGCGTCATCTTCAAGCAGCTGCTGCAGGCGCAGGCGCTGGATGTCATGCAGATCGACGCCGCGCGCGTCGGCGGCGTGAACGAGAACATCGCCAACCTGCTGCTCGCGGCGAAGTTCGGCGTGCCGGTATGCCCCCACGCCGGTGGCGTCGGCCTGTGCGAGGCCGTGCAGCACCTGTCGATGTTCGACTTCGTCGCCGTCAGCGCGAGCCGCGAGGGCCGCATGATCGAGTACGTCGATCACCTGCACGAGCACTTCGTCGTGCCCACCGAGGTGCGCGGCGGCGTCTACGTCCCCCCGCTCGCACCGGGCGGCGGCATGGAGATGAAGCAATCCAGCCGCGCGGCGTACACGTTCGGAGCGGTCGTCCCCACGCCTGCTCCCCGCGCCGCCGGCGCGGCGCTCGGAGACGCCGGCGCGTGGGCCCAGCCTCGTCATGACTGAGCTCCCTTCGCTCACGCGTCTCGGGTACGGCGCCGCCAACCTCGGCAATCTGTTCCGGCCGCTCACCGACGACGACGCCTGGGCGATCCTCGACGCGGCCTGGGACGCCGGCATCCGCTACTTCGACACCGCGCCGCACTACGGGCTCGGGCTGTCGGAGCGGCGCCTGGGCGCGTTCCTGCAGACCAAGCCCCGCGACGAGTTCGTCGTGTCGACGAAGGCCGGGCGCCTGCTGCGGCCGAACCCCGATGACGACGGCGGTCTGGACCTCGCCGCCGACTTCCACGTGCCGACCGCGCTGCGCCGGGAATGGGACTTCTCGGCCGCCGGCATCCGGGCGAGCCTCGACGAGTCGCTGGAGCGCCTCGGCCTCGACCGCGTCGACGTCCTGTACCTGCACGACCCCGAGCGGCACGACCTCGACCTCGCGCTGCGCGAGGCGTTCCCCGCGCTGCAGCAGCTGCGCGACGGGGGAGCAGTGGATGCCGTCGGCATCGGCTCGATGGTGTCGTCGGCGCTCGTGGCGGCCGTCGAGGGCGCAGACCTCGACCTCATCATGATCGCGGGGCGCTACACGCTGCTGGAGCAGTCGGCTGCCGATGAGGTGCTGCCGGCCTGTCGTGTGCACGGGACCGGCGTCGTGACGGCATCCGTCTTCAATTCCGGCCTTCTCGCGAAGGACGAGCCGTCGCGCGACGACCGGTACGAGTACGGCCGGATCCCCGATGAGCTGTGGGACCGCCTGCAGCGCATCCTCGCGGTGTGCCGTGCCCACGGCGTCCCGCTGCCCGCTGCGGCCGTGCAGTTCACCCTGCGCGAGCCGGCGGTGCGCTCGGTCGTGGTGGGCGGCAGCCGCCCGGAGCAGCTGCGCCGCAACGCCGAGCTCATGGCCGTCGAGATCCCGGCCGCGCTGTGGGACGACCTCGCGTCCGAGGCCCTCACCCGCTGATCCCCGGGGTGCTGATGCGCCCTCTCTCAACGAGCAAGGATGGCGGGGAGGGATGCCGGCGGCCGGACGAGCGGGGCGCCCGGCATCCGACCGGATCAGTCGTTCAGGCCGAACAGGTCGAGCGGGTGCGTCAGACGCCACCAGGGTGACGGGTCGGAGACGTCGGCCGCGAGAGTGAGATCGACGGTCGTGTCGTCGAGGGGGCCCGTGACCTGCAGCGAGCCGACGGCGTCGCCCGCCTTCCGCGCGTCGCCGAGGTCGAAGGTGGTCGCCACTTCGCCGACGCCGCCGTTCCACAGCACGACCGACGCATCGCCGGACGAGACCACGTCGACCTTGTCGCCCCAGCGGGTCTCGACGATGCCGGCGACGGTTCCCGCGGCGACGGAGGGCTTGAGCTGCAGCTCCTGCTCGAGCTGCGCATAGATCGCGCGCGACGCGGCCAGACGGGCGTCGTCGTCGGGCTGTCCCAGCACCGACGCGTACAGGCGCACCGTGGTGTCGCCGATCGTGACGTCCTTGGCCGACAGCAGGTTCCACGCGTCGAGCGTGCCGGTCTTGATGCCGACCACGCCGGGATCGGCCAGCAGCTCGTTGGTGTTCTCGACAGTGCCGGCGCCCGGGAGCACCACGGACTTCTGCGCGACGATCTCGGCGATCACCGGGTTCTCGAGCGCCTTCTGCGCGAGCGGGATGAGCGACTCGGCGCTCGCCCGGTTGCGCTTGTCGATGCCGGTGGGCTCGTACAGCGTGATGCCCGGGACGCCGTGCGCGGTCAGCCACTCGTTCGCCGCCGTCGCGTACACGGCGTCGGAGGGGAACAGATCCTGCGCCAGACGGTCGGCGTAGTTGCCCGCCGAGCCGATCAGCATGCCCTGCAGCATCTGATACTCGGTGAGCGAGCCGCCCACCGGCACGTCGAGCGCGGACTCGCCGCTGCGCAGATACTGCCAGTAGGCGTTGCCGTCGGCGGACGTGAACCGGTACGAGGGTCCCTGCTCGCCCACGGCGAGGGGCAGCTCGTCGAGCACGACGAGCGCCGTGACGACCTTCGTGATGCTCGCGATCGCGTCGGCGTCGGGCGTCGACGACAGGGTCCCGATGCCTTCGACGGCCTCGGCGGCGCTGCCCTCGGCCGGCCACGCCGGCACGGCGGCGGGAGCGGCGACGGGCTGCGCCTGGATCGGGGTCACGGTCGGTGCGACGGCGTTCAGCGGCCACAGCAGCGTGGTGCCCGCGTACGCGGCGAGCACGCCGGCGATCGCGAGCGTCGGCACGATCACGCCCGCGCGCAGCGGCGAGCGGTGCGGCGCGTCGGCGAGCAGGTCGGCCTCGACCGCGATGTACGGGCTCGCCGCGGCGGTCAAGTCGCCCGGGGCGGCCACGCGGCCGACGGTGGCCGGGTCGACCCACGACAGCGCGGTGCCGTCCGAAGGGAGCCGCGGCGTCCCCGCCGGCGGCGCCTCAGGCTCGGCGACGAGCAGGGCGCCGGTGTCGAACGCGCTCAGGTCGAGGTCGTCCAGCGGGACGTCGTCGCCCGTGGGGGCCGGCGCGGGGAGATCTGCGGATGCCGCACCGGGCGCCGCAGCGGCCGCCGCCGGTGCGGGCTCGAACACCGGCAGGGCGGACGAGGCCGTCGCCGCCCCGAGCGGGGCTGCGGCGATCGAGGTCGGAACGGCGGCGGTGTCGACCGGAACGGTGCTGCTGGAGCGCGGCGCGGGCACCGTCTCGCCCGGAGCGGTGAGGGCTCCCTCCGGAACCGTCAGGACCTCGGCCGTGCGGGCACGACGCTCACGGCGCGAAGGCGCGGGGGCAGCGTCGTCCGGAGTCACCTCCCAACGATACCTTGCCTGCCCCGGCGGTATACTCGTGGCCACAACCACGGGAGTCCGGTGAGCCGGGCTGAGAGGAAGCGATCCACGCTTCGACCGTCGAACCTGATCCGGATCATGCCGGCGCAGGGAGGAGAACACATGCACGCGTCCGCATCCACGTCAGCATCTGTCGCCGCGGCATCCGCGGCTTCGCGCAGCCTTCGCTGGCGCGTCGTCGACATCGTCGTCGCTGCCGTTCTCGGCGTCGCGGTCGGACTGGTCTTCTGGGCCTGGAACACCATCGGCGGCACCTGGTTCGTCGCCATGGACGGCCTCACGCCCGGTCTCGGCGGACTCGCCGTCGGCATCTGGCTCATCGGTGGCGTGATCGGCGGTCTCGTGATCCGCAAGCCCGGCGCCGCCCTGCTGGTCGAGGTGATCGCCGCGCTGGTGTCGATGCTCATCGGCAATGTGTGGGGCGTCTCGACAGTGCTGTCCGGGCTCGTGCAGGGGCTGGGCGCCGAGCTCGTCTTCGCCCTGTTCCTGTACCGGCGCTTCACGCTGCCCGTGGCCATGCTCGCCGGTGTCGGCGCGGGTGTCGGCGCGTGGGTGTTCGAGCTGTTCTACGGCAGCTCGCCCAACATCCTCAAGACCGTCGAGTTCAACGTCATCTACCTCGTCTCGCTGATCGTGTCGGGCGCCCTGCTCGCCGGCGTCGTGGGGTGGCTCGCGGTGCGCGCGCTCGCAGCGACGGGCGCGCTGAGCCGCTTCGCCGCCGGACGCGAAGCGCGACGCGAGGTCTGACATGCCGGCGGTCTCGTCCGCCGCGACCGCCCGCGCGGCCGCGCAGGTCGGCTCCGCCGCCCAGACCCGGCCCGCCGGCATCACGGCAGAGGGCTGGGGCTGGCGGTACGCGGGACGCCGAGCGTCCGCGGTGCGCGACCTGTCGTTCACGATCGAGCCCGGCCAGCGCGTGCTGCTGCTCGGCGCTTCAGGGGCGGGCAAATCGACGCTGCTCGCCGGTATCGCGGGCCTGCTCGGCGGCGCCGACGAGGGCGACCAGACCGGCACGCTGCTGATCGACGGCGTCCGCCCCGAGCTGCAGCGCGGGCGCGTCGGCCTCGTGCTGCAGGATCCCGACGCCGGCGTGGTGCTCTCGAAGGTGGGCGACGACGTCGCTTTCGGCTGCGAGAACCTCGGCGTGCCGGTGGCCGACATCCCGGCGCGGGTCGCCGAGGCGCTCGACGCCGTCGGGCTGGACGTGCCGCTCGGCCGTGCGACCAAGGCGCTCTCGGGCGGGCAGAAGCAGCGTCTCGCGCTCGCGGGCGTGCTCGCGATGCGGCCCGGCGTGCTGCTGCTCGATGAGCCCACCGCCAACCTCGACCCCGAGGGTGTGCGAGAGGTGCGGGCAGCCGTCGAGCATGCCGTCGCCGACAGCGGCGCCACCCTCGTGGTGATCGAGCACCGCACCGAGGTGTGGGCCGACCTCATGGACCGCGTCATCGTCGTGGGCGCCGACGGGGGGCTGCTCGCCGACGGCCCGCCCGCCGAGGTGTTCGCACGCGTCGGCGGCGCGCTCGCCGACGCCGGGGTGTGGGTGCCCGGGCATCCGATCGATCTGCCCGTGCTCGCCGCGGCGTCGGACCGGGGGGATGCCGCGCTGGCGGCATCCGCGCTCTCGATCTCGCGCGACGGACGCTCGATCGTGCGGGCAGGGCTCGACGTGCGGGTACCCCGGAGCGCGGCGACCGGCATCGTCGGGCCGAACGGCGCGGGCAAGTCGACGCTTGCGCTGACGCTCGCGGGGCTGCTGCCCGAGGCGGCCGGTCACGTGGTCGCCGCGCCGGAGCTGGCCGGGCGGTCGGGGCGCCGGCCGTCGCGCTGGACCTCGCGCGAGCTGCTCACACGGATCGGCACGGTGTTCCAGGAGCCCGAGCACCAGTTCCTCGCCGCGACGGTGCGCGACGAGCTCGCGATCGGCCCGCGCTCGCGCGGGGTCGCGGCGGCCGCGGTCGACACGATCGTCGACGAGCTGCTCGAGCGCCTGCACCTGGCGCCGCTGGCCCTCGCCAACCCGTTCACGCTGTCGGGCGGCCAGAAGCGACGGCTGTCGGTGGCGACGGTGCTCGCCGACGCGCCGCCGGTGATCGTGCTCGACGAGCCCACGTTCGGTCAGGACCGGCGCGGGTGGGTGGAGCTCGTCGCGCTGCTGCAGTCCGAGATCGCCGCGGGCACCACTGTCGTGGCCGTCACGCACGACGACGACGTGCTGCGCCACCTCGGCGCGCACCGCATCGACCTGGGCGCGCCCGCCGGAGCGTCGGCATGAGCGCGGTCGGCGCCGTTGCGGCGCCCGAGACCGGGGCCGCCACGACCGCGTGGCTCGACGGGGTCAACCCGGTCACCAAGGTGGTGCTCGCGCTGCTGCTCTCGGTGCCGCTGTTCGCCTCGATCGACATCACCAGCGCCCTGGCCGCCATCGTGCTGCAGCTCGCGTGCCTGCCGCTGACCGGACTGCGAGTGAAGACCGTGCTGAAGCGGATGCTGCCGATCGTGGTGTTCGCGCCGGTCGCCGGTGTCAGCATGCTGCTGTACGCCGAGCCCGGCGGCCGCGTCTACTGGTCGTCCTGGTACGCCACGATCAGCGACGACTCGATCGCGCTCGCGATCGCGGTGTGCCTGCGTGTGATCGCACTCGGCCTCCCGACGATCCTGCTGTTCGGCCGCACCGACCCGACCGAGCTCGCCGACGCCCTGGCGCAGGTCGCGAAGCTGCCGTCGCGGTTCGTGCTCGGCGTGCTGGCCGGCACGCGCACGCTCGGGCTGTTCCTCGACGACTGGCGCAGCATGGGCCTGGCACGGCGTGCGCGCGGCGTCGGCGACACCGGCGCCGTGCGGCGCTTCTTCTCGATGGCCTTCGTGCTGCTCGTGTTCGCGGTGCGCCGCGGCACGAAGCTCGCGACAGCGATGGAGGCGCGCGGGTTCGGCTCGGGCATCCCGCGCACGTGGTCGCGGCCGTCGCGGCTCGGCCGGCGCGACCCTGTCGCGCTGCTGGGCGGCATGATCATCATGTCGCTCGCGATCGGCGCCGCCGTGGCGCTGGGGACGTTCCGCTTCGTGTGGTCGTGAGCGGTAGACGTCAGTCCGCGGCGACCAGGCGCTCGTAGGCCGGCTGCAGCGCCGGGAAGTAGTCGTCCCAGGTCACCGTGGCGACCTCGACGCCGGCGTGCGCGGCGACGAGCCGGTCGAGGTAGTACTCCCAGCCCGGGCCGATCGAGCCGACGTCGTCGCCCACGTCGAGCCGCTGCCCGAAGGTCAGCACGGTGTCGCCGGGGGAGTCCTCGGCCAGCTCGAACCACAGGTGCCAGCCGCCCGCGTCGGGCGCGGTGTCGCCGGCGAAGCGCCGCGGCCGGTCGCACTCGTGGATCGTGTACTCAGCGGGCGGGGCATCCTCCGCCTCCGAGGTCATGAAGAACGCGACGTGCCCGGTGCGGGGGTCGCCCTCCCAGCGTCCGATCCAGCGCTCCAGCCGGTCGGACTCGGTCAGCTCGCGCCACACCTCTTCGGCGGTCGCGGAGAAGCGCCGCAGGATCACGAGGTTCGCATGCCCGTCGATCTTGGTGACGGTGCCGGTGATGTCGGTCATGTCGCGTTCCAGAGCTCCCGGTAGTAGGCGAGGCGCCCGCGGTCGGGCTCGACGCCGTAAGCGGCGATGAGCGCGTCCTCCCACCCCTCGCCATAGTTCCAGACTGTCGACATCGACGCCACGGCGATGTCGGCCCACCGGTCGCCGACGCCGAGCGCGCCGAGGTCGACGTGCGCGCTCCAGCGGCCGTCGCCGCCGATGAGCGTGTTGGGCATGCACGCATCGCCGTGGCAGACGACGAGCCGGTCGACCGGCGGCGCGTCGCGGAGCGCATCGGGGACGTGGATGCCGCGTCCCGCGGCGTTCGCGATGCGCCGGGGCACTGTCCACTCGAACGGGCACTCGGCGACCGGCAGGGCGTCGTGAAGCGCCCGCAGGCCCTCGCCCACGGCACGGACCGCGGTGGCGGCATCCTCCCGGAGGGCGGGATCGACGGCCGAGCGGCCCGCGAGCGACGCGGTCACCATCCACTCGTGCGTGTCGTCGCCGCCCAGTTCGAGCACACGTGGCACGGGGGTGAATGCCGCGGCCCACTCCAGGCGGCCGGCCTCGGCGGCGAACGAGGTCTCCCGCGTGCGCGGCGTGTGCTTGATATGGCGGGAGTCGTCGGTGCGGAAGGTCAGTCCGCCGTCCTCGTTGCGCCAGACCGGCACGAGCGCGGCGCCGCGGGCGAGCTCGAGCACCTTCGCGGGGACGACGACGTCTTCGACGGGGATCGACATAGGCCCATCCTCACCGTTGTCTCGCCCCCTCGTCGAGTAACCACGTACCCGCCGAGAGCACATGTCGTCGACGCCGACAACATGCTGTCTCGGCGAGAAAGTGCGTTCTCGACGGGGTCGAGTGCAGGGGCGGCCAGGCGAGGGCGCGTCAGCCGCGCAGCGCCGCCTCGAGCAGCACGGCGTGGTTGTGTGCGTCGTGCACGGAGTGCAGCAGCGTCACGACGGCGTGCGCGGCGAGCTCGGCGCGCAGCGCGTCGAGGGCCGGCCGCGTCGGCCCCGCGAGCTCGGCACGGTAGGCGGCCTCGAAGTCGGACCACGACATGCCCTCGTGGTGGAAGGCGGTGCGCAGCGCGGTCGACGGCGCCACATCCTTCGCCCACAGGTCCAGGTGGGCGCGCTCCTTCGACAGGCCGCGCGGCCACAGCCGGTCCACGAGCACCCGGAATCCGTCCTCGGGCGCCGGGTCATTGTACACGCGCTTGATGCGGAGCTCCATGCCCTCATCCAATCGCTCTGCGCCGGATGCCGCCATGGCCCGTGATGGGATGGACTCATGCCGACCACGCGTGCCACCCGTCGTCTCGGCCTGCTCACGGCGCTCGAGGGCGAGGCCCCGGCGCTGGCGATCGGCGACGCGGCGGCGCGCCACGTGCGGCTCACGACCGCGGGCCTGGCCCCTCACCTGGCCGACTCGCCGGCCGGTTTCGTGCCGTGGACGCGCGTGCGGGCGCTCACCGTCGACGCGCCGACGACGTGGTGGCCGCATCCGGCGATCGGCGACTCGATCGGGCCCGTCCTCGAGGGGCTCCTCGGCGGCGGTGGCGGCGTGCTCGACGCGAACGAGACCCCGACCTTCGCCGTGGGCGTGACCACGGACGACGGCGAAAGCGTCGAATGGCGGGCCACGCAGCACTACCTGTCGGGCTATCGCCGCGGCGACGCCCGCGCGGCGCTGCGCCTCGGCGAGTACCTCGTCGCGCACCCCGAATCGCGTGTGCTGCTCGCCCGGCCCGCCGAGCTGCTCGATCGGGTGTCGGCTCTCGTGCGCCGCGGCCCGATCATCCAGTGACCCCGCGCGCCCGCGCGACTAGCCTGGGACGAGCGCGTCCACCCGGCCGCTGCGGTGGGACTGAGTCCCGCGTATGCTGATACGGGGTTTCGCGCGAACACCTCGGACTTCGAAGGAGAATCCATGGATCTGACGGACGCTTCGGCCCTCGTCACCGGCGGTGCGAGCGGGCTCGGACTCGCCACCGCGCGGCGCCTGGCCGCCGCCGGCGCGACGGTGACGATCGTCGACCTCGCGACGTCTGCCGGCGCCGACGTCGCCGCAGAGCTCGGCGGAGTGTTCGCCCCCGCCGACGTCACCGACCCGGAGCAGGTGGCCGCCGCCGTCGCGGTGGCCGCGGCATCCCGCCCCCTTCGCGTGGTCGTGAACTGCGCGGGCATCGCCCCGCCCGCCAAGGTGCTCGACCGCGAGGGCGCCCCCTCGCCGCTGGAGGGTTTCGAGCGCATCATCCGCGTCAACCTCATCGGCACCTACAACGTCATCGCGCAGGCCTCGGCTGCGATCGCCAAGACCGAGCCCACCGTGTCGGGGGACCGCGGCGTCATCGTCAACACCGCGAGCGTCGCGGCCTTCGACGGGCAGATCGGCCAGCCGGCGTACTCGGCGAGCAAGGGCGGCGTGCACGCCATGACGCTGCCGATCGCCCGCGAGCTCGCCCGCTACGGCATCCGCGTCGTGACGATCGCCCCCGGCATCATGGAGACCCCGATGCTCGCCGGCCTCCCCGAGGCCGCGCAGGAGAGCCTCGGCCAGCAGGTGCCCTACCCGCAGCGTCTCGGCAAGCCCGACGAGTACGCGCGCCTGGTGATGTCGATCGTCGACAACGGTTACCTCAACGGCGAGACCATCCGCCTCGACGGCGCCATCCGCATGGCGCCGAAGTAAGGAATGCAGACCACATGAGCGACTCGATCCTCGTCACCCGCGACGGCGCCCTCGCGCGCGTCACGTTCAACCGGCCCGCGAGCCTCAACGCGATGGGCTTCGAGATGGGACGCCGCTGGCGCGACGTCGCGCACGAGCTGACCACGGACGACAGCGTCGGTGCGGTGATCCTGGATGCCGCCGGCCCCGCCTTCTGCGCCGGCGGCGACGTCATCGAGATGGCGACATCGCAGGCCTCGGGCGCCGACGTCACGGGCGCCGCGCACACCATCCACGACGGCATCCGCACCTTCGTCGAGTCGGACAAGCCCGTCGTCGCCGCCGTGCAGGGCGCGGTCGCCGGCGGCGGTCTCGGCCTCATGCTGACGGCCGACTACATCGTCGCCTCCGAGAGTGCCAGGTTCGTGAGCCGCTACGCCAACATCGGGCTGACCCCCGACCTCGGCGTCTCGACCCTGCTGCCGGCGGCCGTCGGGCAGCGCCGCGCGCTGCAGCTGCTGCTGCAGGACGTCACGATCGACGCGGCGACGGCGCTGGACTGGGGCCTCGTGACCGAGGTCGTGCCGGCCGAGGACGTCGCCGCGCGGGCGGAGGCCGTCGCGCGCTTCTGGCTCGACAACGCGACGGCCGCCTTCGGCCAGGCCAAGCGGCTCGTCCGCAGCGGCGCCCACCGCTCGTTCGCCGAGAACCTCGACGACGAGGCCCGCTCCATCGGCACCCGCTTCGACACCGACGAGGCCCGCGCCCGCGTGCAGGCCTTCGCCGCGGCATCCACCAAGTCCCGTTCCTGAACCCCTCACGTCGAGAGACCGCGTTCTCGCCGAGCCACCACGTCATCGACGCGAACGACATGTGATCTCGACGAGAAACCACGATCCCGACACCCGAAAGGACCCGAGATGAGCGACAAGCCTCTCGCCGGCAAGACCATCCTGATGTCGGGCGGCAGCCGCGGCATCGGCCTCGCGATCGCGCTGCGCGCGGCTCGCGACGGCGCCAACATCGCCCTGCTGGCCAAGACCGACATGCCGCATCCGAAGCTCGAGGGCACGGTGCACACGGCGGCGCAGCAGATCCGGGATGCCGGCGGCCGCGCCCTCCCGATCGTCGGCGACGTGCGCAACGACGACGACATCACCGAGGCCGTGCTGAAGACCGAGGGCGAGTTCGGCGGCATCGACATCGTCGTCAACAACGCGTCGGTCATCGACCTGTCGCGCTCGCTCGACCTGGACGCGAAGAAGTACGACCTCATGCAGGACGTCAACGTGCGCGGCACCTTCATGCTCTCGCGCGCCGCGGTGCCGATCCTCAAGGACGCCCCGAACCCGCACATCCTGTCGCTGTCGCCGCCGCTCAACCTGTCGCCGAAGTGGCTCGGCGGCCACACCGGGTACACGCTGGCGAAGTACGGCATGACGATGGCGACGCTGGGCCTCGCGGCCGAGTTCGCGAAGGACGGCATCGCCGCCAACACGCTGTGGCCGCGCACCACGATCGCGACCGCGGCCGTGCAGTTCGCGCTCGGCGGCGACCGCATGATGAAGGTCAGCCGCACGCCGGAGGTGTACGCCGACGCGGCGTACGAGATCTTCACGCAGCCCGCGCGCGAGTACACCGGCCAGACGCTCATCGTCGAGGATGTGCTCGAAGCGGCCGGCGTGACCGACTTCTCGGGCTACGCGGCCGTGCCCGGCACGCCGGATTCGGAGCTGTTCCCCGACATCTTCCTCGACTGATCCCGCCGACGTAGGGTGGGCACATGGCGGTACGGAGCCTGTTCCCGATCCTCCTGACCCAGGATCTGCCCACCCTCGTGCGGTTCTATGAGGCCGCGCTCGACGCGACAGTCGTGTACCGGTTCGGCGAGGGCGGCATCGACGACTACGTGTCGCTGCAGCTCGGCGAGACCTCGCTCGGCATCGGCCGCGACCTCGATGCGCTGCCGCCGTCGGTGGGCGACCGGGCCGCGCTGTGGTTCTACGTCGACGACGTGGATGCGACGTACGCCGCGTGGCTCGCCGCCGGCGGTCACTCCGAGCAGCCGCCGGCCGACATGCCGTGGGGCGAGCGTGTCGCGCAGGTGCGGGATCCCGGCGGCAACCTCGTCAACCTGGGGGCCGAGGCGCCCCCGGCCGCGCCGGCCGCGGACGCCTGATACCGGTCCTCAGACCAGGCCGAGGCTTGCGAACGCGTGGGCGATGCCGTCGTCGAGCACGTCGGTCGTGACGAAGTCGGCGAGATCCTTGAGCTCGGGGTGCGCGTTGCCCATCGCGACCGCGACGCCGCACACCTGGAACATCTCGATGTCGTTCCAGCTGTCGCCGATCGCGATCGCATCCGCGGCGTCGATGCCGAGCCGCGCCAGGAGCAGCTCGATCGCCGAGCCCTTGGTGGTGTCGGCCTCGTTGATCTCGCCGTTGGAGCCGCCGGGAAGCGGCATGCTGCCGGGCACGATGAGGAACTCGTCGCCGAGGTCTGTGCGCAGCTCGTCCATGCCCTCGGCGTGGTCGCTCACGAACACGGCCTTGTCGATGCGGGTGAGGTCGGCGTCGTCGACGCTCGGGAACGTGCGCTGCGCGAGGCCGACGAGCGAGTCCTCGGGACGCACCTCTTCGCCGGCCGCCTCACGGGCATCGAGCGCGGCCGCGTACTGGCGCATCAGCTCGGCCATGTCGTCCGACGCGTAGACCCCGTCGCGCGTCTGCAGGAAGTAGCGGATGCCGCGTGTCTTGAGTGCCGCGATCATCCGGTCTGCGCTCTCGCGCGAGAGCGGCCGGTCGACCACGACCTCGTCGCCCGACATCACCAGAGCGCCCGAGTTGGTCACCGCGCCGTCGAACCCGATCGCGCGGACGCTCGGGTGGATGTCGGATGCCGAGCGCCCCGTGGCAAGGTACACCAGGTGTCCTGCGGCGCGGGCGGCCCGGATCGCGCCGGGCGTGCCGGGCGCCATGTGCGCGCCGTGCTCGAGGATCGTGCCGTCGACGTCGATGAAGACGATGCGGCGACGGGGCGTGGGAGTCATGAGCCGTGGCCCTTCAGTGCTTGTTGCCGGTGAGGAGCAGGATGCCGCCGAGCCCGATCATGAGGCCGCCGCCTGTCGCCGACAGCGTCGCGATGCGCTTGGGCGAGCGGCCGAACCACGACCGCGCGGCGGCTGCGACGAGCGCCCACGCGCCGTCGGACACCAGGGCGATCGCGAAGAACACCAGACCGAGCTCGATCATCTGCAGCGGCACCGAGCCGGAGTCCAGGTCGACGAACTGGGGGAGCACCGCGACGAAGAACGCGATGGTCTTGGGGTTGGTGACGCCGACGACGAACCCCTCGCCGAGCTGTCGCCAGGCGGAGCGGGGCAGCGCGCCGGCGGTCGCCGCGGCCGCGGTGCGATTGCGGTGCCGGATCGCCTGCACGCCGAGGTACATCAGGTACAGGGCGCCGGCGATCTTGAGGATCGTGAACAGCACGATGGACTGCGCCACGATGCCTCCGACGCCCAGTGCGACCAGGCCGATGACCGGCAGCAGACCGAGCGCGTTCCCCAGGACGCTCAGCAGGCCGCCGATGCGGCCGAGCGCGAGGGCGCGACCGATCGTGAACAGCACACTGGGGCCGGGGATCACGATGAGCACCAGAGCGGCCAGCGTGAACGCCAGCAGGTTCGGGGCGGACACCACGAGTCGAGCGTACCTATACGACGAATGAACCGGGGGAGAGGGAAGGGGCGGCCGCGGGGTCAGCGCGTCAGGAGGAACCCGATCACGATCAGCGCGACGCCGATGCCCGCGAGGGCCATCGACAGGCGGATCGCCCGGTACTTGCGCTGCACGACCGCCGACAGCACCAGGAGCTGCTGGAAGGTGCGCTCGGGCGGATGGACGCCGCGCTCGGTGAGGGCGCGCTCCACCTCGGCGGGCGACCCGAGGCCGCGGATCTGCCCCCAGTAGGTGATCGCGCCCGGTCCCGGTCCACGGCTCAAGCGCGGCCAGACGGCCGCGGCCGCGGCGACGACCGAGGCCGCCGCCGCGACCACGCCGAGCAGCCACACCGCTGCCCCGAACGGGCTGAGGGTCACGGGCGTCCAGTCGCCGCCGATCATGCCGCTGAGCACGATCGAGAAGGCGATGCCGAGCGACCCGATGAGCAGCGACGCCTTCTGATCGGCGCGGTCGATCTCATCGCGCACCTCGGCCAGCATCTCGGCGGCGAGGGCGGCGGTGTCGCGGGGCGGCCCGTCGAACGCCGGGTCGGGCGCCGGGGCGTCAGGATGCTGCACGTCGGTCATCAGCGCACCCCGAACGTGACGGTGAACGAGGTGCCGTCGGCGAGGTCGACGCGGTACGTGTACTTCTTGCCGCTCTTGAGCTTGACCGTCGGGATGGCCCCCACCCACGTCTTGGTGAGCTTCGAGTACGTGAAGCTGCCGATCGGCGGGTAGAACGCCTCGTTGACCTTGGCCGACGAGGGGAGGTCGGCGGTCGTGACGAGGACGACGCCGGTGACGAACTTCTTGGTGCTGATCGGCTTTCCGGCCGCGTCGCACGCGCGGAACACGATCGGCACGCCCGACACGCGTGCGAACACGCTCGACCCGTCCGTGTCGACCCCGATCAGCGGAGAGCGGTCGCGCACGCCGCCGCACAGGGCGGGAGCGGGGGCGGTGACGGTGTAGGCGGCGCTCGCCGACCCGGTGTTGCCGGCCGCATCCGTCGCCCGGCAGGTGACGCTCTTGGCGCCGGCCGTCGTGGTCGACGGAGCGTCGCAGCTCTGCGAGGCGACGCCGGAGGCGGGATCCGTGGCGTTCGCGGCGGCGGTCGCCGTACCGCCGACCACGACCGGATTCGGTGTGACCACCGGCGCGAGCGCCGGAGCTGTCACGTCGACCTTGACGAGCAGCTGCGTCGTGGCGGTGCGACCGTTCACGTCGGTCATCGTGCCGGTGACGGTGCGGCCCCCGGGAGGGGTGTCGGTGGCGACGGTCACGGGCACCGGGCACGACGAGATCGCGACGCCGGACGTGCACTGGAAGGTCACGGTCACCGCGCTCGTGCTCCACGCCCCTTCGGTGTACGCGCCGCCGGCGCTCGTCGCGGACGCGACGATGGCCGGTGCCGTCGACGGCGCCTGGACGACGACCGACACCGACGCCGCATGGCCGTCGGTCCTGCCGTCGTTCGGCATGACGGTGACGGTGATCACGTCGCCCACTTGGGCCACGCCGTCCAGCGCCAGCGAGGTCGCGTCGGCGCCGACGGGCGTGCCATTGCGCGTCCACCGGTACGACATGCTGACGGGATCACCGTCCGGGTCGGTGCCCAGACCTGTCGCGGTGAGCACCGAGGTCGGGAACACCGCGCCGCCCGGCTCCAGGCTCACCGCCGCCGCCGGCGCCTGGTTGGCATCGACGACCTTGACGGCGAACGTCGCCGTGGTGCACGAGGTCGAGCGGCATACGCTGACCTCGACCGTGTACGAGCCAGGAGTCGTGAAGAGCTCGTCGACGCGGACGCGCGTGGATCCGTCGCGCTGTTCGACCGCGGCGGGGCCCGAGGCCACGGACCGCTTGCCGTCGAGGACGTGCACCGTCGCGGTCAGGTCCTCGCCGGGCGCGGCATCCGTGACCTCGACCGTGCGGGCGAGGCGGTCGCCGGCATCCACGGTGGCGTCGTCGCCGATCGTGCCGAGCGTCGGCGCGGCGGCTGAGGCCGGGTCGAGATGCCCGTCCTGCGACTCCGTGGCGACATTGCCTGCGGCATCCACCACCTGCAGGAGCCAGCGGAACGGCGTGCCGTCGTTCGGGACGTCGGCGTCCCACGTCTCGCCGCTGATGCTCCGGGTGACCGGCACCCGCTCCCACGTCGTCTGACCCTGGCGTTGCACGAGGAGGATCATCTTCACGACGTCGCTGCCGGTGCCGTCGGCGCTGAACGACATCCGGCTGCGGCCCTCGCCCGGGGCCTCGATGTATGTCACGACCGGCGGGGTGTCGTCGGCCGAGTCGGCCGGTCCGTAGACCGCCTCGACGCTCAGATCGGTGAACTTCTCGGTCGAACCGGTGCCGTCGCGCGCCACCGCGACCCGCGCCGGCGTCACGACGAGCAGATCCACCGGCCCGTCCGGCGTGTCCTGCCGCGAGATCGTCGCGAAGCTCGACGGGAACGCGATGCCGGTGCGGTTCAGCTCCGTCTGCGGCACGCCCACCCCGGCGGTGGCGATCGCGGGATCGACCCCCGACTCGGTCTCGGAGGTCAGCTCGGTGATGATCGCTCCGCGCGGCACGAGTCCGTCAGGGCGCGGGCCGAGCGCCGACACGAGCCGGGGCAGCACGGGCTGGCCGGGTACGACGGCCGGAGACTGCCCGTCCGCGGTGAGGTAGGCCGTGCCGTCGGCGCTCGCCGAGGGCACCGTCGCGAAGCTCGGCTGCAGCCGCAGCGACGCCGACAGCAGCCCGTCGTGATCGCCGACCTCGCTGAGACCCGCCGGTACCTGCGGGACCGGCGCGGACTTGGTCTGCCCGGTCGCCGCAGGGGCGAACGTGTACATGGGGAGGCCGTAGTAGACCGCACCCATGAGCACCTTCTCGTCGTAGCCCGAGTACAGCCCCAGGCCGCCCAGGTAAGACTGCTTCGCGTACGCCAGGGCCTGGGCCGAGGTGACGCTGCGGTCGTCGACTGTGACCCCGATCCAGTCGGCGTACAGCGCGAGCAGGCGCTCGCCCAGCGCCGTCGTGGTGTTGTTGGCGAGCCCGTACCCGGTGTTGCCGACGAACCCGCCCGCGGCCGAGAAGACGTCCACCCAGTCCTCGACGTCGCCGTAGTACGCCGTCGGCAGGTTGTTGCCGGCGTGGCAGCCGATCAGGAACACGAGGGCGCCTGCGAGCTGAGCCTGGCCGGTGCGGCCCTGGGTCAGGAAGAGGTCGGTGTCGGCGAACCGACCGGACTCGGCTCCTTCGACGCCGGGGAGCATCCGGCGTTCGTCGGCGTGGGTGTTGAGCGAGACGAGGCGCGGGCTCTCGGTGCCGTCCGCCGGGAACAGGGCGTCCGCCATGTCCTGCTGCGTCCAGGTGCCGGTGAGCTCGGTGTTGTCGGGGGAGCGCCACTGCAGGGCCGCCGTGACCTGGTCGGGCAGCTCGGCCCACGCGCCGTAGCCCGCCGTGACACTGGAGTCGGCGGCGAGTTCGCCCGCGGCATCCATCGTTCCGTCGGCGACGAGGAAGCGCGCCACGGTGGCCTGGATCTGGGCCGGCGTCTCGACGAGCCGCCCGAGACCCACGGTCGGCACGTACAGATGACCGCCGAGCGACTCGTAGGCTGTCGCGAGCCCATAGGGATCGTCGGTCAGGATGTTGCCGGCCGCCGCGGCAGCCGACAACGGCGTCGCGCAGGGATCGACGTCGCCGGGCGGGACGTCCACGGGGCACGGGCCGCCCGTCGGGGTGGTCGTGCGGCGCAGGTCGGTGGCGTGGCTCTCCTCCGTGAACTGCGCGGTGTTCTGCGGCACCGGGGCGAACGGGAGGATGTCGTCGCCGCCCACCACCACGACCGAGGTGATCTGGTCGCGGTGGCCGTCGACGGCGGCGGCGACGTAGCGGTTGATCGCCGTCGTCAGCGCCGCCCGCGCCGAGAGCGAGCACGGGTTCTGGTTGTACGCGGTGCGTGCCGCGCGCACGGCGGCATCGGAGTCGACCGAGAGGACCGCGCCGTCCACCTCCTGGCCCGACGGACCGACGCCGTTCATCGACGCCAGCGCTTCGCGCACCGCATCCGCCCCGTCCCACCCGTACGTCTGCGCGTACCGGGTCGCGTCGAAGAGGTAGAGCGTGTTCGTCGTGCCGGTCACGGCGTCGCTCTGGCCGGGCTCGCCCATGTCGGGGGCGGTGACGGCGGTGCAGACGGTCTCGTCGGTGTCGTCGAGGTACCTCACGCGCAGCGAGTACAGCGACGAGCTCGGCATGCCGTTGCCGCTGGTCACGCGGACGACGAGCTGCTCGCCGGGCGCGGTGTCGACCCCCGCCGCCTCGATCTCGGCGGCCGTGCCGTCGCGGACGACGGCCTGGTCGATCAGTGTCTGCCCGGGAAGGGCACCGCCGGCGTCGGAACCGGACTCGGCGGTCCCTCCCAGGTCGCTCTGCTCGGTCACGGCGTTGCCGGGGGCAGCGCCGGCACCGGTGACACCCAGCGAGGCGGAGGATGCCGACCCGGACGGGCTGAACAGCGAGATCGCGATCTGCCCGTCCTGGGCGTTCGTCGAGATCACGAGTCGCTTTCCCGCGGGCGCCGGATCGACGACGAAGTAGTCCTGATCGCTCGATGCGCTCTGGGACTCCGTCCCCGTCTCCTCGTCGTAGATGAAGTGGTCCGGGGCGATCCAGCCGTAGAAGATGCTGCCCTCGGTGAGCTGCGTGGGCACGCCCATCCACTCGCTGTTCTCGTAATTGGTGTCGGGCTCGTCCCACGCGTCGTCCGTGCGCACGTCCGTGTTGCCGGCCGACGCGGCGTAGATGCCGGAGGTGATGCCGCCGTCCGCGCCGAAGTCCGTCATGGTCGTCGCCCACGAGAAGAAGGTGCCGAGGGCGAAGACCGTGCCAGCACGCATGTCGGGCAGCGGTGCCGTGACCCGTTGGCCGGAGCGGATCAGCGGGCCGGTGTAGACGCCCTCCTCTGTGCCCCATCGCACACCTGGCCCGGAGCCTGCGGCGTACACGTCGGTGGGGACGGTGGATGCCGGCGCGTCGACGTAGGCGGTGGGCGCGGCGATCGTCAGCGGATCGTCGCCCGGACCGCCGGGACCGACCTGCGGCTCGCCCGGACCGAGGTCGAAGGCGAAGCGGTAGCCCGTCCAGTACCGGCAGCGCACATCGGTCGTGCAGGCGTTGCCGACGGAGCGGGCGCTGGCGTACCGCGGGTCGATCGCACTCGGCGCGATGTCCTCCCACGGATAGCTCTCAGCATCCAGCAGCGAGAACAGGAGCGTCCCCACGGTGACGTCCTGCGGGGCGCCGCGGGCGATGTCGGCTGCCGTGCCGGTGGCCAGCAGCGGCGTCGAGGGCGTGGCCAGTGTGCCCGTCACGTCGGCGGTCCCGAACAGCGCGGTGCGGCTGTCGGGCGAGAGCGTCGCCACGTCGACGGCGCCGAGCGGCGTGTCGGCCAGGAACAGCCGGTCCGCGGGGATCTCCGACAGGAGCGTGAGCTCGATCGGCAGATCGCGCAGGGGTACCGCGTCGATGCCGGAGGTGTCGAGGGAGAGCCCCGCGGAGTCCAGCTCGGCGAGCACGGCATTGTCGTCGAGCGTCAGGTCGATGCCCTGTCCCTTCAGCAGCGCCTGCCAGGCCGCGCGTCGTTCGTCCTCGGTCTCGCCCGCGCCCGGGAGCGGGATCTGG
Organism: Microbacterium jejuense; assembly: GCF_039544225.1. Lineage (NCBI taxonomy): Bacteria > Bacillati > Actinomycetota > Actinomycetes > Micrococcales > Microbacteriaceae > Microbacterium > Microbacterium jejuense. The sequence goes on from NZ_BAABLG010000001.1 coordinate 460,311, forward strand.
CCGACCGGAGCTGAGCCCAACGCGTAGGACGTCAGCGAGAGCCCCGCCAGTCCGCTCTCGTCGAGCCCCAGATCCTGCAGAGTGAGCGAGCGGATGCGTTCGGCGGCGGCATGCTGCGCGTCGGTGGCCGGGTTGCCGTCGTCGAGGATGCCGGCGGCCCAGCCCAGCACCTCGTCCAGGGTCACGGTCTGCGAGAGCTCGCCGGCGAACGGCGTGTCGGCGAGGATCTGGTCCCAGCCGCCGGGGAGGTCGAGCCGGTAGACGGGAAGCCGGTAGACGGGCAGGCGGTACACGGGCAGCCGGTACACCGGCGAATCGTCGATGAGCAGCCGGTAGACGGGGAGCCGGTAGACGGGGAGCCGGTAGACCGGCAGCCGGTAGACGGGGAGCCGGTAGACCGGCGCGCCCGCGAGCTGCGCGGCGTAGTCGCGCAGCGTCGTCAGCGGGATGTTCTGGATCCTCACCTGGGTCATGTACCCGGGCGTCGGGATCCAGCCGTCGACGGATTCCACCGACAGGTAGGCCGAGGTATGGGTGTCGACGACGGCGATCTCGGACGGGTCCGGCGACTGGAAGGCGACCGAGCGTCCCGCGACCGACATGCTCGGGTGCGTGCCCTCGGCCACGTCGATCCAGTCGTCCGAGAACGTGGCGACGCACTCGATGGCGGTGCCGGACTGCGCATCGATCCAGTCGATCCGCTGCGTGCGGATCACCGGCACGGTCAGCGCCACGGGGTCGACGTCATCGGGGAGTCCCACGAGCGACGGCACGGTCGTCGACCACGCGACGTCGCTGCCCTGGGGTGAGATCTGCGGGTCGGCGACGTCGCCCACGCGGCGGTCGGCGTCGATCGTGCCGAGCCCTACCGAGTAGCTCGTCACGTTGCCCTCGACGGTGGTGGCGACGACGACGTCCTTCATCTCGCCGGCGAAGTTCTTGCAGGCGTCGGAGCGGATGTAGGCCATGTTCGTGCCGGTCGCGTCGATCGACAGGGCGCTCGCCGCGGTGGCGATCAGCCGCGCACGGTTGACGGTGAAGTCGCGATCCACCGTGTACAGGCTCGGCAGGTCGGTCGCCGGCTGGCCCGCGATGGGGTCGCTGCGCGAGAGCAGGGCGACGACGTCCCCGTTGCCGCTGATCACCGCACCGGACGACCCGGTGGGCAGTCCGAGGGCCGGGAAGGCCTTGCGCAGCGCGACATCGCCGTACACGCCGTCGCCGTTCGCGTCGAGGTCGGCGACGTAGGTGTCGACGACGCCGTTCGTGTCGGCGACGGTCGTCGGGGTGGCGGCGACGAGGTTGTCTGCTCCGGAGGTGAAGACGAGGTAGCGGCCGTCGTCGCTCAGGTCGGGCTCGGACGAGTCCCCGTTCGGCTCGGCCGGCCCCTGGACGCGGAACGTGTGGTCGCGGAGCGTGTCGCGCACGTAGACGTACGTGCGCCCGGGCACCGTGCTCGCGTCGGCGGTCAGGTTGGTCGCGACGCTGGTGAAGGCGACATAGCGGCCCTCCGCGCTCGCGACGGGCTGCGAGCTGCCCCCGTTCGCCCGGCCGGCGCCCACCGGGCCGTCGGGCACGCTGACGATCTGCGGGGCGCCGGAGAAGGGATCGTCCGAGTACATGATCGCCGTCGACCGGTAGATGTCGGGAAGCCCGTTGTCGGTGCCTCCCGCCGGGTCCGCGCCGGTCGACGTGAAGACGACCTGCTGGCCGTCGGGCGTGAGGAAGGGCTCGGTCGACGCGCCGCCGGCGCCGTCGCGGACGGCGAATCGCTCCGCGCCGGAGGGCAGATCGACCGCCGCCGCGACCGGGAGGGCCGCGGCCGCCGTCGAGGTCAGCGTCGCCAGTCCCGTGACGACGAGGGTCGGAACGGCCAGCAGCGCGACAGTGCGGAGCGGGCGGCCGGGAGCAGAGCGGGAACGGTTCATCGTCGCCTCACAGGGATCGGAAGGGCGCAGCGGGTGCCGGAGCACGGGTGGTTCATCGTCCGTGCCCCGCTCCGGCGGACGGGTCGGAAGAGGCGGCGAGGACCGGCTCGAGGTCGACGACACCGAGGCCGGTCAGGATCCGCTCGGCCTCGGCGGCCAGCGCATCGTCGGGCGGCTCGCTCCACCGGGCCAGCTGCGCCATGGACAGCGCGCGCTCATAGGGCAGAGCGGATGCCGCCGCCATGGCCTCGCGCGTCAGCGCTGCTGCGGCGTCGGGGTCGCCGTCCCGTCGGGCGAGTCGGGCGCGCTGGCGCAGCAGCCGGCTCAGTGCGGCACCCGTCGCCTCGTCGCCGATCCCGTCGAGGATCGTGCGTGCCGCGTCGACCTCGCCGTCATCCAGCTCGGTCTCGGCCAGCCGGATGCGGTTGTCGCGCGCCCAGTCGTTGTCGTCGAGCGTCGAGAAGAGCTCGGCGGCGCGCGTGAAGTCGGCGCGGGCGGCATCGGGATCTCCCGCGCGAAGGTGGCCCCGCGCCGAGAACGCCGTCGCGATCGCGATCAGATAGGGATTGTCGGATGCCTCGAACACGCGCATCGTGTCGCGCATCCGCGGACGCGCCTCGAGGACGCGGCCCTGGTCGACGAGCACCTCGGCGGCGTTGACGGATTCGATGGCTGCCCCGACCACGTCGCCCGCACTCTCGGCGGCGAGCTGCGCCTGGGAGTAGAGCGCGATCGCGAGGCTCCACTCGCCGCGGTAGTACGCGCGCGCCCCCAGCAGGTTGTACACCTTGGACTTGGAGAGCTCGTCGCCGATCTGGTCGTACAGCTCGAGCGAGAGCTGGGTGTACTGGATCGCCTGGTCGCCCTCGAGCTCGCCGGACGCGATGTCGTGGTACCGGTACGCGTCCGCGAGCACGCCCTTCGCATCGTCTTCGAGGGTGTGACCGGCGAGGATGCCGATGCTCTCCTGGGCGAGGCTGCGCGCCTCCTGCCACTTGCCCTGACGCAGGCGCAGGCCGGACTCCGTCACAGCGACGGCCGCGAGCACGCTCTGCGCCGCGTCGCCGACTCCGGCCACCCCGCGCCGGGCCGCGCGCAGGGCGCGCACCGCCTCGACCGGGCGGCCGAGCACGTTCAGCGCGAACGCGCGCTCCCGATCCAGCCGCGCCCGCTCGACGGCGTCGGTGACGAGCTTGCGTGCGTGCGAGAAGGCGTCGAGGCCCTCCTGGGCCCACCCGCCGGCAAGGCTGACCCGCCCGAGCGCCGTGAGGAGCTCCGGCAGGTCGTCGGCGCCGGCCGGCTCACGCCGGGCCGCCTCGACGGCCACCCGGTACGCGTGGACGGCCTCTTCGAGAGCGAAGGCGCGTTCGGCGTTCTCGGCGGCGCGGACGGCGGCCTCGCGCGCCGCACCCCAGTCGCCGGCCGCCTGGTAGTGGTGGGCGAGCATCGCGTCGCGCGTGGCTCCCGCCGCCGATCGATCGGCCTCGATCGCGGCGGCGGCCGCGCGGTGCAGCTCCCGCTTGGCCTGGAAGTTGAGCTGCGCGTAGGCGACATCGCGGAACAGCTCGCTGCGGAACGACACGCCGTCCACGCCCAGCTCGAGCATCGTCGCCAGCTCGCCCGAGATCATCGGCACGCCGACGCAGCGGACGTAGAGTCCGAGCGGGATGCGGGTGCCGAGCACCGACGCGCGCCGCAGGGTAGTCCGGTCGGCCTCGCTCAGCGCATCGATCCGCTCGCCGACGAGCTGCTCGATCGCCAGGGCGTCGCGGCCGGTCGCGAGGCCCGCAGCGAGTTCGATCGCGTACAGCGGATTGCCGCCCGAGCGGCGCACGAGCGGGCGGAGATCGGCCGGGAGCAGCCGGCGCCCGGCGATGCCCTCGATCAGGTCGGCGGTGTCGTCGTCCGAGAACGGTCCGAGCGCGATGGTCCGGCCGTCCAGTTCGAGGCCGCCCGTCTCGTCGCGGCGCACGATGACGACGCCGTGGCGGCGGTCGTTGCGGATGACCTCGCTCAGCACGCCGGCCGATGCCGGGTCGATCCACTGCGCGTCCTCCAGCACGAGGCATCCGTTCCGCGTGGTCAGCAGCTCGATCAGCTCGCCGATGACCGCCGTGGCACGTTCGGAGCGGAAGGCGTCGTCGAGGGCGTCGACCTCCGGGGTGGTCGGGACCGCTGCCGAGACGGCGGGGGCCAGCAGGGGGAGCCATGGCACCAGCTGCGGATCGAGCCGTGTCGCCGCGGCGGTGAGCATCGCACCAGCCGTGGCGGCGTCCGCGGCGATCGGGATGTCCAGCAGCGGGCGCAGCAGCGACGAGACGGCGCTGTAGGCGGTCGAGATCCCGTAGCGATCCCCGTGTGCGCGCAGGATGGGCAGCTCGGTGGCCTCGAGCGCGTGCGCCACGAGGCGCGACTTGCCGATGCCGGCCGGTCCCGAGACCGTCACGACGCCGCCCACGCCGCGTTCGGCGGCATCCAGCACCTCACGCAGCTGCGCCAGCTCGCTCTCGCGCGCGATGAAGGCGCTCAAGGCGTCGAGCGCGCCGGCGGCCGCCGCGCCCGTCACCGCGACGACGGGGATCGACTGCGCCTTGCCCTTGACGGTGATCTCCCCGCCGTCGACGGTCTCGAAGGCCCGTCCGGAGCGCTCCAGCGCCGAGCGCGTGACGAGGACTCCACCGGGTTCGGCCCTGGCGGTCAGGCGGGCGGCGAGATTCGTCGGATCGCCCATGACCGTGTACGTCTGGCGGAACGACGCTCCGACGAACCCTGCGAACACCCGTCCGGACGTCACGCCCGCGCGCACCAGTGATCCGGACTGCGCGTTCTGCACGATCCGCAGGACGGCGGTGATCAGGCGGCCCTCCGGGTCTTCGACCGTCGTCGGCGCTCCCGCCGTGAGGAAGTAGCGGTAGCCGCCCGGCGCCGGATCGACGTCCAGCAGGGTCACGCCGGTGTCGGCCGCGGTCTGCTCCACGAGCGCGGTGAGGAGCGACATCCGCTCGAGGTCCTCCGGCTCAACGCTGTCGGGAAGGCCCGACACCTGCACGAACGCGATCGCCGCCCAGCGGTGGTCGGGCTCGGCGCCGAGCAGATCGGGGCGTTCCGCGAAGGCGCGCGGCAGGAAGCGCTCGGCCGCGTCGGTGCGCCCGACCGAGAGCGCCATCAGCGACGCGGTCGCCACCGAGCCCGCGCGCAGCAGGCGGTGAGCACCGGTGACGCCCTCCGCGGCCGCGACCTGGGCGGCCGGCAGCACGGCGGCCGTCTCGTCGCTGACGAGGATCCTCCCCGCCTCGGCGGCGCTCTGCAGCTCGAGCACGCGCGAGGTCGCACCACCCGTGAGGATCGCGCTGACGTTCTGATCGCCGGTGAGGACGAACTCGAACGTCCCCGAGTGCACGCCGACCGACATCCGCAGCTTCGCGCGGGCGAGCGGAAGGTGGATGTCGCCGATCGCGGTGAGCACGCGGTTCATGTTCCAGGCGGCGTGCACGGCGTGACGCGCGTGCTGGTCGCCGGTGAACAGGAGGAACAGCGCGTCGCCGGCGAACTTGACGACGTCGCCGCCGTCGTCGGTGGCCGGCAGCAGCACCGTGAAGATGCGCGACAGCGTGGCGATGAGCTGTTCGGTGCCCTCGCGGCCGGCCGCGGCCAGCTGCTCCGACAGCGTCGTGAAGCCCGAGATGTCGACCACCACGGCCGTGCCGTCCACGCGCAGGATCTGCTGCTCGAGGTCGCTCAGACCGTGGAGCAGTCGCGGCGTCAGCGCCGCCGCCGTCACGTGCGCGCCCAGTGCCGTTCCCCTTCCCCAGTTCGGGCCCGGCACCGTTCCCAGACGGCGTTCCCCGCGGACCGCTGGGGTCAGAATGGCACCAACTCGCCGCGTGCACCAGAGGCTGTCGTCTGCAGCATCCGACCTCTCGGGTTCGTCCAGACTCGCCGCGTACGCTGGAAGGCATGACCGAGTCCTCGCCCGTGCGCTCCACCAAGCCCCGCCAGGTCCGGCCGGCGACCGAGGGCTGGACCCAGCAGAAGGATGCCGAGGGCCGCCCGCTGCTGCAGTTCGCGAGCCCCAAGCGCGGCAAGCCGCCCGTGCACCTCGCCGACTTCACCCCCGCGCAGCGCGTCGAGAAGCTCAAGGAGCTGGGGCTCCCGGGCTTCCGCGCGAAGCAACTCGAGAAGCACTACTTCCAGCACTGGACGCACGACCCGGCCGACATGACCGACCTCCCGGCCGAAGGGCGCGAGGAGCTCGTCCACGGCATGCTGCCGGCGCTCCTCACCGAGGTGCGGCGCCTGGAGACCGACCGCGGCGACACGATCAAGTTCCTGTGGAAGCTGCACGACGGTGCTCTCGTCGAGTCCGTTCTCATGCGCTACCCGGGCCGCATCACGCTGTGCGTCTCGTCGCAGGCCGGCTGCGGCATGAACTGCCCGTTCTGCGCGACCGGCCAGGCCGGCCTCACGCGCAACATGTCGGCGGCCGAGATCATCGAGCAGGTCGTGCGCGCCAACCGCCTCATCGCCGACGGGGGCCTCGGCGGCAAGAAGAAGGACGACCACTCCGCCGAGCGGGTGTCCAACATCGTGTTCATGGGCATGGGCGAGCCGCTCGCCAACTACGCCCGCGTCATGCAGGCGGTCCGCGTCATGACCGACAAGACACATGGCATGGGCATGAGCGCCCGCGGCATCACGGTGTCCACTGTCGGCCTCGTGCCTGCGATCACCAAGCTCGCGAACGAAGACATCCCGGTCACCTTCGCGCTGTCGCTGCACGCGCCCGACGACACCCTGCGTGACGAGCTCATCCCGGTGAACTCGCGCTGGAAGGTCGACGAGGCCCTCGACGCCGCCCGCGCCTACTTCGACAAGACCGGCCGTCGCGTCTCGATCGAGTACGCGCTCATCAAAGACATGAACGACCACGCGTGGCGCGCGGACCTGCTGGCCAAGAAGCTCAACGACCGCGGCCGCGGCTGGGTGCACGTCAACCCGATCCCGCTGAACCCGACGCCCGGCTCGATCTGGACCGCCTCCGACGTCAGTGTGCAGAACGAGTTCGTGCGCCGCCTCAACGACGCCGGCATCCCCACGACGCTGCGCGACACCCGCGGCAAAGAGATCGACGGCGCGTGCGGTCAGCTCGTCGCCACCGAGGAGGACGAGGCGGTCGCCGCCGTCACGCCGCTCGAGGTCTGAGAGCCGTGGATGCCGGGCGCCCGGCATCCACTATCCACCGGCCTCCGCCGGGCTGCGCTGGGCATTCATGCACCAGTCGTCCAGGTGGCGTGCGTACGGTGTTCGGATGTCTTACTCCGCACATCGGCCGGGCAGGTTCGGCTCCGACGGCCGTATCGAGTTCGAGACACCGGGCTCCGAGCCCGAGGATCTGTACGTCGATGACGTCCGCGCCGCGCAGGCGCGTGCTGCGCAGGACGCCGATGCCGAGGCTCCCGACACGCCCGCCGTGGCCGACACCGCGGACGACGGCCCCGAGGACCCGTACCCCGCGACGCGCGACCTTCTGGAGGACGCGCTCGCGATGAACCCGACCCAGCCGGTGGCGGTGACCGCCCCGTCCGAGGCGGACCAGGCCGACACCGTCGTGATGCCGGCCACTGCCGACTGGGGCGCCGTGGGCGAGGCATCCCCCTCCGAGGACGCGCCGAGCGAGCCGGCACCGCCGGTCACCCCCGTGAAGCCGCCGAAGCCCCCGAAGCAGCCGCGCGTCACGCGCGAGCGCGTGCCCGGATCCGGCTGGCGGCGCCTGGCCATCCTCGGCGGCGCCGACGGCAGCGTGCTCGACCAGGTGCCGACCGAGACGTCGCGCTTCGTGCAGATGTTCTTCGTGCTCGCCGGCACCGCCCTCGTCTCGGCGATCTCGATGATGTTCGCCCTCATGACCGGTGTGCGGGTCGCGGCATGGTTCGCGGTGCCGCTCGCGATCGTGTGGGCGCTCATCATCTTCAACCTCGACCGCTTCCTGACCTCGACGATGCGCTCCACGCGCAACATCGGCAAGCTCATCGGGATGGCGATCCCGCGAGTGATCATGGCCGCCATCATCGGCATGGTCGTCGCCGAGCCGCTCGTGCTGCAGGTGTTCCACAGCGACATCGCGCGCGAGGTCAACGCGACCAACCTCGTGCAGGCCCAGTCCGATCAGGACGCCGTCACCTCCGGCCCCGAGAAGAAGGCTCTGGATGCCGCGCGCGAGCGTGTCTCGACGCTGGAGAGCCAGGCGGCCAGCGGCGTGGTGGCCGGCGCCGACACGACCTCGGCGGCCACGGCCTCGGCGCAGGCGACTGTCGACGACCTCACCGCCAAGCTCGCCGCGCAGCAGACGGTCATCGACCAGGCGCGGGCGATCTATCAGTGCGAGCTCACCGGCCAGGGCGCCGGCGAGGTGGCCGGCTGCACGGGCGTCGCCGGCGAGGGCGCGAGCTCGACGGCGGCGAAGGACCAGCTCGCCGCCGCTCAGGCGTCGTACGACGATCTGGCCACCAAGCTCCGCACCGCACAGGCCGATCTCGCCGACGCGCAGTCCGCCGGCACCGCCGACGCCGGAGCGTCGGAGGCGCAGAACAAGAAGCAGGCCAAGGACGAGCTGCCCTCGGCGCGCGAGCAGTACCAGACCGCGCTCGCGGCATACAACGCACGGGCCGCCGAGATCGCCGGCGGCAACGCCGGGGCGACCGGTCTGCTCAGCCAGATCAGCGGGCTCGAGCGCCTGTCGCAGCGTGAGCCGACCCTGATGTGGGCGCACTGGCTCATCGCCGGGCTGTTCTTCATGATCGAGCTGCTGCCGGTGCTGGTGAAGGCGATGACGAGCTACGGCGACCCGACCCTCTACGAGCAGGCCGACGCCCTGCGCAAGCAGGTGGCCCTCGACAAGGTCACCGCCCGCAGCTGGCGCGAGCGCGCCGACATCGCCCAGGGCGGCGAGGCCTGACCCGCTGAGCCTTCGGGGAGGGGATGCCGGGCGCCCGGCATCCCCTCCCGCTTTCTGCACGAACGAACCGAGCGAGAGGTGGGGCGGCGCAGCTCAGGACGTGGGTGAGACCAGCCAGCCGCGCACCCGCGACAGCACATCGGGGCCCGAGTCCCGGTCGACTGTCGCGACCAGGTCGGCGACGCTGACGCCGGCCAGCGACGTGCGCCAGGCCTGCTCGGCGGCGAGCATCGCCCGGTGGACGGCGCACGCGCGCAGGCAGTCCTCGGGGGATGCCGCCAGCGGCCCGCGCTGGCGCACCTCGGTGCACACGAACTGCGGCTCGCGGCCCTCGATCGCCAGGACGATGTCGAGCACCGAGATCTCGGCGGCCGGCCGCGTCAGCACATAGCCGCCGGACTTGCCCTGCACGGAGCGGACGAGCCCGGCCCGCGCGAGGGCCTGCATCTGCTTGGCCAGGTACGACATCGAGACGTCGTTGAGTCGCGCGAGCGTCGCGGCGGGAACCGGTTCGGTCACGCCGGTGAGCGCGACGCAGCAGTGCACCGCCCACTCGACTCCACCCGACATCTTCATGTCAGAAACACTACTTGACTCGGATACAGGTTGTCCGAGTAGATTGAACTCGGACAACATCAATCCGAGTTTGGAGTGACTCATGAAGATCGTGGTGCTGGGTGGAACGGGACGCATCGGCGCGCGAGTGGTGGCGCTGCTGACCGAGCGCGGTCACGAGGCCGTCGCGGCCTCGCGCTCGACCGGCGTCGACGCCGTCGCGGGCACAGGGCTGGACGAGGCCTTCGCCGGTGCGGACGCCGTCGTCGACGCGACCGAGTCGTCGGCGTGGGACGAGCAGGGCGTGATCGACTTCTTCACGGCCGCCACCGGCAACGTGCTCGCGGCCGAGGCGCGGGCGGGCGTCGCGCACCACGTCGCGCTGTCGATCGTCGGGATCGACCGCAACCCCGAGGCGCGCGGATACCTCGCCGGCAAGGTCGTGCAGGAGCGGCTGGTCGCCGAGAGCCCCGTGCCCTCGACGATCGTGCGTGCGACCCAGTTCTTCGAGTTCCTTCCGCAGATCGCCGACGCGAGCACCGTCGACGGCGAGGTGCGCATCGGCACGGCGCTGATGCAGCCGGTGGCGGCCGAGGCCGTCGCACGCGCTCTCGCGGACGCGGCAGAGGCGCCCGCCGGCGGTGCTGTCGACGTCGCCGGGCCCGAGCGGGCGCCGCTGGGCGACTTCCTGCGGCGCGACCTGGCCGCCCGCGGCGACGCCCGCTCGCTCGTCGTCGACCCGGCTGCCGGGTACTTCGGCCGCGTCGTCGGCGAGACGAGCCTGGTGCCCGTCGGCGACGCCGCGATCGACGACGTCACGTACGAGGAGTGGCTCGCCGCGCGCTGACCCGTGAAGAATGGATGCCGCACCCGGCCGCGCGAGGAGCCGGGGCAGCGGCATCCACTCTTCACAAATCACGATATATCGTGTTACTGTGACGGGCGGATGTCGGCGGCCACGGCATCCCGCGTCCACAATCCGCCCTCCGCGAACGGGCCTGCCGCGATGTCGGCGGCTCGTGCCAGGGTGGGAACACACCACCTCGAAGCGCGCACTTCCGCGTGCTTTTCCGCGCCCCAGGGGATCCTCGTGCTGGCAAAACTCCTCGTCCGATATCTCAAACCATATGGCTGGCTGCTGCTCGGCGTCCTGCTGTTCCAGTCCGCCTCGGCCATCGCCTCGCTGTACCTGCCGAGTCTCAACGCCGACATCATCGACAACGGCGTCTCGAAGGGCGACACCGACTACATCTGGCGCACCGGCATCGTCATGCTGACGGTGTCGCTGGGGCAGATCGTCGCCTCCATCATCGCCACCTGGTTCGCCGCGCGCGCCGCGATGAAGCTCGGTCGCGACATCCGCGACGACATCTTCGAACGTGTCTCGGGCTTCTCCGAGCGCGAGGTCACCGGCTTCGGCGCCGGCTCGCTCATCACCCGCAACACCAACGACGTGCAGCAGGTGCAGATGCTCGCGATGATGGGCGCCACCTTCCTGGTGACGGCGCCCCTCCTCGCGATCGGCGGCATCATCCTGGCGATCGAGCAGGCCGCGAGCCTCGCGTGGATCATCGCGATCTCGGTGCCCGTGCTGCTCGTCGTCGCCGGCCTGGTGATCGCCCGCATGGTGCCGCTGTTCCGCAGCTACCAGGGCAAGCTCGACGGCGTGAACCGCGTGATGCGCGAGCAGCTCACCGGCATCCGGGTCATCCGCGCATTCGTGCGCGAGCCCATCGAAGAGGAGCGCTTCCGCGAGGCCAACACCGACATCATGGTCGTCGGCCGCAAGGTCGGCTCGCTGTTCGTCGTGCTGTTCCCCGCCGTCATGCTGATCCTCAACGTCACCGTGATCGGCGTGATCTGGTTCGGCGGCATGCAGGTCGACAGCGGCGAGATCCAGATCGGCACGCTCTTCGCGTTCATGCAGTACGCCATGATCATCCTCTCGGGCGTGATGATGGCGAGCTTCATGACGCTGATGATCCCGCGCGCCGCGGTCTCGGCAGAGCGCGTGGGCGAAGTGCTCGACACCCACTCGTCGCTGGCGCGTCCGGCCGACGCGGTCTCGGAGTTCCCGGCGCCGGGCACCATCGAGTTCCGCGACGTCGCCTTCACCTACCCGGGCGCCGAGCACCCGATCCTGTCGGGCATCAGCTTCCGGGCGGCGGCCGGCGAGACCGTCGCGATCGTCGGCTCCACCGGCGCCGGCAAGACCACCCTGATCTCGCTGATCCCACGACTGTTCGACGTCACCGGCGGCGTGGTCGAGGTCGGTGGGGTCGACGTGCGCAAGGCCGACCTCGAGGCGCTGTGGAGCACGATCGGCCTGGTGCCGCAGCGGCCGTTCCTCTTCACGGGCACGATCGCCTCGAACCTGCGGTTCGGCCGCGAGGATGCGACGGACGCCGAGCTCTGGCGCGCGCTCGAGATCGCGCAGGCGAGCGACTTCGTCAGCCAGATGGAGGCCGGACTCGACGCTCCGATCGCCCAGGGCGGCACGAACGTGTCGGGCGGGCAGCGCCAGCGGCTCGCCATCGCGCGTGCCATCGTGCACCAGCCGAAGGTGCTCGTGTTCGACGACTCGTTCTCGGCGCTCGACCTCACCACCGACGCGCGGCTGAGGCAGGCGCTGTGGCGCGAGCTTCCCGAGGTCACCAAGATCGTCGTCGCCCAGCGCGTCTCGACGATCACCGACGCCGACCGGATCGTCGTCCTCGATGACGGCGGCATCGTGGGGATGGGCACGCACGAGCAGCTGCTCGAGACCAGCCAGACCTATCGCGAGATCGTCGAATCCCAGCTCGGAGCGGAGGTCGCCCGATGAGCGACGAACAGCGTTCGACCAACGAGAAGACCACCCGGCGCGTGCGCAAGGCCGTCGCCGAGCTGAGCGCCGAAGAGAAGGCCGAGATCGAACTCGGCGAGCAGGCCCGCATCGCGGCCGACGACTGGAGCGGCGCCGTCGCACCGGGCAAGGCCGCGCACTTCTGGCCGTCGTTCCGCCGGCTCATCGGACTGCTGCGCCCGAATGCCTGGGCGTTCGTGTTCGTCTCGCTCCTCGGCTCGATCGGCGTCGTGCTCGCCGTGCTGTCGCCGAAGGTGCTCGGCGAGGCGACCAACATCCTGTTCGAGGGCGTCGTATCGTCCCTCGCTCCCGCGGGCGCCACGAAGGAGCAGGTCGTCGCCGGCCTCGAGGCGCAGGGCCAGCAGGACCTCGCCAACATGGTCTCGGCGATGGAGCACTTCGTACCCGGAGCCGGGGTCGACTTCATGGCCCTCAGCCGCGTGCTGCTCATCGTGCTCGCGCTGTACTTCGCTTCGTCGCTGCTGATGTGGCTGCAGGGCTACGTCATCAACGTGATCATGGTGCGCGTCATGTGGCGCCTGCGCGAGGACGTCGAGGCGAAGATCAACCGCCTGCCGCTGCGCTACTTCGACCGCGTCCAGCGCGGCGAACTGATCTCGCGCGTCACGAACGACATCGACAACATCACGCAGATGATGCAGCAGTCGCTGTCGCAGGCGCTGACCAGCGTGCTGACCGTCATCGGCGTGCTCATCATGATGCTCACCATCTCGTGGCAGCTCACGCTGGTGGTGCTCATCAGCTTCCCGCTCATGGGCGTGCTGTTCGGCGTCATCGGGCCGCGCTCGCAGAAGGCGTTCGGCATCCAGTGGCGCAAGGTCGGCCGCCTCAACGCGCGCGTCGAGGAGTCGTTCTCGGGTCACGCCCTGGTCAAGGTCTACGGCCGCGAGCAGGCCTCGCGCGAGGCGTTCCGCGACGAGAACGAGGAGCTCTACCAGGCCTCGTTCAAGGCGCAGTTCCTCTCGAACATCATGATGCCGGCGATGATGTTCATCGGAAACCTGACCTACGTGGGCATCGCGGTCTTCGGTGCGCTCATGGTCGCCGGCGGCCAGCTGCGGCTCGGCGACGTGCAGGCCTTCATCCAGTACTCGCAGCAGTTCACGCAGCCGCTGGCCGAGCTCGGCGGCATGGCCGCGGTCGTGCAGTCCGGCACCGCGTCGGCCGAGCGCGTGTTCGAGCTGCTCGACGAGCCCGAGCAGGAGCCCGACGCCGCGGACGCCCCGGCACCGGCCGAGGGCGACGGCACGATCGAGTTCCAGGACGTCGCGTTCTCGTACTCGCCCGAGCGGCCCCTCATCCACGACCTGTCGTTCCGGGTCGAGCCCGGCCAGACTGTCGCGATCGTGGGGCCGACGGGCGCCGGCAAGACGACGCTCGTCAACCTGCTGATGCGCTTCTACGAGCTCGACGGCGGCCGCATCCTGCTGAACGGGCAGAACATCGCGGAGCTCACGCGCCGCGACATCCGTGCCGAGACCGGCATGGTGCTGCAGGACCCGTGGCTGTTCGCAGGGACCATCCGCGAGAACATCCGCTACGGCCGCGCCGACGCCACCGACGACGAGATCCTCGCCGCCGCGCGGGCGACGTACGTCGACCGGTTCGTGCACTCGCTGCCCGACGGGTACGACACGCTCCTCGACGAGGACGCGTCGAACATCTCGGCCGGCGAGAAGCAGCTCATCACGATCGCACGTGCGTTCGTCGCGCAGCCCTCGGTGCTGATCCTCGACGAGGCCACCTCGTCGGTCGACACCCGCACCGAGCTGCTTCTGCAGCACGCGATGGCGGCGCTGCGTGAAGGACGCACCTCGTTCGTCATCGCGCACCGCCTGTCCACCATCCGCGACGCCGATCTCATCCTCGTGATGGAGAACGGCGGCATCGTCGAGCAGGGCACGCACGACCAGCTGATCGCAGCGAAGGGCGCGTACTTCCGCCTGTACAACTCGCAGTTCGAGCAGGCCGCAGCCGACCTGGACGAAGAGGCGCGGCTGCTGGCCGAGGCCGAGGGCGTCGGCGAGCCCGGCGAAGCGAGCGAGCCGAGCGAGGACGCCAGCGAGGGAGAGACCGCCCCCGTCCTCTGACGCTGCGTGTCGTCGAACGTCTACCCGCCCCGGCATGCCCGCCGGGGCGGGTAGCGTTTTCTCATGGTCAACTACCGATATCTCGGAAACAGCGGTCTCAAGGTCAGTGAGATCACCTACGGCAACTGGGTCACCCACGGCTCGCAGGTCGACGACTCCGCCGCGATCGCGACCGTCCACGCGGCGCTCGACGCCGGCATCACCACGTTCGACACGGCCGACACGTACGCCAACACCGCCGCCGAGGTCGTGCTCGGCAAGGCGCTCGCCGGCCAGCGGCGCGAGTCGCTCGAGATCTTCACGAAGGTCTACTTCCCGACCGGGCCGAAGGGCCCGAACGACACCGGACTGAGCCGCAAGCACATCTTCGAGTCGATCAACGGGTCGCTGAAGCGCCTCGGCACCGACTACGTCGACCTCTACCAGGCGCACCGCTTCGACTACGAGACGCCGCTCGAAGAGACCTTCCAGGCCTTCGCGGACGTCGTCCGCCAGGGCAAGGCGCTCTACATCGGCGTCTCGGAGTGGACCGCCGAGCAGCTGCGCGAGGGCCAGGCGCTCGCCAAGAGCTACGGCGTGCAGCTCATCTCGAACCAGCCGCAGTACTCGGCCCTCTGGCGGGTCATCGAGGGCAAGGTCGTGCCGGCGTCCGAGGAGCTCGGCATCTCGCAGATCGTGTGGTCGCCGATGGCGCAGGGCGTGCTGTCGGGCAAGTACCTGCCCGGTCAGCCCCTGCCCGACGGCTCGCGCGCGACCGACGAGAAGAGCGGCGCCAACTTCATCAAGTCGTTCCTGCGCGACGAGGTGCTCGAGTCAGTGCAGCGCCTGAAGCCCATCGCCGAGCAGGCCGGGCTCTCGATGCCGCAGCTCGCGATCGCGTGGGTGCTGCAGAACCAGAACGTGGCGTCGGCGCTGGTGGGGGCATCCCGTCCCGAGCAGCTCGCCGAGACCGTCAAGGCCTCGGGCGTCGTGCTCGACGCCGACACCCTGGCCGCGATCGACACCGCCCTCGGCGACGTCGTCTACCGCGACGCCGAAGACACCTACACGGTGTCGCCGAAGGCCCGGCTGGTCTGACCATGGTGACGACCAGCGCCGGCGTCCTGCTGTACCGGCTCGTGCCCGACCTCGAGGTGCTCATCGCACACATGGGCGGACCGTTCTGGGCGAGCAAGGATGCCGGCGCCTGGTCGATCCCGAAGGGCGAGTACGACGAGGCTGAAGAGAGCGCGCTGGATGCCGCGAGACGCGAGTTCCGCGAAGAGCTCGGCATCGATCCGCCCGCGCCGCCGTACGCCGAGCTCGGCACCTTCGCGTACTCCTCGGGCAAGCGCGTGACGGTGTTCGTCGCCGAGGGGTCCGCGCTGTCTCTCGACGGCCTCGAGTTCGGCGAGTTCGAGCTGGAGTGGCCGCCGCGGTCGGGCCGCCTGGCGCGCTTCCCCGAGGTCGACCGCGTCGAATGGGCGGGACTGGATGCCGCCCGCGACCGCCTCGTGAAGGGCCAGCGCCCCGCACTCGATGCCCTCGCCGCGCACGTGGCCGCGGCATCCGCTCCTCCCGAGGGCTGACCCCAAGGGGGCCTTGTGCGGCGGTGACGACGGGGTGAGACTGACCGGGTCGAATGCACGAGAGGACCCACCATGGCTCACGGCGACATCACCCACATCGACATCCCGGTCAGCGACTTCGAGAAGGCGGGCGCGTTCTACACGGCGCTGTTCGGCTGGCAGATCGCAGAAGTGCCCGGCTTCGAGGGCTACCCCATGTGGCAGGCGCCCAACAAGATCTCGGGCGGCGGACTCGCGCCGCGCGACGAGGGCTTCACACAGCCGCGCTCGTACGTCGAGGTCGACTCCATCGACGAGACCCTCGCCAAGGCGAAGGACGCCGGCGGCAAGGTGCTGACCGAGAAGAGCGAGATCTCGCCCACGAGCTGGTGGGCGGTGATCGAGGACCTCGACGGCAACACCATCGCGCTGTACGAGGGCACCACCGACGCCGGCTGACCTGTCGGCCTCGAGCGGCTCAGCCGAGGACGACGAGAGCGGATGCCGCTGCCCGGGCGTTCGCGGCGCGTGCGGGCACCACGCGCCGGTCCGCCGCGGTCAGCAGTGCGCCGTGCGCGCTCACCCGCCGATCACCCGCCGACGGGTGCCGCCGGAGGTGGCCGGCGATCGCCCGTACGAGGGCGACGACGGAGGCCGGGCGCAGGTGTTCGACCTCTGCGCCGGTCAGCGACGCCTCGATCGCCGTGAGCGTGATGCGCAACGCCTCGTCGTGGCAGCGGGCATCGTCGGCCGCGATCCACGCCATCAGTTCGCGAATGGTCCAATCGGCAGAAACTGGACCGACCGGGGCGAGAACGCTGGTGTGAGTGCGGAACATTGGACCAGAATGCGGTGTCATGACGACTGCCGACAGGGCCAATGAGCGGCTGGTGGACCATCGGGTGGCCCTCGGCGGCACGGTCGAGGCATCCCGGCTCGCCGCGCGTCTCGGACGATGGGCCCACGGCGACGGCACGCTGACGGTCCGGCTGGCGCAGGCGATCGCCGCACTCGTCGAGGGCGGCGAGCTGCGTCCCGGGGATCGGCTGCCGCCCGAGCGGGGCCTCGCGACCGCGATCTCTGTCTCGCGCGGCACCGTCGTGGCCGCCTACGCGCTGCTCGCCGAAGACGACCTCGTCGAACGGCGGCAGGGGAGCGGCACCCGCGTCGCGGGGCATCACACCGCCGCGCTGCCCGCGCGTGAACGCACGGCGCGCGGCGAGGGGCTGTTCTCGGCGCTGCCGTCCGGGATCGACCTGCTGCGGGCCGTGCCCGCGATGCCGCAGCCCGCGCTCGACGTCGTGCGCGCGCACACCCCGGTGCTCGACCCCGTGACGCTCGCCGAGACCGATCCGGCGGGCCTGCCGATGCTGCGCGCACGCGTCGCCGCGCTGCTCGAAGAGGAGGGCACGCCCGCCACGGCAGCGCAGATCCTCGTCACGCACGGCGCGCAGCAGGCCATCAGCCTCGTCGTGGACGAGCTCGTGTCGCCGGGCGACATCGTGCTGACCGAGTCGGTCACCTGGCCCGGACTCGCCGATTCGGTGCGGCGGCGCGGCGGTCGCGTGCACGGCATCACGATCGGGCCCGACGGCATCGACGTCGACGAGCTCGAGGCGGCGATCGTCGCGCTGCGGCCCGTGCTCATCGCGGTGAACCCGCACCATCACAACCCGACCGGCACGCGGCTGCGGGCCGTGGGCCGCCAGCGGGTCGCCGACCTGTCGGCCGAGTACGGCGTCCCGGTGCTCGAAGACCGGGTGCTGGCGCACATCTCGTTCGACGGCGTCGTGCCTCCCACGCTCGCCGCGCTGCGCCCCGACGCTCCCGTCATCGTGGTCGACTCGCTGTCGAAGTGGTGCTGGTCAGGACTGCGGGTGGGCTGGCTGCGGGCCGACCCGGTGCTGGTGCGCCGCCTGCGCAGCGTGCGGCAGCTCGTCGACCAGTCCACCAGCGTGCCGGCGCAGCTGCTCGCCCTCGACCTCGTCGACGAGGCCCGCGCGCTGCGTCTCGCGGTGAGCGAGACGCATGCCGTGGCCGCGGCTCACGTCGCGGCGGCGATCGACGAGCACCTTCCGGGCTGGCAGGCGACCCCGCCGCGGGGCGGCCTCGCGATGTGGGCGCGACTGCCGGTCGGGTCGGCGACGGCGTTCGCGCGTGTCGCCGCGATGCACGGCGTCTCGGTCGCCGGCGGCACCGAGTTCACGGCATCCATCACGTACGACGATCACATCCGGCTGCCGTACACCGCCCCCGAGCCCGTGCTGAACGAGGGCATGCGCCGCCTGGGCGAGGCCTGGCGCGAGTACCGCGCGCAGCTCTGACGCGCGGCGGTCAGCGGCCGTTCTTCGGGCGCGCCGAGACGTCGATGCGGTCCTGCGCGCCGAGCGACGACCACGCGCTCGCGACGCCCTTGGCCGCGTGCTCGGACGCGCGCACCGCGCGCTCGTCGGCCCACGCGTTCAGCACGTGGCCGGAGTGCCCGCGCACGTGCTCGAGCACGACATCGGGCAGGCCCGCGGCGCGGCGGGCGTCGCGCGCCGCGATGAGCTGCTCGAGGATGTCGACGTTCTTGGCGGGGGCGCCGGTCGAGGTCTTCCAGCCGCGGCGGCGGTGACCGTCCATCCACTTCGTGTACGTGTCGATCGCGTACTTCGAATCGGCCTGCACGGTCAGCTGGGCGACGTCGGCGTGGTCCTCGATGGCCTTGAGCAGCCCCATCAGCTCACCGATGTTGTTCGTGCCGACGGGGATGGCGCCCGCGGCCCAGTGACCGTCCTCGCCGACCCACGCCCACCCGGTCGGGCCGGGGTTGCCCTTGCAGGCTCCGTCGGTGGCAACGATGTAGCGGGGCGCGTCTGTCACTCGGGCAAGGCTACCCGGCCGTGGCGACGTCGCCGGCCTCGGGCTCGGTCCCGCCGCGCTCGGACCGCCACTCGGCGGCGAGCTGCGGCATCCGCACCGACAGGTACCGCAGGAAGTCGGCGATGTCGTGCGCCCTCGCCGCCGAGGCCGGTGCCGGATTCTCGTCGGCGATGCGGTCGAGGTATCCGGCGAGGTTGGCGTACAGCGGGGCGTTCGCCGCGATCATGCCGGTCCAGGCGTCCTCGGTGAGATCGTAGCGATCGCGCCGATCACCCGGCCGCGATCGGCGGTGGATGAGGCGCAGCGAGACGAGGTATCGCACGGCACCCGAGACCGCCGCGGCCGAGACGCCGAGCCGTTCGGCGAGGTCGGCGGCGGTGTAGCCGTCGTCGGGGGCGCCGGCGAGCGCCATCATGACGCGCGCCGGCATGCGGGGCATGCCGACGGCCGCGAGCATGGCGGCCGACTGCTCGGCCGCCTCGACTCCCGCGTGCTCCGCTGGCATCCGCACCCCCTCCGTCGAGGCTATCCGTTCGTGGCCAGCTGGCGCCGCCGCATGAGCACGAGCGCGCCGCCCGCGAGCAGGACGGTCGCTCCGAGCAGCCACCAGCCGCCCTTCATGTCGAGGTCCCCGCCGTCGACGGTGGGGGCCGACGTGAACGGCGACAGGTTGATGACGGCATCCGGCAGTGCGAACAGCGCGCCGAACAGGCCCAGCATCAGACCGCCCAGCACGAGCACCCACGCCAGCGCGATCGTCACGCGCGGAGCCACGACGAAGACGAAGGCCGTGATCGCGAGGAACACGGATGCCGCGACAGCCTGCCCGAAGCCGGCCAGCACCGCGTCGCGCACGAGGTCGGTGTCGCCCTCCTTGAGCGCGCCGAGCCACGCGCCCAGCACGCCGAAGGCGCACACCGCGAGCACGCCGGCGAACGCGATGAGGAGGTACCCGCCGAGCCACCGCACGCGGCCGACCGGCGCAGCGAGCACGAGCTCGGCCGTGCCGTGGGTCTCTTCCTGCCGGGCGCGCGACACCGTCTGCACGGCCGCACACGCGGCGAGCACGCCGACGATGAGGAAGAAGATGACGACCATGCCGGCCTGCAGGCTGCCGTTGTCGGACAGCGCCGACAGCACGTTCTGCAGCGCGGGGATGTCGGTGCCGAGATCGCTGACGACCGACGCGAGGCTCGTCGACAGCAGGCCGGTGAGCAGGCCGCCCACGCACCATCCGACCAGCGAGCCGCGGCTCAGCCGCCACACCAGCCCGATCGGCGCCGACAGCGAGGCGTGCGCGTACAGGCGGCCGGGGCGCTGGGCGATGAAGCTCTCGCCGACGTCGCGCAGCGGCTGCAGCACGAGAGCGAGCACCGTGAGCACGACACCGGTGCCCAGGCACAGCAGGACCGGCCACCAGGCGTCATCCGCGAACGGGCGGGCGTTCTCGGCCCAGCCGAAGGGTGACAGCCACGTCAGCCACGAGCTCTCGATGCGCTGCAGATCCTCCGACGGCGTGCCCAGCGCGTTGCCGATGCCCGACAGCAGGAACGTGATGATCAGCACCCACACCGACAGCGAGTTCGCCCCGCGCGAGGTGCGCATGAGCTGGGCGGCGACCAGCGCCACGCCGAGGAACACGAGCCCCACCGCGCCCGCGGCGACCCCGGCGATGACGGAGCCCGCGGTGTCGAAGCCCGAGCCGGCGTACACCGCGATCACGAGCACGGCGAGGATCGCGTTGGCGGTCACACCGTGGAGGATCGTCGCGATCGTCGGCGCGGTGCGGGCGGCCGGCGTCGCCGAGACGAGTTCGGCGCGACCGAGCTCCTCTTCGGCGCGGGTGTGCCGCACCGCGAGGAACGACGACATGAACGCGGCCATCATCGCGAGGAACGGCAGGATCAGGAACAGCGTGAACGCCTGCCGCTCGGCGCCCGAGGGCAGGCCGCGGAAGAGCATGATGACGGGGTTCGCCGCCACCGCGACGAGCACCTCCTGCCGGTCCTGCAGTGTGCCGTACGACTGCTCGACGCCGCTCACGGCCGAGGCTGCGAGCGCAGCGGTGCCGAGGATCCAGAGCGTCAGCTGCAGCCAGTCGCGGCGCATCCGCTGGCGCAGCAGGGAGGGAACGGTCATCGCGACGCTCCCGCGGTCTCACGGTCGCCGGACGTGCCCGCACCGTCCTGGGCGGCCTCGTCGGCGGCGAGCTCGTCGCCGTAGTGGCGCAGGAACAGCTCTTCCAGCGACGGCGGCGCGATCCGCAGGCCGGCGGCCTGCTGCTGGGCCAGCGCAGGAAGGGTGGCCGCCACGGCGTCACTGTCGACAGTGAACTTCACGCGTCCCTCTTCGACGGAGACGTCGTGGGCTGCGGCGATGCCCGCCGCCGCGGAGGCGTCGCTGCCTTCGAACGAGATCTCGGTGCGGGTGAGGTGGCGCAGCTCGGCGAGCGTGCCGGACTCGACGATGCGACCGGCGCGGATGATCGACACCCGGTCGCACAGCTGCTCGACCTCGGACAGGATGTGGCTCGACAGCAGTACGGTGGCGCCGGCATCCCTCACGCGGGCGATCTCGCGGCGGAACATGACCTCCATCAGCGGGTCGAGGCCGCTGGTGGGCTCGTCGAGGATGTACAGGTCGGCGGGCACCGCGAACGCGGCGATGAGCGCGACCTTCTGGCGGTTGCCCTTCGAGTACGCGCGACCCTTCTTGCGCGGGTCGAACTGGAAGGCCTCCATGAGCCGCTGGCGCTCGGTGCGGTATGCGCTCTCACGCTTGCCGACGCCGCGCAGGCGCGAGAGGAAGTCGATCGCCTCGCCGCCAGACAGGTTCGGCCATACGCTGACGTCGCCCGGCACGTACGCGATGCGGCGGTGCAGCTCGACGCTGTCGTTCCACGGATCCTTGCCGAAGACGGTCGCCTCGCCGCTGGTGCCGCGGGCGAGCCCGAGGAGGATGCGGATGGTGGTGGACTTGCCGGCTCCGTTGGGTCCGAGGAACCCGTGGATCTGGCCCTGGTCGACGGTCAGGTCGAGACCGTCGAGGGCGTGGACGCGGCCGTAGTGCTTGGTGAGGCCGCTGGTGCGGATGACTGTGGACATGCGGCTGACGCTACGCCGGTTTCACAATTTCGTGAATACTCCTCACGCTATCCATACGCCCGACGGCTTGTTGTATACCGTGAGAGGGTAGACGCCGCTCCGGCTGGCCCCTCGCAGGAGTTTATGTATACACTGACCGAGGTGCGTGACGAGGAGGTGGTGCGGATGCGGGCGAGTGACCGCGCGTACGCGACCCTTCTCGAAGAGATCCAGTCCGGCGTGCTGAGCCCCGGCACGGTGCTCGGCGAGGTCGACCAGGCCGCGCGCCTCGGCGTCAGCCGCACGCCGCTGCGCGAAGCGCTCGGGCGCCTCGCGGCCGACGGGCTCGTCGCCCAGCAGTCCCCGCGCGTCACGGTGGTCACCGCGATCGATGCGGGCGACATCCGCGAGATCTTCGAGGTGCGTCGCGCCCTCGAGGAATCCGCCGCCCGGCTCGCCGCCGAGCGGGGGGATGCCGCCGCCTTCGCCGCCCTCGCACACGACTTCGCGCGGGTCGACCTCGGCACCGCCCGCGGCGCCGACGGCTACTACGCCCTGATCGCCCGCTTCGACGCGTCGCTGGACGCAGCGGTCGCGAACGACTACCTCACCGCCGCACTGCGGACGGTGCGCACGCACCTCGTGCGGGTGCGCAGACTCGCCCGCGACAACCCCGCCCGGCTGGCGGCATCCGTCTCGGAGCACCGACTCATCGCGTCCGCTATCGCGGCGCGCGACGCGGACCTCGCCGCGCACGCCACCCACGTCCATCTTCACAACGCGCTCGAGAGCATCCTCGGTGCCCTCGAACTCGACCAGAAAGGCGCGTCATGACCGTCATCCATCACCTCCGCGTGCACCGCAGCGACGAGAACCTCGCACGTGAGGGCCAGCTGGCCTGGCACCTCGCCGAGATCGCGGCCGACCCGGTCGAGGTAGACGCCGACGTGGTCGACATGATCATCAACCGCGTCATCGACAACGCGGCGGTGGCCGCGGCATCCCTCACCCGCGCGCCCGTGAGTGCGGCCCGCCAGCAGGCGCTCGACCACGCGGTGTCGGTGGGCGGCTCGGGCGCCACGGTGTTCGGCTGCGCACTGGACCGCAAGACCAGCCCCGAATGGGCGGCCTGGGCCAACGGCGTCGCCGTGCGAGAGCTCGACTACCACGACACCTTCCTCGCCGCGGAGTACTCGCACCCGGGCGACAACATCCCGCCGATCCTCGCGGTCGCCCAGCACGTCGGCGCCGACGGCCACGCGCTCGTGCGCGGCCTCGCGACCGGGTACGAGATCCAGATCGACCTGGTGCGCGCGATCAGCCTGCACAAGCACAAGATCGACCACGTCGCACACCTCGGCCCGTCGGCCGCCGCGGGCATCGGCACGCTGCTCGGCCTCGACGTCGAGACGATCTACCAGGCGATCGGCCAGGCGCTGCACACGACGACCGCGACGCGGCAGTCCCGCAAGGGCGAGATCTCGACGTGGAAGGCGCACGCCCCGGCGTTCGCCGGCAAGATGGCGGTCGAGGCCGTCGACCGCGCGATGCGCGGCGAGACGTCGCCGTCGCCGATCTACGAGGGCGAGGACGGCGTCATCGCGTGGCTGCTGGACGGACCCGACGCCACCTACGAGGTGCCGCTGCCCGGTGCCGGCGAGGCCAAGCGCGGCATCCTCGACTCGTACACGAAGGAGCACTCGGCCGAATACCAGGCGCAGGCCTGGATCGACCTGGCCCGCAAGCTCCACAACGAGGCCTCGTTCGACACGGCCGATGTCGAGTCGATCGTGCTGCACACGTCGCACCACACGCACTACGTCATCGGCTCGGGTGCGAACGACCCGCAGAAGTACGACCCGACGGCATCCCGCGAGACGCTCGACCACTCGATCCCGTACATCTTCGCCGTCGCGCTGCAGGACGGCGGCTGGCACCACGTCGACTCGTACACCCCCGAGCGCGCGGGTCGCGAAGACACCGTGGCGCTGTGGCACAAGATCACGACGGCCGAGGACGCGGAGTGGACCCGCCGCTACCACTCGGAGGACCCGAACGAGAAGGCGTTCGGCGGTCGCATCGAGATCCGCCTGACCGACGGCACCGTGGTCGAGGACGAGATCGCCGTGGCCGACGCGCACCCGCTCGGCGCCCGGCCCTTCGCGCGCGAGGACTACGTGCGAAAGTTCCGCCTGCTCGCGGAGCCGGTGCTCGAAGCAGCCGAGATCGAGCGGTTCCTCGACCTCGCTCAGCGCCTGCCCGAACTCACGCCGGAAGAGGTGCAGCAGCTGACGATCGTCGCGGCGTTCGGCGTGCTGGCCGGCGCTCCGGCGCCCAAGGGGCTGTTCTGATGCTGTACTCCACCGTGCCCGCGCACGAGAAGCGCCGGCTGCTGCGCGAGCGGCTGGCCTCGGGCGAGCTGCTGCGCTTCCCCGGCGCGTTCAACCCGCTGTCGGCGCGGCTCATCGAGCGCAAGGGCTTCGAGGGCGTGTACATCTCGGGCGCCGTGCTCTCGGCCGACCTGGGCCTGCCCGACATCGGCCTCACGACGCTCAGCGAGGTCGCCGGCCGCGGGCAGCAGATCGCGCGCATGACCGACCTGCCGGCGATCATCGACGCCGACACCGGCTTCGGCGAGCCGATGAACGTCGCCCGCACGATCCAGACCCTCGAAGACGCCGGGATCGCCGGCACCCACATCGAGGATCAGATCAACCCCAAGCGGTGCGGGCACCTCGACGGCAAGGCCGTGGTCGACGAGGACACCGCGATCAAGCGCATCCGCGCCGCCGCCGACGCGCGGCGGGATCCGACCTTCCTGATCATGGCGCGGACCGACATCCGCGCCGTGGAGGGAATGGATGCCGCCATCCGGCGCGCCCAGGCGCTCGTGGATGCCGGAGCCGACGCCGTCTTCCCCGAGGCGATGCGCACGCTCGGCGAGTTCGAAGCGATCCGCAAGGCCGTGGACGTGCCGATCCTCGCCAACATGACCGAGTTCGGAAAGTCCGACCTGTTCAGCGTCGACCAGCTGAGGGACGTCGGCGTGAACATCGTGATCTGGCCGGTCTCGCTCCTGCGGATCGCGATGGGCGCGGCATCCCGTGCACTCGATACGCTCGTCGAGGAGGGCCACCTGACCTCGAAGCTCGGCGAGATGCAGCATCGCGCCGACCTCTACGACCTCATCGACTACGAGCAGTACAACCACTTCGACACTTCGGTGTTCGACTTCCAGATCGCACGGCCCGAACGAACAGGGGACTGACATGACCGAACCTGACATCAAGAAGGGCCTCGCCGGTGTCCTCGTGGACTACACGGCGATCTCGAAGGTCAACCCCGAGACGAACTCGCTGCTGTACCGGGGCTACCCCGTGCAGGAGCTCGCGGCCACGCAGCCGTTCGAGGCGGTGGCGTACCTGCTGTGGAACGGCGAGCTGCCCGACGCCGAGCAGCTCGCGCAGCTGCGGCTGACCGAGCGCGCGCACCGTGCGATCCCCGACGACGTGCGCGCCACGATCGACCTGGTGCCGCTGGATGCCCACCCGATGGACGAGGTGCGCACCGCCGTGAGCCTCATCGGCGCGCGCGACCTCGCCGGCACGGGTTCGGTGCTCGAGGTCAGCGGCAGCGAGGAGCAGAACCTCGAGCGCAGCGTGCGCCTGTTCGCGGTGCTGCCGGCGATCGTCGCGTACGGCCAGCGCCGTCGCCGGGGCCTGCCGCCCGTCGAACCCCGCGACGATCTGGACTACGCCGCCAACTTCCTGTGGATGACCTTCGGCGAAGAGGCGGACGAGGTCGTCGTGGACGCCTTCAACCGCTCGATGATCCTGTACGGCGAGCACTCGTTCAACGCGTCGACGTTCACCGCCCGCGTGATCACGTCGACGCTGAGCGACCTGTACTCGGCCGTCGTGGGCGCGATCGGCGCGCTCAAGGGCCCGCTGCACGGCGGCGCCAACGAGGCCGTGCTGCACATCTTCGACGAGATCGGCACGGCCGACAACGTCGGTCCGTGGCTCGACCGGGCGCTCGCCGAGAAGCGCAAGATCATGGGCTTCGGCCACCGCGTCTACAAGCGCGGCGACTCGCGCGTGCCCACGATGAAGGCTGCGCTGGACACGCTGGTCGAGCACTACGACCGCCCGGATGTCGCCGCACTGTACGACACCCTCGAGTCCGAGTTCGTGGCGCGCAAGGGCATCTACCCGAACCTCGACTACCCGTCGGGCCCGGCGTACAACCTCATCGGCTTCGACACGCTGACCTTCACGCCGCTGTTCGTGGCCGCTCGCGTCACGGGCTGGACCGCGCACATCATGGAGCAGCTCGCCTCGAACGCGCTGATCCGGCCGCTGTCGGAGTACAACGGCCCTGACGAGCGCCACGTCGACGGCTACGTCGCCGACACCGCGGCGCTCGCCGTCGCCGACCGGGCAGAAGAAGCGGCAGGATGACCCTCTGGTTCGGCGATGTCGCCGGCATCGACCTCACGGCGATGGCCGGCGGCACGCTGATCGAGAACCTCGGCATCGAGATCGTCGAGATCCGCGAGGACGCGCTGGTCGGACGGATGCCGGTCGACCGGCGCACCGTGCAGCCGGCGGGCGTGCTGCACGGCGGTGCGTCGGTCGCGCTCGCCGAGACCCTCGCGTCGTGGGCGGGCTACCTCGCCGTCGACCGCGAGAAGTTCCACGTGGTGGGGCAGGAGATCAACGCCAACCACATCCGCCCGATCTCGTCGGGCTGGGTGACGGCCACGGTGACCCCCGCCAACATCGGGCGCCGCGCGCACGTGTGGGAGATCCGCATCGTCGACGACGCCTCGCGCCTCGTGTGCATCTCGCGGTGCACGCTCGCGGTCATCGAGCAGCGCAGCACGTACGCGACGCCCGCCGCCCGCGGCTGAGGCGCGCGCCTCACTCGGAGATCTCGCGAATCTCAGACGCATGCGTGCCATGCGTCCGAGTCAGGCGTGATCTCCGAGTCTCACGCGATGCCCGCGGCGCGCGGATCGTCGTCGGACCGGTCCAGCACGAAGAAGAACGGCCGGCCCTGGTCGTCGGTGTCGCGACCGGTCATCACTCCGAGCACCGCATCCGGGGCGAGACGCACGAAGTGGTCGATGATCGGCTGGCCGTCGTAGACCATGGCCGCCGTCGTCACGCCGTCGTGGGCGAGGGTGCGCAGGGTGGCTCCGCCACGGGCCAGGGCGACATCGGCCACGAGCGTGCCGTCGCCGGCCTCGCACACGATGGGCGCCACCTCGTCGTCCGAGCGGAACAGCTTGCCGCGCCACCGGCTGCGCTCCAGCAGGCGCCCGGCGCGATGGTCGTGCGTGAGCCCCCAGCCCCGCCAGAATCCGCGCAGCGTCGTGGTCGCGACCGGCGGCAGCGAGCGCCACAGCGCCGGCAGATCGGCGTCGGGCACGGCGCCCGCCCGCAGCGCGTCGAGCAGTGACGGCGGAGTGGATGCCGCGGCCGGCGGCTCTGCGGCATCCTGATCCATCGTCAGCACCGCCTTGATCACCCGACCGCCGCGCGCCTCGGCGATCGCGGTATCGACGTCGGCGAAGGCGTACTGCGTGACCAGTCGTTCGATCGGCAGCCGTCCGGCGCGCCAGAGAGCGGCCAGCAGCGGCACGTCGCGCGAGACGACGGCGTCGCCCTCGATCACGCCGGTGAGTGTGCGGCCCCACAGCAGCCGGGTCTGCGACACCGTGACGGGGTTCGCGCCGGGCTTGAGTGCGACGGTCGCGGCGACACCCTGCGGGGCGAGGGCGGCCAGCGCCGTGTCGACCGTGGCCTGCGTGCCGACGGTGTCGAGCGCATGGGTGAACCCGGTCACCCGGTCGAGAGCGGCCGGGTCGTGCGCCTCGGTGGCGCCGAGCTCGAGGGCCAGCGCGCGGCGCCCTGCCGCCGGGTCGCTCACGGCGATGCGCGAGACGCCGCGGTGGCGGGCGGCGAGGACGGCCGCCAGCCCGGTCGTGCCCGCGCCCAGCACCAGCAGCGCGTCGCCGGGACCCGGGCGCAGCGCGCCCAGCACGGTCCCGGCACCGGTGAGGATGCCGCAGCCGAGCGGCGCGGCGACCCGCCACGGCACGTCGTCGCCGATCACGGCGGCGCTCGATGCCGGCACGACGACATGCTCGGCCCACGACGACTGCGACATCCAGCCGGTCGTGACGCGTTCGCCGTCGTGAGCCTGCGCGGCGCGCGCGCCGTAGTTGAGCTCGCCGAAGCGCGCGCAGTACGCCGGGTGCGCGCCGAGGCACGCGTCGCACGCGCCGCACGACGCGAAGCTCAGCACCACATGGTCGCCGGGACGGATGGCGTCCACCCGGTCGCCGACGGCGAGCACGACGCCGGCGCCCTCGTGGCCGAACACGGCCGGGAACCGGTCGCCCGCGCCGCCGTCGATCCCGAACAGGTCGGTCGGGCATACGCCGGAGGCCTTCACCTCGACGAGCAGCTCGTCAGGGCCGGGAGCGGCGAGAGCGATGTCGGCGATCACCGCGACGCCGCCGCGCTCGTGCACGACGGCGGCCCGGGTGGTCACCGACGAGGGCTCGGCGGCGGCGCGGTCGATCGTCGGGAGGCGGTCGATCCTGTCGGTCATGCGCGTCCGCTCACGCCGGGGCGAGTTCGCGGTCGGCGGTGCGCAGCGCGACCTTGTTGACCTTGCCGCCGGCGTTGCGGGGGAGCGCGGGCACCACGACGAGGGCCTTGGGCTGCTTGAACCGCGCCAGCTTGTCGCCCAGCCACGACTGCAGCTCCTCGATCGTGAGCTCTTCGCCCGGCGCCAGCGCGACAGCGGCCACGGCCACCTCGCCCCAGCGTTCGTCGGCGCGGCCGTAGATGGCGGCATCCACGATCTTCGGGTGGGCGAACAGCACGTTCTCGACCTCGGCGCAGTACACGTTCTCGCCGCCCGAGATGATCATGTCCTTCTTGCGGTCGACGACCCACACGAAGCCCTCGGCGTCCTGCCGGACGAGGTCGCCGGAGTGGAACCAGCCGCCCTCGAACGCCTCGGCGGTCTCGGTCGGCTTGCGCCAGTAGCCCTTCATCAGGTTGGGTCCGCGGTACAGGATCTCGCCGACCTCGCCGCGTTCGACGTCGTTCATCTCGTCGTCGACGACGCGGTACTGCAGCGTCGGGATCGGGCGGCCGACCGACCCCAGCTTGCGCAGCGAGTCCTCGCCGCTCAGCGCACACGTGATGGGGGTCATCTCGGTCTGCCCGAACACGGCGACGTTGATCGCTCTCGGGAAGCAGTCGCTCATCTGACGCAGCAGCGTGTCGGAGGCAGGCGCCGCGCCCCAGCTGATGATGCGCAGGTGCAGATCGCGGTCGGGGATCGACGGATCGGCGCAGATCACCTGCCATTGCTGCGGCACGTTGAAGACGATGGTCGCCTTCTCCCGCTCCCACGCGTCGAGCAGCTCGGTCGGGTTGAACGCGCCCAGCGGATGGATCACCGTGACGATGCCGATGACGAAGTTCGGTGCGATCGATCCGAGGCCGGCGATGTGGAACAGCGGCGCCGTCATGAACGAGATGTCGTCCTCGCCGAACACCTGGTTCACGCGCAGCAGGGTGAGGCTCTGCGCGAAGAGGTTGACGTGGTCGAGCATCGCCCCCTTCGGCCGGCCCGTGGTGCCCGAGGTGTACATGATGAGGCACGTGGTGTCTTCGGGCACGTCGGGTGCGTCGAAGCCGGCCGGGTCCTCGGCGACGAGGTCGGCCCAGGACTCCTGCCCTTCGCCGGCGTCGCCGATCACGATGACCTTCTTGATGCGGTCGGTGATCTGCGCGACCGCGCCGACGAGCGGTGCGAGCGGCGCCTCGACGATGAGCACGTCGGCATCGGCGTCGTCGACGATGTACGCGATCTCGGGCGGGGTGAGGCGGATGTTGAGAGGCACCGCGATGGCGCCGAGGCGGTTGATGCCGAACACCGACAGCACGACCTCGGGCCGGTTCAGGGTCAGCAGCAGCACGCGGTCGCCGAAGCCGACACCGCGACGTGCGAGCGCGGCGGCGAAGGCGTCCATGCTCTCGGCGGCCTGGCGCCACGTGGTCGTCTCGCCGAGGAACTTGAAGGCCGCGGCATCCGGCTTCATCTCGGCGTGCGTCGCGACCTGGTTCATCCAGTGATTGCGGCGCACCGCGGTCGGTATGGCGGAGGGGGCGGGGCTCGCGGAGGGGGCGGCGTCGGTCATCTCGGGTTGCCTCTCGTCACGTCGTCGTACGGATGCCGCGACTCTGCGGCACCGGGCTGGTGTGTCGAGTATGCCACCGGCGAGGGCGGATGTCACGCTTTTTGTTAACGAGAATTCACATCTGAGAAGGCGTGGCAAGTGAACCGCCGCTCGCGCGGGGGCCTGGTCCGCGGCGGCGCCGGTAGGCTGTGCGCATGCCCGCCGCCGCGCCGTCCGCCGCCCCGCGCACCCGGCCCCGCGACCGCAAGCGCCGCATCGAAGAGGCCGCCGCGCTGGCCTTCGCGCAGCACGGGTACCACGCGGTCGGCATGCAGGACATCGCGGCCGCCGTCGGCATCTCGGCGCCCGCGCTGTACCGGCACTTCCCGAACAAGTACGCGCTGTTCGTGCGCACCGCCTTCACGCTGGCCCATCGGCTCGTCGAAGGCACCGACGAGGCCGCAGCCCTCCCGCTCGACTCCGCCGACGAGGCGCGCGAAGCCCTCGACGCCCTCCTGGACGCGGTCATCGCCACCACCGTCGAGCTGCGCGCCACCGGCGGCATCTACCGGTGGGAGGGGCGCTACCTCGAACCCGACGACCGCGAGCTGCTGACATCCGAGTTCCGGACGCTGCGCCGCCGGTTCGAGCACGCGCACGTCGTGTACCGGCCGTCAGCGGACGAGATCGACCGGCGACTTCTCGTCCTCGGCGCGCTGAGCGCGGTCGCCAGCATCACCGCCCACCACACGACGGTCGGCGCGCGCACGCTGCGCACCCTGCTGTCGGACGCCGCGTGGCGGGCGCTGGACGGCACCCTCCCTGTCCCGGAATCGGTGGATGCCGCACCGCCGCCCGCCCCGGCCGTCGGGGTGTCGGCCGCTCTGGGCCGGCGTGCACAGCTCATCGACGCCGCCATCCGCCAGTTCGCCGCGCGCGGGTACAACGAGGCGACCATCGAAGACATCGCCGTCGCGGTCGATCTCACGCCGTCCGGCGTCTACCGCCACTTCGACGGAAAGTCCGCGCTGCTGCTGGCTGCCTGCGACCGCGCCGCCGTGTCGCTGGAGCGTGCCGTGCTCCGTGCGCGGGAAGACGCGGCATCCCCCTCCGAGCTCATGCACGGCCTGGTGCGCGCGTACGTCGCCCACACCTTCGGCAACCTCGAGCTCACGCGGGTGTACTTCTCCGAGATCGCCAACCTCGCCCCCGATGAGCAGCGCCGGCTGCGCGCTCTGCAGCGCGCGCACGTCGCTGACTGGGTCGCGGTGCTGCAGGCGGTCCGTCCCGAACTGGGCGGACGCGAGGCGGCCGTGCTGGTGCACGCCGGCCTCGGCGTCGTGGCCGACCAGGCGCCGTCGCTCGGGGTGCGCGACGCCGCGGCCGCCGAGCGGCTGGCCTGCCTCGTCGAGATCGTGCTGGGCGTGCGAGGGATGCCGCACCCGTCCTGAGCGGCCGGGCGCGGCATCCACTCTTTGCGTCGTCGGGTCAGCGGCCCTTGCCGTGCAGCATGGGGATCATGCGCTCGACCAGGTGCATGTCGCGCGGGGAGCGCTCGAGGGTCAGCAGGTTGAGCGCGGCCTTGCCGGTCTGGCGGGCGATCGACTTCGGCACGCTGAACTCGCGGAGGCCGTCGGCGCCGTGGATGCGGCCGAAGCCCGAGCCCTTGACCCCGCCGAAGGGGAGCGCTCCGACCGCCGCGAAGCCCAGCACGGAGTTGATGGTCACGACCCCGGCGCGCAGGCGTGCGGCGACGCGCTCGCCCTTGTGGGCGTCCTTGGTGAAGACCGCGGCGCCCAGACCGTAGTCGGTCGCGTTCGCGCGCGCGACGGCCTCGTCGAGGTCGGCGACCGCGTTGATCACGACCGTCGGGCCGAACGTCTCGCGCTGCACGGCGTCGGAGTCCTCGGGCACGTCGACCAGCACGATCGGCGACACCGTGCGTCCGTGGATCGAGTCGGGCCCGCCGTAGACGGCGCGGCCGCCGCGGGCGAGGGCGTCCTCGACGTGCGCGGC
This sequence comes from Microbacterium jejuense, assembly GCF_039544225.1. Classification (NCBI taxonomy): domain Bacteria; kingdom Bacillati; phylum Actinomycetota; class Actinomycetes; order Micrococcales; family Microbacteriaceae; genus Microbacterium; species Microbacterium jejuense. Next base: position 492,422 of record NZ_BAABLG010000001.1, read on the forward strand.
GACGACGTCGGTCTGCGTCGCGAGCGTCATCGGCCCGTACGTGGGGGTGTCGCCGCCGACAGCGATGCGGCCCGCCCGCTCGACGACCCTGTCGACCAGCGCGTCGCGGACCGATCGCTCGACGTACACGCGCTCGACGCCCACGCACGTCTGGCCCGCGTTGCCGAGCGCCCCGAACGCGATGAAGTCCGCCGCGGCGTCGAGGTCGGCATCGGCGGCCACGATGAGCGCGTCCTTGCCGCCGCACTCTGCGACCAGCGGCGTGAGCGACTCCGCGCACGCGGCCATGACCTTCTTGGCGCTCGCCGTCGATCCGGTGAACGCCACCTTGTCGACGCCGGCGCGCACGAGGTCGGCGCCCGTCCCGCGGTCGCCGGTCACGACCTGCAGCACGGGGTGGTCGCACGCCTCGCGCCATCTGTCGGCGACCCACACGGCGGTGCCCGGTGTGAGCTCGCTCGGCTTGAACACGACGACGTTGCCGGCTGCGAGCGCGTACGAGATCGAGCCCATCGGCGTGTAGAACGGGTAGTTCCACGGGCCGATGACGCCGACCACTCCGTGCGGCTCGTACCCGAGCGTCGCGTGCTGGTTGTAGTTCACGAGGCCTGCCTTCACCTTGCGGCGCTTGAGTACGTGCTCGGCGTTCTTCGCGGCCCAGTCGAGGTGGCCGAGGGTGAGCATCACCTCGAGCAGCGCGTCGCCCTCGGGCTTGCCGGTCTCACGCGCGATCATCGCCGCGAGGTGCTTCGCGTCACGGGCGATCGCACCCTTGAAAGCGAGCAGGATCCGACGGCGGCCGTCGAAGCCCTGTGCCGCCCACCAGGCGGCGGCGTCTCGCGCGGCCTCGACGGTGCGGCGGACGTCGTCGGCGGTCGCGACCGGGTACGAGGCGATCGGGCTGCCGTCGCGAGGATCTGTCGTGGTGAGCACCTCGGTGCTGCTGTCGTCGTGGACGAGGGTCATGTCGGGTTCCTCCAGCTCCGGGCCCCGACGTCGTCGTCGGGACGCGCTGCGCCGATAAGTGAACGGCGATTCACGCTATCGCCACCGCTGTCGCCCCGCAAGAGAACAAGCGGAGATTTTCGAATCCCAGTTAGAATGTGACCGACGAGAGGAGGCCGCGTGTCGCAGGGCGGCGAAGACGGCGCGACGCTGAAGTCGCAGCGCACACGTGAGCGGATCCTCGACGCCGCGGCGCAGGTGCTGAGCCGCAAGGGCTACGCGGGCACGCGGCTCACCGACGTCGCCGATGTCGCGGGCGTGCAGGCCCCCGCGATCTACTACTACTTCGGCTCGCGCGACGACCTCGTCGAAGAGGTCATGTGGGCTGGGGCCCACCGCGTGCGCGTGCACGTCGATGAGGTGATCGCAGCGCTGCCGGCCGAGTCGACGCCGCTGGACCGCATCCTCGCCGCCGTCGACGCGCACCTGCGCTACGAGCTGCAGATCTCGGACTACACGACAGCGTCGGTGCGCAACGCCGGCCAGGTGCCTGAGCACCTGCGGGTGCGGCCGGCCGCCGAAGAGGCCTCGTACAGCCGCATCTGGCGCGACCTGTTCCACGCCGCGCAGGATGCCGGACAGCTGCGCGCCGACCTCGACATCAACATCTTCCGCCTGCTGCTGCTGGGCTCGATGAACTGGGCCGTGGAGTGGTGGAACCCCCGCACCCGCAGCCTCGACGACCTCGTCCGCCAGACTCAGGACCTCGTCCGCCACGGCGCCGGCGCCTGACGCGCAGACGAAGGGATGCCGGCGGCACGGGCCGCCGGCATCCACTTCTCGACAGGGTCAGGCGAAGAGCGCCAGGCGTCGCTGCAGCACCTCGTGGGCCTGCGTGACGGTGCGGCGGACGACCTCGCCGGCGCGGGGGATGTCGCGGATGAGGCCCTGGACCTGACCGACCGTCCAGATGCCGGCGTCGAGGTCGCCGTCCTCGAACACCCTGCGGCCTCGGGCGCCCGCGACGAGCTCGCGCACGTCGGGGAACTGCCCGCCGTCGGCGAGGATGCGCACCACCTCGTCGGACACCGCGTTCTTCGCGACCCGTGCGGTGTTGCGCAGCGACCGGAAGATGAGGTTCGTGTCGAGCTCGGTGGCCGCGACGATGCGCTCCTTGACGGCTTGCGACACCGGCGACTCGACGGTGCACATGAAGCGCGAGCCCATGTTGACGCCGTCGGCGCCGAGCGCGAGCGCCGCCGCGAGGCCGCGGCCGTCGGCGAACCCGCCCGACGCGATGAACGGGATCGAGAGGGCGTCGGCGGCCGCCGGGATCAGGACGAGGCCGGGCACGTCGTCCTCGCCGGGATGCCCGGCGCACTCGAAGCCGTCGATGGACACGGCCGTCACGCCGACCTTCTCGGCCTTGAGGGCGTGCCGCACCGACGTGCACTTGTGGATGACGCGCACACCGTGCTCGCGGAACATGTCCATGTGCGGCTCGGGGTTGGCGCCGGCGGTCTCGACGATCGTCACGCCCGCGTCGATGATCGCCCGCCGGTACTCGTCGTACGGCGGCGGGCTGATCGACGGCAGGATCGTGAGGTTCACGCCGAACGGCCTGTCGGTGAGGGTGCGCGCCCGCTCGATCTCGTTCACGAGGTCGGCCGGGGTGGGCTGGGTGAGCGCGGTGATCATGCCCAGGCCGCCCGCCTCCGACACGGCGGCGGCGAGCTCGGCACGGCCCACCCACATCATCCCGCCCTGCACGACCGGGTGCTCGATGCCGAGCGCTTCGGTGAACCGGGTCCTGAGGCGCGGCGACGTGTCGACCACGACCTCACTCATAGGTCTCACCCGCCTCGGCCTTGGCGAGCAGCGACGCCGGCGGCAGGAACCGGTCGCCGTAGCGTTCCGCCAGCTCCCGCGAGCGCGCGATGAAGCCGTCCAGCCCGCCGTCGTACTGATTGATGTACTGCAGCACGCCGCCCGTCCACGCGGGGAACCCGATGCCGTAGATCGAGCCGATGTTGGCGTCGGGCACCGAGGTGAGCACGCCGGCATCCAGGCACGCGATCGTGTCGAGCGCCTCGGCGAACAGCATCCGCTCCTGCAGGTCCGCGAAGGGGAGCACCGTGCGCCCCGAGCCGTATCTCTCGCGCAGCCCTGGCCAGATGCCGGTACGGCGCCCGTTCTCGTCGTAGTCGTAGAACCCGGCCCGTTCGCGGCGGCCGATGCGGTGGGCGTCGTCGACCATGTAGTCCACGACCGCCTCCGAAGGATGTGCCACCCACACCTCGCCCGACGCCTCGGCCGCAGCGCGGGTCTCGAGCCGGATCTTCTGCGTGAGCGACAGCGTCAGCTCGTCGAGGAGCTGCAGCGCGCCGGCGGGGTATCCGGCCTGCAGCGCGGCCTGCTCGACCGACGCAGGCTCGACGCCCTCGCCGACGGCCGCGACGGCCTCGGCGATGAAGGTGCCGATGACCCGCGACGTGAAGAACCCGCGGGCGTCGTTGACGACGATCGGGGTCTTGCGGATCTGCTGCACGAAGTCGAACGTCTTCGCGAGCACCTTGTCGCTGGTGCGCTCGCCGCGGACGATCTCGACGAGCGGCATCTTGTCGACGGGCGAGAAGAAGTGGATGCCGATGAAGTCGTCGGTGCGCTCGACGCCTTCGGCCAGCACCGTGATCGGCAGCGTCGAGGTGTTCGAGCCGAGCACGGCGTCCGGCCGCACCACGTGCTGGATCTCCTGGAACACCGCCTGCTTCACGGGCACGGCCTCGAAGACCGCCTCGATCACGAAGTCGACGCCGGCGAAGTCGGACGCATCGGCGGTGGGGGTGATGCGCGCGAGCAGTGCCGCGGACTTCTCGGCGGTCGTGCGGCCGCGCGCGAGCGCCTTGTCCTCCAGCCCGCGCGCATAGTCCTTGCCCTTCTCCGCCGCCTCGAGCGAGACGTCCTTGAGGACCACCTCGATGCCGGCCTTGGCCGACACGTAGGCGATCGCGGCGCCCATCATGCCGGCCCCGATGACGCCGAGCTTCTCGGCCCGGTACGTCGGGATGCCCTGCGGGCGGGAGCCGCCCGCGTTGATGTGCTGCAGGTCGAAGAAGAACGCCTTGATCATGTTCTTCGCGACCTGACCGTGCGTCAGCTCGACGAGGTACCGCGTCTCGACCTTCGACGCGGTGTCGAAGTCGACGTACGCGCCTTCGACGGCCGCCGCCATCGCCGCGCGCGGTGCGGGCAGCGGTGCGCCCTTCAGCTGCTTGCGCAGCGAGGCCGGGAACGCGGGCAGCGCCCCCGCGAGCGACGGCGACGTCGGTGCGCCGCCGGGGATGCGGAACCCCTTCTCGTCCCAGGGCTTCACCGGTGCCGGGTTCGCGGCGATCCACGCCTTGGCGGCGGGCACGAGCTCCTCAGACGTCGCGACCAGCGAGTCCACGATCCCCACCGCGAGCGCATCGGACGGCGAGAACTTCGTCGCCGGCAGGATCACGTCGGTCAGCGCCTTCTGCAGCCCGAGCATGCGGACCAGCCGTGTGATGCCGCCGCCGCCGGGCAGCAGTCCCAGCGAGACCTCGGGCACGCCGAACTGCGCGCCGCGCACGTCGGCCGCGATGCGGTGATGAGTCGCGAGCGCGACCTCCAGGCCGCCGCCGAGCGCGGTGCCGTTCATCGCCGCGACGACGGGCCTGCCCAGCAGCTCCAGCCGCCGCATGTCGGCCTTGACCGCGTCGATGTGCGCGGTCTCTTCCGCCGCCTTCGCCGGGTCGGCGGCGCGCAGCAGGTTGAGGTCGCCGCCGGCGAACCAGCTGCGCTTGGCCGAGACCAGGACGACGCCGCGGATGCTGTCACGCTCCGCCTCGAGCCGGTCGGCCGTCGCCTTCAGCGCCGCGACGAAATGCGGGTTCATGGTGTTGACGGTGCTGTCGGGATCATCGAGCGTGATGATGACGTCGCCGTCGGCATCCTGCTCCCAGGCGTAGCCCTGGTACACGGTCGTCTCGTCGATCGTGGTGCTCATGAGTGTCTTCTTCCTCGGTCGTGAGTGGATGCCGCGGGTCAGACCCGCTCGATGACTGTCGCGATGCCCATGCCGGCGCCGACGCACAGCGTGGCGAGCCCGCGACGCTGGTCGCGGCGCTCGAGCTCGTCGAGCAGCGTGCCGAGGATCATGGCGCCGGTCGCGCCGAGCGGGTGGCCGAGTGCGATCGCCCCGCCGTTGACGTTGACCTTGTCGTGGGGGATGTCGAGGTCCTTCATCCACTTCATGACGACGGCGGCGAAGGCCTCGTTGAGCTCGAACAGGTCGATGTCGGATGCCTCCAGCCCCGCCTTCGCGAGCGCCTTCTGCGTCGCGGGCGTCGGGCCGGTGAGCATGATCGTCGGCTCGGAGCCGGTGACGGCGGTCGCCACGATGCGGGCGCGCGGGGTGAGCCCGAGGCGCTCGCCGACCTCCTTGCTGCCGATCAGCATCAGCGCCGCGCCGTCGACGATGCCCGACGAGTTGCCCGCGGTGTGCACGTGGTCGATGCGCTCGACGGCGTGGTACTTCTGGGTCGCGACCGCGTCGAAGCCCGCGGCGTCGCCGAGCGCCGCGAACGCGGCGGGCAGGCCGCCGAGGCCGGACGTGTCGGGCCGGCGGTGCTCGTCGGTGTCGAGCAGGGTGACGCCGTTCTGGTCGCGCACCGGCACGACCGAGCCGTCGAAGCGGCCCTCGCGCCACGCGGTGTCGGCGCGGCGCTGGGACTCTGCGGCGTACGCGTCGACGTCATCGCGCGAGAAGCCCTCGAGCGTCGCGATGAGGTCGGCGCCGATGCCCTGCGGCACGAAGTACAGGTCGTAGTTGGTCGTCGGGTCCTGCGCGTAGGCGCCGCCGTCCGAGCCGATCGGCACGCGTGACATCGACTCCACGCCGCCTGCGAGCACGAGGTCCTCGAAGCCCGACGCGACCTTGTGCGCCGCGGTGTTGACGGCCTCCAGGCCCGAGGCGCAGAAGCGGTTGAGCTGCACGCCCGCGACGGTCTCGGGGAGTCCCGCGACGAGGGCCGCGGTGCGGGCGATGTCGCCGCCCTGCTCGCCCACCGGCGACACGACGCCCAGGACGATGTCGTCGATCAGCGCGGGATCGACGCCGGGGTTGCGCTCGAGGAGCGCGTGGATGAGCCCCACGACGAGATCGACGGGCTTGGTGCCGTGGAGCGAACCGCCCCGGTTGCGGCCGCGCGGCGTGCGCACGGCGTCGTAGATGAATGCGTCAGCCATGGGGTGTCTCCTCACAGTCCGAGGCTGCGACCGACGATCTCTTTCATGATCTCGGTCGTGCCGCCGTAGATGGTCGTGATGCGCGCGTCCTCGTAGTCGCGCGCGATGCGGTATTCGCGCATGTAGCCGTAGCCGCCGTGCAGCTGCAGGCACCGGCCCACGATCTGCACGTACTGCTCGGTGGTCCAGAACTTCGCGGCCGCGGCATCCTCCGCCGACAGCTCGCCGGCCGAGTGCGCGCGGATGCAGCGGTCGATGTACGCCCGGCTCACCTCGGTGGCGGTGACCATGTCGGCCAGCTCGAACCGGGTGTTCTGGAACGAGCCGACCGGCTTGCCGAACGCGGTGCGGCCCTTGACGTAGTCGAGCGTGCGCTCGAGCACGCCCTCGCTCGACGCGACGGCAGCGGCGGCGATCGACAGCCGCTCCTGCGGCAGGTTGCGCATCAGTCCCGCGAAGCCCGCTCCTTCGGCACCCAGGAGGTTCGCGGCGGGCACGCGCACGTCCTGGAACACCAGTTCGCTCGTGTCCTGCGCGTGCAGCCCGACCTTCTCGAGGTTGCGGCCGCGCGAGAATCCGGGGGAGTCCGTCTCGACGACCAGCAGGCTGAGCCCCCGGTGGGGGTCTTCGCTCGTGCGCACCGCGGTGACGACCAGGTCGGCGTTCTGCCCGTTCGAGATGAAGATCTTCGAGCCGTTGACCACATAGTCGTCGCCGTCGCGCACCGCAGAGGTGCGGATGCCCGACAGGTCGCTGCCGGTGCCGGGCTCGGTCATGGCGACGGCGACGATGAGCTCGCCGGCGGCGATGCCGGGCAGCCATCGCCGCTTCTGCTCGTCGTCCGTCAGGTCGGTGAAGTAGGGGATCACGATGTCGTTCGACAGCGCGATGCCGGCCATGCCGTCCGACACCGGGTGGCGCGCGAGCTCCTCGCCCATGATCGCGTGGAACCGGAAGTCGTCAGCTCCGCCGCCGCCGTACTCCTCGGGGATCGAGAAGCCCAGGATGCCCGCCTCGGCCGCCTTCGTGAACAGCCAGCGGTCGACCTTGCCCTCGGCCTCCCAGCGCTCGGCGTTCGGCCGCGCGTGCTGCTCGGCGAACGCGCGCACCACGTCGCGGAACTGCTCGTGGTCGTCGTCGTAGATGTCTCGTGCCAGCGCCATCGCCGATGCTCCGAATCCTGTGAGGGGTCGTGGTGCGGCGTCCTCGCCGCATCGACATGTTTTTATTATGCATTAGAAAGTGGATGCCGCAACCCGCCGCAGCAACGGCGAATCAGGGTTGTGCGCGCCACGTTTCTTACGCACGATTAAGCGCAGACGATGTCGTCTGCCCGAGAGCGAGGACGAAGATGACCACACCGCTGAGCGGCCGAACCGCTGTCGTGACAGGCGCGAGCCGGGGGATCGGACTCTCGATCGCCGCGCGCCTGGTCGCCGACGGCGCCCACGTGTGCCTGACGGCGCGGCACCCCGACGAGCTCGCCGCTGCGGTGTCGTCGCTGCCCGTCGGGTCCGCGATCGGCGTCGCGGGCGCCGCCGACGATCCCGGCCACCGCGCCGAGGCGCTCGACCGTGTCGTGGCCGAGTTCGGCGGCATCGACATCCTCGTCAACAACGCCGGCATCAACCCGGTGTACGGGCCGCTGTCCGCGCTCGACCTCGCGGCGGCCCGCAAGATCCTCGAGGTCAACGTCGTCTCGACGCTCGCGTGGACGCAGCAGGCCCTCGCGCGCGGTCTCGGCACTGGCGGACACGGGGGCAGCGTCGTGAATCTGTCGTCCGTCACCGGGGAGGTCGCGTCGCCCGGGATCGGCTGGTACGGCGTGACGAAGGCCGCCGTGTCGCACCTCACCGAGACGCTCGCCGTCGAACTCGCGCCTCGGGTGCGGGTCAACGCCGTGGCGCCGGCCATCGTCAAGACGCGCTTCGCCCGTGCGCTGTACGAGGGGCGCGAGGACGAGGTCGCGGCCGCGTATCCGCTCGGCAGGCTCGGCGCGCCCGAGGACGTCGCCGGCGCCGTCGCCTTCCTGGTGGGCGACGATGCGGCCTGGATCACCGGCCAGGTGCTCACGCTCGACGGCGGCCTGCTCGCGGCAGGAGGTGCGGCATGAGCGCCGGCCTGCGCGCCCGCACGCGCGCCTTCATCCGCGAGGTCGTGCTGCCCGCCGAGCCGGCACCGGGCATGGCGCTCGATGACACCGCGCTCGACAGACTGCGCGACAGTGCGCGCGCGGCCGGGCTGTACGCGCCGCACGCGCCGGCCGGGTACGGCGGGCTCGGCCTGCCGCTGGACGAGTGGTCGGGGGTGTTCCAAGAGGCCGGCTACTCGCCGATCGGGCCCACGGTGCTGGGCATCATGGCGCCGGACGAGGGCAACGTCCACCTGCTGCACGTCGTCGGCACGCCCGCCCAGCACGAGCGCTACCTCGCGCCGCTGGTGCGCGGCGAGGTGCGGTCGAGCTTCGCGATGACGGAGCCGCATCCGGGCGCGGGCTCCGACCCGCGGGCGCTGTCGACGTCAGCCGAGCGGGTCGACGGCGGCTGGCGCATCTCCGGGCGCAAGCGGTTCATCAGCGGGGCCAACGGGGCCGCGTTCGCGATCGTGATGGCACGCACGCCCCCGGTGGGTGGGTGGCAGGAGGGGGCCACGATGTTCCTCCTGCCACTGGACGCCCCCGGCGTCACGATCGGCCCGGACGTCCACACCATCGAGGGCGCGATCGCGGGCGGCCACCCGTACGTGAGCTTCGACCGTTGCTTCGTGCCCGACGAGGACGTGCTCGGCGAGCCGGGGCAGGGCTTCCGCTACGCGCAGGTGCGGCTCGGCCCGGCGCGGCTCACCCACTGCATGCGCTGGCTCGGGCTGGCCCGCCGTGCGCACGACACGGCGCTGGACCGCGCGAACGCACGCGAGCTGTTCGGGTCAAAGCTGCGCGACCTCGGCGTCGCGCAGGCGCTGCTGGCCGACAGCGTCATCGACCTCGAGACCTCTGACGCGATGATCGACAAGACCGCGCGCGCGCTCATCGACGATCCGCGGGCCGGCGAGGCGCTGTCCTCGGTCGCGAAGGTGCACTGCTCCGAGGCCGTGTTCCGCGTGATCGACCGCTCCGTCCAGCTGTGCGGCGGCGACGGCGTCACCGATGCCCTGCCGCTCCTGCAGTACCTCAACGAGGTGCGGCCGTTCCGCATCTACGACGGGTCGAGCGAGACCCACCGGTGGGCGATCGCGCGGCGTGCGGCATCCACCCGCTCCCGCGAGATCGAGGCGGGCGCTCGCCGCCTCGACGAGGTCGCCCCGTGATCTCGCAGCCCGACGGCACGGAGGTCGTCGCGTCGTGGGCGGACGCCGAGGGGCTGGAGCGGCCGCCGCTGCTCGTCGTCGACGCGGTGTCGGACTACCTGCGTGCCGACGGGTTCGGCGACGGGGCGCTGTCGTGGCAGCGCATCGGCGAGGGGCAGTCCAACGTCACGTACGCCATCGCCTACGCCGGGCACGACCTCGTGCTGCGCCGTGGGCCGCGGCCGCCGCATCCGCCGTCGACGCACGACATGGCGCGCGAGGCCCGGGTGCAGCGCGTGCTCGGCGCAGCGGGCGTACCGGTGCCGCGGATCGTCGCGGTGTGCGAGGACCCGGCGGTGCTCGGCGTGCCGTTCTACGTCATGGGGCGGGTGTCGGGCGACGTGGTGACGGATGCCGTCCCCCCGGCGCTCGACGACGGCCCGGGCCGCCGCGGCATCGCCTTCGCGGCCGTCGATGCGCTGGCCGACCTGCACGCGGTCGCCGTCGAGGGCGAGGTTGCCACGCTCGGCCGTCCCGACGGATATCTCGCCCGGCAGGTCGGACGCTTCGCCGGGCTGTGGCAGATCAACTCCCGGCGCTCGTTCGCGGCTGTCGACGAGCTCGCGGCGTGGCTGGCCGCGCGCCTGCCGGCGACCCAGCAGGCCGCCGTCGTGCACGGCGACTTCCGCATCGGAAATCTGATGTACGCGCCCTCGACCGGGCGCCGCGCGCCCGCGCGGGTGGCGGCGATCCTGGACTGGGAGATGGCGACGCTCGGCGACCCGCTGGCCGACCTCGGCTACTTCACCGTGACGTACGCGCGTCCGGGCGACGTGCCGACGCCGCTCGAGCTGACGCCGGTCACACGGCTCGACGGCTTTCCCGAGACCGCGGAGCTGGTCGAGCGCTATGCGCGGCGGCATCCGCTCGATCTCTCGATGCTGCCCTGGTACGAGGCGCTCGCCCTGTTCAAGGCCGCGGTGTTCTGCGAGGCGCTGTACACCCGGTGGCTCGACGGGCAGCGGCCCGGCGACACCTTCGGTCCCGGTCTCGAGGCCGGAGTGCCGCGGCTGCTGGAAGCGGCGCAGGAGCGCGCGGCGACCTTGGGCTGACGTCTCGGCGGCGCGCCACGCTCGGAGATCTCGCCAGATTCGGAGGAATTGCGCCCAGGCGTCCGAGCGAGGCCGGATCCCCGCGTTTCGCGGAGACGTAGGCTCGGACCAGGAGGCACTCTCATGCGCAGCGCGGTCATCGTCGACGTCGTCCGAACCCCGTCCGGGCGGGGCAAGCCCGGGGGAGCCCTGAGCGGTATCCATCCCGTCGACCTCGTCGCCGAGGTGCTCACGGCCCTGCTCGAGCGCAATGCGCTCGAGTCCACGCAGATCGACGACGTGCTGATGGGATGCGTCAGCCAGGTCGCCGACCAGTCCCTCAACATCGGGCGTCAGGCCGTGCTCGCCGCCGGTTTCGCCGAGACGGTGCCGGCGGTGACGATCGACCGGCAGTGCGGATCGAGCCAGCAGGCGGCGCACTTCGCGGCGCAGGGCGTCATCGCGGGCGCCTACGACATCGTGATCGCCGCCGGCGTCGAGTCGATGAGCCGCGTGCCGCTCGGCTCGTCGGCCCACGGCGGCACTGTCTCGCAGGGCGTGGCGAGCCGCTACCCGGACGGGCTCGTGGGCCAAGGCGTGTCGGCCGAGCTCATCGCCGCGCGCTGGGGCTTCTCCCGCGAGGAGCTCGACGCCTTCTCGGCCGAGTCGCACCGTCGGGCGGCGGATGCCTGGACCCGCGGCCGATTCGACTCGCAGGTGATCCCGGTCCTCCCCGGCGACGGCGAGGCTGTCGCGTTCGACGAGACCGTCCGCCCGGGGACGACGGTCGAGGGGCTCGCCGGACTCGCCCCGGCGTTCCGCACGGATGCGCTCGCGGAGCGGTTCCCCGACCTCGACTGGCGCATCACGGCGGGCAACTCGTCGCCGCTCACCGACGCGGCATCCGCGGTCCTCATCATGAGCGAGGAGAAGGCGCAGGAGCTCGGACTCACGCCGCGCGCGCGGTTCCACGCGTTCGCCGTGGTGGGCGACGACCCGATCATGATGCTCACCGGGCCGAGTCCGGCCACGCGCAGAATCCTCGAGCGCAGCGGCCTCTCGATCGACGACCTCGACGCCTACGAGGTGAACGAGGCGTTCGCGTCGGTGCCGCTGGCATGGCTGCGCGACCTCGACGCCGACCCCGCGAAGCTCAACCCGTGGGGCGGAGCGATCGCGCTCGGACACGCCGTCGGCGCCTCGGGCGCACGGCTGCTCGGGACGCTCGTCGCGCACCTGGAGGCCACCGGCGGGCGCTACGGCCTGCAGACGATGTGCGAGGGCGGCGGCATGGCGAACGCGACGATCATCGAGCGCCTCTGACAGAGGCGGTCTACGATGAGCCCAGACCTGACGACGACGGAGTCGCCTGATCGCATCCGCTGATCTGCAGTTCGGGGGTAGTCATGTCTGAGACCCGCACGTCGTCCGAGACTGTCGCCGCGCCGGTGATGACCCACCGGATGATCCTGTTCGTCATCTTCGGCCTGATGGCGGGCATGTTCCTGTCGGCGCTGGACCAGACGGTCGTCGGCACCGCGATCCGCACCATCGGCGACGACCTGCACGGCCTCAGCGAGCAGGCGTGGGTGACGACGGCCTACCTCATCGTCTCGACGATCTCGACGCCCATCTACGGCAAGCTGTCCGACATCTTCGGCCGCCGGCCGCTGTTCATCTTCGCGATCGTCGTGTTCGTGATCGGCTCGATCCTCGCGTCGTTCTCGACGTCCATGCTGCAGCTCGCGGCGTTCCGTGCGATCCAGGGTCTCGGCGCGGGCGGCCTCATGTCGATGCCCCTGGCGATCATGGGCGACATCCTCGCGCCCCGCGAGCGCGCCAAGTACCAGGGGTACTTCCTCGCCGTCTTCGGCATCTCGAGCCTGCTGGGCCCGCTCATCGGCGGGCTGTTCGCCGGCGCCGACGAGATCCTCGGCATCGCCGGGTGGCGCTGGGTGTTCCTCATCAACGTCCCGATCGGCCTCGTGGCGCTGGGCATCGTGCTGCGGTTCCTGCACATCCCGCGGCATCCCGTCCATTCCGTGCGCATCGACTGGTGGGGTGCGACGACGGTGATCATCGCGCTCGTGCCGCTGCTGCTGGTGGCCGAGCAGGGACGCGAATGGGGCTGGGATTCGCCGCTCGCGCTCGGCTGCTACATCGTCGGCGGACTCGGCGTCATCGCGTTCGTCATCGTCGAGACGCTCATGAAGGACGACGCGCTGATCCCGCTGAAGCTCTTCCGCTCGTCGACGTTCTCGATGGCGACAGTGATCGGCGTGTTCGTCGGCTTCGGCATGTTCGGCGCGATGCTCACCATCCCGCTGTACCTGCAGCTGGTGCTCGGCGCCACGCCGACCGAGAGCGGTCTGCAGATGCTGCCGATGATCCTCGGCATGATGATCGCCTCCATCGGCAGCGGCCAGATCATCGCCCGCACCGGGCGGTACCGGGTCTTCCCGATCCTCGGCACGGCGTTCCTGTCGATCGGCTTCTTCTGGCTCACTCATCTGCGGTACGACACGTCGTACTGGTTCATGGCGGGCGGGATGCTGCTGATCGGCCTCGGGCTCGGGCAGCTGATGCAGACCCTGACGATCGCGAGCCAGAACTCGGTCGGGCTGCGCGACATGGGCGTCGCGACGAGCGCCTCGACGTTCTTCCGGCAGATCGGCGGCACGCTCGGCACGGCCGTGCTGCTGTCGCTGATGTTCACGCTCATGCCGCAGAACATCCAGGCCTCGTTCGCCGACGAAGACACCCTCACGAGCGCCCTCGACGCGGCGTTCGACCCCGAGGTCGCGGGCGCGCCCGAGAACGCCGACATCATGGCGAAGATCTACACGCCGATCGTCACGCAGGCGACCGATGCCACCACGAAGCAGCTGCAGGAGGGCGTCGACAACGCCGCGGCCGCGGCCACCGACGCCGTCGCGGCGCAGGTCGAGGCCGGGCAGATCCCGCCGGCGCAGCAAGAGGCGGCGACGGCCGCGGCCGTGGCGCAGGCGCAGCAGGCGGCGCTCACCGAGATCCAGAAGCAGGTGCCCGCCGCCCGGCTCTCGGACGACGGGACGGTGACCCTCGACTTCTCGGATGCCGACGACCGCGCCGCGTTCGTCGACACCCTCGTGCCCACGATGCTCGACCGCTTCGCCGACGGCGGCGGCGACTCGCAGATCGACCAGAGCACGGTCGACGACACGTCGTTCCTCGTCGGCGCCGACCCCCGGCTGAGCAAGCCCATGCTGGTCGCGTTCAACGACTCCGCGGTCGCGGTCTACTGGGTCGCGATGTGGGTCGTCATCGTCGCGTTCGTGCTGTCGCTGTTCTTCAAGACGCCTCCGCTGCGGGCGAAGTCGGCGCTGCAGGAGGCCGTCGACGATGACGCCGCGCTGTCGGCCCAGCGCGCCGCGAACCAGGCGGGCGCCCCGGTCGAGGTCGACACCGGCGGCATCCGCGTTCCGGCCGGCGCCCCGCTCACGCGGCGACAGGCCCGCGAGGCACGCACCGCCGATTGACACCCACGCTCTGCAAGCGGTTACGCAAACGGCGGGCCCGCGGATGTCGGAGGCCGCGGCATCCCCAATATGAAAGGGCTCTCACGATGTAAGCGCTTGCAATTCTTATGAATCCGCTGTTACTGTCGGCGCACAGCTCACCGGCACGTCGTCGTGCCTTCGCCCCTTCCAGGAGCCCTGATGTCACAGCCGACAAGTCCCCGAGCGCGCAGAGTCACCGCGAGTCTCGCGGCCGCCGCCCTCATCGTCACCGGGGGAGCCGTCGCCATCGCGCCGGCGGCCGCCGCCGAGCGCACCTTCGCCCTCGTCGGCAGCCTGCAGTCCGAGCTCGGCTGCTCGGCCGACTGGCAGCCCGAGTGCGCCGCGACCGACCTCGCCGCCACGGGCACCGCCGGCGTGTACGCCGCCGAGTTCGAGGTTCCGGCCGGGACGTACGAGTACAAGGTCGCCGCGAACGACGCGTGGGACGAGTCGTACGGGCTGAACGGCTCCAGCGACAACATCCCGCTCACGATCGCGGGCCCCGCGAGGCTGCGCTTCGTGTTCGACGACAACACCAAGCGCGTGGGCGTCGAGGCGAAGAGCCTGCGGGCCGGCTACACGGCCGACGATGACGCGCTGGTCGCGCCGCCGGTGCGCGAGCCGGGCAGCCAGGAGCAGTTCTACTTCGTCATGACCGACCGGTTCGCCGACGGCGACACGTCCAACGACGACGGCGGGCTCACCGGCGACCGCCTGGCCACCGGCTTCGACCCGACCGACAAGGGCTTCTACAACGGCGGCGACATCGCCGGCCTGCGCCAGAACCTCGACTACATCGACGGACTCGGCACCACCGCGATCTGGCTCACGCCGAGCTTCAAGAACAAGCCCGTGCAGGGCGAGGGGGCGAACGCCAGCGCCGGATACCACGGCTACTGGATCACCGACTTCACGCAGATCGACCCGCACCTCGGCACCAACGCCGAACTGCAGGCGCTGATCGCCGAGGCGCACGCCAAGGGCATCAAGGTCTACTTCGACATCATCGCCAACCACACCGCCGACGTCATCGACTACGCCGAGAAGCAGTACGGCTACATCGACCAGAAGACGTCGCCGTACACCGATGCCGATGGCGCGGCGTTCGACCCGCACGCTTACGCGGGCACCGACACGTTCCCGGCGCTCGACCCGGCGACGTCGTTCCCGTACACGCCGGTGGTCGCCGACGCCGACAAGGACCTCAAGGTGCCGGCGTGGCTCAACGACCCCACGCTCTACCACAACCGCGGCAACTCGACCTGGTCGGGCGAATCGGTCACCTACGGCGACTTCGACGGTCTCGACGACCTGATGACCGAGAGCCCGACCGTCGTGGACGGCTTCGTCGACGTGTACCAGAAGTGGATCGACCTCGGCATCGACGGGTTCCGCATCGACACCGCCAAGCACGTGAACTTCGAGTTCTGGCAGCAGTGGACGACCCGCGTGCTGGACTACGCACACGCCCAGGGCAAGCCGGACTTCTTCATGTTCGGCGAGGTGTACGACGCCGACCCGGTCAAGCTCTCGCCGTACGTGCGCGACACCGACATGTCCAGCGTGCTCGACTTCACATTCCAGTCGTCGGCCGTGAGCTACGCCGGCGGCGGCAACGCCAAGAGCCTGCAGAACCTCTACGCGGGCGACGACCGGTACACGACCCCGGACTCGTCGGCGACGGCGCTGCCGACCTTCCTCGGCAACCACGACATGGGCCGCGTCGGCTACTTCCTCAAGGGCGCCGACAACGCGCTGCAGCGGGATCTGCTCGCCCACGACCTGATGTTCCTGGGCCGCGGCCAGCCCGTCGTCTACTACGGCGACGAGCAGGGCTTCGTCGGCACCGGAGGCGACAAGGACGCCCGGCAGTCGCTGTTCGCGAGCCAGGTGCCCTCGTACCAGAACCAGAACCTCATCACGGGTGAGAACGCCGGCTCGGTCGACCGGTACGACACGTCGGCGCCCGTCTACGCGCGCATCGCCGAACTGGCGGCGCTGCGCGAGGCGAACCCCGCCCTGGTCACCGGCGCGCAGATCGAGCGCTACGCCGACAACGGTGCGGGTGTGTACGCGTTCTCGCGCGTCGACCGCGACGAGAAGGTCGAGTACCTGGTCGCGCTCAACAACACGACGGCCGACAAGGCCGTGAACCTCACGACCCTCACGGCGAACGCGTCGTACACCCCGGTCTACGGCGCATCGACGGGGATCTCGACGGATGCCGCCTCCGCGACCTCCGTGAACGTCCCGGCGCTCTCGGCCGTCGTCTACCGCGCCGGCACGACGGTGACCACGCCCGCCGAGGCGCCGGCCGTCACCGTGACCGTCCCGGCCGCCGGTGCGGGCATCAGCGGCACCGCCGCCGTCACCGCCGACGTAGACGACACGACGTGGCAGGAGACGAGCTTCGCCTGGCGCGTCGTCGGCTCCGACGAGTGGCACGCGCTCGGAACCGCGGAAGACACCGACCCGGGTGTCTTCCACGCCGTCGACGGACTCGCCACCGGCACGCTGGTCGAGTACCGCGCCGTCACGACCGACGCGGCCGGCCACCACGCCGCCGCCTCGACCTACGCCTCGGTGGGCAACAAGGTCAGCACCGGCGTCGAAGAGACCCCCGAGGAGCCGGTCGAGGAGGAGCCCCAGACGCCGACCGAGTACGGCGCGGTGAGCGTGCCCGGCAGCTTCGACAGCAAGGCCGGCTGCCCAGGTGACTGGCAACCCGACTGCGACGCCGTGCAGATGACCAAGGTCGACGGCATCTGGACGTTGAAGCTCGCCGACCTGCCCGCGGGCACGTACGAGTACAAGATCGCCACCGAGAAGAGGTGGGACGAGAACTACGGCGCCGGCGGTGTGCCGAACGGCGGCAACATCACGCTCGTGCACGCGGGCGGACCGATCGAGTTCTTCTTCGACCCGCGCACGAAGAACATCCGCACCACGGCCGACGGCCCCGTCATCACGCTGCCCGGTTCGCTGCAGAGCGAGCTCGGCTGCGCGGGCGACTGGATGCCGGACTGCCTCGCGACGATGATGTTCGACCGCGACGGCGACGGTGTGTTCCAGTTCACCACCGACGATCTGCCCACCGGCTCGTACGAGGTCAAGGTCGCCCACGGCCGCTCGTGGACCGAGAACTACGGCGCCGGCGGCGCCCCGGGAGGCGCGAACATCACCTTCAGCGCCACCGCGGGCAAGGTCGTGACCTTCCGGTACACCCTCGAGACGCACGTGCTCACCGTCAGGGCCAGCGACCCGCCGCTCGCGGGCACCGGTGAGCTCCGCGCCCACTGGATCGACGCCACCACCATCGCCTGGCCCGCCGACCTGGGGGCGCCGGCCGACGGCGCCGCATGGCAGCTGTACGGCTCCAAGGATGCCGCACTCGGCCTCACCGCCGATCGCGAGGTCCTCGGCGGCACCGACCCGATCACGCTGACGCGCATCGGCCGCGGCCTCACCGACGATCAGAAGGAGCGGTTCCCCGCCCTTGCCGGCTTCGTCGCGCTGCACGTCGACGGCGTCGACCGGGACGCCGCCGCCGAGCTGCTGAAGGGCCAGCTCATGGTCGCCCAGCGCAACGCCGGCGGGGCGCTCACGGCCTTCACCGGCGTGCAGATCCCGGGCGTGCTCGACGATCTGTACGCGGACGCGGTGGACGGCGCCGGCCTCGGCGTCGCGTACCAGGGCAACAAGCCCACCTTCCGCCTGTGGGCGCCGACCGCGCAGTCGGCGACGCTGCTCACGTGGGATGCCGGCACGGACGGCGACCCGGTGCGTCACGCGGCGCAGTGGGACGCGGCATCCGGAATCTGGACCGTCGCGGGCAAGAAGGCGCTCGACGGCGACGAGTACCTGTGGGAGGTTGTGGTCTACGCGCCGACCACCGGCAAGATCGAGACGAACGACGTCACCGACCCGTACTCGGTCGCTCTGACCCTCAACTCGGAGCGATCGGTCGCGATCGACCTCGACGACAAGAGCTGGCGCCCGAAGGCGTGGGAGAAGACGGCCGCGCCGGTCGTCGCCCGTCCGGTGGACCGCGCGATCTACGAGCTGCACGTGCGCGACTTCTCGATCGGCGACACGACGGTGCCCGCCGCCGAGCGGGGCACGTACAAGGCGTTCACACGCGACAGCGCGGGCACGAAGCAGCTGCGTCAGCTGTCGGCCGCCGGCATCAACACCGTGCACCTGCTGCCGACGTTCGACATCGCCACGATCGAGGAGGACCGCTCACAGCAGCAGACGCCGGCCTGCGACCTCGCGTCGCTGCCGGCCGACAGCGACCAGCAGCAGGCGTGCGTCGCCGCGGTCGCCGACACAGACGGCTTCAACTGGGGCTACGACCCGTACCACTACTCGGTCCCCGAGGGGTCGTACGCAGTGAATCCCCAGGGCGGCGCGCGCGTGTCGGAGTTCCGCGAGATGGTCGGGGCGCTTCACGGCATGGGCCTGCAGGTCGTCCTCGACCAGGTGTTCAACCACACCTCCGCGTCGGGGCAGGACGCCACGTCGGTGCTCGATCAGGTGGTGCCCGGGTACTACCAGCGCCTCAACGCCGCCGGCAACGTCGAGACCTCGACGTGCTGCCAGAACGTCGCGACCGAGCACGAGGTCGCGCAGAAGCTCATGGTCGATTCGGTCGTGATGTGGGCGCGCGAGTACAAGGTCGACGGCTTCCGCTTCGACCTGATGGGGCACCACTCGAAGCAGAACATGCTCGAGATCCGCGCTGCGCTCGACAAGCTGACCCTCAAGAAGGACGGCGTCGACGGCAAGGCGATCTACCTCTATGGCGAGGGCTGGAACTTCGGCGAGGTCGCGAACAACGCCCTCTTCGAGCAGGCCACGCAGGGGCAGCTCGGCGGCACCGGCATCGGCACGTTCAGCGACCGGCTGCGCGACGCCGTCCACGGCGGCAGCCCGGTCGCCGGCGAGACGATCCAGCAGCAGGGCTTCGGCACGGGCCTGGGCACCGACCCCAACGGGGCCCCGATCAACGGCACGACCGAGCAGGCGCTCGCCGACCTCGCGCACCAGACCGACCTCGTCAAGCTGGGCCTCGCGGGCAACCTGCGCGACTACGAGCTGACCGATCACACGGGTGCCGCGAAGGCCGGCGACGAGCTCGACTACCGGGGCTCGCCGGCCGGCTACGCCGACCAGCCCGACGAGGTCATCACCTACGTCGACGCGCACGACAACGAGACGCTGTTCGACCTGTCGATGCTGAAGCTCCCGGCCGACACCACGATGGCCGACCGCGTGCGCATGAACACGCTGGAGCTGGCGACCACGACCTACGCGCAGACGCCGTCGTTCTGGCACGCCGGCACCGAGCTGCTGCGCTCCAAGTCGCTGGACCGCAACAGCTACAACTCGGGCGACTGGTTCAACCGGATCGACTGGACGAGCCAGCAGTCGACGTTCGGCTCGGGGCTGCCGATGGCGGCCGACAACGACGACAACTGGGGCATCATGAAGCCGCTGCTGGCGAACCCCGCCAACAAGCCGGGCGCCTCCGACATCGCCACGGCCGAGGCATCCGCCCTCGACCTGCTGCGCGTGCGCAACGAGGTGGGACTGCTGCGGCTCGGCTCGGCGAAGCTCATCGAGCAGAAGGTCACGTTCCCGGACAGCGGACCGGATGCCGCACCCGGCGTCGTCGTGATGCTCATCGACGATCTCGTCGGCAAGGATGTGGATCCGAAGCTCAAGGGCGCCCTGGTGGTGTTCAACGCCGGCACCGAGACCGTCTCGCAGACAGTCTCGACGCTCAAGGGCCGCTCGTTCGCGCTGACCCCGGCGTTGGCGAAGGGCTCCGACCCCGTCGTCAAGACGACGACGTGGAATGCCGCCACCGGCACGGTGACAGTCCCCGCCCGCAGCGCCGTGGTGCTGGTCGAGGCGCAGAAGCGCTGAGACCCACGACCGCCGAGCACGCGTACCGCCCGCTCGCCCTTCGGGGCGGGCGGGCGGTGGCGTCCTGTCAGAGGCTGAGGTTCGCGAGCAGCTGGTCGGCGGCGCGGCCGATGCCGCTCAGCTGCCACGGCACGACCACGAGGGCGATGACCGCGAACAGGGCGATCGTCGACGCCTTCGCCCGGCGCACGATCCGGTCGACGAGCAGCCCGACGACGCTCACGATGCCGATCGTGCAGCCCGCGACGCTCGCGAACGCCATGCGCACGTAGTCCTCGTCAGTGGGCACCCCCGCCGGCAGCGTCGCAAAGGCGAGTGCGATCGGCACGATCACAAGCCCCAGCACGAGTACGAGTGGCGCGGAGAACCCCCGCAGGCTGGTGCCGGGCCTGGTGGGGCGCGGCTTCGTCGCGACGTCCGTCATGGGCGCGAGCCTAGCGGCCCGACCGCCTCCGACGACAGCTCAGATCGTGCTGCCCACGCGCACCAGGTTGCCGTTGCGGTCGACCACGGCGAACTCGCGCATGCCGTAGTCGGTGTCGACCGGCGCCGTGATGCGGCTTCCGGTGGCAGCATCCGGCTCGACCAGCCCTGCCCACTCCTGGTGCGTTGCCCGCGCATCGTCGACGTACAGGTAGCACATCGACGCCGTGCTCAGCGGGTCCACGTCAGGCGCCTCAGTGAAGTGGAGCTCGGCCTCGCCCCGGCCGACGATGAGGTACCGCCACTCCTCGGGCGGGGCGCCCCGGTTCTCGAACCCGAGCCGCTCGTAGAACTCGAGGGTCTCGCGCAGATCGCGGCTGAGAAGGATGGGGACGGCCCGCTCGGTCATGCCCCGCAGGCTAGCGCCACCCGCCGACAGCGCGACAGGGGTCAGAGCGCGCCGAGCAGCTGCGCGCCGAACACCGCCACCGCGGCCAGGCCCACGCCCACGACTGCGAAACCTGCGATGGCGAGGATGAGGATGTTGCCGCCGATCGTCAGCAATGCCGCCGCGATCGGCGACAGCTCGCGGTGACGGGCGATGCGGACCGGGGACGTGGTGGTGACCATGCCTACGACGCTACGGAGCGCCGTCGCGCCAGGCATCCACCCGTGGTCTCATGCGCCTCCGCCTTTCGGATGATTCCGGGATGGCGGCATGGGCTACGGTGGAGCCCGTTCGCACCCGCCGTTCCGGAGGCCCGACCATGAGAGTCGCCCTGCACTCGATCGTCAAGGACGGTCACGAGCGCTCCTACGATCGCGAGCACGAGCGCATCCCCGACGACCTGGCCGCGAGCTTCGCACGCATCGGCATCCACGACTGGACGATCTGGCGTTCGGGATCCCATCTGTTCCACGTCGTCGACTGCGACGACTTCGCGGCGGCGATGAGGGCGCTCGAGGATGATCCCGCCGATGCCGCGTGGCAGGCGCGCATCGGCGAGCACGTGGACCACTTCGTCCTGGACGGCGACGAGCCCGAAGGCATGATGCTGCCGCAGGTCTGGCGGCTGAGCGCGCAGCGCGGGTGACGCCGGTGGCGGCGGCATCCCTTCAGAAAAAGAATCTCGGCGAACTGTCGATGCCGGCGTACGCCGCACGACGACCCCAGTGAGGTGGGCATCGGCCCGCCCGCACCGGAAGGATCTGACATGAAGTACATGATGTTCGTCGTCACCTCGCTCGAGCCCGACACCGAGGTCGACGACTCCGATGTCGACCTGTGGGTCGACCCCCTCGACGCCAGCGGCAAGCGCATCATCGGCGAGGTGCTCGCCCCGCAGGCGGACTCCACCGTCGTGAAGGTGCGCGGCGGCAAGGTGCTCACCACCCGCGGACCGTTCGTCGAGACCGCCGAGGTCATCTGCGGCTTCGACATCCTCGAGGTCGACAGTCTCGACGAGGCGATCGAGATCGCGTCGCGGCATCCGATGGCCCGCAACGGCCAGCTCGAGCTGCGACCGTTCATGGTCTGGCCCGACGGCGACGCCGGCCCGGAGGCCTGAGCCGCGGCATCCCGTTTCGAAAGGGCGGCTCCCGGGGGCGGGAGCCGCCCTTTCGCGAGGCTCAGCCGGCGAGCAGCAGGGTCGACGGCTTGGGCGAGAACTTGTTGTCGAGCACGAGGCATGCGGCGCCGATGGCCGCGACGTCCGAGCCGAGCTGGGTGCCGGTGATGGTGATGCCGTGCAGATCGCGCGAGACGGACTCGGCGGCGATCACCGGCGGGATCATGCGCAGGTATCGCTCGGCGACCCGCTCCCACATCGCCCCGCCGATCACGACACGGTCGACGTCGAGCATGTTGGTGGCGGTGAGGACCGCGGATGCCGCGAACCGGCCGGCCCTGTCGATGATGTCTCCGGCGCGCTCGTCGCCGTCGTCGGCGAGCTCGCACAGCGCGGCGAACGCGACGTTGGCCGCCGCCGGGCTGCCGAGATCGGTGTCGGCGGGGAGCACGCCCAGCTCGACGCCCTCGGCGGCGAGCTCGCGCGGCGAGCCCACCTGCCAGAACGCGTGGAAGCGGTCGGTGTAGCGGTCGCCGTACTCCTCGGACGAGACGGGCATGCGCCCGACGTCGCCCGCATTGCTCGACATGCCACGGATCACCACGTCGTCGATGACGAAGCCCATGCCGATGCCGGTCCCGAGGTACAGGAACACGAAATTGCGCGACTCACCGGCGCCGCGGTCGGCCCACTGCTCGGCGACGGCGCCGGCGATGACGTCCTTGTCGAGCAGCACGGGGAGCCCCGTCGCTTCACGCAGGTGGTCGCGCAGCGGCACCTGGTGCCAGCCGGGCAGGTGCGGCGGGTCGAGCACGAGGCCCTTCTGCACGTCGACCGGTCCGGGTGAGGCGATCCCCACGCCGAGGATGCGGGCGCGGTCGATGGGCGCGCCCTCGATGAGCTGCTCGATGTGCTCGCTGATCAGGGTGAGCACCGAGTCGGGGTCGCGCACGTCAGGAGTGGGATGGCTCGCATCGACGACGACGCGCCCCGTGAAGTCGAGCAGCACGTAGGTGATGACGGCCGGGTCGATGTGCACGCCCACGGCGTAGCAGCCTGTGGGATCGAGTTCGAGCATCGTGCGGGGCTTGCCGTACGCGACGGGCTGCTTGCCGGTCTCGAGCACGTAGCCCTGGTCGATGAGCCGCCGGCAGATGTTCGACACGGTCTGGGCAGACAGGCCGGTCTCGGTCGTCAGTTCGACGCGGCTGCAGCCGCCCTCGGCGCGCCGGATGGCGTTCAGCACGACCGTCTCGTTGAAGTCGGCCACCCGGGGGAGGTTCGTGCCGCCGGTCGAGCCCCGGGCGCCAGGGGACCAGGAACGCTCCATACGTGCTCCTCGCTGAATCCGGTCCCGTGCGTCCGGCCGCATCCGTGCCGGGAGTCTGCTGTTACCGTACACGGCCGGTCGGTCGCGACGGAGGGCCCTTGCCATCGGCGAGTCCCTGCCTCTATGTTAATCCATACATTTGAGGAAGTAAGTCGCTCGGCTCTGCTGCGCACCTCGAAGATCCCGTATTCCGACAAGGTCGTCCGAACTGGAGTCCCCATGCATACGCGCAGATCGCTCTTCGCCCTGGCAGTGACCGCGGCGCTCGTTCTCTCCGCAGCGCTCGTCCCGTCCGCCGCCTCCGCCGACAGCCTCGACACCGTGATGGGGGACTTCGAGAACGGCGCGCTCTGGTCGTTCAGCAACGGGTCCGAATTCCCCGGCGCCACCGGCGGCATCGCCGCCGACCCCGACGCGCACTCGGGAGCGGCGGCCGCGCGCCTCAGCGCCGACTTCACCGGCGGCGGCAAGTACGTCGCCATGTCGAAGAGCGCCGCGATCGACGTCGTGTCGCTGAGCTTCTGGGTGAAGTCCACGACCGGCACCCGCATCGCGCTGCGCGCCGTCGACAGTACCGGGCAGACCCACCAGCAGCGTCTCGCGCTGACGCCGGGCGCCGACTGGCAGCACTTCGTCGTCACCGACTTCGCCGCCGGCAGCGGGTACTCGCACTTCGGCGGCGCCAACGACGGCGTGTGGCACGGACCGTCGAAGACGTTCTCGATCCTCGCCGATGAGAACAGCTTCGGCGGTGCGAAGACCGGCTCGATCCTCGTCGACGACGTCGTCGCCAGGAAGACGCCGTCGCCGCTCGTCCTGGAGCAGGTCGCCGAGGGCAACGTGTTCGTCGAGGGCGAGACCCCGGCCGTCGACGTGCAGTCCAGCGGAGACAGCGTCGCCTGGTCGCTCACCGGACTCGACGGCGGCACGGTCGACAGCGGCACCCTCAGCATGAGCACGCCCGTCGAGCGCCTGAGCTTGCCGGGTCTCGACCTCGGCTACTACACGCTGGCGACGACGGCCTCGTCCTCGGGTTCCGTCATCGGCACCGCGAGCACGGTCATCGCGCTGCTCGTCGACCACGATACGACTCCCGCCGACTCGCCGTTCGGCATGGCCGCGCACATGACCCGATGGGACGCCCCCGACTTCACGCTCACGGATCTCCTCGCCGACGCCGGTGTCGCGCACGTGCGCGACGACGCCTCGTGGGCATCGGTCGAGACGGCACCGGGCTCGTACTCCTACGTCAGGTACGACGGCATGGTCGCGAAGCTGGATGCCGCCGGCATCGACTGGCTGCCGATCCCGGCGTACACGAACCAGTTCCACGACGGCAACGCCACCCCGTACACCGACGAGGGGCGCGCCGCCTACGGGGACTTCGCGGTCGCCCTCACCGAGCACTACGACAGCACCGCCGTCGAGATCTACAACGAGTTCAACCTGCCGGGCTTCGGAGACCGCGGCGACGGCCCGGCCGACTCCAAGGCCGAGTACTACTACCCGCTGCTGAAGAAGGCGTACGAAGACATCAAGGCCGCCGACCCTGACCGCGTGGTCGTGGGCGGTGCGACCGCAGGAGTGCCGCTGGCGTGGCTCGAGACGCTGTTCCAGCTCGGCGGTCTGCAGTACATGGACGCGCTGTCGATCCATCCGTATCTCTACCCGGGGTCGCCCGCGGGCCTGGACACGCTCATCGACCAGGTGAATGCGCTCGTGAAGAAGTACAACAACGGCCAGACCATCCCGATCTGGATCACCGAGCAGGGCTGGGTCACCGGCACAAATGCGCGCGCGGTCCCGGAGCAGACCCAGGCCGACTACATCGTGCAGACCCACGTGCGCGCGTTCGCGAAGGGCGTGCAGCGGTACTTCTGGTACGACTTCATGGACGACGGCACCGATGCCGCCGACGTCGAGAACCGCTTCGGCATCGTCCGCAACACGGCCGACGAGCTCGGCAAGTGGACGGCCAAGCCCGCCTATGTGGCGTACTCGACTCTCACCGACCAGCTGCAGGACGCGGACTTCGACCGCGTCGAGACGGCGCCGGCGGGCGTGTCGAGCTACGTCTTCGACGAGGGCGGCGCCGAGAAGCGCGTCATCTGGTCGACCACGCCGACGACTGTCGCGCTCGCCGCCACGGCAGCGGTCACTGTCACCGACCAGCAGGGCCGTCAGACGACGCTGCAGCCTGCCGACGGCGCCGTCGAGCTCACGGTCGGCGCCACGCCCGTGTACATCGCGGGCGCGGTGACCGGCGTCACCTCGTCGCGCCTGTCGCTGACGCTGCCGGCCTCGGTCGCGATCGACGACACCTTCACCGCGACGCTGGGGGTCGACAACAGCGACGGCGCCGCCGCGCTGTCGGGCGAGTTCACGCTCGACGGGCAGGCGGTCGCGGTCGACGTGCCCGCCGGCGCCACGGCGCAGTTCCCGGTGTCGCTGACCGTCGGGCGCGACCTCGGCACGCACAGCTATCGCGGCGAACTGCGCGTCGGCGGCGCGCTCGTGGCCACCGTGGAGGGCACTGTCACCGTGAAGAACCGGATCGGCGTCGCCGTACGGCACGCCCTGCGCGACACCGGAGACGTGCTCGAGGTGACAGTGAGCAACGCCTCGGTCGAGGGAGTGCCGGCCGACGAGATCGCGTACACGATCGGCAGCACCTCGGGCACGGCCGCCGTGCCCGAGGTGTCCGCCGGCGGCAACGTCGTGGTCGACGTGCCGCTCGCCGGCGTCGCGCCCGGGACCTATCCCACCTCGGTGTCGTACGAGATCGACGGACTGCCCGCGGCGACCTCATCGACGACGACAGTGATGGTGGATGCCACAGCCCAGCGCGTTCTCGCGCACGCCGCGACGGCATCCGATGCCGCACCGCTGGACCTCGCGGCCGACGGCACCAACGCCGTCACCGGGTGGGAGGGCGCAGCCGACCTGAGCGGCACGATCCAGCCCACGTGGGACGGCGAGGGGCTGCACCTGCACGCGACGGTCGTCGACGACGTGCATGCGCAGCCCAACAGCGGCGAGCAGATCTGGGCGGGCGACTCCATCCAGTTCACGGTGCAGGCCGGGACGCCGGGCGAGACGAAGCCGTGGGACGAGATCGGCGTCGCGCTGACCGCCGCCGGGCCCGTGGTGTGGAAATGGGTGGCGGGATCGGGTGAGACCGGGGAAGTGGCCGGGGCCGAGGCATCCATCGTCCGCGACGACGCCGCCGCGACCACGACCTACGACGTCACTCTGCCGTGGAGCGCCGTCGCGCCCGCCGACCCGGCCACACGCCTCGTCAGCATGTCGTTCGTCGTGAACGACGACGACGGCGCCGGGCGCACCGGCTGGATCGAGGTGGGCAGCGGCATCGCCCGATCGAAGAACAACGCGCTGTACCTGCCGTTCGTCCTCGAGCCGGCTCCGCCCGCGCCGGCGTGCGACGCGACCGTCGACCACGACGTGCGCGGTGCGCTCACCCTCACGAAGGGCCTCACCTGCCTCACCGGTGTGACGGTGTCGGGCCCCATCACCGTCACCGGCGGAGCATCCGTCACGATCACCGACACGGTCGTGAAGGGGATGGTCCTCGCGCAGGGTGCGGGAGCGGTGACCGTGACCGGCTCCGAGGTGCGCGGCGCGCTCATGGTGCAGGGTGCGACCGGCGCGGTGATCGTCGAGGGCTCGACCATCGCCGGCATCGGCGCATTCACCGGGAGCACCGGCGGCGTCACCGTGTCGGGCAACACCGTCGCGGGTGTGCTCACGTGCTCCGCGAACCACCCTGCCCCCACGAACGGCGGCGTCGCCAACACGATCACGGGCGCGGCCGCCGGCCAGTGCTCGGGCTTCTGAGAGAGGAACGAAGATGACCATGCGTGGGAGATCACGGAAGCTGCTCGCCGGCGGCCTCGCCGCCGCCCTGCTGTCGGCTGCGCTCGGGGCGCTCCCCCCGAGCACCGCCGTCGCGGCCGCCCCCGATGCATCCGTCGTGCTGGGCGCGACGCCGCAGCTGAGCGGTGTCGACAAGGTGCGCCCCGGCGACGCCGGCAAGGACCCGGCCGTCATCACGACCACCGTCGACGGTGTCGAGTGCTGGGAGATGCGCAACGATCCGTACGTCCGCTACGTGTACGTCGACGTCGCGGATGCCGCCATCCCGACCGGCGCCACACGCGCCATCGTGCGGGTGTCGTACTTCGACGCCGGCACGGCGGGCTTCGACATCCACTACGACGCCAAGGCCGGACCCTGGACGGGGTCGCGCAATCAGCAGCTCACCGATACCGGGACATGGAAGACGACGGCGTTCGAGCTGACGAACATCAACTTCAAGAACCGCTCCAACGGCGCCGACTTCCGCCTGAACGTCAAGGCGCTGCAGGGCTCGATGCCGCCGGTGTGCTTCTCGAAGATCGACATCAGCTTCACCGACAAGCCCGTCGCGGCGCTGGACTCGCTCGCGATCATGAGCCCGTCGCTGATCTTCGCCGAGGGCGCGGCGTCGGTGGACGTCGCGACGCCCGCCGACGAGGTCACGTGGCGCCTCGGCGACGCGCACGACGTGGCGCTGCGTACGGGCACGACCGCGGTGACCGACGGCGAGGGCGCGATCGATTTCACCGATCTGCCCTTCGGGTACTACACGCTCGCAGTCACCGCCGACGTCGGCGAGCCGGTGACCCGCACGACCTCGCTGGCCGTGCTGGACGACCCGCCTGCAGGGTGGAACGGTGACGACGCGTTCTTCGGCACGCAGATCCACCGCGGCCACCAGTCGGCCGGCGAGACCGAGGCGCTCATGGACGCCATGGTGCTGGCCGGCTACGGCATGAGCCGCATCGAGACGACGTGGGGCGAGGTCGAGAAGCAGAAGGGCGTGTACGAGTTCGCCGGCGAGGGCCCGCGGGTCGTGGGCGAGCTCGCCGACCGCGGCCAGCAAGTGATGTGGAACGCCGGGCTCACCAGTGCGCTGTACGACGACAACCGCACACCGGCCAGCGACGAGGCGATCGACGCGTTCGCGGCGTACGTCGGGGCGACGGCTGCGCACTACAGCGGGCAGGGTGACTCGCATGACATCGGCATCCTGAACGAGTACAACTCGGCCGGCTTCAACAACGGCACGTGCGGGCTCACGGCGGCGTGCTACCTCGACATCCTCGAGCCGACGTACGCCGCCGCGCATGCCGCTGATCCCGAAGCGAACGTCATCGCGCCGATCAGCGCGGGCGTGCAGCTGGCGTGGGCGCAGGACTTCATCGCGCAGGGCGGCCTCGGTCACCTCGACACGTACGCGACGAACTACTACGGCTACTCGCAGCACGGCGCGGGCACTCCACCCGAGCAGGCCACGGAGCTCGCCAATCTGCAGCAGCTGACGGCGATGATCGACGACGCCGACGGCGACCGCGACATCCCGGTGCGCATCACCGAGAACGGCTGGCCGACGCACATCGCCGGGTCGACGCCGGCGCAGCAGGCCGACTACGCGATCCGCGGACCGCTGCTCGCGCAGCTCGCCGGTGCCGACGAGTACCTCTGGTACGACCTGTACGACGACGGGTTCAACGCGGGCGTGAACGAGGATCGCTTCGGGCTCATCAACCGCGCGGACGACACCGCGTGCTTCTTGTGGAAGTGCCCGGGAGACAACTATACGTACGGCGCCGTCCACGGCATCAGCCCGAAGCCCGGGTTCGTGACGCAGGCCGTCGCGATCCGCCAGACGACCGGGCGCGAGCTCGCCGGCCGCGACGACCTCGGCTCGGCGTCGGCGTACAGCCTGCGCTACACCGGAGCGAACGCCGCCGACACCGTGCGGGTGCTGTGGAGCACCGGCGCCGACACCGTCACGGTGACCTCGGCGGCAGGATTCACCCTCACCGACGAGTTCGGCACGGTGCAGCAGGTCAGCAAGGACTCGGTCTCGCTGCAGCTCACCGGGTCGCCGGTGTTCGTCAAGGGCGATGTCGCGGTCGCGACGTCGGCGCCGCAGTTCACGGTCGACGTGCCGCCGTCCTCGGTGCTCACGCACGACCTGCCCATCACCGTCGCGGCGGTGCCCGGGTCGGACGCCAGCGGCGCGACGCTCGTCGTGTCGGCGGACGGCGTGGAGAAGAAGATCAAGCTGAAGAAGGACGGCCCGGTCTCCTTGACGCTCCCCGGCGTCGACCGGCTCGGCGAACGTGAGGTGGCGGTGACCGTCTCGGACGCGAAGGGGCGGCTCCTCTCGCAGGTGCGCGGCGCCACGAACGTGGTCGACCCGTACGTCGTGTCGGCGCGGCCGTCCATCGCGCGGGGCGCCGGGGGCTACGACTACGCGCTCGACATCACGGTGACCAACAACGCACCCGACCTCGGCGTCGACGTCGACAGGATCGACTGGACCCTCGGCACGCAGAAGGGGGCGGTGACGGATGCCGTCACGATCCCGGGCGGCGAGTCCCGCACGGTCTCGGTGCCGGTGTCGGACCCGAAGATGTTCGCGACGCAGAAGTACGCGATCACCGCTCACTCCGCAGCCCTGGCCCGGTCGGCCGTCGGATCGCTGAGCTTCTCGCCCGTGGAGGAGGACGGCGCGACGACGCTGCCCGAGATCGACCTCGACACGCTCGGCACATGGACGTCGATCCGTGGCGGCACGCGCACCGGCTCGGCCGACCTCGGCGGCGCGATCCGGTTCACCGCCACGCAGGACGTGCTCGTGCTGCACGCCGCGATCACCGACGACGTGCACCTCGCCGACCGCACCGACCCGTCGCTCGGCTGGCAGGTGGACTCCGTCCAGTTCAGCACGTACGACCTGTTCCCGACCGTGCTGGGCGGCGAGCGGACCGAGATCGGCGCGGCGCTGTACGGCTCGGGCCCGGTCGTCTACACGTTCACGGCCCCGGCGGGGCAGTCCGCCGGGCCCACCCCGGGCGCGACCGCCCACATCGTGCGCGACGAGGCCGCCAAGACGACGACCTACGACGTGTCGGTGCCGTGGTCGTCTCTCGGCTTCGACGGCCCGCCCGCCGGGGTGTGGGGCTTGTCGTTCCTCGCCAACGACGCCGACGGCGGCGTGGCAGGTGCCGACGCGCGTGCCGGATTCCTCGAATGGGGCTCAGGTGTGGGAACCGCCCCGAAGAACCCGGCGCTGTTCAAGTCCGTCCAGGTGTTGGGACTGGACTGAACCCGGACGGCGGGGAGGCACCGTCCTCCCCGCCGTCCGGCGCGTCCGCGCACCTTCGACAGAGGAAGAGGAACATGTCCGCGCACACCCGGGAGGCGCCACGGCTCCTGCTCGAGAACGCCTACGCGACGTACCCGCACGCCAACGGCTATTACGGCGACGGCGGGCGGCGGGTCGCACTCGGCCGGGCCGCCGGTGTCGACGAGATCGTCGGTGTGGCATGGGATGCGGCGGCCCCGAGCGGCGGTGAGCCCGAGGTCCTCGTGCCCGCAGGGTTCCTGGTCGCGGCCTCGGGGCACGAGCGCTCGGCCTGGAGTCCCGAGGCGCCCACCCGGTCGGTGCCGTGGTTCGACGTCGGACTGCGATCTCACACCCTGGTGTGCGCCCACGGCGACGCGCTGATCGCGGTCGAGCTCTCCGACGCCGTGCGACGCCCGCGCGTGGCATACCGGTCTCAGGAAGGCTGGACGCTCGACGGTCTCGCGGGCGTCGCGGCTGACGGGCGGACCGCGGCCGTCACCGAGGAGCGCGAGGGCGTGCATCGTGCGCTGCTCGTCGAGCTGGGCGACGGGTCGTCGCGCGAGATCCTGCGCCACCGGTGGCACGCGAACCACGTCCACTTCGCACCGGCCGACGAGGGGTGGATCGGCTACTCCCACGAGGGCCCGGCCACCGCCGTCGACGACCGGGTGTGGGCGTGGCACTCCACCGCCGCGCCGTCCGGTCGGCCGGTCGTCGACCAGCGCGCGCTGTCGCATGATCCGCCCGACGCAGTCGCGCTCGGTCATGAGCGCTGGATGTTCCATGACCTCGGCGCAGTGGTCGTGGCCTACGGCGAGAGCCCCGCCGGCCCGCGCGGCGTCTACGAGGTGTTCGTCGACGGCCGCCCGCCGCGCCTGGTGTCGGCGGGGGAGCGGGACTGGCACGTCGGCATCTCCCGCGACGGGCGGCGGCTCGTCGTCGACACGACCGGACCCGCCGGCGCGCCGGGCCGTGGTTGGGAGCATGCGGGCACGTCGAGCTCTATCGTGCTGATCGACGCCGTGACGGGGGAACGCCGCACGCTCGTCGAGGCCGGGTTCATCGCCCACCCGTACCACCCGCATCCGTCATTCACACCCGATGGCTCCGCTGTCGTCTTCAACCACGTCGAGCGGGACTCCGCGGGCGCGGTGGTCCGCCGCGGCGTCGCGATCGTCGACGTCGATCCGCCGGGTCGGGCTGATCGGTCCTGACCGGCCGCTGGACGGATCGATAATCGTTAACTAATGTCATCGGGCCACCCCGTCGCCTCAGGAGGAAGAACTCGTGCAGGAACTCACCCATCGCTCGGACGTCACCGTCGTCGGGGGCGGGCTGGCAGGGGTCGCCGCGGCGATCTCGGCCGCACGCAACGGCGCCCGCGTCGCGCTCGTCAACAACCGCCCCGTGCTCGGCGGCAACTCGTCGAGCGAGGTGAGGGTATGGGTCGTCGGCGGCACCGCGCACGGCGCGCAGAAGTTCGCGCGCGAGACGGGCATCATGGGCGAGCTGTTCCTCGAGAACCAGTGGCGCAACCCCGAGGGCAACCCGATCCTGTGGGACCACGTCGTCCTCGACCTCGTGCGTGCCGAGCCGAACCTCACCCTGTTCCTCAACACCGAGGTGCGCGACGTCGACGCCGATGGCCCGGCGGAGGACCGCAGCATCCACTCGGTCACCGGGTGGCAGTCCGGGTCCGAGAAGCTCATCACGTTCGAGTCGCCGATCTACGTCGACGGCACCGGTGACGGACTGGTCGGGTTCCTCGCGGGCGCGCGGTTCATGTCGGGCCGCGAGGACCGCGCCGCGCACGGCGAACCGTGGGCGCCTGAGGTCGCCGACGACGACATGCTCGGCAGCACGATCCTCTTCTACACGAAGGATGCCGGCGAGCCGGTGCGGTTCGTGCCGCCGGGCGTGACGAAGGACGTCGCCGCCGCCGGCATCCCGATCCACCGCCACATCGACACCGCGATGAACGGCTGCGACTACTGGTGGATCGAGTGGGGCGGCGAACTCGATGCGGTCGACGACAACGAGCGCATCCGCGACGAGCTGTGGGGCGTCGTGTTCGGCATCTGGGACCACATCAAGAACTCGGGCGCGTTCGACGCCGACACCCTGACACTGGAGTGGGTCGGCACGATGCCCGGCAAGCGCGAGTACCGCCGGTTCGTCGGCGACCATGTGCTGACGCAGCAGGATGTGCTCGACCAGACCCGCTTCGACGACAACATCGGCTTCGGCGGCTGGTCGATCGATCTGCATCCTCCCGGAGGCGTGTACTCGGATGCCGCCGGCTCGATGCATCTGCACGGTCCGGGGCTGTACGAGATCCCGTTCCGGTCGCTGTACTCGGTGAACGTGTCGAACCTGCTCATGGCGGGCCGCGACATCTCGGCGAGCCACGTCGCGTTCGGCACGACGCGCGTGATGGCGACATGCGCGGTCACGGGCGAGGCCGCCGGCGCGGGCGCTGCGCTCGCCGCGCGATACGCGGTGTCGCCGCGCACCCTGCTGGCCGAGCGCCGCGACGAGCTGCAGCTGGCGCTGCTGCGACAGGATGCCGCGATCGCGGGGGTGCCGTGGCGGGACGCTCGCGACCTGGCGCTCAGGGCCGAAGTATCGGCGTCGTCGCAGCTGCGGCGGCTTGCGGCACCGCGCTCGGCCGTCGCTGAGGAGCTCGTGACGCTGGCGGACCGCGACTTCGGGCTGCTGCTCCCGGTCGACCCGCGCCTGGATGCCGTGTCGATCGACATCGAGGCCGAGACGGCCACGACGGCCGTGGTCGAGCTGTGGGGTACGCGCAACGGCATGAACCACGTGCCCGTCGATGTCATCGACCGCCTCGAAGTCGCGGTGCCGGCGGGGCGCTCGGCGCTGCGCGCCGAGTTCGCTTATGCGCCCGACGCACCGTGCAGCGTCGTGGTGGTGATCCGGCGCGATCCGCGCCTGGCTGTGCGGGTCGCCGACGAGCCGCCGCCCTATGGCGTGCTCGGCCTGCTCAGCCGCGAGCCCGGGCTGACGACCGGCGAGGCGCAGACCAACGCATGGTCGGCCGTCGAGCTGCGCCGCCGCGCGCCGCGATTCGCCGTCGAGCCCGCCACCGACGCATACCGTCCGTCGCAGGTGGCCGGTGGGCTCGCGCGCCCGTTCGACGGTCCGAACCTGTGGTCGTCGGAACCGGTCGTGGGGGAGGAGTGGGTGCGGCTGGCGTGGCCCGAGGAGCACGAGATCGGCAGCGTCGAGCTCGTCTTCAACGACGACGTGGACGAGGACCTCGTGAACCTGCATCATCACCGCACGCCGTTCCTCGTGATGCCCGAGCTCGTGCGCGACTACCGTGTGGAGGCCGAGAGCGCGGGGGAGTGGCATCCACTCGTCCGCATCGAGGGCAATCGCCTGCGGCGGCGCGTGCACCGGCTGGAGGAGCCGGTGCACGCGAGTGGGCTGCGTGTGGTCGTCGAGGCGACGAACGGCGCGGCGACGGCGATGATCGTCGCGCTGAGGGTCTTCGCACCGGGCGTGTGAGCCCGCCCGCGTGGCGTCTCGGCGCTGGAGCTTGACTAAGTCTATCAAGTTGATTTATCGTATGGATCACGAGGAAGACCTCGACCCGGGCGTCCCAGGCGCCGCAGCTTCAACGAAGAGGATCGCAGTGCACGACAACCGGCTCATCGTCGAGGGGCGCCTCGAGCGCTTCATCGCCGAGTTCCTCACCCCGGCGGTCTACCGGCGGGTCAGCCCGCTGCTGGTCGAGGCCTGGGAGGTGCCCGACGAGCCGGTCGCGGCCGCCGTAGCCTTCGCCGCCGCATACGCCCCGATCGCGCTGCCGCACGCATGGGGCCGCGCGTGGCGGACCGTGTGGTTCCACGCCACCGGCGCCGTCCCCGCCGAATGGTTCGACGCGCAGGGTCGCCTGCCCGAGGCCACCCGGCTCGAGGTGGTCGTCGACCTCGGCTTCTTCGGCGACCGTCCCGGCTTCCAGGCCGAAGGGCTCGCCTACCGCGCCGACGGCTCGATCATCAAGGCCGTCTCGCCGCGCGCCTCGTATCTGCCGTGGACGGGGGATGCCGGCACCGCCGTCGACGTGTACGTCGAGGCCGCCGCCAACCCGGACGTCGCGGGCGACTACGACTTCCTGCCGACGCCTCTGGGCCTCAAGGCCACTGCCGGGGACGCCCCGCTGTACACCGCGAAGCAGTTCGCCGTCGCGCTCCTCGACGAGAACGTGTGGGAGCTCGCCCGTGACGTGTGGACGCTGGACGGCCTCATGCGCGAGCTGAGCGTCGAGAGCCCTCGCCGCGCCGCGATCCTGCGCGGCTTCGAGCGCATGCTCGATGTCGCCGACCCGCTCGACATCGCCGGCACGGCCACCGCTGCCCGCGGCATCCTCGCTCCGCTGCTTGCGAGCCCCGCCCACGCGACGGCGCACGAGGTCGTGGCGATCGGACACGCGCACATCGACTCGGCGTGGCTGTGGCCGTTCCGCGAGACGATCCGCAAGTGCGCGCGCACGTTCTCGAATGTCATCGCCCTCATGGACGAGTACCCCGAGTTCCGCTTCGCGTGCTCGTCGGCGCAGCAGCTGAAGTGGATGAAGGACCACTACCCGGCCCTCTACGCGCGGATCAAGGAGAAGGTCGCGACGGGCCAGTTCATCCCGGTCGGCGGCATGTGGGTCGAGCCCGACATCAACATGCCGGGCGGCGAGGCCATGGCGCGCCAGTTCGTCGCGGGCAAGCGGTTCTTCCTCGAGGAGTTCGGCGTCGACACGCAGGAGGTGTGGGTGCCCGACACGTTCGGCTACTCCGCCGCGCTGCCGCAGATCATCGCCGCGAGCGGCTCGAAGTGGTTCGTGACGCAGAAGATCTCATGGAACCAGACGAACCAGATGCCGCACCACACCTTCCTGTGGGAGGGCATCGACGGCACACGGGTGCTCACCCACTTCCCCTCGGCCGACACCTACATCTCCGAGCTGTCGGGCGCCGAGCTCGCCCACGCCGAGCGCAGCTTCCGCGAGGCCGGCGCGTCGACAGTGTCGCTCGTTCCGTTCGGGTGGGGCGACGGCGGCGGCGGGCCGACGCGCGAGATGATCGCCGCGGCCGCGCGCCTGCGGTCGCTGGAAGGATCGCCGACGGTCACGATCGACTCGCCGCAGCGCTTCTTCGAGCGCGTCGAGGACGAGTACCCCGAGCCGCCGGTGTGGTCAGGCGAGCTGTACCTCGAACTTCACCGCGGGTCGCTGACCTCGCAACATCACACCAAGCAGGGCAACCGTCATGGCGAGCACCTGCTGCGCGAGGCCGAGCTGTGGGCGGCCACCGCCGCGGTGCGCGAGGGCGTCACCTACCCGTACGACGAACTGGAGACCAGCTGGCACACGCTGCTGCTCAACCAGTTCCACGATGTGCTGCCGGGCTGCTCGATCGCGTGGGTGTTCGAAGACGTCGCGCGCGAGAACGCCGCGCTCACCGAGCGCCTCGAGCGCATCGTCGACGCGTCCGCGGTGGCCCTCGTCGGCGAGGGCGACCGAACGCTCTCCCTCAACGCCCGGCCGCAGTCCGCCGCCGGCGTCCCCGCGCTCGCGATCGGCGGAGCGGATGCCACCGCTGCCGCACCGGCGACCGCGGTCGAGCAGGACGGGGTCGTGGTGCTCGACAACGGCCTCGTCCGCGCCGTCGTCGACGGGCGGGGCCTGCTGGTGTCGCTGCGAGATGCCCGAACCGGCCGCGAGGCGATCGCCCCCGGCGCCGCCGGGAACCTGCTGCAGCTGCACCGCGACATCCCCAACAAGTGGGACGCCTGGGACATCGACGAGCACTACCGCCGCGTCGCCGAGGACCTCGACCACGCCGACGCGATCTCGGTCGTCGCCGCCGGCGACCAGGCCGCGGTGGTCGTCGAGCGCTCGTTCGGGGCATCCCGCATCGTCCAGACGCTGCGCCTGCGGCGCGGCGCCGAGTCGCTCGAGCTGCACCACGACGTCGACTGGCACGAGACCCGGCGCCTGCTCAAGCTCGCCTTCCCGCTCGATGTGCACGCCGACCGGTCGGCCGCAGAGACGCAGTTCGGGCATGTCTTCCGTCCGACCCACACGAACACCTCATGGGATGCCGCACGGTTCGAGATCTGCGCCCACCGCTGGATCCACGTCGCCGAGCCGGGCTACGGCATCGCGATCGCCAACGAGTCCAGCTACGGCCACGACGTCACCCGCGACACCCGCGCCGACGGCGGCACCACGACCACCGTGCGCATCTCGCTGCTGCGCGCCCCGGTGTTCCCCGACCCCGAAGCCGACCAGGGCCACCACGACCTCACCGTGTCGATCCGGCCGGGTGCCGGCATCCGGGACGCGGTCGACGAGGGCTACCGCCTGAACCTGACAGATCGCACCGTGCGCGGCGGGCGCGAGGTCGCTCCGCTTGTGCGGGTGTCGCACCGCGCCGTGCGCGTCGAGTCGGTCAAGCTCGCCGAGGATCGCAGCGGTGACGTCATCGTGCGCCTCTACGAGTCCGAGGGCGCTCGTGCCGCCGTCGACCTCGAGTTCGACATCGACGGCGCAACGGCCACGGCCGTCGTGGACCTGCTCGAGCGCGAACTCGACGCACCGGACGGCAGCGTGCTGGCCGCCGACCGGGCGCGACTCGTGCTGCGTCCCTTCCAGCTCATCACCCTCCGCGTCCGGCGGGAGGTCAAGGCCGCAGCGGCGGAGTGAGAGCCGCGGCCGCCTGCCCAGCCGGCCGCGGATGACCAAGAGAAGTCAGCCCGGGCGCATCGCGCCCCTCTACGAAGGAGTAGCAGTCATGTATTCACGCCGTACTCGCCGGTTCGCCATCCCGGTGGTCGCCGTCGCAGCCGGGCTCACGCTCGCAGGGTGCGCGGGCACCCCGAGCGCCGACCCGACGGACTCGGGACCCGCGTACGACCCGGACGCGAAGGTCACGATCACCGTCGGCGAGATGCCCACCGCCGACCAGGCCGCGTCTCTCGAGACCTTCGATGAGCGTGTGGCCGCGTTCGAGGAGCTCCACCCGAACATCACGGTCAAGGGCGAAGAGACCAAGTACGACCCGTCGACGTTCAACGCGCTCCTCGTGGGCGGCACGGCACCCACGACGGTCGGCATCCCGTTCACCGACATGCAGGCGCTGATCGAGCGTGGCCAGGCCGCCGACATCACCGACTACGTCGCCGACAGCGACATCCTGTCGAACCTGAACCCGACTCTCGACGAGGTCGTGCGGTCTGGTGACCGTCAGTACGGCGTCGTGCGCCAGGCGTACACGATGGCCCTCATCTACAACCGGGCGTTGTACGAAGAGGCCGGGCTCGATCCCGACGACGCGCCCACCGACTGGGACGGTGTGCTCGAGAACGCCAAGACGATCACCGAGAAGACCGGCAAGACCGGCTTCATCATCCCCACGACGAACAACAACGGCGGCTGGCTGCTGACGACGATGTCGTATTCGAACGGGTCGCTCGTCCAGAAGATCGATGGCGACACGGTGACAGTCACGATCGACACCGACGGCATGAAGGACTCGCTCCAGCTGCTGCACGACGTGCGCTGGGAAGGCGATGCCGCGGGCGCGAACTTCCTGCTCGGGCCTGACGACATCCGCAGCGAGTTCGCCGCCGGAAGTGTCGGCCAGACGGTCAACGGCGGGTCGATCTACAACGACATGGTCATCAACCGCGGCATGACGGGCACCGACATCGGCATCGCGCCGATGCCGCAGGGCGACAAGGGCCTCGGTGCGCTCGGCGGCGGCACGATCCAGTGGTTCAACCCGAAGGCGACCGCCGACGAGATCGGTGCGGCGACCCTGTGGACGGAGTTCTACTGGCTCAACAAGTACGTCGACGAGGATGCGGCCGTCGCGCTCGCCAAGTCCCAGGCCGAGGACGGCCGCCCCGTCGGCGCACCTGAGCTGCCGATCGTCAACGCCGAGACGTACGAGACGTACCTCGGCTGGATCGAGCCGTACATCAACGTCGACCGGAGCGTCTACGAGGCATACCTGACGTCCGACCTCGCGGTCGTTCCCGAACCCGCGATCAAGGCGCAGGAGCTGTACGCAGCCCTCGACCCGATCGCGCAGGCCGTGCTCACCGACGAGAATGCCGACATCGGCCAGCTGCTGGCCGATGCCGAGACCGCCGTGCAGGCGATTGTCGACGCCGGCTGATCCCCCTTCCCGGCGCGGCTCCGTATGGGCCGCGCCGGGACGCCATCCCCCCCCGACCCCCGACCCGACAGGACGACGTATGACCCAGGTCACCACCGCAGCGCAGCGGCGTCGTGCCCAGCCGCCGCTGCAGCGCCTCACCAGGTGGGTGCGCGGCGGCGGCATCACCACCTTCCTCTTCTTCGTGCCGCTGCTGTTCACCTTCGGCTACTTCGCGTGGTGGCCGATCCTGCGCAGCCTCGTCCTCGCGATGCAGAAGACGAACCTCGTCACCGAGCCCACGTGGGTGGGCTTAGACAACTTCCAGCGCGTGCTCGCCGATCCGCTGCTGACCACCGCGGTGGTGAACACGCTGTGGTTCGCGACATTGGCGCTCATCATCGGCTTCCCGATCCCGATCCTGATGGCGACGTTCATGGCCGAGCTGCGCCGCACGCGTCAGATCGCCAGCGTGCTCGTCTACCTCCCGGTGATCATCCCGCCGGTCGTCGCGGTGCTGCTGTGGAAGCAGTTCTACGACCCGTCGCCCGACGGCGTCTTCAACGAGATCCTGGGGATGTTCGGCATCGGCCCGCTGCCGTGGCTGCAGAGTCCCGTGATGGCGATGCCGTCGATCGTCGTGCAGGCCACGTGGGCGAGCTTCGGTCAGGCGACGATCATCTACCTCGCCGCCCTCATGTCGATCCAGTCCGACCTGTATGAGGCGGCCGAGATGGATGGGGCGCGCATCCTCCGCCGGTTCTGGCACATCACGTTGCCGCAGATGCGCGGCATCATGCTGCTGCTGCTCCTGCTGCAGGTGATCGGCACGATGCAGGTCTTCACCGAGCCGTTCGTCATGACAGGCGGCGGCCCCGTCAACAAGACGACGACCGTGCTCATGCTCATCTACAACTACGCGTTCCAGCAGGGCGATTACGGCAAGGCCACCGCCCTCAGCCTCCTGCTGGCCGTCGTCCTCACGATCGTCTCCGCGGTGTACCTGCGGCTCACCCGGAGCTGGAGCAAGTCATGACCGACACCCTCACGGCGCCCACCAACGAGGTGCTCGTCACCGGCCTGCCGACCGATCCTGCCCCCCAGCGGCGCCGGACCCGACGGCGCAAGGCTGTCGAATCGCAGGACCGCACCAACATCTCTGAGCTCGATCGCAAAAGCAAGCGGATGCGGGTCGGCCTCCTCATCCTGAACATCGTGCTGGTCGCGGTGCTGCTCGTCATTTCGGCGGGTCCGCTGCTGTGGCTTGCGAAGGCCGCGGTCTCGACCACGCAGGACATCCTGCGCGAGCCGTTCGCGTGGTGGCCGAGCGGCATCCAGTGGCACAACCTCGTCGACGCGTGGGTCAAGATCGACATCGGCAAGTACTTGCTCAACACCGTCTGGCTGGCGGCGGGGGTGTGGTTCTTCGGGATGATGGTGGCCCTGACGGGGGCATACGGCATCTCGATCCTGCGTCCGTCATACGCCAAGGTCGTCAACGCCGGTGTGCTGGCGACGTTGTTCATCCCGGGCGTCGTTTCGCTCATCGCGCAGTATGTGACGGTGCTCGACATGCCGCTGCTGCACTGGAACCTCATCAACACGTTCTGGGCGGTGTGGCTG
Organism: Microbacterium jejuense; assembly: GCF_039544225.1. Classification (NCBI taxonomy): domain Bacteria; kingdom Bacillati; phylum Actinomycetota; class Actinomycetes; order Micrococcales; family Microbacteriaceae; genus Microbacterium; species Microbacterium jejuense. Next base: position 532,806 of record NZ_BAABLG010000001.1, read on the forward strand.
CCGGCCGCCGCCAGCGCGTTCAACGTGCTGCTGATCACGCGGTTCTTCGACTCACTGCCCAAGGACGTCTTCGAGGCGGCGAAGATCGACGGCGCCGGACCGTTCCAGGTCTTCTGGCGCATCGTGCTGCCGATGTCGAAGCCGATCATCGGCGTGACCTCCCTCATCACGATCATCGGCGCGTGGAAGGAGTTCCTGTGGCCCCTGCTGGTACTGCCGAGCCCCGATCTGCAGCCGCTGTCGGTCGGCCTCTACAAGGTGACCGCGAGCGCTGACCTGGCGCTGCTCATGGCGGGCATGTTCATCTCGGTGATCCTGCCGATCGTGCTGTTCCTCATCTTCCAGAAGCAGTTCCTCAAGAGCGCCGGCCAGGCCGGCGCGATCAAGGGGTGAGCGCATGACCGTCCCGCTGCGCGGCGTGATCCCGCCGCTGGTCACGCCCTTGACCGACGAGGGCGCGCTGGATGTGGCATCCCTCGAACGCCTCGTCGGACACCTCGCGGACGCGGGCGTCGACGGGCTGTTCGTCGGGGGCTCCAGCGGCGAGGTCGCACTGCAGACCGACGCCGTCCGCGTCCGCACGCTGCAGGTCGCCGTGGCCGCCGCCGGTGGTCTGCCGGTGCTCGCGGGAGCCATCGACACCGGCACGGCCCGGGTCGTCGAGCACGCGCGTCGGGCTCAGGATGCCGGAGCCGCGGGTGTCGTCGTCACTCCGCCGTTCTACGTCGCACCGCATCCCGACGAGATCGTCGCGCACTACCGCGCCGTCGGGGCGGCGGTCGACATCCCGGTGATCGCGTACGACATCCCGTCCGCGACCCACGTGCCGCTGGCGCTGTCGGCGCTGCAGACCCTCGCGGACGAGGGCACGATCGTCGCGCTCAAGGACTCCAGCGGGGACCTCGGGAGGTTCCGCGTCGCCGTGGGCAGCGTGGCGCACACCGGAATCGGCCTGCTGACCGGGTCGGAGGTGTTCGCCGACCTGGCGCTGCAGGCCGGTGCGACGGGCATGGTGCCCGGCCTCGGCAACGTCGACCCCGACGGGTACGTCCGCATCCAGCGAGCGGTCGAGGCCGGCGATCACGCGGGGGCTGCGGCCGAGCAGCAGCGCCTCATCGAGCTGTTCCGCATCGTCGATGTCGCCGATCGCACGCGCATCGGGTTCACCGCGGGCGCGCTCGGCGCGTTCAAGGCCGCGCTGCACCTGCGCGGCGTGATCGCGTCTTCGCGCACGTTCGCCCCGTTGCTCCCGCTCGACGACGCTGAGATCGCCCGGATCCGCGGGCTGCTGATCGACGCCGGCCTGCCGGTCGTGCGATGACCGCACCGGCGCCCGCGGCTGTGCGCGTCGTGCAGGTGTCGCGCGACGACGGCTTCGCGACGAACGCGTGGCCGCAGGGCAAGCTGTGCGTCACGACGACGGGGCGTGTGTTCCAGGGGTTCAACCGCGGGAGCGCGCATGTCTCGGCCGACAAGGCGCCTGTCGTGGCGTGGAGCGACGATGTGGGCGAGACGTGGTCGGCGCCGGCGCCGATCGGAACGCTCGAGCCGCATGCGCGCGGTACGGACTGCTGGGCGCTCGGCGTCGATGCCGACGACGTGCTGTGGGCGATCGTGCGCGGTCGCGGCGCGACGAACGCCGTCGGCGACACCGCGCACACGCTGTGGTCGTCTGCCGACGCCGGCCTCTCGTGGTCGCGCCGGCTCGAACTGCCGCCGGAGCAGGACGGCTTCGTCCCCGAGCTGTTCCACGACCTGTGTCTGGCTGACGGCCGGATGGTCTCGGGGTACCACTTCGCGGGCTCGTCCCGACTCGGCTTCGTGTTCTTCGACCCGTCCGATCCCGTCGGCACGCTCGAAGTCGTCGACGTCGTGCCCGACGGCGGTCCGGCCGGAGAGCACTGCGAGCCGACGTTCGCGTGGGATGCCTCGGCCGCTCGCATCGTCGGCGGGCTGCGCAGTCAGGCTCCCGGCATCCCGACGCAGTTCTTCGAGCTGCGGACCGACGGCACCGGGTTCGCCCGCTGGCCCGCGCCCGACACGGTGCCCTTCAGCCCGCTTCCCGTCGCGGTGCGCGGCGACGTGTTCGCGGCCGCGACAGGGGAGCGTTTCACGACAGGCGAGGTGACGCTCTGGCTCGGCACGCGTACCGCGTTCGACGCGCGCGGCGTGTCGGGGTGGACGCAGCGCGAGCTCGCGCGGGCGCTGGCGGCGCCGGTCGCGGGGTCGTCGGAGGCCGGTGTCCCCGCCCTCGCGTTCGTCGGTGACGCGCTTCTCGTCACGTGGAGCGCCGAGAGCGCCGAGGGCTCGTCGGTGGTGTGCGCCGCCCGGCTCGAGCCCGCGTCAAAGGATGCCGCGCCCCGATCGGTCTGAGAATCCGACGATGCCGCGAAGATGATGCTCCGCGTGAGCCGCGGCCTCGGCGAGGTGACCGTCGAGCTGTGAGGCCGTGGGTCAGCGCTGCGCGCTGACGAAGAGGGCGCGCTCGTCGAGCACCCGGCGCGGCCACGCGATCGGCACACCGCGTTGCAGCATGATCCGCTGCACGTCGTCGAGATGCCGTGCCCGGACGCCATCGGCCGACTCGCCGGTGACGAGCATCGTCGCCGCGAGCACCCCCGCCGCCTCGCCGATGCCCCACTCCACGGGATGCAGGCGATAGGCGCCGTTCGAGATGTGCGTCGTGCCGATGTTCTTGTTGGCGGGGATCAGGTTGTCGGCGTCGCGGGGGATGAGCGCGCCGAGCGGGATCTGGAACGGGTCGCAGTCGATGTCGACGTACGTGCGCCCCGCGGTCGACGGGTGCAGGTCGATGCGGTAGGAGCCGATGCCCACCGAGTCGGCGAACTGCTCGACCGGCCGTCCGTCGCGCATCTCGCACCCGATGTGCTCCTCGGTGACGGTGAAGACGGCCCGGATGCGGCGCGCCTCGCGGATGTAGGGCTCCAGCGCGAAGCCGTCCTCTGTGCCCACGACATCCGGGCGCAGCCGCAGCCCCGGGTAGCCGGTGCCGCCGTCGGGGCGGGGCGCTTCGGTCTGCATCCAGTACAGCAGCGACTCCGACAGCCCGCGCGCACCGGCGACCGCTGCGGTGCGCTCGGCCGGTCCGATGCCGGGGCCGACCAGCGGCCGCTCCCAGTAGTCGATCTGCGGCCAGTTCACGAGCGTGACGTCGGGGATCGACCCGTCGAAGTTCGCCTCGGCGAGCACGCGCCGGTAGTGCCAGAAGTCACGGCCGTCGGGCGCCACGGCGTCGGCGGGATCGCCCGAGAAGATCGCGCGGTGGCGGCGTGCGAGCGTGGGCGGCTCGAGATCCTCCCACGACAGCTGCGGTGCCGGCCAGCGCGGGTCGTGCGTGTCTCGCCAGTGCGCGTACGAGGCCGGCCGGTCGATGACGTGGTCCTCACCGGGGCGGTGCTCGATCGCGAAGCACCACGACACCGCCTGCTGGTCGAGCGGGTCGGCAGTCTCGAGGGCATGCAGTTCACCGGTCTCGTGCTGCGCCTCGGCGCCCGTGACGAACTCCAGTGCGGCGAGCTCCAGCAGGTCGCCCAGCTCGGTCGCGTCGATCACGACGTGTGCATCGATCGTCAGCTCGTCGCCGGTGCGCGTATCGCGCACGGTCACCGAGCGGATGCGCCGGCCCTCGCGCTCGACGGTGATCGGCGTGCGATGCCGGAGCACCGCCAGCCGCCCGGTGGCGTACGACGGCGAGAGCACGGACTCGATCGCGACGGCCGCGACCCGGGGCTCGTGCGTGATGCGCGATACGTTGCCCAGGCCCGGGTTGAACGGTCGCTGCCGTCGGCCGTAGGGCGAGACGGGGTACTGCTCGGCGTAGATCCCGCGGATCGTCGCGCGCAGCCGCGCGTACGTCGTCGAGGCCAGGGTCTCGATCCACTGATTCTCGTCGGGCGGGACGGCCTGCGTGGTCAGCTGTCCGCCGAGCCACGGACCCTCCGTGGCGACGACCACGGTGCGGCCGAGCGCGACCGCGCTCTGTGCGGCGGCGACGCCGCCGAGACCGCCGCCGACGATCAGGACGTCGGTGACCTGGATGCGGGATGACATGGGAGTTCTCCTTCGAGATGTCAGGTCAGGGATGGCGGCAGCTGGTTCAGAGGTGCGAGCCCACGTTCAGCGCCTCGATCCGCACGCGGTGGCGAACGGATCCGCTCACCGGGATCACGATCCGCGCGCAGCCGTCCGGGAGAGGAGGCGAATCGCGCAGCGCCCACGCCCGATGTGCGGCGCCACCGCCCGTGAGGCGCACCGCGTGCGTCTCGCCGCGCAGGACGACCTCGTCGGCGAGGAACAGCTCCTGCCCCTCGCGCAGCACGAACGCGAGGCCGGCGCCGTCGGCGACCAGTCCGGCATCCACGTCGATGAGGATCGCGCCGAGCGTGCCCGCCATGCCCGACGCCGTGAGACGCACGTCGACGGCGGCGGGCTCGCACACGACCTCGGCGGTGACCTCGAGCGGCGGGAGCCGGCGCACATCACGGCGGTCCAGTGCGGATTCCCAGCCGTCCGGGGGCACCGGTCCGCCCAGCGGGAGCTCGTAGCCCGGTCGCCGGCCCGGCGTGCCCGCAGTGGTCAGCAGGGCTCGCCGATCGCCGAACTCCGCCGACTGCGGCAGGAACAGACCGACGCCGTGCACGGCCTGGAAGAACTGGACCGACCGGATGCCGACGTCGCCGTGTGCGACGATGGCGAACGACGGTGCGCGCCGCACCGTCGCGGTGAGGTCGCCGTCGCGGAACCGGGCGGTGCCCTGCCCCGCGAAGACGGTCCAGCCGCGGCTCGGGCGGGGATCGGAGGCGGTGCGCTCGGCGGCGCCGAAGTACGCGTCCGTCCATGCGCGCCAGAACAGCTCATGCAGTTCGGACGCACCCGCGGCGCGCTCCAGCACGATCGACATCGACAGCAGCTCGCGGTCGTCGCGCAGCATCCCCACCGCCTGGTACAGGTCGATGAGCGACACCGGCACCGCACGAGAGCCGCGGTCCTGACGACTCGACAGCGACGAGTCCGCGCGGAGTGCGGCATCCAGCAGCACCATGTCGGTCCGCAGGTTGTGCGTGGCCGCGTCGAGCGCGCCCGGCGTGCCGCGCAGCAGGTGCAGGAACAGCAGCGCGCGATCGGTCACTGCGTCGTACACGCCGACGCTGCGCTCGGGGAAGAAGCCGTCGGCGTCGATGTCGATGCCTTCGTCGAGGATCGCCCGGATGCCCGGCTCCCACTCCTCGGCGTGTTCGGGCAGCATCGCGGCGGCGAGGGCGGCTGCCGACGCGATCACCCACCGGTGGTTGGGGGTGTGGAAGCCGCCGGCGAGCATCGCGCCGGTGGTGCCGGCCAGCAGCGCGCATGTGTCGCGCTCCCACTGCGCGAGCTCGGGCGGGACGCCGTCCCGCCGCAGCAGGAGCAGGGTCGCCCCGAACTGCTGCAGCACGAACCCGGTGTCGGGCGCCGAGTCGGGGTTGCACGCGGGGAGGTCGAGCAGAGCCGAGTCGCGGCGCGCCCGCAGCACGAACCGGACCGCGGCGGTGGCACGCCCGGCGAGTTCGGCGCGCTCCGACGAGGGTCGGTCGTCGCAGCCGACCAGCAGCGCCGCCGCGCACGAGAGCGCGGCGGTGCCGTTGTGGCCGGGGTCGGCGATGCCCAGCCGGGGGCTTATCCAGGCGCCGTCGTCGGACCGGTCGGCATCGCGCACCTGGTGGAACGCGCGGCGCCGCAGCTCGGCCCGCAGCGCGCGGGCGGTGTCGTGGCCGATCATGGCCGTGTCGGATCCGGTCGCAGCATCAGCGGGCATGGAGGAACTCCGTCTGTCTCAGGTCGATCGGCGTCGTCGCGGTGAACCGCACCGCAGTGGCGGCGGGCAGCGGGTGCGGGGCGAACGCGCGCGTGTGAGTGTCCCACCGGAAGGTCTCGGCCTCTCGGCCGTCGAGCAGCATCCATTCGCCGTCGACGAGCGCGTCGACGCGCCAGCCCGCAGACCCGGCGACGCCGGCGGTCACGGTGTAGAGCTCGACGACGACCGGGGCGGCGAAGGCGCACTCGACGCTCTCGCCGGGCCGCAGCGCGACCCCGTGCGTCGAGTCGTCGTCGAAGGCGATCCCCGCGCGCGGCGGTGCGGCATCCCTCAGCAGCCGCGGCAGGGCACCCGGAGCGCTCATCGAGAACGGGCCGGCCTCGGGCCGCGACGCCCAGCGCGACGGCGTCGGGCCGAGCGCGATCTCGATCCGCGCGCCCTCGCGCAGCAGCGCGATCGGAACGGATGCGCGCGTCCAGGGCCGCCCGTTCACGGTCACGGACTGGATGTACACGTGGTCGTGGTCGAGCCCCATGGCGGTGATCACGGTCGTGGCTCCGCCCGGCAGCCGCAGTTCGGCCCGGGTGACCGACGGCGCCGTCAGCAGCAGTTCGCCGGAGCCCGGCGTCAGCGGATACAGGCCGATGCTCGCGAACAGGTGCCACGCGGCCATCTCGCCGTTGTCTTCATCGCCCGGGAACCCCTGGCCGATCTCGCCGCCGAGGAACAGCCGCCGCACGCTGTCGCGCACGATCGCCTGCGCCTTGTGCGGCGCATCGGTGAAGGCGTACATGAAGGGGATGTGGTGTGCCGGCTGGTTCGACAGCGCGTACATGCCGAGACGGATGTCGCGCGCCTCGGTCATCTCGTGGATGATCGCACCGTACGTGCCGACGATCGCGTCGTCTCCCGTCTCGGGGGTCGCGAAGTAGGCGTCGAGCGCCGCCTCCAGACCGTCGCGGCCGCCGAGCAGCGTCGCCAGCGCGTGGCCGTCGTGGGGCACGCTGAACCGCATACCCCACGCGTTCGTCTCGGTGTAGTCGCCGCCCCACAGTGCCGGATCGAAGGTCTCGCGGCGCGAGCGGAACCGGCCGTTCTCGTCGCGGCCGACGAAGAACCCGGTCCCGTCGTCGAACAGGTGCGCGAACGCTCCCGCGCGCGCGGCGAAGTACCGGGCGTCCGCCGCGAACTCGTCGTGCCGCGGGTGCGTCGGATCCTCCGCCAGGTGCGCCGCCAGCACCGAGATGCCGAAGTCGTTGACGGCGCCTTCGAGTGTCCAGCTGAGGCCCTCGGGCGTCGCCGTCGACACGAACCCGCGGAACGGCGCCCGGGCGCTCTCGGCTCGCCCGACCTCGGGGCGCGGCGAGGCGGTCGCGGCATTGCGCAGCGCGCTGTCGTAGGCAGTCTCGAGAGCGGCGACGTGGATGCCGGCGGCCACGGCATCCGCGAACACGATGTCGCTGCTGGTGCCCACCATCGAGTCGACGGGGCCCGGGGCCGACCACCGCTCCATCCATCCCGACGCCCGGAAGTGCTCGAGGAAGCCGTCGAGCATGACGGCCGCACGCTCGGGTGTGAAGAGGAAGTACGCCGGCCACACCGTGCGGTAGGTGTCCCAGAAGCCGTTGTTGACGAACGAGCGTCCCTCGCGCACGCGGCACCCCGTGTGCGTGTCGCCGTGCGGGGCGACGGGTCGGCCGGTCGCATCGGCGTGCACCCATCGCGGCGCCCCGGCGTCGCCGGCGTTCTCGCTCGCGTCGTTCGGGTAGAGGAACATGCGGTACAGGTCGGACGCGATCCCGGCCCGCTGATCCGCGGTGCCGTCGATCGCGACCAGATCGAGCAGGGGCTCCCAGCGGGTGCGGGCGGCCGCGACCAGTTCGTCGAAGCCGCGGTCGGCCGGCGCCTCCTGCGCGAGCGCGCGGCGAGCCTGTGCGATGCCGATGAACGACGTCGCGATGCGCACCGTGAGCGCCCCGGCGCCGATGATCGTCACCGAGGCCGATACCGCCTTGCGCCCGGGCGCGGTGCCGGTGCGCACCCGCGAGATCGGGCGGTCGACGCCGATCGCGAAGTACATGCGGGGCACATGCGACGTGGCCGATTCGTGGTGCGAGTCCGTGTACCCCGTGAACGGCGCCTCGTCGTCGGACTCGTCGACGAACAGCCGGCCCCGGTCGTCGAGCTGGTCGATGACGAATCCGCCCCCGTCGGGCAGCGTGATCCGTGCGACCACGACGTGGTCGGTGGCGGTGAGCTCGGCGCGCAGGCCGCCCTCCAGCATCGCGGACCACACGTGCGGTCGCGCGATCTCGTCGGCGTGCGCGAAGCCGAGCGCGCGCTCGGCGCGGTCCGCCGACGCGTCGGCGCCGAGCGGCGTCGGCATGATCTGCACGACGCCGCGATCGCCGATCCACGGGCTCGGCGCGTGCGAGACGGCGAGCGCCTGCAGTTCGAGCCGCGACCCGGAGTGGTAGCGGTACGGCCAGGAGTGCGTGCCCGCGTCGGTCACCGGGATGGCGAGATTGAAGCCGTGCGGCACCGCGACGGCCGGGAGGGTGTTGCCCCGTGAGGCGAGCATCGCGGAATGCGTGCCGCGGCGCGTGTCGACGAGATCGAGAGGGCTGGCGCGCGGCGGGTGGTCGGGCTCGAGTCGCACGTCGCTGATCCATCCGGTCGCCGCCGAGAGGTTCGGCTGCGGTTCGCCGGCGGGGCTCAGGACGCGCAGGTGGATGCCGCAGACCCGGCGCCCGACGGCGGCGTCGAGGCGGACGTGACGCAGGTTCCACTGGTCGGCGACGAGCGCCTCCGACGCATGCTGTCCGGCGGGGTGCGCGTCGTAGCCTGCCTGGTCGACCAGATCCAGGGAGGCCGAGGTGGTGCCGTCGTCGAAGACGAGCTCGAGCGCGACGGCGGTCGCGTCGAACGCACGTCCGCTGCGCACGTCGGCCGCGGCACCACGGAGTTCGGGGAACACCGCGTAGGTCAGCCGCATCCCCGGCTCCACGACGACATCCGCCTCGACGAGGGGCGCGCCACAGACCTCACCGCGCGCGGCGCCGAGCAGTCGGTAGCGCACGGCGGCGGCATCCGTCAGTCCTCGGCCCGGTCCGGACGCAGGCGTGTGCTGCGGCCCGCCGCCGGAGGTGATCTCCAGCATCGTCGCTGTCTGCGCGGTCGTCAGCCCTTGATCGCCCCGGACTGCCCCGCGCTGCGCAGGAACTGCCGCTGGAACACCAGGAACAGCACGATCGGGATGATCACCGAGATGAACATGCCCGCCATCAGTATGCTGATCTCCGCGCTCGACGACACCTTGTAAAGGCCGACCGACAGCGGCTGCAGCGTGGGATCGGGCAGCACCAGGAGCGGCCACATGAACTCCTTCCAGGCGCCCACGAGAGTGAGCAGCGAGACGACGCCGATGACCGGCTGGGACATGGGCAGCACAAGGCGCCAGAACACGGTCCACGACCCGGCGCCGTCGACCTTCGCCGCCTCGAAAACCTCGGCGGGCAGCTGCGCGAAGAAATTGCGCATCAGCAGCACGCTGAAGGCGTGGGCGGATGCCGGCAGCCAGACGGCCCAGTACGTGTTGATGAGGTTCACCTGGATGACCGGGAGACTGAGGATCGTCAGGTAGAGCGAGACGAGCGACACGACGCCCGGGATGAACAGGGTCGCGAGCACCGCACCCTCGAGGAACTTGGCGTACTTCGGCTTCAGGATCGCGAGCACGTACCCGCCGGTGAGGGCCACCAGCAGTCCGAAGAACCAGTTGCCGCCGGCGATGACGACCGTGTTGAACAGGTACTGGCCGATATCGATGCCGTTCCAGGCCTCGACGAGGTTCTGCCACTGGATCCCGCTCGGCCACAGCGCGAACGGCTGGGTCACGATGTCGGACGTCGTGGAGACGGCGGACTTCGCGAGCCACAGCACCGGCCCGACGGCGATGATCGCCAGGAAGCCGACCACCAGGGCCGACAGCACGCCGAGGGTGATCCGCGTACGTGGGCGGGCGCGCTCGGCCGCCGAGACCAGGGTCCGTTCGTCGAGATCGGCCTTCGCCTGGCGGCGGGCCTCGATCCGGGCCGCGCGACGGCGGTCGTGCGTGCTCGTCGGGCGTGGAGAGAGGACGACGGTGCGCGTCTCGGACATCACTTGGCCCACTTCCTGGTCAGCCAGAGGTACAGCGCCGACATGAGGCACAGGAACACCGCGAGCATGAGGCTGAGGGCCGTGGCCTTGCCGTAGTCACCCGATACGAACGCGTAGCGGAAGATCAGCATGAGGATCGTCGTCGTGCTGTTGTTGGGGCCGCCGCCGGTCATGACGTACGGCTCTGTGAACACCTGGAACGTCCCGATCACCTGCAGCAGCAGCATGAACAGGATCACGGTCCGCAACTGGGGGAGCGTGATGTGCCAGAAGCGGCGGAGCACGCGCGCGCCGTCGACCTCGGCTGCCTCGTACAGCTCCGGAGGCACGGCCATGAGCGCGGCGAGGTAGATGATCGTGGTGCCGCCGAAGCCCGCCCAGGTCGCCTGCACGACGATCGACGGCATCGCGAGGAGCGCGTTCTGCAGCCAGGGGACGGGACCGAGGCCGACCCAGCCGAGCATCGTGTTGAAGAGCCCGTTCGCGCTCGGGTCGTAGAACTGCTTCCACAGCAGGACCGCAACCACCGGCGGGAGGATCACCGGGATGTACGCGAAGACGCTCGCGATCGTGCGGGTACGGCGCAGTTCGGCGATGAACACGGCGAGCAGGACCGGCAACGGGAACCCGATCACGATCGCGAGCACCGTGTACCAGGCGGTGTTGAGCACCGCGGTACCCAGCAGCGGATCGGCGAGCACCCGGGCGAAGTTGTCGAGCCCGACCCATTCGGCGGGACCGACGAAGTTGGTGTGCTGGACGCTGAGAACGAGGCTGCGCAGGATCGGCCACCAGCCGAAAACGGCGAACGAGATCATCATGGGCAGCGCGAACAGCAGCATGCCGGGGCCGTCCTTGCGCACCCAGCGACGAAGCGGGCCGGTGCCGGTCTGCCGGGTTCGCATGGGGTGCGCGCCCGTCGCGAGCGTCGCCGGCGGTGGCGGCGCGGTGTGCGCGACCAGCCGTGCATCCTGGACCGTCATCTTCTTCCCTCCTCGGGGCGAGACCGGGGACGGGCGCGAGCGCCCGCCCCCGGATCTGGATCGTGCGAGTGCGCCTACTGCGCCTGGTCGATGAGCGCCTGCGATTGGGTGTTCGCCTCGTCGAGGGTGGACGCGATGTCGGTCCCCTGTTCCGTGAGCACCTTCTGCACGGCAGCGTCGAGCAGCGCATAGGTCTCCTGCGCCGCCGTCAGCGGCTCAGGCACGATCGCGAGCTCCTTGAGGCTGTCGAAGTACTGCGTGAACTGGTCCTGGTCGACGTCGACGTAGTCTGCGATCCAGCTGAGGTACTTCTGGTACTGCTCCTCGTCGACGACCGGCACGAGCGGGGCGCCCACCGGCTGGTTCTCCGCCGCACGCGCCTTGGCCGTCTCGATCGCGAAGTCCTTGTCGGTGAAGGCGCGCAAGAACATGAACTTGATCCACTCGACGGCGGCCGCAGCCTCGGCCGCCGTCGCCTTGGGCGAGACCACCTGGATCGTGCCGCCGCCCAGGGTGCCGAGGCCCTTCGACGCCTGCGGCAGTCCGGAGATTCCGAGATCGGCACCGTTCATGCCGCGGTTGCCGACGAGGTCGTTGTACACGTCGGCCCCGAGCACGGTCTGGCCGACCTGCCCGGCCGCCACGGCCGTGCGCATGTCGTCCTGCGTCATGAGGAAGTTCGATCCGGCGGCGTTCTGGTCCCAGCGCACCTCGTCGAGGAACTCCAGGGCGCTCGTCGGGCCTTTGCTGTCGACCTCGGCCGTGTCGCCGTCCTCGTTCTGGATCCGGCTGCCGAACCCGTAGCTCATGCCCGTCAGCAGCCAGCCTCCCGAGTTCTGCGTGGTCGCGATCGAGAAGCCGGTCTGCCCGGTCGCCTCGGTGATCTTCTGGGCGTTCTCGGCGACTTCGTCCCAGGTGGTGGGCGCGGCGTCAGGGTCCAGGCCGGCCTGCTCGTACAGGCCGCGGTTGTAGATGAGGCCGAGCGTGTAGGCGGCCGAGACGATGCCGTAGGTCTTGTCGTCGAAGACGGCCTGCGACTGCACATCGGGGTTGAGCGACTCGAGGACGTCGTCGCCCGTGATGAGGTCGGAGATGTCGTACACCTGGCCGTTGCTCACCAGCTGCCGGATATTGGTGAAGGGCACGCCGATGACGGTGGGCAGTGTGCCGCCCGCGACGAGGGCCGAGAACGTCGTGGGATCCCACTTGGTCTCGGTCGGCTCCACGGTGATGTTCGGGTTCGCCTCCTCGAAAAGCGCGATCCGGTCGTCCCAGATCTTGCGGCTGTCGGGCTTGTCACTGCCGGGGTATCCGGAGACGCTGATGGTGACGTTCTCGTCCGCGGGGGGCGTCGAGCCCGAATCGGACGATGCCGGCGAGCAGGCGGTCAGTGCGACCGCCGCCAGACCGACCGCGGCGACGCCGGCGACGAGGCGCTTGGTCTGCTGCAACATGGATACTCCTTCGTATGGGTCGCTGGTGCGATCAGGCGGCTTCGCTTCGGGATGGGAAACCGCTTGACCACCTCATGATGCACAGCATGATTCGGCTTGTCAACTACGAATTCGACATTCCGAGGCATTCTTCGGGAGTGATCTGGGAAACCGTTAGACTGCTGAGATACGGAGTTTTCGGGAGGTCGTGATGGTTCGCAAGGCGACGACGCTCGCGGACGTGGCGGCCGCGGCGGGCGTGTCGCTGTCGACCGCGTCGAAGGTGCTCAACGGCACGGGGCGCGCATCCGACGAGACGCGGGCCCGCATCCGCGAGACGGCCGAGCGGCTGGATTTCCGTCCCAACGCTCTGGCTCGCTCGTTCGCCAACGGCCAGAGCGAACTGGTCGGCATCCTCATCGAGGACGGCTCGGAGGTGTTCTCGAGCATGGTCCTGCGAGGCGCCGAACGTCGACTTGCTGCCGCGGGCCTGGCCACCCTGGTGCTGGATTCGCAAGAGGACCGGCGTCTGCGCAGTCAGCAGGTGCGGGCGCTCGACGCGCGCCGCGTCGACGCGGTGCTCGTGATCGGCTCGGGTCCGGACTACCCGTATCCGTCGATCACTCACGAGATCTCATGCCCCGTCGCGTACGCGTTCTGCACGTCGGACGCAGCGACCGACCGATCGTTCCTGCCGGACGACTACGCGGCCGGGCGCCTCGCTGCCGAGCACCTGCTGTCGATCGGCCGCAGCCGGATCGCGCACATCACCGAGGGCACAGAGTACGGGTCGGCGCAGCGCTCGCGCGGGTTCACCGACGCGATCGCTGGGGCGGGGCTGCGGCTGGTCGGCGACGCGCCCCTGATGGGGGACTGGTCGAAGGAATGGGGGTACCGGGCGGCTGCCGAACTGATCGACGGCGGCGAACCGTTCGACGCCGTGTTCTGCGCCAACGACCCGATCGCGTACGGCGCGTTCGCCGGCTTCCGCTCCCGCGGCCTGCGTGTCCCCGAGGACGTCGCGCTCGTCGGTCACGACCATTTCCTGCAAGAGCCCAAGTGGCGCAGGACCGAGTTCCTGACGACGATCGACCCTGACCTCGGTGCGCTCGGCAGCGCCGCGGCGGAGTTCTTGATCGATCCCTCGTCGACGAGCGCGGGGACGTGGGCGATCACCCCCACGCTCTACGTGGGCCGCACCACTGTGGCTCCCGACGATGACGTCACGCGGTCGAAGATCGACGACCTGCTCGCCGTCATCGATCACCTGCTCTGACGCGTCCTGGTGCAGGTGCCGGCTGTATCGAGGTGTGCGCTGGTCAAGCGGTTTCGCAGGTGACGTGAGTAAGTCTTGATCTGACGGCGCTGGCAGTGCTAGCGTCGGTGACCGTCTGTTGGGAAAGCGTTAGACCAACCTCCTGATCCCACAGCTGCACTCACCACGTCACCCCACTTCTGTACGAGGGAGTACATATGGAGCACACCGCTGCCCGCGCGAGTACGCGCACTGTCTGGGCCGCCCTGATCGGGATCGCCGCGCTGACGGCATCCCTGCTGATTCCGCTGCCGGCGCACGCCGGACTCGCCGAATCGCACACGTTCGCCTCGTGGAAGGCGTACATCAACGGCGGTGCCGATGTCACGAGCACCGCCGACACGGCGGTCACGCACGGCGGGTCCGCCGCGCTCAAGCTCGTCGACACCACGCCCAAGGCCGCGAACGTGTACGGCGGCGTCGTGCAGACCGTGACGGTCACCCCGTCGACGACGTACGAGTTCACGGCCTGGACGAAGGCGCAGGACGTCCCGGCATCGGGGCCGCTGCAGTTCGTGATGAGCCCGGACTGGACCGTGCGCCAGACGTTCCCCGGCGGCACGTACGACTGGACCAAGTCGACCTGGACCTACACGACGACGGACACGCAGACCGCGCTGAACTACCGAGCCATCCAGCAGAACACCGGCACGTACTGGGTCGACGACCTGTCGATGGTGAAGTCGGGCACCACCGAGAACCTCATCGCCAACCCCGGCTTCGAGGACTACACGACGACGCCGGTGCCCACCGACCCGACGCTGAGCGTGCGCACGCCGGTCATGCTGTTCGATGCGTCCGGCGCCCAGGTGTCGGTCGCGAGCAACCGCGCGTCGGTGCAGTGGACCCTGACCGACGCCGCGGGCACGACTCTCGACACGGGGGATGCCGCCACCGCCGCGGGCACGGCGACGCTGGGCTTCACCGGGCTGGAGCTCGGCTATTACGGCCTGAGCGTCTCGGTCGATGCCGGAACGGTGGTCCGGAACACGTCGTTCGCCATCCTCGGTGACCGAGACGGCAGCCACGACACCGCGTTCGCGGTCTCGGACCACCTGCAGTCCAAGCCCGCACAGGCCGATGTCTTCGGTGACGTGGGCGCCTCGGGCGCGCGCTTCGATCTCAGCTGGTCGAGCGTCGAGCAGACGAAGGGCGTCTACACGTTCGACGCGGCGCGCGACGCCAAGATCGACGCGATCATCGCCCAGGGCACCCGGCCGCTTCTCATCCTCGACTACCGCAACAAGTTCTATGACGACAACCTCACGCCGAGCACGCCCGAGGGCATCGCCGGGTACGCCGCGTACGCGGCGGCGGTCGCCGCGCACTACGGCACCGAGGTCGACTACGAGGTCTACAACGAGTACAACATCGGGTTCAACGACGGTCGCTGCGGCCGGACGGCCGACTGTTACCTGCAGGTGCTCGCCCCGACCTCCACGGCGATCAAGGCGGCCGTGCCCGGCGCCACGGTGGTCGGGCCCGCGATCGCGGGGATCGACCTGCCGTGGCTCACGCGGCTGTTCGAGCTCGGCGGCCTCGACTACCTCGATGTCGTCTCGGTCCACAACTACGACTACCCCAACGCCCCCGAGGGCCGGGGCGAGGCCAAAGCCAGGCAGCTCGCTCAGCTGATCCGCGACTACAACGACGGGGCCGACAAGCCGCTGTGGATGACGGAGTACGGCTGGTCGACGGCATCCGCCATCAACACCGACGCCGAGCAGGCGAAATACCTGGTACGAGGCTCGGTGCTGCTGCAGGCGGCCGGCGTCGACAAGATGTTCGTCTACGACCTGCTCGAGGACGGCACCGACAACGCAAACCGCGAGCACAGGTTCGGCCTGCTGCGCAACGGTGGCGACGGGCTCACGTCGCTCGCCCCCAAGCAGGGCTACGTCGCTTACGCCGTGCTGACGCGGATGCTGGACGGCCTCGCCTACGTGGGCACCGGCGACGTCGAGACCGGGGCATACGCCTACGAGTACGCGGATGCCTCCGGGACTGCCACGTGGGTGTTGTGGTCATCGACGCCCAAGACCGTGCACGTCGCCTCGACGGGCGACGTCGTCGTCACCGACCTGTTCGGTGCGAGCACGACCTACGCACCTGAGGGCGGCGTGGTCGAGCTCACCCTTGGCGCTCAGCCGGTCTACGTGACCGGCGGCGGGGTCACCGATGTGGCCTCGCCGCTCGAGGCGACCTATGCGGCCACCGCTCCGGCGGTGGTCGCGCTCGCCGAGGGCTTCGGCGTCACCGTGACGGTCGACAACACGGCGCGCCTGAACGCGTCGACCGACCTCGTCACGTTCCGCACCGGGAGCACGCAGGTGCGGGTCCCGTCAAAGCCCGGACAGGCGACCACCGCGACGCTCGCCGCCCCGGCGATCGAAGCGGCAGGTCAGACGCAGGTCGGCGTCGACGTCATGCGCGGCGGCGTCGCCGTGGCCCACATCGCTGTGCCGGTGAACGTGGTCGACAATCAGGCGACGGTCACCGCCAGGCCGCTGTTCTCGGCCGACGACGGCTCGGCGCAGCTCGCGGTGTCGATCGACAACCGCAGCACCGAGACCCCGCTCGTGATCGACGGCCTCACCTGGAACGTCGGCGACATCGCCGGCGACGCGCCCGAGAGCGTGACAGTGGCGCCCGGCTCGACGCAGGTGCTGGCGTTCGATGTGACCGGCTACGCACTGTGGACGCCGTACGACTACGCGGCGACCGTGACGTTCTCGGACGGCTTCCAGCGCACGGTGTCGGGAAAGACGACGTTCGCGCCCGTCGTGCCCGAGGGGGAGGCGCACTCGGCGGCCGACCTCGACACCACGGGAACATTCATCCAGCTCTCGAACGAGTCCGAGCCCACGGTCGGCGGCACCATGTGGGTCGGCCGCACCGACGCCGGCATCGTCGTGCACGCCGTGATCAACGATCCGGCGCACAACCCCGCCGGTGCCCCGTCGCAGCTCTACAACGGCGACTCCATCCAGCTCTCGTTCGCCCCGGGGCCTCCCGCCGCGAACGGCCCGCGCGTCGAATACGGTGTGGCGTTGCTGGCCTCCGGGGTGGGGACGTACAAGTTCTCGTCGCCGGCGGCCGCGGTCACCCTCCCGGGCACCGAGGTGGTGCGCGACGACGCCGCGAGGACCACGACGTACACGGTTCCGCTCACATGGGCGCAGATCGGTGTGGATGCGGCATCCGAATCGTTCTCGTACTCGTTCCTCGTGAACGACGCGGCGAACGGCGTACGGATGGGCTACGTGGAGTGGGCCTCGGGCATCGGCAAGACCAAGGACGTGACGCAGCACCTGCCACTCACGTTCGCGAGCGCGGCTCCCCAGGCTCCGGCTCCCGAGTCGGTGCAGGTGTTCGGCGGCGAGTCCGTCGTCGTCGGCGGCGACCTCGCGCTGACCGCCGCAGTCGCCCCCGAGGGCGTCGACCAGGCCGTCGCATGGTCGTCGTCCGATCCGGCCGCCGCCACCGTCGCGGACGACGGCACCCTGCACGCGATCGCCGAGGGCACGGTCACGGTGACCGCGACCGCTGCTGCGGCGCCCGGCGTGACGGCATCCCACACCGTCCGTGTGCTGCCGGCGGCCTGGAACGCCGACCGCACCTACGCGGCCGGCGACCGGGTGTCGTACGAAGGTGCCGTGTACGTCGCGCAGTGGTACGCGGCTGCGAGCGAGGTGCCGGGGGTCTTCGCGACCGGCGCGTGGGCCGAGGAAGGCACTCCCACCGCGTGCGCCGCCGGCGACGCCCGTGCGTGGACGACGTCGGGGGCGTACGACACGGGCGCAGCCGTCGTGCATGGCGGGCACCGCTGGACGGCGAAGTGGTGGACCCGCGGCGACGAGCCCGGTGCCGGCAAGAAGAGCCCATGGAAGGACGGCGGCACCTGCTGATGCCGCCGGCACTCCGGCAGGGCGGGCTCGACGGCGGGTCCGCCCGCCCGGGCGACCTCACGAGAAGAGAGACGATGGAGACCGTGACGAAGGCTTCGGAGCAGGGCGTGGGCGAGCTGACTGCCGCGATGCTGGCGGGCGCGCTGCAGGCGGGTGACGCGGCGTTCGACCCGGAGTGGGATCTGATGCTCGTGCCGGCGCCGTACAACCCGATCCACACGAGGATCGTGAGCGGTGAGGCCCACTTCGTCCGCGACGGCATGACGTACGCGCTGGCACTGCTCGAAGCGGGGCGGATCGACCGGGGTGAGCGGGTGCTGCGTGCCGTGCTGCGGCTGCAGGACCGCGACCCCGAAAGCCCGACCTACGGCCTCTGGCCCTATTGGGCCGAAGAGCCACTCAGCGAGATGTCGCCGCCCGACTGGAACTGGGCCGACTTCATCGGCGAGCTCATCGCCCTCGTGCTGTACCGGCACGACGCGCGGCTCTCGCCCGCGGTCGCGGCCGACGCCCGCGAAGGACTGCGCCATGCGGCGGAATCGATCATCCGCCGCGATGTCGACATCGACTACACGAATGTCGTCGCCAAGGGCTCGTTCGTGCTGCTCGCGGCGGGCGAGTTCACCGGCGACGCCGCCATCGCGGTAGCCGCCGTCGAACGGGTGCGCCGCATGCGCGACCGGCTGGTGGCCCAGAGCACGTTCGCCGAGTACAACTCCCCGACGTACTGGGTCGTCGTGCTGCAGGCGCTCACCGAGATCCGTCAGTACGTGTCGGATGCGACAGTGCGGGGGTTCGCCGAAGAGCTCGAACGGCTGACGTGGGGGCACTTCCTCCGCCGCTGGCATCCACAGACCGGGCGGCTCTCGGGCCCGATGGCCCGCTGCTACGACACCGATCTGCGTCGCGACAAGGGTGAGCTGCGGCCGCAGGGCGTGCGGCTCATCCTGCAGCGCGTGGATCCCGAGCATTGGACGGTCACGGATGCCGGCGGCATCCGTCCCGCGGTCGGCCTCGCGCACAGCGCCGTCGTCGACTACCGCGTCCCCGACGACCTGCGTCCGCTCCTGTCGGCCGTCGGCGACGGTTCCCGCACCGTCGTCGAGATCTTCTCGCAGGTCCACCACCTCGACGAGGAGTACGCCGGGGTGTCCGCCGCCGACGTGCGCGGCCGCGACGCGGTGGTGCTGCCCGCCGTCGGGACGACATGGCTGTCGGATACCGCCACCCTGGGCTCGATCGCACACAGCGACACGTGGGCGCAGCGGCGCGTGCTGCTCGGCTTCTGGGTCGAGCCCGGCGATGACATCCACGACCTGACGTCGCCGATGCGGTCGGTATCGGCGGCCGTCGTGCGCGACGGCCACGACTTCGCGGCGGGCTCGTTCAGCTCGGCCCAGCACGACGGGACGGTGCTGTGGGCGTTCGGCCTCGCGTGCCCCGGCGGCGACGAGCACATCCACCTCGACGGCATCGTCCCGGGCGAGACGCGCGCGACCACCGGGCTGTCGGTGCGGTTCACGCTGACGGGTGTCGACGGGCATGCCGACGTCGCGGTCGACGGAGCTGAGCTGCCCGTGGGGGCCGCTGCCGTCTGCGCGACGCTGCGCGTCACGACCGATGCGGTGCGGATCGACTGGGCGCTCGCCGCGGCGGAGTTCGGCGGTTCCCCACGGGCCGCGCGCGTCGAGCGCGGGGCCGACGGCACCCTGACGATCGCGATCCCGTGGGTGGCGGCATCCACCCCTCACGATCTCGTGCTGAGCGAGGTCGGCGCCGCCTTCGCGGCCGGTTCGCTGCGCGTGTCGGGAGTGGATGCCGCTACCCCTGTCGCCTCGGTCTCGGTGCGCCTCGACCACGACGTCGCGCACCTCGCGCTGCCGGTCGACGGGGAAGAGTTGCGGGTGTCGGCGCGGACCACGGTCGGCACGCGCAAGGACCACGCCCTCGCATACCGGCAGGACGTGAGGGCGTGATCGGGGCAGTGCGGGCGGGCTGGCGGACGAGGGGCACTGCGTTGGTCGAACGCGGTCATCCCGCGCGCAATGACACGACATGGGATGCCGGTGCGATCATGATCGGCCCCGGGAGACAGATCGATGAGGATAGGCACGACCCACATGAGCATCTCCGGCGCCCCGCGTCCCCGCGTCCTGGTGGCGATCCCGCCCCGGTTCCGGGAACGGCTGTTCACCCCGAGCGCGTGGCAACGCCTCCTGAACCTTGCCGACGTGACGGTGAGTCCCGCCGGCGGAGCGCTCGACACTCCGCTCGCTTACGAACGGCTGCACGACGCCGACATCGTGCTCACCGGTTGGGGCACCTACGCGCAGAGTGGGGATTGGGTGGAGCACGCACCCGGCCTGCGCGCGATCGTGCATGCGGCCGGCACCGTGCGCTTCCTCGTCGACGAAAGAGTGTTCGCGCGGGGCATCGCGGTGTCGTCGCAGGCCGAGCAGAACGGTCGTCCGGTCGCGGAGTACTCGCTGGCGATGATCCTCCTGTCGGCCAAGGCGGTGTTCCGCGCCGAGCGGGAGTACCGCGCAGCGCGTGCCGGCTTTCCGATCGACTCGCTCACAGGCGGCGCGTTCGGCGCACGGATCGGCATCGTCGGGGCGTCGAAGATCGGGCGACGTCTGCTCGGCCTGCTGCGACCCTTCGACTTCGACGTCCGCGTCTACGACCCCTACCTCGATGCCGATGACGCGGCGCTGCTGGGGGTGACCACGGCCGGGCTCGACGACCTGTTCGCCGCGTGCGACGTGGTCTCACTGCATGCGCCACACCTCCCCGAGACCGAGGGGATGATCGGGGCGGCCCAGCTGCGCCGCCTGCGCGACGGGGCGGTGTTCATCAACACCGCCCGCGGCGCGCTGGTCGACCAGGACGCGCTCGTCGCCGAGCTGCAGACCGGGCGCATCGACGCCGTGCTCGACGTCACCGAACCCGATGTTCTGCCGGTCGAGTCCCCGTTGTGGGACCTGCCCAACGTCGTGCTCACCCCGCATCTGGCGGGTTCCGTGGGCAACGAGGTGCCGCGCCTGGGCACCGAGGCGATCGCCGAGGTGGCGCGACTCGCGGCGGGCGAGCCGCTGCGCCATCCGCTCACCGCGCAGCAGTTCGCGATCACCGCTTGAATTGTCTGACTGTTGAATCCGACGTTCCGAGGGCCACGATGACAGCTGACGTTCGGGCGCACCGAGGTCTTGTGGCGGATCGCCGACGGCGAGTTGGTGCTCGACGTCGTCGTCCCCGACGGTGTGACGACTGTCGTGGAGCTTCCTTCCGGCGCCGCAGAGCAGCATATGGAACCCGGGCGCCACGTGTTTCGCGAACCCCTGACCCCCGCAGAGCAGACCACCCCGCAGAGCAGGAGACCCGATGAACGCCCCCGCCGGCCCCGATGCCGCATCCGCCACCGCCGTCGCCCCCGCCGGCCCGGCCGCCGTCTTCGCCGAGGGACGCGACCCGGCACTGTGGCGTCGGCCGATCTCGAACGGCCGGGTGGCGGCATCCGCAGACCGCATCCTGCGTCGCGCGCTCGACGCGATCGGCACGCCCATCCCGACCCTCGGGTTCGCGCTGTACCGGCGGTTCGACGTCGACGACGACCGGATGGCGTTCCAGAACGCGTACTTCGACCGCCGGCGCCGGCTGTATGCCGCGGCGATCGGCGCGCTGCTCAGCGATGAGGTGCCGATCAGTGAAGCCGAGGACGCGATCTGGGCGATCTGCGACGAGTACGCGTGGGCGCTGCCGGCGCACATCCCTGAGCTGTCGGCGCCGCACCCCGAGATTCCGCACGACGACATCATCGACCTGTTCTCGGCCGAGACAGCCTTCTTCCTCGCCGAGATCGCGAACCTTCTCGAGGGGCGCCTGCACCCGCTGGTGCGCAGCAGGATCGAGCGCGAGGTCGAACGGCGCGTGTTCACGCCGTTCCGTCAGCGCGAGTGGTTCTGGGAGACCGTCGAGACGAACTGGTCGGGTGTGTGCGCCGCGGGTGTCGGCATCGCGGCGCTGCACCTTGACACGCCCGGGCTCGACGCGATCCTCGACCGCTGCACCGCTGCGATGGGCGCGATGATGGACGGCTACGGCGACGACGGCGTGTGCGTCGAGGGCCTGAACTACTGGAGCTACGGCTTCGGCCATTTCGTGATGTACGCCGAGGCGCTGCGGCAGA
The DNA here is from genome assembly GCF_039544225.1 of Microbacterium jejuense. Lineage (NCBI taxonomy): Bacteria > Bacillati > Actinomycetota > Actinomycetes > Micrococcales > Microbacteriaceae > Microbacterium > Microbacterium jejuense. The sequence continues at coordinate 554,604 of NZ_BAABLG010000001.1, forward strand.
GCCGAGGGGTCGACCTCTGGGCAGGCACCGACAGGTGGAGCGCCGAGAAGGTCGCGGTGGTCGCCGGATTCGCGGCGCAGGTGTCGCTCGGCGGCCGCGCGGTCGCAGCGTTCTCGGACTCGGCAGCGTTCGGCGTCGTGTCGCCGGCGATGGTGACCTTTCTCGAGCGTCGCGATCCCACGGTGCCGCACACGCCTGTGGAGCTGTGGGCGGAGCAGCCCGAGACCTCGCACAACTGGGGTCTTCTCGTGCGCACGTTCGTGTGGGCGAGGGATGCCTCGCCCGACGCTGATCTGCCCCTCGCACCCGATCGCTGGTTCGCCGACGCCGAATGGCTCGTCGCGCGGCGCATGGCCGAGAGCGGCGGCGACAGCGTCGAGGTCGGGTTCGCAGCGAAGGGCGGGAACAACGCCGAGCCGCACAACCACAACGATCTCGGCTCGTTCGTGTTCGCCGTGGCCGGCGAACCGCTCCTCTCAGAGCTCGGCATGGGCCTGTACGACGGTCGCTACTTCCTCGAGGAGTACCGCTACGCTGTGCCCACGGCCGGGTCGCACGGGCACAGCGTGCCCATCGTCGGGGGAGTGCGGCAGCACCACGGACCGCTCGCACGTGCCGTCGTGGAGCGGGTGTCGGTCGCGCCGGAAGGCGCCGAGCTCACGCTCGACCTGCGGGCAGGGTACGACGTGCCGGAATTGCAGGAGCTGACGCGAGAACTGCGGTTCCGAGGCCCGACGATGCAGGTGCGGGATCGGTTCGCGGCATCCGCCCCGCTCGAGTTCGTCGACCGGCTGGTGTCGCTGTACCCGATATCGCTCGAGTCGGGCGGCGCGGTCATCCGCGGCGAGCGGTCGGCGGTGCGGCTGAGCTGGGATGTGAAGCGATGGACGCCGCGCCTGGACACGCTCGAGTACCGCACGCACGAGGACGAGCCGGCGATCGCCTACGCGTTGGACCTCGTGACGGTGGATGCCGCCGCAGAGTGCGTCGTGACGGTCGAGGTCGTCGCCCGCTGACCAGGATCGTGGCGTGCGGTCCCGGCAGACGCCGGGACCGCACGTCGCTCAGGGCTGCGGGACGATCGCGCCGTGCTCGCGGAGCAGGGCGCGCAGCTCGACGAGCGGTACGCCGTCGATCGGGATGCCTCCGGCGGCCGAGAGCGCGGCTGCGGCGCCGGCGGCCTGGCCGGTCGCCATCGCGGTGGCCTGCACGCGGTAGGCCGAGTTCGCCTCTTGGTCGCCCGCGATGCACCGGCCCGCGACGATCAGGTGACGGTTGCCGGCCGGGATCATCGCCGACAGCGGGATGGTGGCCACGCGCCCCTCTTCGAGGTAGGTCTTGGCGATGCCGTTGCCATCGGGGCGGTGAATGTCGATCGGGTAGTAGCTGAAGCACACCGCGTCATCCCATACGCGACCGCTCAGGTAGTCCTCGCCGGTCAGGCTGCGCAGACCCTCGATCGTGCAGCTCTCGCGCACGCCGACCTCGGTGGCGCCGTATGTCACCGTCAGCCCCGCCAGGCCGGGCAGCGGCTTCAGGAACCGGTAGATGCGCAGCAGGGCCGCGCGGCCCGCGGTCTCGGCAGCGGTCCGGCCCTCCGACGTGGCGCCGTGCACGCCCACCAAGTGGATCGCGTTGTCACCGCGCTTGCGCAGGAACGGCTCGAGCACGCGGCCGTGCGCCCCGAAGTCCGATGGCAGGATGCGGCCCTCTTCCAATGCCCGATCGAACTCGAGATTCAGCACGTCGTAGTCGAGGGAGTCGGGGTCGTAGCCGCCGAGCAGGATCGCGTACGTCCCCGGCTGTCGTGCCTCGTTGCGACGGCGCTCCAGACCGGCAAGGCCGACGGCATCCGCGTCTCCGGAGCAGTCGATCACCCGCGCGACCCGCACGTGATGCAGGCCCTCCTTCGCCGCGATCGTGGCGTGCCACGCCTCGTCTTGCCACGTCAGCCCGGCGAGCATCGAGTGCAGACGCAGGTCGACGCCGGACTGTGCCACGGTCTCGCTCAGCACCGCCGCGTACAGTGGCGCGTTCACACGGATCTGCAGTCGCCAATGCGGCAGGTCTGTGCGTGAGAAGTCGGGCAGCTCGGCGCCTTCGAGCTCGACGGCCGCGCGCACCGTGTCCCAGCCGATGCCGGCGATCACCTGCTCGCCCCACGCATGGAACAGCCCCGGGAAGTTGATGCCGGCGGTCGTGGTGGTGCCGCCGAGCATGCCGTTCTTCTCGAGCAGGATCGTGCGGGCGCCGGCACGGGCGGCCTGCACCGCGGCACTCACGCCTGCCGGGCCGCCGCCGACGACGAGCACCGCGGCGTCGAGATCGGTTGCGGAAGCAGGGACGGAGGTGGACGATTCGCTGGGCATGGGTCTCATTCTGCGTGGGAAGGTAGCGCGGGCTGGCGGTGGGAGAGAGAACGGTCAGAAGCGGTCGGGCCGTACGGACTTCACGACGTGGCGGCGACGACTGCCGCGGCGACCGGGGCAGCGGCATCCGCCGGGAACAGCCCGTCGAGGAACGCGAGGTGACGCAGCGACTGCGTCCACTGCCCGCCCTCGTGACCGTTGTACGGGTAGATCGCGATCTGCTTGTCGCCCGCATACCGGTTGTACTGCGCGTAGACCGTCGACGGCGGGCATACGTTGTCGCAGAGCGCGACGGAGTACAGCGCCGGCGCGGTCGCGCGCGGTGCGAAGTTGATGCCGTCGAAGTACGAGAGCACGCGGAACACGTCCTCCTCGTCGCCGCGGCGGGTCTGCAGGTAACGGGCCAGTTCGTTGTACGGCATGGCGTCGGTGATGCGCAGCGCGCGGCGGAAGTGGCTGAGGAACGGCACGTCGACCATCGCCCCGGCCAGGCCCTCGCTGAGCCCGGCGGCGGCGATCGCGATTCCGCCGCCCTGACTGCCGCCCGCCACCACGACCTTCGCCGAGTCGACGGCGGGGTGGCTGCGCGCGGCGTCGACCGCGCACGCCGCGTCGGCGAAGAGCCGGCGGTAATAGTAGGTGTGCGGGTCCTCGATGCCGGCGCTCATGCGCCCGGGGACCGAGGGGCCGCTGCCGACCAGGTCGGGCGTCGCCGCGGCCGATCCGCCGTTGCCCTGACCTCGACTGTCCATGACCAGCACGGCGTGCCCTGCGCTCGGCAGCATCGTCCACTGCTCGGGCACGCCGCGGCCGCCGCCGTACCCGATGAACTGCACGACCGTGCCGCGGACCGCGTCCGGGTGGCGTAGGAACCAGCCCTTCACCGGCTGGCCGCCGAAGCCGGGGAACGTCACATCCTCGACGATCAGCTGCGTCAGCGGCGAGGGCACACGGGTGAACACGGCCTGGCCATGACCGCGCGAGAACTCGAGGGTCTCTCGCCAGAACGCGTCGAAGTCGTGCGGTTCTTCGGGCGTGGGGGTGTACGCCTCGAGGTCTTCCAGGGGCATGTCGAACTGGGCCATCGTGATCCTTCGTGGGTGGGGGTCAGCGGGAGGTGTTGCGGCCCGCGATCCGGGCGTGGTCGAGACGCGAACCGGGCCGCGCAGGCGCGATCAGGCGCATGCCGCCGGCCGTGAGCTCGACGGCATCGGACGAGAGGGATGCCGTCGTCGCGGCATCCTCCTGCGGCTCGGCGGACATGCGCAGCCGACCGGCCGCGAACGTCGGGCCGAGCTCGCTGAGGACGAGGCCGCGCGCGGCGTCGACGTCGAGCCAGGGCACCTCGATCTCGATGCCGGCGTCGCCGACGCGCACACGCGCGGTGCGCTCCTGGCCGTCGAAGCGGGCGTCGGCGAGCGACCACTCGATCCACACGCCCGCGGTGTGCACCTCGACGCGGTGCGCGCGGTCGAAGGACGAGGGCGCCCCGGGGGCGATGCCGTCGACGCGCACCGCGCCGGGATCGACACCGCGGATCCGGAACCGCATGAGCAGCTCGCGGCTGGGCGCGTCCTCGCCGGCGGCGATCGCGTCGAGGTGGATGTGCGCGTCGCCGGACGGGGTCGCAAGCGACACCGCCCACAGCACGTCGCCGCCGTCCTGGACGGCGCTGAACGAGCCGCCCGCGAAGCCGTGACCGTCGCGCACGACCTCGATGCCAACGTGCCGGGCGGGCGTCGCCGGGTCGAGCGGGTCATCGTCTGCCTCGGCCCAGAAACCGAGCAGCGGACGACGCTGCAGCCAGGTGTCGCCGAAGTTCACGGTGCCGAGCGTCAGAGCGCCGTCGCGCCAGCTGGTGCCGGTCGTCGGCAGGACGAACGAAGGGATGCCGGCGGCAGCCGCCGCCGAGATGCCCGCGACCTGCCCGTCGATGTAGTGCGTGTCGGCGAACGTCTCATGCCCCGTTGCCGGTGGTGCCATCCGGTCCAGGAGCGGGCGGAGGTCGTCGGGGATGCGGTAGTCGATGACGGCGTCCGGCGCGACATGGACATTGGGCGCCAGCGTTTCGGGGGTGAGTCGCGTCCAGGTCTCGGGCGCGACGCGCTGCACCACCAGCAGCGCACCGGGGGTGTCGCGCAGATCGGTCTCGTAGCAGCGGGCCATCGGTCCGGTGAGCTGCCCTGTCGCGGGGTGCCAGCGCGCGAGGAGGTGCTGCCAGGCGAGCCGCTCGAGGTCGGCGGCGAGCGGGGTGATGCCGGGGTCGTCGAAGTACTGCCGTGTGGCGGTGAGCGCCTGGATCACGATGTGCCAGTAGGTCGGCGAGTTGAACTCCGCGAAGCTGCCGACGCCGGTCAGCCGGGCGTGAAGCCGCCGCAGTCGTCCGCGGCCGTAGTCCTCGAAGGCCGGATCGCCCAGCAGGGTGCCCGCCGCGAGCGTGACGAAGGTGCCCTTGACCGCGATGTTCGTGTAGTCGAGGTCGACGTCGCGGCGGATGATCGACCGCGCCGCGTGTCGCAACCCGGCTCGGGTGCGCTCGAGCACGTCGGCGTCGAGCAGCTCGGAGTGACGCAGCAGGATGAGCGACAGCACCTCGCCGTGGAAGTCGGCCCAGTTCCAGTCCGGAGGGTCCATCTCTGCCAGAGGCTCTTCAGCCCAGTAGGGCCAGATCCCGTAGGTGTCGCTCGTCGGATCGGTGTCCTGCAGGGCGAGGACGGCGTCGATGACACGTGCGGCGCGCGCGGCGCGGGACTCCCCGTCGACGGTGGGGTCGCCGGCGCGATCGAGCTCGAGGAGCGCGAGAGCGTACGACAGGCTCTCGCGCGGCGGGTGCGCCGAGCCCGTGACGATGCGGGTGTGGATCGGGTTGGGCTTGGCGGGTGCCAGGAGCAGGTCCCGGTCGGGGTCGTAGCGTGCGTCTCCCGCACGTCGGGCGGCATCCAGGCAGAGCGGGTCGGCGGTATGGACGGGGTCGGCGGTCCGGGGTGCGTCGGCGGCGATCACGCCATCAGCCTATTTCAATTCAGTGGATTTAGTCCACCTCTTGATCGGAATCGATCATCGTGCCGGCGCCCTCAGACGCAGCGGGTCCGCCGGCCGACGCCGACGGGGCCCGCTGCGTGCGGTCAGCGCCCGACGAGCGCCGTGATCTCGAACAGCGTGGTCGTGCCCGACACCTCGTTGCCCACGGCGAGGAGCGGGGTGCCGGTGGCCGACTTCGCGGCCGGGATGAAGGCGACGCCCTCCGGGCCGAGGTCGCCGGCCGCGGCGAGGTCGCCGCCGCCTTCGACCGACACCGAGAAGTCGCGGTTGTTGACATATGTCACGAAGCGCGGGGCCTTCGGGTCGGTGATGTCGAACACCGCGATGCCGCCGACACGCTCGAAGCCCACGAACGCGTACGTGCGGCCGTTCACCTGGCCGATCGCGACGCCCTCGGGCTCGGGGCCCTTGTCGTCGCTGCGGCCCTCGAAGTTCGACTCGGTGTGGTTCGAGTTGACGAAGCCGGGGATCGCGGCCGCGGTGAGCTGCTCGAACTGCGAGCCTGAGTCGAACACGAGCGTGCCGTCGGTGCTCCAGATCGAGAACGAGCGCCCGCCGAACGCGTACAGCTCGCTGTAGCAGCCCGCCGCGGCGTCGAACCCGTTCTCGATCGTGACGTTCAGGCGACCGAGGTCGGCGTCGCCGAGGAACGACGCGAGCGGGCTCGACGCGCACACCGGGCCGTAGCCGTCCTTCTTCAGGTCCTTGACGCGCGAGACCTCGCTGTAGTCGCCCCACTCGCGGGCGTCGCCCTCGTTCGCAGTCACGAGGTAGGTCTTGCCACCGGCCGTGTACGACTGGATGGCGTCGGGCATGTAGAGGCCCTTCAGTCCCTCGTACGTGCGCAGCGAGAACGCCTTGTCCTTGTCGCTCGGGTCGAGCGCGTTCTGTGCGAGGCCGAGGTCCTTCGTGCCCAGCGGCAGGATGTCGGTGACGCGCGCGCTCGGGATCTGCACGACGGCGATGGCGTTCGCCTCCTGCAGCGACACGTAGGCGTTGTTGCCGTCGACCGCGATGTACTCCGGCTCGAGGTTGCGGCTCACCGGGTGGTCGTCGCCGTGCGGGGTCGGCCCGAACACGCGCACACCCGCGGGCAGCGTCTTGCCGCCGCCGGCCTCGTAGGCGTGGAAGTCGGCCGTCTTGACGTCCTTCTGAGAGGCCGCTGCGACCTTGTTCGGCAGCTTGACGACGCTGACCGAGCCCTCGGGGTCGGACGAGAAGTCGTCGGCGGGCTCGCCCTCGTTCGCGACCAGGGCGTACTTGCCGTCGGGCGCGATCGTGACCATGTCGGGGAGCGCGCCGACCTGGACCGTGCCCAGGACGGCGGAGGCGGCATCCTTCGCACGCGCGTCGAAGAAGACGAGGTGACCCGGATCGGTCTTGACGGTCGACTCGAAGGCGACGACGCCGAGGCCGTCGGCGCGGACGGCGACGGAGTTGGCGACGCCGTCCGAGCTGAGGGCGAACTCCTTGGCCATCGCGGACGGGTCGGAGTAGTCGAGGACGCTGACCGAGCCCGCGAGGGCGTTGACGACGAACAGCCGGTCACTGTACGCGGCGACGATCTCGGCCGCGGACTGGTCGAAGGCGCCGGTCTCGAACGTTCCCACCGGGGCGAGCGAGATCGCGGCGTCGGCGGCCGAGTACGAGATCGGGTCGGGGACGATGGCCGCCTGGGCGGCGAGCGGGCTGAGGGCGAGGGCGCAGGCGGCGACCGCGGTGGCGGCGGTGGCGGCGACGGCGCCGGCGCGGCGTGAGGCGCGTGAAGGCATCGGGTTCCTTGTCGGAGTCGGATGTGCAGAGGGGGTGGCGTCGCGATGGGCGCATGACGTGACTATCGGCGTCCGGTGTCGCCCCGGTGAACGAGCGGCGAACGGATGCGGCATCTACTGATCTCCGGAATTCCGAGCAGATACAAGGACGTCCATGTAAAATCATCACTGTGCCAACGACGGCACGATCGCGTTGATCAGGATGCCCCACAAGGAGCGTCCTGATCCGAGAAGGAGCAATGGTGACCACGATCGCCCCCCTCAGCCAGACGACGCCGGCCCCCGACCCCGCGGCGCCCACCCTCACCGCGGAGGAGCGCGCCGCGATCCTCGACGCCGTACGCGAGTTCGCGCAGCACGAGCTCGCGCCGCACGCCCTGGAGTGGGATGCCGCGTCGCACTTCCCGCGCGAGACGCTCAACCACGCCGGCGACCTCGGCCTCGGCGGCATCTACGTGCGCGAGGACTTCGGCGGCACCGGCCTGTCGCGCTCGGACGCGGCCGCGATCTTCGAGGAGCTCGCCCAGGGCGATCCCGCGATCGCCGCCTACATCTCGATCCACAACATGGTGGCGTGGATGATCGACACCTACGGCGACGAGACGCAGCGCGGGCAGTGGCTGCCGCCGCTCACCTCGATGTCGGGCTTCGGCAGCTACTGCCTCACCGAGCCGGGCGCGGGATCGGATGCCGCAGCCATCGCCACCAGCGCCATCCGGTCGGGCGACGACTACGTGCTCACCGGCGTCAAGCAGTTCATCTCGGGCGGCGGCGAGGCCGCGGTCTACATCGTCATGGCGCGCACCGACGCCGACGCCGGTGCGCGCGGCATCACCGCCTTCCTCGTCCCCGCCGACACCCCGGGACTGTCGTTCGGCCAGCTCGAGCACAAGATGGGCTGGAACGCCCAGCCGACCCGTCAGGTGATCCTCGACGAGGTGCGGGTGCCCGCGTCGAGCATCCTGGGCGTCCTCGGCCAAGGGTTCAAGATCGCGATGTCGGCGCTCGACGGCGGGCGCATCAACATCGCCGCGTGCTCGCTCGGCGGGGCCCAGTGGGCGCTGGACCGCACGGTCAAGTACGTGCACGAGCGCTTCACGTTCGGTGAGCCCCTCGCCGAGAAGCAGGCGGTCGTGTTCGCGCTCGCCGACATGGCCACGGAGCTCCGTGCCGCCCGCTCCCTCGTCCGCGATGCGGCGGCCGCGCTCGACGTCAAGGCTCCCGACGCATCCATGCAGTGCGCGATGGCCAAGCGCTTCGCGACGGATGCCGGCTTCAAGGTGGCCAACGAGGCGCTGCAGCTGCACGGCGGCTACGGGTACCTCCACGAGTACGGCATCGAGAAGGTCGTGCGCGACCTGCGCGTGCACCAGATCCTCGAGGGCACCAACGAGATCATGCGCGTCATCATCGGCCGGCAGCTGCTCGGCGGCTGACGCGCACGGCCGCGACGAAGAAGAAGGTCGACATGAAGATCGCATTCCTGGGCCTCGGCCACATGGGCCTGCCGATGGCGAAGAACCTCGCCGCCACCGGTCACGACGTCGTCGGCTTCGACGTCGTCCCCGCCGCCGTCGCGGCGGCTGCTGAGGCCGGGCTCGCCACCGCTGATTCGGGAGTGGATGCCGCCACCTCCGCCGACGTCGTCATCACGATGTTCCAGAGCGGCACGCAGGTGCTCGACGCCTACCGCGGGACCGCCCAGGCGGCCGGACTGCTCGCGGTCGCGGCATCCACCGCGCTGTTCATCGACTGCTCGACCATCGCCGTCGACGAGGCGCGCGCGGCACACGCGCTCGCGGCCGCGGCGGGTCACCGCTCGCTCGACGCGCCGGTGTCGGGCGGCGTCGTCGGCGCCGAGAACGCGACACTGGCGTTCATGGTCGGCGGCTCGGACGAGGACTTCGCAGCGGCCGAGCCGCTGCTGCAGGCCATGGGCCGTCGCATCGTGCACTGCGGCGGGCCGGGGCTCGGCCAGGCGGCGAAGGTGTGCAACAACATGATCCTCGCCGTGTCGCAGATCGCTGTCGCCGAGGCGTTCGTGCTGGGGGAGCGGCTCGGACTGTCGCACCAGGCGCTGTTCGACGTCGCGTCCAACGCGTCGGGGCAATGCTGGGCGCTCACCACCAACTGCCCGGTCCCCGGCCCCGTGCCGACGAGCCCTGCCAACCGCGAATACCAGCCCGGGTTCGCCGGCGCGCTGATGAACAAGGACCTCGGCCTCGCCGAGCACGCCGTCGACGCGACCGGCGTGGCGGCGCGCATGGGCATGCTCGCGCGGGAGATCTACCGGGAGTACGCCGCCGGCGAGGGCGCCGGCCGGGACTTCTCAGGCGTCATCGAGTCGATCCGCGCCGACAGCGCCTGAGGGCGCGTCGCAGCGCCTGAGGGCGCCGCAGGACTACAGCTTCACGCCCGCGTAGCGCACGCGCCCGGACGGCGAGTTCTGGTCGAACCCGACCGGCCGGACCACGTCGTCGCGCGCAGCGAAGGCCGCGAGGCCGTCGGCGCGCGAGCGCTCGAACTCCGCGCGCTGTTCGGGCGACAGGGCCGCGATCGCCTCGTCCCAGTCAGCGGTCGCCTGAGCGGCGGACTGCGCCAGCCGCTCGCCGAGCTCGTCCGTCAGGCCGCTCAGAGCGCTCTTGTAGGCCGCGATGCCCCGTGCGACCGGCTGCCAGCGGATGATCGCGCGTACCGTGAGCGCCGCGACCACGATCGTGCACACCGCCAGCAGCACGAACGCGGCCCACAGCCCGGGCGCGAGCAGCAGCGAAACGCCTGCCGAGACGCCGAGCAGCACGGTCGACAGGCCGAGGTATCCGGCGGTGTTGCGGTTGGGCGGCTCAGCACGGGTGAGCCACGCGTTGCCGGCATGCAAGGCGAGGGCCAGGACAGCGCAGGCGGTCGCGACCCACGCGGCGAGCGGGCCGGTGAATGCACTCGACATGCCCGCCATGACGATGCCGAACGCGACGGCCGCCGCCAGGAACCCCCAGAGGTCGAGCGCCACACGATCGCCGACCTCGGGGTGCTCGGGCAGCCGCTCCTCACGCTCGCGCAGCTCGTCGCGCAGCGCGCGCAGCTCTTTGTCGAACCGGCGGTCGATGGGCACGACCCGGTCGAACGCCGGCCGGTCGACCTCGGTGAGCGCGGCATCCTCGATGTCGCGCGTGACGGTCGCCGCGCCGTAGATCAGATCCGGGCTGACCTTCATCGCGATCGAGACGGCGCGGGAGTCTGCGGTCATGAGGCGATCCCTTCGTGTTGTGCCGGCACCGGGACGGCGTCATCCGGTTCGAGGCGGATGCCCCGCACCAGCTCGTCGACGAACGGGAGCATGATCGCGCCTGCGCCGATGCGGTCCGCGACGGCCGTGACGAACACGAGGTGGTCGTCACGGCGGAAGACGTAGTTGAACGCGCCCTCGGCGCGGCCGTCCTCGTCGGCGAGCACGATCGCCGCGCGCCGGCCTTCGCCGAGCTCGGCGGTCTCGAACGGCACCACCACCGGCGGGATCTCGGCGGCGTCATCGCGCACGAGTTCGTCGAGCGACTCGGTGACCGGCCGGCCGAGCATCGCAGCCACGTCCTCGAAGGTGCCGCAGTACACGCTCGCGATGCCGAACTCGAGCAGGCGCCGCGGGCAGAACAGCAGCACCTCGCTCGCTCGCGGATTGTGGGCGGCGCGAGCGGTGTCCGCCAGCTCGCGGACGGCGTCTCGGGCATCGTCGTCGAGCGAGCCGGTGTCTTCTTCGAAGTCGGCGATCAGGCCTTCGCGCCACTCCGCGACGTCGGCCCACTCCGCGGTCGGGAATCCGGTGGGCACGGGGTACCACGCGCCGCGGTCGTACGAGATGGCGTACCTCATGCGGCGGCCTCCCACGCGAAGGTGCTCAGCAGCGTGTCGCTCAGCATCGTCAGCTGCTCGATGAACTCGTCGTCCTCGTCGTCCCGCGTCGCCGGCGCCGGGATCGTCGTCGTGAACGCGAGCGCTGTGCGGCGCCCGGTGCCGGGCACCGGGATGAGGTAGTTGACCACGCGCGCCGTCGAGCCCGCGAACTCGCCTTCGCCTGCCGTGTCGGCCTGCCAGCGCACGATCTGCCGGTCCTCACCGAGGAAGTCGGCAGCGCGATCGCGGAACAGTGCGGCCACCTGACGGTCCAGCGTGCCGCCCAGCTGTCCCGAGATGAGCGCTGCCGTGATCGACATGGGCAGCACGTCCTCGGCGGCGACGTCCTCCTGGAGGTACAGGGCGAACACGCGTCCCTGCTGCATCTTGCGATACGCCTGCTCGAGGATGCTGCGCATCTGCGAGTCCAGATCGGGCCGGTGCTGCGAGCGGAACACCTCGCTGGTGCGCTCCATGAGCAGCCGGATGCTCTCGCGATCAGCCGGGCGCTCGACCCATCCGGTCGGCAGCAGCAGACGGTACGGTGGCACATCCTCGGGGGTCACAGGATCAATCCTCTCAGGGTGCGGGTGCCGCGCCGACCGCTCAGCTCGCGAGCTGCTCTCGCCAGGTGTCGACCGGCTGCGGGTCTCCCCACGACGCGATGTCGTTGGCGCGTGCGTTCACCATGCGGCTGCGCTTGACGGCGAAGTCGACCACGTTCGCGACCTGCTCGGTGCGCGACAGCGCGCTGCTGCCGCTCGACACCACGTCGGCCAGCGACCGCAGCTGGGGCGTCATGAGCTGCTGATGGTGCGCCGAGAACGACGCGAACGTCTTGGCGAACTCCTGCGTGTAGGCGCGGCTCGAGCCGCCCAGGATGCGGGTCGGGATGTTGCGCAGGCCGGCGCCGCCGAAGCTCGAGAAGCTGCTGCGGATGTTGCGGGCGAGGCCGGCTGCGGCCTTCTCGCTGAGGTCCGAGCGGAACAGAGCACCGCCGCCCTTGGCGAGGCCGCGCAGATCCTTGATCCGCTTGATGGGCGTCGCGATCTCGTCGAACGGGATCTTGACGAGGCTCTTGCCGGCCGTCGCGAACTTGCCGCCCTTGATGAGCGGACCGAGTTTGGCGAGCTTGCCGAACGGCAGCACGCCGACGACCGCCCAGGCGACGTCGGTGAGGGTCTTGCGACCCTTCGCATAGAGGAACAGGGTGCCGAGCAGCGCGATCACGCCCACGATGGCGGCGAGGGCTGCGAGGATCGGGCCGCCGATGATGAGGGCGGCGATCGCGAGTGCCACACCCACCCACGTGAGCACCTTGAGCACGACGTCCACGACACCGGCGAGGTTGTCGGTCCAGTCGTCGGTGACATTGCCGTGCGTCGCGTCGTTGATGGCCCCGAGCGCGTCTTCGTAGGCCTCGTCCCAGTGGCCCCACTGGGTGTCGTAGTCGTCGAGCAGGTGGTTGAGGGCCGTCTGCGCCTTCGTCGCGAGGACTCCCTTGTCGTGGGCGTCCTGCGCGTCGGTCTGGTGCTGCGTCTTCGCGGTGGCGTCGGTGGGGTCGTAGTCGGCGGACGAACTCGCGGTCGAGCTCGCGGTGTCGGCGGCCTCCTTCGCGCTGTCGTAGTCGCGCTTTGCCTGCTCCGCGTCGCGCACGATCGTGCGCATCATCGACTGGACGGTGTCGAGCTTGGAGCCGTACCGCTTCATGGCGGTACCGGTCGGCTTGTAGCGGTCACCGGCGAGCCGCAGCTCTTTGTAGGTGTCGCCGACCTCGTTGCGGATCTTCTCGATCGAGCGACCCTTCTCCTCGGTCGCACCGCCGCCGATCTCCTGGAGCACGTCGGCGGCGGCGTGCATCTGGTCGCCGAGGTCCTCGATCTCCTTGCCCCGCTCGGTGATGCCGCTCGCGTTCCCCGCGAGGACGTGGACGCGGTGGCCCTGCTTCGTGTAGATGTCCATGACTCCCCGTCAGCGCCTCGGCAGGTTGCGGCCGTCGTCTTCTTTGAGCTCCAGGTCCTTCGACAGTTGGAGGTCGAAGTCCTGCCACCCCTTGCAGGTGCTCTCGACGGCGGCCTGGATGCCGGAGAGCTTCTCGACGAGGGCGTTGCGGCGGTCGTCCCAGCCGCCCTCGAAGTCGTGCGTCTTGTCGTGCAGACCCGAGCGGCCGTCCGGCCGGTCGATGAGGTTCTGCAGGTCATCGGTGCGCTTGGCAGCATCCTGGAATTCGACGAGGATCTGCTTCAGCGAGCCGTTCAGGCGGTTCAGGTGATCGACCTTGATGTAGACGTCGGTCATGAGCGCTCCTCAGCGGGATGGTGGTGGATGCCGTGAGCCTGGTGGGAAGGGGCGGATCAGCGCCCCTTCCCACCAGGTGGAATCGATCAGTTGCCGGCGAGGGCCTGGTCGGTGTCCTTGATCGCCTGCATCATCTTGCGCAGCGACTCGCCCATGTCGGAGATGCCC